>NZ_JBHTZF010000010.1:183651-389551 GCF_042790435.1 Streptomyces sp. NPDC056738
GCCCACACGGCCCTCGTCGCCGTGGGGGGGCTTGTCGCCACCCGCTGCGGCGCACGCGCCCGGGCGGCCCCCGCGGCGGCCCCCCCCCCCCGGGCCCAGTGTGTCCCGCCCAGGCCGCCCATCTACAACCCCCCACAAACCTCCACCCCCCCCCCCGGCCGGGCGCCCCGCATCTTCAGCGGGCCGCCACTGCTCCGTACGGGTCCCTGCGCGCCACCAGGGGTTTGGAACCGCCTCCGCCCCGCTCGGGAAGCGAGAACGCCCGCTCAGACGCGGTCGACGAGGTCCGCGATCGAGTCGACGATCTTCGACGGCCGGTACGGGTAGCGCTCGATCTCCTCCGGGGTGGTCAGCCCGGTCAGTACGAGGAAGGTCTGCATCCCCGCCTCCAGACCGGCCAGCACGTCGGTGTCCATGCGGTCGCCGATCATCGCGCTGGACTCCGAGTGCGCGCCGATGGCGTTCAGACCGGTCCGCATCATCAGCGGGTTGGGCTTGCCCGCGAAGTACGGCTGCTTGCCGGTGGCCTTGGTGATCAGCGCGGCGACCGCTCCGGTGGCCGGCAGCGGGCCCTCGGTGGAGGGGCCGGTCTCGTCCGGGTTGGTCGCGATGAACCGGGCGCCGCCCTTGATCAGCCGGACCGCCTTGGTCATGGCCTCGAAGGAGTACGTACGGGTCTCCCCGAGGACCACGTAGTCGGGTTCGTGGTCGGTCAGGACGTACCCGATGTCGTGCAGCGCGGTGGTCAGACCCGCCTCGCCGATGACGTACGCCGTGCCGCCGGGCCGCTGGTCGTCCAGGAACTTCGCGGTGGCGAGGGCGGAGGTCCAGATGTTCTCGACCGGCACGTCCAGGCCCATGCGGTTGAGCCGGGCGTGCAGGTCGCGCGCGGTGTAGATGGAGTTGTTCGTCAGGACCAGGAACGGCTTCCCCGACTCCCGCAGCTTCTTGATGAAGGCGTCGGCGCCGGGGATGGGCACACCTTCGTGGATGAGGACACCGTCCATGTCGGTGAGCCACGAATCGATCGGCTTGCGCTCTGACATGTGCTGGGTCTCCTGCCGTCCTGGCGTACGTACGCACTCGATCCGGGGGCGCCGGAACGACACTGTGCCGACGCCCTCAGCCTAGTCAGGACCTCGCGGTGCCGGTCCGGTCAGACCGGTTTCACCGACACTCCGTCGATCACCCAGTACCAGTTGTTGCCGCCCGTGTAGCGGAAGCGCACGCGCGCGGTCGTGGCACCGGCAGGGACCTGGAGGGTCAGCTTCTCCACACGGGAGGACGTGTCGGCGGTGTACGTCTTCACGCCGACGGGCGCGGCACCGTCGTAGGAGACGAGCACCTCGCCCTTCTGCGGGGACTCCTGGCGGTAGTAGGTGGTGTAGGTGAGGGTGGCGGCGGCGCCGCCGGTGACCGGGTACGCGGGGCTGACGAGCGTGGAGTCGAAGGTGCCCGAGAACGCCTTGTCCTGCCACTCGTCGCCGTCGGCGACCGCGAACACGTTGCGCGCGCGGACGTTGCTCTCACGGTTCTGGTCGGCCTGCGCCTTCGTCCAGAACTCGTCCGTGGTGAAGGACCAGCCGCGCCACTCGGTGACCCCGCCCGTGCCCATCGCGGAGTTGTCGACCGACCAGCCGCTCGGCGGAGTGTGCGTGAAGCCGATCACCGAGGCACCGATGCCGGTCTCGTCGACGCGGGTGGCGAGCTGCGGGCGCAGTGTGTCGAAGTCGTCCGGGACGGGCTGCTGCACGGGCCGCCCGTCGAGACCCCAGGCCGGGTCGATCGCGACGCCCAGGTGGGCGAGGGCGGAGGCGGCGACGTCGGGCATCTTGACGTCGTGACGCACCGAACCGGCGGACAGGGCCGAGCCGGTCGCGATCATGAAGGTCTGCCGCTCGGGTGTGCTGGAGCCGCCGTGGCCGCCCGCGTCGGTGTGCCCGTGGTCGGCGGTGATCATGATCAGCCAGTCCTCGGAGGCGTACGTGGCGCGGGCCCTGACCGCGGCGACCATCTGACCGACCTGGGTGTCGACGCCGTGGATGGCGTCCAGGTACTGCCGGCTCGCGGCGCCGTAACTGTGGCCCGCGTGGTCGACGTTGTCGAGCTGCACGAACACCGCGTCCGGGTCGGCGTCGCGCAACCGGGCCACCGCTCGCGAGGTGGTGCCGGTGTCGTACTCGGCGCTCGGGGTGGACACACGGGTGTCCACCGTGGAGGAGAAGACCGTGTCGGTCAGGGGTGCCCAGGAGGAGACCGCGTACGTCGACAGCGACGGCCGGGCGGTCTCGATCCGGGTGAGGAAGTCCGGGTACTGCGCGAACTTCTGGCCGGTGAAGGTGTTGTCCTTGACGTTGTGCTTGTCGGGCCAGACACCGGTGATGATCGTGGACCAGCCGGGGCCGGAGAGGGTGGGCGCGAACGGGTTGGCGTAGATGCTGCTGGGCGCGGTGACTCCCGCGGCCATCAGGGCGTCGAGGTTGGGGGCGTCGGCGTCCTTGACGCGGTCGAGCAGGGTGCCGTCGAGGCCGATGACGAGGACCTTGGGGGTCTTGGCGGCGGCTCGGGCGACGGAGGCGAGGGGGCCGGCGGCCAGGGCCAGACCGGCCGCGGAGGCGAGCAGGGAGCGACGGGACATGCGTGACGACACGTGATCCTCCGGAAGGGGGACGAGGGTGTGGAGCACGGACGGACAGCGAGGGTGGCGCGGTGGGGCACGGCGATGCCCCCGGCGGTTCCAGGGGCATCGCGGGTGGCCGGGTCCGGCCGGGGTGGTTCAGCTACCGGTGGCGGACTTCCAGTCCTCGACGTACGTGGTCAGGTTCTTGTCGATGTCGGACCAGTCCGGCTGGAAGACCTCGACGCCGTCCATGAGCTCGGTGAGCGCGATGGCGTTCGCGTCGGTGGCCTTGACGTCCTTGCGGGCGGAGAAGCCGCCGCCGATCTCGCTGACCTGCTGCTGCGCGGCGGCGGACAGCATGAAGTCGAGGAGCTTCCTGCCGTTCGCGGAGTGCGGCGCCTTGGTGACGAGGCCCGCGGCGTAGGGGAGCGCGAAGGTGGTCGGCTTCCCGGCGGCGTCGGCGGCCTCGCCGGTGGCCTGCGGGAACCAGATGCCCAGGTTCGGCATGTCCTTGGACTGCGCGTAGTTCATCTGGACGTCTCCGTTGGCGACCAGCAGTTCGCCCTTGTCGACCTTGGGGGCGAGTTTGCCGGTGGACGCGGACGGGCCGACGTTGTTGGCCTGGAGCTTCTTCAGGTAGGCGAGCGCCGCGTCCTTGCCGCCGAAGTCGTGGATCGCCTTGATGAGCACGGCGGTTCCGTCTCCGGCGACGCCCGGGGTGGAGTACTGGAGCTTGTTCTTGTACGTCCCCTCGAGCAGCTCGTTCCAGGTGGTGGGCGCCTGCTTCAGCTCCTTCTTGTTGTAGACGAAGCCGAAGTAGTTGTTGACGACGGAGGTCCAGGTCGCGTCGGCGGCCTTGTCGGCCCCGTCGACCTGGTCGGAGCCCTTGGGGGAGTACTTCTGGAGCAGCCCCTTGCCGTCGGCCTGCTGGATGAACGGCGGGAGCGTGACGAGGACGTCCGCCTGCGGGTTGGTCTTCTCGCGGACGGCCCGCTGGACCATCTCGCCCGAGCCTCCCTCGACGTATTCGACCTTGATCCCGGTCTGCTTCTCGAAGTCCTTGAAGACCCGGTCGTACCAGCCGTCCCCGTTCTCCCCCTTGAGGCCGTCCGCGCTGTACACGGTGACGACCTTGGCGTCGGAGGCCGCGGAGTCCCCGCCGCAGGCGGTGAGGGAGCCGGCGAGGGCGAGGGCGCCGATGACGGCGGCGATCGGAGTGAGGTGCCGGGAGGGCGCGTGTGCGGGCATGGCGAGATGAACTCCTTGCGTTGTCAGGGCTTTTGGGGGTGGGGCGGGCGGACGGATCAGCGGTAGGTGGCCCTGGTGCGGATCCGGGAGACGGCGGACAGGACGAGCACGGTCGCCGTCATGAGGACCACGGCGAGCGCGGACCCGGTGAAGAGGGCGCCGCGGTCGGTGGCCGCGTAGATCTGGACGGGAAGCGGGGTCCAGTCGGGCGGGTAGAGCATCATGGTGGCGCTCAACTCGCCCATGGACAGGGCGAAGCAGAGGCCCGCGGCGGCGGTCAGCGAGGGCAGCAGCAGCGGCAGCCGCACCCGCCACAGCACGGTCGAGGGCCGGGCGCCGAGCGAGGCGGCGGCCTGTTCGTAGGCCGGGTCGAGACGGACGACGGCCGCCGACACCGACTGGTGGGCGAACGCCGTGACGAGAACGGCGTGCGCGAGGAAGACGATCCACCGGGTGCCGTTGAGCAGCATCGGCGGCTGGGAGAAGGCGACCAGGACCGCGAGCCCGACGACGACGGAGGGCACCGCGACCGGCAGCATGAACAGGGTGTCGAGGACACGCCTGCCGCGCCGTCCCAGGGCGTGCCCGGCGAGCGCGGCCCAGGTGCCGACGAGCAGCGCCAGCAGGCTCGCGGTGACCGCGGTGACCAGGCTGGTGGTGAGGGCGTGGAGGGACTCGCCCCGGGTGGCGGCCGCGTAGTGCCCGGTGGTGAGGCCGGAGGGGAGCACGCCGGACCAGTTGGTGGCGAAGGACGCGGCGAGCACGACGAGCAGCGGCAGGGCGAACAGGGGCAGGAAGAGGAGGAGGAAGACGGCCCAGACGGCCCACTTGCCCTTGCGGCTATGCACCAGCACGGCGGCTCACCACCCGGTAGAGACCGTAGAGACCCACGGAGATCAGGACGTTGACGACGGCGACGACGCAGGCTCCGGGATAGTCCGACTCCAGGATCGCCTTGCTGTAGACGAGCATCGGCAGGGTCGTGACCCCCTTCGCCCCGGTGAACAGGACGATCCCGAACTCGTTCAGGCAGAGCACGAGGACGAGGCTGCCGCCGGCCGCGAGCGCGGGCAGCGCCTCGGGCAGGATCACCTGCCGCACGATCCGCGCGGGCCGCGCACCGAGTGAGGAGGCCACTTCGAGCTGCCGGGTGTCGATCCCCGAGAAGGCGGCGAGCAGGGGCCGCATCACGAACGGGGTGAAGTAGGTGACCTCGGCGAGCAGAACTCCCCACGGTGTGGTCAGGAACCGGAAGGGGCCCTCGGCGGCCCCGGTGGCGCCGGTCCAGAGCCCGTTGGCGATGCCGACCGTCCCGTACACGAACAGCAGGGCGAGCGTGATCAGGAAGGACGGGAAGGACAGGAACACGTCGATGAACCGGGCGACCGCCTTGGCTCCGGGGAACGGCACGAAGGCGATGACCAGGGCGAGCGCGAACCCGAGGACCAGACAGCCGGCCGTGGACCCCACCGCCAGCCATACGGTGGTCCCGAGCGCCTCCCGGAACGCCGTGGAGGCGAACACGTCGCCGTAGGCCTGCGCCGAGGTCCCCCCGGTCTCGGGCCGGAACGACTGCCGGACGACGAGGGCGAGCGGGTAGAGGAAGACGAGGCCGAGGACGGCGACGGGCGGCAGGGCCCACAGCGCGGCGGTGGGCCGGCGCCGGGGGCCTCCTCCCCCCTCCACCCGCCGTGGTCCGTCGTTCCGCTCGGCGGCGGGGGTGCCCCCTGTCCGGGCGGAGCCGGGCGCTCCGGGGAGGTCGGGCACGGCCGGCGACGCCGGGCCGTCCGTGATCACGGGCTCACCGGGCCTACCCATCGGTCACCCCCGCGGCGAGCAGGACGGCGTCCTCCGGTGCGAAGTGCAG
The DNA here is from genome assembly GCF_042790435.1 of Streptomyces sp. NPDC056738. Taxonomy (NCBI): domain Bacteria; kingdom Bacillati; phylum Actinomycetota; class Actinomycetes; order Kitasatosporales; family Streptomycetaceae; genus Streptomyces; species Streptomyces sp. NPDC056738. The sequence goes on from NZ_JBHTZF010000010.1 coordinate 189,387, forward strand.
CTCGACGAGGTCGCCCGGCGCGGGGGCCGTGCGCAGCTCCCGCAGATCGGCCATCACCCGGTGGCCGCCCACGTCGACGTGGAGGCGATGGGTCGCACCGCGCCACTGCACGTCGGCCAGACGCCCGTTGAGGACGTTGGGGCCGGCGCCGAGTCCGACGAGGTGCGGCCGTACGCACAACGTGGCACCCGCGCCTTCGACGGCATCCCCGGTCGGCACCTTCAACTCGGTCCCGGCGAAGGTGACTCCGTCCACCGTCACCCGTACCGGCAGCAGGTTCGCCTCGCCCACGAAGGCCGCGGTGAACTCGGTGCGCGGCGCCCGGTACAGCTCCCGCGGTGTGCCGACGTCCCGCAGCCGCGCCTTGTCCATGACGGCGATCCGGTCGGCCAGCGTCAGCGCCTCGACCTGGTCGTGGGTGACGTAGAGGATCGACATGTCCGGCAGTTCCCGGTGCAGCCGCGCGAGTTCGACGAGCATCCCGGAGCGCAGCCGGGCGTCGAGCGCGGACAGCGGCTCGTCGAGGAGCAGGACCCCGGGCCGGATGGCGAGCGCCCGCGCTATGGCGACGCGCTGCTGCTGCCCGCCGGACAGCTCGCGCGGATGGCGCCGGGCGTACGCGGACATCCCGGTCATCTCCAGCGTCTCGGCCACCCGATCGCGGATCTCGCCCTTGGAGATCCCGCGCGCCTTGAGGCCGAAGGCGACGTTGTCCTCGACCCGCATGTGCGGGAAGAGCGCGTACTGCTGGACAACCATGCCGATCCCCCGCCGATGCGGCGGCAGTTCGGTCACGTCGCGGTCGCCGATGAACACACGCCCGGCGGCGGGCCGCACGAAGCCGGCGACGGCCCGCAGCGCGGTGGTCTTCCCCGAGCCCGACGGTCCGAGCAGGGCCATCACCTCGCCGGGTTCGACGGCCAGGTCGAGGGAGTCGAGCACTGTGGTGCCGTCGTAGGCGACGGAGACCCGGTCGAAGCGGATGCCGCCGCTCATCGCCCGGCTCCGACGGCCGCGTCGGCGAGGAGCGCCGGGAGTTCGGCGACCGAGCCGAGCACGTGTCCGGCCCCGGCGCCGCGCAGCGCCTCCTCCCGGTGCGCCCCGGTGAGCACACCGGCCACGACACCCGCCCCGGCGCGTACCCCGCTGAGCATGTCGTACGAGGTGTCGCCGGCGACGGCGATCTGCCGGACCCCCTCCGCGGCCCCCGTGCGCAGGAAGGCCTCCAGCACCATGTCGGGGTACGGGCGTCCGCGGCCTCCGGCGTCCGCCGGGCACAGCGTGAGCGGCACCAGGTCGGTCCAGCCGAGAGCGCCGAGGATCGCGTCCTGGGTGACACGGGCGAACCCGGTGGTCAGGACGACGGTCCGGCCGCCGCCCTGGAGTTCCTCGATCGCCTCGCGGGCCCCGGCGACCGGCGCGATGTGCCCCTCGTCGACGAGTTCCCCGTACGCCTTCTCGAAGGCGGCGTTGGCGCGCCGGGCGAGGGACTCCTCACCGAACAGGTGCCGGAACACGGAGATCTTGGACTCGCCCATGGTGGCCCGTACGTGGTCGAGCTTCGCCGCGTGGTCGGCGGAGCCGGGCTCGACGCCCAGTTCCGCGGCGGCCGCGGCGAAGGCCCGTTCCACGAGGCCGCCGTCGGCGACGGTGGTGCCGGCCATGTCGAGCACCACAAGTCGTATGTCGTTCAACTCGGTCACCATCCCAGCTCGTCGGCGGTGGTCTCCGCGATCGCGGGTGAGCAGGTCATGCCGCGCCCACCGGGCCCGGTGACCAGCCACACCCCGTCCCGCACCTGCTGGCGGTGCACGACCCGGCTCGGGTCGGTGCACTGCGCGTACACCCCGGCCCAGCGGCGCCGGATCCTCGGCAGCGGGCGGCCGAGGAAGGATTCGACGACCTCGGCGAGGTGGTCGTAGGGGTCTTCGAGGGTGTCGAAGGCGAAGGGGTGCTCGTACTCGTGGGTGTCGCCGATGGTGAGCCCGCCGTCGGCGCGCTGCACCATGAGCAACTGCATCCGGTGTTCGGCGGCGGTCGGCGCCTGCGGCTGAAGGGCGTTGAGCTCGTCCAGCGCCGCGCTCCGGTACGCGGGGTAGTAGCGGAAGCTGTCCGCGTCGGCGACCGAGGTGGTCAGCGGCTCGCCCAGCGGGTCGGTCTGCATCATCTGCAGCCGGACGCGCCGCACGGGCAGGTCGGGGCCCGCCAGTTCGCGTACGAGGCCGCCGAGCCAGGCTCCCGTGCACAGCACCACGGCGTCGCCGGTGTGGATGTCCCCGTGGTCGTCGCGCACCGCGTTCTCGCCGATCACCTCGCGGACCTCCCGGCCCGGCCTGAAGGTGTAGTTCGGTGACTTCAGCAGTGCTTCCCGCAGGGCCAGTTGGGCGGTGCGCGGCTCGACGGCCGCGTCCCGCTCGCAGTACAGGGCCGCTTCGAAGGTGCCGCGCAGCGCGGGGTTGACGGCTCGCGCCTCGTCCGCGGTGAGCAGTTCGTAGCCCCGGGCCGCGGCGTCGTCCCGGGCCAGGGCGGCCTCGGCGACGGCGAGTTCGCCCGGGTTGCGCACGGGGGTCAGCGACCCGCACGCCCGGAAGCCGAGGCCGGGGACGCTCGCCCCGATCTCCTCCCACAACCGCCGTGCCCTGAGGGCGGTTTCCAGCTCCTCTCCTCCGGCGCGTCCACTGACCCAGATCTGTCCGAAGTTGCGCAGCGAGGCCCCGCGGGCCTCCGCCTCACGCTCGATCTGGACGACCTCGTGGCCGCGCTCCACCGCATGCCAGGCGTGCAGGGTTCCCACCACGCCGGCTCCGACGACTATCACTCTCACGACGGCAACGCTCCTCGGGACGGGGGAATCGGGAGGGTCCGTCCGGCAACCGAATGATGAACTGCCCATCACGTTTGGGCTAGACCCGTTATCTCCACGTTATAAAAAGAGGCGGGCCGGAGCCCGCCTCACCGACGAGGTTCAGCCACCGAGACGCGCGGTGAAGGAGAACCGGTCGCCCCGGTACAGCGTCCGCACTCGCTCCAGCGGCAGCCCCCGGGTGTCCCGCGAGATCCGGTGGATCAGCAGCATCGGCAGCGCGGGAGGGGTCCCGATCAGCAGCGCCTCGCGCGGAGTGGCCAGTACGGTCTCGATCCGCTCGTCGGCGTCGCCGAACGCGACTCCGAGCCGGTCGTGGAGGTACGCGTAGAACGAGGAGTCGGGGTCGAAGTCGCGGTCGAGGTCCGGGACCCGGCCGACCGCGACGTAGGTGCTCTCCAGCCCGACCCGTTCGTCGTCCGCGAGCAGCACCCGCTCCATGTGCCAGACCGGCTCACCGCGTCTCAGCCCGGCCTCGGCGGCGAGGGGCTCCGGACAGGGGAAGCGGTCGAGGGAGACCAGCGTGCGACCGGGGGTGCGTCCCTGCCGTCGTACGCCCTCGGTGTAGCTCGCCAGCGACAGCGGCTGCTCCAGCTTGGGACCCGCGACCACCGTGCCACGGCCCTGCCGGCGCAGCTTCCCTTCGAGCAGCAGCTCACGGAGCGCCTGGCGCACCGTCTCGCGGGCGACCTCGTACTTCTCGGAGAGGTCGCGCTCGGTGGGCAGGAGCCCTCCCTCGCCCAGCTCCTCGACGAGCCGGGCGATGTGCGCCTTGACCGCGTAGTACTTGGGGATGCGGCCGTGCTCCGGAATACCGGAGCGGACGGGGGCGCCGGGGTCCTGGTCGTTCGGATAGTCCACGGAAACGATCGTCGCAGACGGCGCGTCGGGCACCGCCGCCAGGTGCGGCGCCCCCGGACGCCGGCGCCGGACACCACCGCCGGGCGGGTCGGCTTCCGGCGTCGGCGCCGGGATCGCTCCGGATGTCAGCGCCGGCGCGGGCGCATCCAGCGGGCCAGGGCGAACAGTCCGGTGCCGAGGGCGACGAGGGCGAGGGCCAGCGCGGCCAGCGCCGGCCGGTTCGGTCTGCCCGGTCCCGTGCTGGCCAGCACGTCGGCGGACGGTGCGGTCGTAGCGGTCCCGGCGGTGGTCCCGCTGTCCGTGCCCGTACGAGCCGCGGCTCCGGGGTCCTCGCTCGCGCCGGGACTCACGCCGGCGTCGGTCCCGGTGTCCCCGGTACCGCCCAGGTCCTCCCCCGTGCCGGTCTCCTTGCCCGCCTCGGGGTCCCGGTCCCCGACGGCGCCCTCGATCCGGAAGCGGTAGGCGTTCGACTCCCCCACCCAGTCGCCGTCGTCGTCGTGCTTCTGCACCACGGCCGCGTTCGCGACGACGGCGTTCGGGGCGCTCGCGCCGGAGGCCAGGGAGAGCCGCACCTTCACCGTCAGGGTGCGGCCGGGGGCGACGGTGAACCCGGGGAAGCCGTCGTCGAACGGTCCGACGTTCTCCTCCTGGTCGCTCCGTTCGAACCGCACCGCGTGGGCCCGCTCGCCCTCGTAGAACTCCAGCCGCGCCTGATCCGGCCGCAGGGTCCGCTTCTCGTCCACGAGGACGACGACCGGGTGGATCGCGCCGCAGGGGTGCGCCGTGGTGTTGGTGAGGTCGATGTACCAGGTCCCGGAGCCGCCGCCCGCCTGGTAGGCGTCGGGGCCGCCGTGGATCCGGGTCTTGATCGGGAAGTCGTGGGTGTCGGAGGAGACACAGTCCGGGCGGGCCTCCAGGGCCTGCGCGGGGGCGGACGTGAGCGTCACGAACAGCGCGAGAGCGGTCGGGGCGAGGGCGGTCGGAGCGAGCGGATGAGAGGTACGCAGTCGCATGAGGAGCCTTTGGCCGATCGGGAGGGGGCGTGGATCGGGAGGGTCGAATGCGTCGGTCGGTCACCGGCAATGGCCCCGTGACCCTGCCACGCCGCACCCCTTCCATCGGACCGCCGAACGGGGAGTCACCCCCGTTCGGCCCCACAAGTCCCACCGTCCGGCGGCACCGCGCGGCGAGGGGTCCCGGGTACGGGGCCGGCGAAGGATCCCGGGTACGGGCCTGAGGAAGGTCCCGGGTACGGGCCGGACGAAGGATCCCGGGTACGGGCCGGACGAAGGATCCCGGGTCCGGGCCCGGCAAAGGATCCCGGGTACGGGCCCTGCCTCCCCGGGACCGGCCCGTCCGCCACTCCAGGGACGACCTGTCCGCCCCCTCGGGGACGACCCGCGTAACCGCGAACCGAGGCCCGGGCCCATGAGCCGAGGCCTGGGCCCATGAACCGGGGCCTGGGCCCGCGAACACCGCGGGGCATCGACGCGCCCGCCACTTCGCGGACGACCCGCGTGACCGCGAACCGAGGCCTGGGCCCATGAACCGAGGCCCGGGCCCGCGAACACCGCGGGGCACCGACCCGCTCAGCCGCCTCCCTCCGCCCGGCACGAAGCCGCCCGGCGCAAAGCAGCCCGGCGCAAAGCCGCACGACCGAAGCCGCCCGGCGCGAAGCACGCACGACAGGAACGACGCCCCGCTCGGCCCACGCGGGCGCGGCGCCCCGCCGGACGCGACCCGCTCAGCCCTCCCCGCGCCCGAACAGCGGAGCCAGGAGCAGTTGGGCCGCGCCCTCGGCCACCCCTCGTGCCCCGCCCGGAGCCACCCGGACCGGCACCGCCGCGCCGCCCCCCTCACGCCGGGCCCGTTCCTCCAGCACGGCCCCGACACCCCGGAGGAAGACCTCCTCGTGGGCCGCCACCGTGCGACCGCCCAGCAGTACGAGGTCGATGTCGAGCAGCCCCACCAGGTTCGCCGCTCCGGCGCCCAGCACCCGGGCCGCCTCGGCCACGGTCCCCCGCCCCACCGCGTCCAGGCACAGCACCTCGATGCACCCGCGGTTCCCGCACTCGCACAGCGGCCCGTCGAGCTGGATGACCTGGTGCCCGAACTCCCCGGCCCCGGTACGGGCGCCCCGGTGCACGGCCCCGCCGATCACGAGCCCGGCACCCAGACCCGTACCGAGATGCAGATATGCGAAGGACCCGCCGCCCGCGAGGCCGGAGCCGGACCGGGCCCCGGTGCCCACCGCGACCCCGAGCGCCGCCGCGTTGGTGTCCTTGTCCACGACCACCGGCAGCCCGAGCCGCCCGGCCAGCGCGTCCCGCAGGGCGAACCCGTCCCACTCGGGGAATCCCGTCACCCGGTGCAGCACCCCGAGGGTGTGGTCGAGCGGCCCCGGCAGGGCGACCCCCACACCCAGCGGCGACACCCCGCCGAGCAGGGCCGAGACCTCCCCGGCCGCGCCCTCGACCACCGCTGCGGCCCCGGCCCCCAGGTCCAGCGGGGCGCGCCGTTCGGCCACCACCGCCCCGGTGAGGTCGCAGAGCACCGCGGTCAGCTCGTCGCGGTCGAGATGCAGCCCGACCGCGTGCCCGGCCTCGGGCACGAGCCGCAGCACCGTACGGGGCTTGCCGCCCGTGGACGCGAGGCGCCCCGCCTCCGTCGCGAGGCCGTCGGCCCGCAGCCGCGCGGTGATCTTGCTGACCGCCTGCGGGGTCAGCCCGGTCCGTTCGGCGAGCTCAAGACGGCTGATGCCGGAGGCTCCCGCCGTGCGCAGCAGGTCGAGCACCAGCGCGGCGTTGTGACTGCGCAAGGCAGGCAGGTTGACCCCGACGGCCCCGGCGCCCGCGCCGACACCGCCGCCACCTCCGCCGCCCCGGCTCCCGGGGACACCCGGGTTCGCGAAGACACCGGAGGTCCCGCCCCCGCCCTGGTCCGCGAAGACACCGGGAGCCGCACTCCCACCCTGGTCCGCGAAAACTCCGGAAGTCCGGGGTACACCTGGATTCCCGGGGCTCCCCTGCTTCCCCGCCCCACCCGCATCGGTCCTGTTCACATCACCCATTGTCCCCCGCGCTTGCACTTTGGCAACAGCGTTGCGAAAGTAGAAGGCATGACAGGCATGACTGGTACTGGTACGCCCCTTCGCGTGGGTCTCGTCGGCTACGGCCTCGCGGGTTCCGTCTTCCACGCCCCGCTGATCGCCACGACCGAGGGGCTCACCCTCGACACCGTCGTCACCTCGAACCCGGAGCGCCAGGCACAGGCCCGCGCCGAGTTCGGCGACGATCTCCGCTTCGCCGCCACCCCCGAAGACCTGCTGGCACGCGCCGACGAGCTCGACCTGGTCGTCATCGCGTCCCCGAACAAAACCCACGTCCCGATCGCGACCGCCGCCCTGAAGGCCGGCCTCCCCGTGGTCGTGGACAAGCCCATCGCCGGCACGGCGGCGGAGGCCCGCGAGCTGGCCGCCCTGGCCGACGAGCGCGGACTGCTGCTCTCCGTCTTCCAGAACCGCCGCTGGGACAACGACTTCCTGACCCTGCGCAAGCTGTTCGCCGACGGCGAGCTGGGTGACATCTGGCGCTTCGAGTCGCGCTTCGAGCGCTGGCGCCCGCAGCCGAAGGGCGGCTGGCGCGAGTCCGGCGACCCCGCGGAGATCGGGGGTCTGCTCTACGACCTCGGCAGCCACCTCGTCGACCAGGCGCTCGTCCTCTTCGGCCCCGCCGCCTCGGTGTACGCGGAGTCGGACGTCCGCCGTCCGGGCGCGCTGACCGACGACGACACGTTCATCGCGATCACGCACGAGAACGGGGTCCGCTCCCACCTCTACGTCACCGCGACGACCGCCCAGCTCGGCCCGCGCTTCCGGGTCCTCGGCTCGCAGGCGGGGTACGTCAAGTACGGCCTCGACCCGCAGGAGGCCGACCTGCGCGAGGGCAAGCGCCCCGGCGCCGGTGCCGCGTGGGGCGTCGAGCCGGAGGCCCTGTGGGGCCGCGTCGGCTCCGGCGAGTCCCCGCTGACCGGTGGCGGCCGTCCCGAGCCGACGGTCCCGGGCACGTACCCGGCGTACTACGCGGCCGTCGCCGCCGCCATCCGTGACGGCGCCCCGAACCCGGTCACCGCCCACGAGGCCGCCGCCGCGCTCGACGTCCTGGAGGCGGCCCGCCGCTCCGCCCGCGAGTCCGTGGTGGTGTCCCTGTGAACGCGCCCGTCGCACCGGAGATCGCCGAGCTCGAGGAGCAGGAGCGCCGGCTGACGCTCCCGCGTTTCACCCACGACGACGCCTGGGCCCTCGGCACCCTGCTCGTCGAACTCGCCCGCGAGCGCCAGGCGCCGGTCGCCATCGACATCCGCCGTGGCGGCCAGCAGCTCTTCCACGCGGCGCTGCCGGGTTCGACCCCGGACAACGACGCCTGGATCGACCGCAAGCGGCGCGTCGTCGAGCGGTACGGGTGCTCCTCGCTGCTGGTCGGCTCGCGCTTCCGCGCCAAGGGCACGACCTTCGAGGACTCCTCGCGCCTGGACCCCGACACGTACGCGGCCCACGGCGGCGCGTTCCCGATCGCGGTGACGGACGCGGGCGTCATCGGCACCGTGGTCGTCTCGGGCCTCCCCCAGGTCGAGGACCACAGGATGGTCGTAGAGGCCCTGGAGAAGTTCCTGACGGCCTGACTCACGGTTCCCCGCGCCCGGAAGGGGCGCGGGGAAACTCCGTGAGGCGCGCGGGTCAGGGGCGCGGGGAAGCCCCGTGAGGGGCGCGGGTCAGGGGCGCGGGGAAGCCCCGTGAGGGGCGCGGGGAACGGCGCGAGCAACCACGACGCACGCGCGGAGAACAGCGCACAGCAGACCCCCGTCAGGGGCGCGGGGAACGGCGCGACCAACCACGAAGCCCCCGCAGCCGACAACGCACAGCAAGCACCGCCCCGTCAGGGGCGCGGGGAACGGCGCGAGCAACCACGACGCACGCGCACGCGAAACGGCACCCGGGCCGAAGCGAACCCACCCGGTGAACCCAGCGGAGCGCTCACGCGTCGGCGAGCACCTGCCGCTGCCGCCCCAGCCCGTCGATCTCCAGCTCCACGACGTCCCCCGCCCGCAGGTACGGCTTCGGCTCGGGCCGGCCGAGCGCCACCCCGGCGGGCGTACCGGTGTTGATCACGTCCCCCGGGTACAGGGTCATGAACTGGCTCACGTACCGGACGACCTCCGCGACCGGAAAGATCTGCTCGGCCGTCGTACCGTCCTGCTTGAGCTCCCCGTTCACCCAGAGCCGCAGCGACAGCGCCTGCGGGTCCGCGATCTCGTCCGCCGTCACCAGCCACGGCCCCAGCGGGTTGAACGTCTCGCAGTTCTTGCCCTTGTCCCAGGTGCCGCCGCGCTCGATCTGGAACGCCCGCTCGGAGACGTCGTGCGCCACCGCGTACCCGGCGACATGCGCGAGCGCCTGCTCCCCGGACTCCAGGTAGCGGGCGGTACGGCCGATGACGACGGCCAGTTCGACCTCCCAGTCCGTCTTCACCGACCCGCGCGGCACGAGCACCGTGTCGTTCGGGCCGACCACGGTGTCCGCCGCCTTGAAGAAGATCACCGGCTCGGCGGGCGGCTCGGCCCCGGTCTCCTTGGCGTGGTCGTGGTAGTTCAGCCCGATGCACACGACCTTGCCGATCCGGGCCAGCGGCGGTCCCACGCGCAGTCCGTCCGCGTCCAGCGCGGGCAGCTCACCGGCCGCCGCCGCGGACCGGATCCGGCCGAGCGCCGCGTCGTCGGCGAGCAGCGCCCCGTCGATGTCGGCGACGAGGCCCGACAGGTCCCGCAGGGTCCCCTCGGCGTCGAGCAGCGCGGGCCGCTCCGATCCGGACGTACCGACTCGCAGCAGCTTCATGGTCACCATCTCCCTCGGTCGCGGGCCGTCCGGCCGACGGGTGCGGCCGTCGGAGGGACCGTGCGATCCTCCAAGCTCGCCGTCCAGTCCGCAAGACCCCGTTCACGGACCGGACCCGATCCCGGCTCCGGACCCGACCCGGCACCGGCCTCAGACCCGGCAGCGTCAGGCGAGCGCCGCGGCCGCGGGCGCCGCCCCCGGCATGTCCCGGTAGAGCACCGCGCGCTCCACGGCGCTCCAGGTCGCGCTGGTCACGACGTACAGGGCGGCGGCCAGCGGCACCACGGCCACCGTGAACAGCGTGAAGAAGGACATGAACGGCATGATCTTGCCGACCGAGGCGGCCGCCTGCTCGCTCTCGCTGCGGCCCTCGCTCTGACCGTCGCCCGCCGGATTCGATGCGGCCGTCATCCGCTTCGTACGCACGTAGTTGAACGCGGCCACGGCCGTGACGACGGCGAAGAGGCCCAGGTAGACGAGACCGGCCGGGCCGAAGAGCCCGCCGTCGCCGAGCGCGTCCGCCCACCGGTCCCCGAGCGGCGCGGCGAACAGTTTGTGCCCGAGCAGGGTGTTGGCCTCGCCGCCGATCGTCGAGCTGGAGAACAGGTGGTAGAGGAGGAAGAAGGCCGGCATCTGGAACAGGCTGGGCAGACATCCGGAGAGCGGCGACACCTTCTCCTCGGCGTGCAGTTCCATCAGCGCCTTCTGGAACTTCTCGCGGTCCTTCCCGTGCTCCTTCTTCAGCTCGGCGATCCGCGGCTGGAGCGCCGCCCGCGCCCGCTGTCCGCGCGCCGAGGCCCGCGACAGGGGATGCACGAGCAGGCGTACGAGCGCGGTGAACAGGACGATCGCGGCGGCGGCGGACGAAGCGTGGAACAGCGGCTGGAGCAGATCGGCGAGGTGCTCGACCAGGTGTGCGAAAACGGACATGAACGTGGACATGCGTGAGCCCTCCGGGGGTCTCGTCGTGCCGGGAGTACGGATTGCGGCATGACGACCAGCGCGGGGTCACCCGTGACGGAGTGCCACTCGGGGTGGATCACCGGGAGTGGAGAGCCACCCCCGGCAAACGGTCACCCGGGGCGGAGAAAGGGGTGCCCTACGCGGTCGCCTGGAGGGCGTGTCCGGGGGCCCGGGGGCGCGGCCGTCCGCTGGCGTCGGGATCGCGCTGCGGCAGGAAGGCCGTGCGGCGGTCGCGGTCGCGGATGGCCGTACGGACCCGGGTGGGCGTCACGACGGGCGCGCAGCGCGCCACGATGAGGGAGCACGCGGCGAAGGCGGACCCTGCGGCGGCCGTCGCGGCGATCGCGACGGTGGCGGTGAGGGAGCCCGTGTCGAGCAGCGCGACCTCGAGGAGCAGGAGCAGCAGTACGGCGGCGGGACGGGCGTCGGCCCAGGTCCGGATCATCGACCGCTCCTCCTCTCGTACGCGGTGCGCGTGTCTCTCCGTTCGTTATACAGGATGGTTCCGGACCAACCGCCCCGGATCGACTGCGGAATCGGTCACTGGATCCGGCTCGGGGGCGGTACGCACGGGCGCGCGGGGCGGCGCGTACGGGACCAGTTGATCGGTGCGTACGGGACCAACGGATCGGTGCGTACGAGGCGACCGGGGCGGTGCGTACGCACAGGTCAGGCGAGCGGGTCGGCGCATACGTACGGGTCAGGCGTCCGGTGCGGCCGGTCCCCCGGACATGGCAGCCGCCGGGTTCCGCGGGTCCGTGTCGAGCGGCTCCAGCAGCCGCCTCGGCGCGACCAGGGCGCGGCTGACCGGATCCGCCGGGTCCCGGTCGAGTCCGGGCCCCGGTGTCATCTCGACGTCCGGGACGGGCACGACCATCGCGCAGCGGGGGCATTCGCCGTACGGGCCGAGCTCCGTGCCGCAGGCGGCGTGCCGGAAGTACCGCAGCCGGCTCTCGCCGAAGTGCTCGCGGCCCCACAGGCCGAGCGAGCGCAGGGTGGGCCACAGGGCGACACCGCGATCGGTCAGGACGTACTCGTCACGCGGCGGCGACTCCTGATAGCGGCGCTTCTCCAGGATCCCTTCGGCGGTGAGCGCCTGGAGGCGGGCCGCGAGCACGGCCCGCGGGATGCCGAGGTGCACGAGGAAGTCGTTGTAGCGCCGTACGCCGTAGAGCGCGTCGCGGACGACGAGAAGCGTCCAGCGCTCGCCGACGACCTCCAGCGCGCGGGCGATCGAGCACTGCTGCGTCGCGTAGTCCTTGCCCAGAGCCATGCCCCCACTGTAGCCACTTTTCGACATGTTGGTTCATTGAACGAACCTAGGTGTTACGGTCTACGCATGCACAAGGTTCAATGACCGAACCTAATGACCGAACCTGATGGCCGGACCCAGGGGACGCGGACGGGTCGACCAGAACCGCCACCCGTCCACCCGTCCACACGTCCATCCGTCCACCCGATGAACCGACCTACCCGACCCAGGGAAGTGAAGGCAGGCCATGACCCGGCTCGACCGGCCCGACACCAGCACGCAGCCCGCGCACGCCACCGGCGTCGTCTCCCCGGCCTCCCCGGCCACCGCGGCCTCCCCGGCGTCGCCGAACTCCGCGGCCTCCGCGACCCCCTCGGCCTCCCCGGCGGGCAGCGGTCCGCGGGCCACCCCGACCCTCGCCCTCACCAGTGCCGCCACCGCCGTGGCCCTGATGACGTACACGGCCCCGATGGTCACGCTCCCCGACACCGCGGCCGCTCTGCACACCTCCGTCTCCGCCCAGGCCTGGCTGCTCAACGGCACCCCGCTGGGCCTGGCCGCGCTGCTCCTGGTCGCGGGCAGCCTCGCCGACGACTACGGCCGCCGCCGGATCTTCCTGGCCGGCACCGTCGCCCTCGGTCTCACCACGGCCCTGGGCGCGCTCGCGAACTCCACCTGGCTGTTCACCCTGGCCCGCATCGCGCAGGGAGCGGCGAGCGCGGCGATCCTCGCGAGCAGCCTGGGGCTGATCGTGCACGCCTTCCCGACCCCGCGCGGACGGCTGCACGCGACGGGGGTGTGGGGCGCGTTCGTCAGCGGCGGCATCGCGGCGGGCCCGCTCCTCGCCGGCGCGATAGCGGGCTGGGACTGGCGGATGGCGTACGCCGTCCTGGGCGCCGCCGCGCTGCTCGTCGCCCTCCTGGGGACCCGCGCCCTGACCGAGTCCCGCGCGCCGCGCGGCGGCCGGCCCGACCTCGCCGGAGCACTGACCTTCGGCCTCGCGCTGGTGTCGCTGGTGGCGGCGCTGACGCTCGGCCGCGACGGCTGGCTGCGCGCGCCGGTCGGCCTGCTGCTGGCCGCGTTCCTCGTCCTGATGGCCGTGTTCGTCGCCGTCGAACGCCGCAGCGGCACGCCCATGATCGACCTGGGCCTGCTCCGGCACCGCCGCTTCCTCGCCTCGTCCGCCGGCGGCCTCTTCACGGGCCTCGCGGTGATCGGCCTGTTCAGCTTCCTGCCGGCACTGCTCCAGCGGACGCTCGGGATGTCCGCCATGGACACGGCGTGGCTGTTCCTGCTGTGGTCCGGGCTCTCCTTCACGGTCGCCCTCCAGGCCCGCCGTCTCGCCGGCCGGGTCTCGCACCGCCATCAGCTCGCCCTCGGTTTCGCGCTGCACGCCGTCGGCGTCCTGACGATGCTCGGCGCGATCGGCTCCGGTTCCTGGACCCACCTGCTGCCGGGCTTCGTGCTCTCCGGGGTGGGCAGCGGCCTGCTGAACGCCGCGCTGCCCCTGCTGGCCGTCGAGTCCGTGCCCGCGACCCGCGCGGCGATGGGCTCGGGCGCCCAGCAGACCTTCCGTTACATCGGCTCGTGCGCCGGGGTCGCCCTCACGATCGCCCTGGTCACCTCCACCGGCGGACCGGCGCACGGCGCGGACGTCGCGATCGCCGTGTCGGCGGGACTGGCCGCCGTGGCCGCGGCGAGCGTCCTGGTCCTGCGGGACCGCACGTGACCCCCGGTCGTCAGCCCCCGATCGTCAGCGGGGCCGCATGGAGGTGAGCTTTCCCCACACCGCCATGCGGTACCGGGAGGTGTACTCGGGGGTGCACGTGGTGAGCGTGATGTAGTACCCGGGCCGCGTGTACCCGTACGACGGCCGGACGGTGCTGCGCGGCACGGGGCGGATCACCCCGACGTCCCGGGCGGAGGTCTGTGACAGCGTCCGGTCGACGGTGTACGTGTACACGGCGGTCTTCGTCTCCACGGTGATCGTGTCGCCGCGCCGGAGCCTCGGGAGGTACCGGAACGGCTCCCCGTGGGTGTTCCGGTGCCCGGCGAGCGCGAAGTTCCCCGGCCGGCCCGGCTGCTGGGTGCCCTTGTAGTGACCGACGTACCCCTTGTTCAGGACATTCGCCTTGCTGACGCCCTCGGCGACCGGCACCCGCAGGGAGAGCCGTGGAATGCCGAGGACGGCGTAGGCCTGCGACCAACGGGGCTGCTGCCGCCCGCCGTCGGCCGCCGCCCCCGACAGGGAGTCGCGTCCCGCCGACCGTCCCGCGGACTCGCCGCCCCCACTTCCCCCGGCCCCTCCGGCCTTCCCGGCCCCCGTCGCGTCCGCGTCGGACCCCGAGACCCCCGAGGTCCCCGAGGCCTCCGGGTCCGGGGTCCCCCACTCCCGCTCCAGCGCCTGCACCTTGCGCTCGGCGCTGTGCCGCGCCTGCCGGTTGGTCCACCACAGTTGGTGCGCCACCAGGAGGAGCAGCACCACTCCGACGGTGACGAGCACCTCGGCCCCGCTCCACACCGCTCGCCGGAACGCGGCCCGCCGCCGTCGCGTGCCGTGGTGCACGACCCCCGGAGCCCGCATCCGTCCGCCCCCTTCGCCGGGCGCACGATAGGCGTCACCCCGCCAACTCTCCAGCCCCGCGCGGCTCCTGTCCGGTCCGGTGCTTCCTCCACCGGTTTTAGAAAGGGCTGTCGCAACCCTCGACAACCTCAGCCGCCACACCCGATGCTTCCTGATGGCATCAGCGGGACGGCATCAGTGGGACGGGCAAGCGCCGGCGGGACCAACCGGCGACCGAGTTCGAAGTCGAGTCGACAGCCATGGCCGACTCCGTCCGCGAAGGACGTGAGTCGCGCTGAGACGGACGGAGAAGCCAGCCATGATCCGACGCAGAACACTCCTGGGCGCCGCGGGCGGTGCGGTCCTCGGCGGGGCCCTGGCGACCGGCACGGCCCGCGCCGACGCGACGATCGCCGTGAACCCGGCGACGACGTACGGGAAGTGGGAGGGGTGGGGCACCTCACTGGCCTGGTGGGCGGGCGTCTTCGGCGCCCGCGACGACTTCGCCGACCTCTTCTTCACCACCAGGTCGACGACGTACAACGGCGTTTCCCGCCCGGGCCTGGGCCTGACCATCGCCCGCTACAACCTGGGCGCGTGCTCCTGGAACAGCGTGGGCGGCGAGACGATGACGGCCTCCGCGAACATCCCCTCCTTCAAACAGATCGAGGGCTACTGGCAGGACTGGAACAACGAGGACCCGACGTCCTCGGCCTGGAAGTGGACGGCGGACGCCACCCAGCGCGCCGCCCTGACCAAGGCGACGGCACGCGGCGCGACGAGTGAGCTGTTCGCCAACTCCCCGATGTGGTGGATGTGTCTGAACCACAACCCCTCGGGCGCGTCCGGGGGCGGCAACAACCTCCAGTCCTGGAACTACCGCCAGCACGCCTCCCACCTCGCGGCGGTCGCGCTCTACGCGAAGACGAACTGGGGGGTGAACTTCGCCACCGTGGAGGCGTTCAACGAGCCCTCCTCCGCCTGGTGGACGTCCACCGGCACCCAGGAGGGCTGCCACATGGACGCGACCGTCCAGTCGGCCGTACTCCCCTACCTGCGCAGCGAGTTGGACAAGCGGGGCTTGACGGGCACGAGGATCTCCGCGTCGGACGAGACGAGCTACGACCTGGCCCGTACGACATGGGGTTCCTTCAACTCGACGACCAAGGCCCTGGTCGACCGGGTCAACGTGCACGGCTACCAGGGGTCGGGCGGCCGCCGTGACCTCCTCTACACGGACGCCGTGACGACCTCCCGCAAGGTCCTGTGGAACTCCGAGTACGGCGACGGGGACGGCACCGGCCTGACCCTGGCGAGCAACCTCCTCCTCGACTTCCGCTGGCTGCACCCGACCGCCTGGGTCTACTGGCAGGTGATGGACCCCACGGAGGGCTGGGGCATGATCAAGTACGACGCGAGCACCCTGACGGCCGGCGCCGTCGAGACGAAGCTGTACGTGATGGCCCAGTTCAGCCGCCACATCCGGCCCAGCATGACGATCGTGGACACGGGCGTGGACTACGCGGTGGCGGCGTACGACGCGACGGCGAAGCGCCTGGTGATCGTCGCGGCGAACAAGGCCACGTCCGCCCAGACCCTGACCTTCGACCTCTCCCGCTTCACCACGGTCTCCGGCGGCACGGGCGGCCTGGTCCCCCGCTGGACCACCCTGACCTCCGGCACCGGCGACCTCTACACCGCCCACGCGGACACCTACCTGACCGGCAAGTCCGTGGCGCTCCCGTTCCCGGCGGGGGCGGTGCAGACGCTGCAGGTGGACGGGGTGACGGCGTGATCCGGGGCTGACCGGACCCGGCACCGGGGACCACGACCCGCCCACGGACGAACCGACGGCCGGGCTGGGTGCCCGTACGACGCACGACGCACGACGCGTCGAACCAGCGAAGCGCTGAAGCAGTGAAGCGGCGTGGAATATGCCGTCGGGGACTCCCGTGTCTCTGGCCTGCAGGTCTCTCTCCTTGACGGCCCGGCGGCAGTACGGTGTCCCCCATGCGCCCCGACACGCCTGCCGAGAACGTCGACCACACCGCCGAAGCGGCTCGCCTGGAGCGGACCGCCGGCCTGTACCCGGAGGACGCCGAGCACCTGCTCCTGCAGGCCGCGGCCCACCTCGAACTGGCCGGCGACCGCCCCGGCGCCACCACCCTCTACGACCGCCTCCTCTCCTCGGACACCCCCCTGGAGAAGCCGTATCTGGTCCGCGCCCTCAAGGCCTCGAACCTGTGGGAGTACGACCACGAGGCCGAGGCCCGCGCGATCATCGACGGAGTCCGGGCGGCGGCCCCCCGCGACCCGGCCCCCTGGGTGATCGTCGCGGAGGCCCTGGAGTCGCACGACGAACTGGAAGCGGCACAGGACACCTTCACCGAGGGAACGACCCTGCTCCTGACGGACGTTCCGGAACCCCCGTACTCCACGCTCCCCCTCCTGTTCGGCCGTCACCGGGTGCGCCGCATGCTGGGCGCGGCGCACGACGAGTGGGACGCGCTGGCCGACACCCTGCACTCGTCCCCGATCTCCCTGGACGAGCTCCACGACCCCAAGCGGGTCTGGTCCCTCGGCTCGGACAACCCGGCGGAACTCCAGGCCGAGATCAGCCGCCTCCAGGCCGAACTGGGCGCCTACCGCGAGGCGCTGTCGCGCCCGTTCCCGGTGGCGGTCCTGCACTGGTCGGCCCCCGAACTCACGGAACTGACCACCGCGTACCCGGACCTCACCACCGAGTACCCGTCGCACGACGAGCACCTCGCGACGATAGAGGCGTCCCTGCGCGAACTGGCCCTCTCCGGCACCCCGAACCTGGGCATCGTCACCGCCACGGTCCCGTCCTACGAGGCCTTCGCCGCCTCGGAAGCCGCCTCCCCCTCGGACACGACCCTGCTCCCCCAGTACGCGACGACCCTGGCGGCCCGCGGCCTGGCGGTGGCATGGCCCCCGCAGCGGGGGTCGGAGTGCTGGTGCGGGTCGGGGGTTGCTTATGGGGAGTGTCACGGGGTCATTTGATGACCCAGGGCATCGCCACGCTCTGCCAACTCCCCTGAAGGTGCATCCCGGCTCCCCGTAGTCGGGGTGCACCTTTGGGTTTCTTAGCCCTATGACTCGATCGTGTCAGTGGCCCCTGTTAGAACTGTGCATGGCGCAATGAACGATCGGGGGCAGCGTGGTTCAGTCAGGGGATCTGTCACAGCCTGTTGCGGGTGTGTACGAAGAGCTCATCACCGAAGGTGTGCAGGCACAGATCGACCAGTTGAACGCGGCCGGATGGAAGCCGATTCATGCGGAGGTCAGTGCCGAGTCGACGCCTCATGTCCTGGCGCGCCATATCGGCGAAGCCGTGGGGCGACGGTTGAGCCTGCTCCCTCACGACAAGCAGGTAGCCGCAGCCAACCAGATCATGAAGTCTCTGGTCAGCAGCATGCCGGACCCGGATGACGACGAGGCTTCGCCCACCATCATCGAGGGGCCTCGCCAGCTCCTGGCCCTGGCAGAGCAGCAGGCTCCCGGCGCCTACGCCATCAGACCTCTGACTCCCCTGTCGGAGACAGCGTTGATCACCAACGCGCCAGACGATCCAAGTCTGGGAGCGGAACTGCGAGCCGAACTCGCCACCGCCGACCGCATCGACCTGCTCTGCGCGTTCGTAAAGTGGTACGGAATAAGAGTTCTCGAGGACTCGCTCCGTGCGGCCAAGGAACGTGGCGTCCCCATCAGGGTCATCACCACCACCTACATCGGCGCCACCGATCGGCATGCTTTGGACCGCCTCGTTCGCGAGTTCGGCGCCGAGGTGAAGGTCAACTACGAGATCAGATCGACGCGCTTGCACGCCAAAGCCTGGCTGTTCCGGCGCAACACGGGCTTCGACACCGCATACGTAGGCAGTTCGAACCTCTCCAAAGCTGCGCTTCTCGACGGCCTCGAGTGGAACGTACGGCTGTCGTCAGTCGCTACACCAAGAGTGCTCGACAAGTTCGAGGCGACCTTTGACGCGTACTGGGCCGATACCGCCTTCGAAGCCTACGACCCTGATCGCGACGGTGAGCGACTGGCTGAGGCACTGGCCAGGGCGGGCGGCACTGGCCCCGCTGGAGATATCAAGATCAGCCTTTCGGGCCTCGCGGTGCATCCGCTCCCCCACCAAAAAGACATGCTGGAGCGCCTTCGCGTCGAGCGGGAAATCCGCGGCCGCAACCGAAATCTTCTCGTCGCCGCGACGGGTACGGGCAAAACCGTCATGGCGGCACTTGACTATCGAAGCATGCGCGACAAACGCGGCGGCGACCTTCCCCGCCTGCTCTTTGTCGCTCACCGCAAAGAGATCCTGAACCAGTCCCTGCGCACCTACCGTGAGGTCCTGGACAACGCCTCATTCGGCGAGCTTCTTCACAGCGGCAAGGAACCACGCGAGTGGACACACGTATTCGCCAGCGTCCAATCACTCAACGTCCAGCGCCTGGAGCAACTCGACCCTGGGCACTTCGATGTCATCGTCATCGATGAGTTCCATCACGCCACGGCCGAGACGTACAAGCGAGTCATCGAGCATTTCAAGCCGGCCGAGCTGCTAGGTCTCACTGCGACCCCCGAGAGAATGGATGGCCGCAGTGTGCAGAACGTCTTCTTCGACGGGCGCATCGCTGCGGAGCTACGCCTCTGGGAGGCCCTGGAGAACGACCTCCTCAGCCCCTTCCACTACTTCGGGCTTCCAGACGGCACGGATCTGACCCGCCTCAACTGGCGTTCGGGAACGTACGACCGGGATCAACTCGGTCATCTGTACACCGGTGACGAGGCTCGGGCCCGCATCGTCATCAAGCAGGTCCAGAACAAGATCTCAGTCCCTGCCTCCATGCGGGCCCTCGGATTCTGCGTTTCCAAAGCGCATGCACACTTCATGGCGGACTGCTTCCGCCGTGCGGGATTCCAAGCCGCGGCACTCGATAGCGACTCACGCCCCGAGGTACGCGCGCAGACGCTTGACGATCTCAAAGCGGGTCATATCCAGGTGATCTTCTCTGTCGATCTATTCAACGAGGGCCTGGACATCCCAGATGTGGACACACTGCTTCTGCTGCGCCCTACCAACAGTGCGACCGTCTTCCTGCAGCAGCTCGGGCGTGGTCTTCGCCGCACACCGAGCAAGCCTGTGTTGACGGTGCTCGATTTCATCGGTCAGCATCGAGCGGAGTTCCGCTTCGAGGAACAGTTCCGGGCCCTGACCAACCTGTCCCGCAACCGGCTTGTCGACAGCATCGAGCAGGACTTCCCACAGTTGCCATCCGGGTGCCAGATCATCTTGGAAGGCAAGTCCAAGGACCTCATCCTGGACAACATCCGTACACAACTCAAGGCCACCATCACCACGTTGGCTCGAGAGGCCCGGGACTACAGCACTCCGCGACTTGCGGACTACCTGCGGGAGAGCCGCCGGGACATCCAGGAGCTCTACAAGAGTGACAACTCCTGGACCAAGGTGCTGCGCAAAGCTGGGTTCCTCCCCGAGGAGGCACCGCCGGGCGAGGCAGAACTCCTCAAGCGCGCCCATGCATTCCTGCACGTCGACGACCCGAACCGCATCCAGGCGTACCTACGACTGCTGACAGATGATGCCCCCGACTACGGCTCCCTGCCTGAGGCGGAGGCATCGTACGCCCGCATGCTCTTTTTCAACCTCTGGGACAACGGTGGTGGGTTCTCGAGCTATCGCCAAGGCCTTGAGTCGCTTCGATCGCAGCCGATGGTGCGTGACGAACTGCAGCAGGTTCTCTCCTACGCCCTCGAGCAGGCGGACCACTTCCCACTCCCCTTGGAGGGTCCACTCGCTCACGTCCCCTTGAAGATCCACAGCTCGTACAACCGTTCCGAGATCCTCTCGGCTCTGGGGGTGGCGCGTCTGGGAGGCCAGATGCCCAGGGATTTCGGGCAGGGGGTTCGGTGGGTAGAGGAACTGAAGACCGATGCGCTCCTCATCACTCTGGAAAAGAGCGAGCGCGACTTCTCTCCCACAGTCCGCTACAAGGACTACGCACTCAGCTCCACCCGCTTCCACTGGGAGTCCCAGAGCAC
Source organism: Streptomyces sp. NPDC056738 (assembly GCF_042790435.1). Taxonomy (NCBI): domain Bacteria; kingdom Bacillati; phylum Actinomycetota; class Actinomycetes; order Kitasatosporales; family Streptomycetaceae; genus Streptomyces; species Streptomyces sp. NPDC056738. The sequence continues at coordinate 209,866 of NZ_JBHTZF010000010.1, forward strand.
CACCCCGGCAAACTCCGCGACTGGCTTGCGCTACCAGCAGCACGACCAGCTCGGGAGCCATGTCCTGCTGTTCCTGCGCCGCTATAAGCGCAACAGCATCGGCAAGGCCGAGCCGTGGATGCTTCTGGGACCAGCCACCTACTTCGACCACTCCGGCAGCAAGCCCATGGCGATCACTTGGGATCTGCACCACGAGCTCCCTGCCGATGTGAGCTCCTACGCCTCGATCACGAGTTGACCCGGCGCCGATCTCAATCGCCGACTTCCCCGTGAGCCACGCCGACAAGGGGTCAGCCCGCCGCCGACCTCAAGTCGGCCGCGACGGGGTACCCCATCATGGTGGCCGCAGCCGCAATCGACTCCGGTGAGGCCGACGGGTTGAGGCCGGTGATCTGAGGTAGGCCGAGGGGGCGCAGGGCGTAGATGTGGCGGAGTGCCTCGATGTCCACCGACACCTCGTAGTAGTCCTCGGCGAACGTCTGGAACGCCTCTGGGGTCGGGGTGAGGAGGAGGTCGAAGAGCCGGGTCGCGTCGTCGGGGTCCGGGTGTCCCTCGGGGAAGGTGATCCGGCCCGTCTGCCAGGACGGGGCGTTCGTCTCGCGCCACAGGCACACCGTCACCACCGGACACCCGTTCTCGTCCGTGAAGGCCGGCTCCTCGACGTAGCAGCGGAAGGGCTCGGGCACCGAGTCCAGTACGCCCGGCCAAGGCCGTGGCATGTCCTCCCGGTGGTACGGGCTCAACGGGGACTCGTGGTCGAAGCCTCGGATGTACGCCCCGGCGGGGGCGAAGACGATGTCGTACTCGTCGCCCGAGCCGTTGCGCATGGAGGCCGTCTGCTCCGTCTCCGACCAGTGGGCGTTGTACGAGTGGATGCACTCGCCGTCGGGGTCAAGGATCGCCTCGGCCATGGCCAGCGACCGGCAGAGGTCCTTCAGGGTGTCGATGTCGGGGAGGGCACCGGCGACGTCTCGGGCTGTCATACCGCCCATCCAAGCGGGTGCCACCGACAGTCGGCCCACGTGTCGGGGCCCGGGCACGCCCCGCTTCCGGCGGGCGTTAGCCTCGGGGGACGAACAAGGAGGCAGCAATGGCGAAGGTTCCGGCCGCGGTGGTGGCCGCCGGGGGGCTTGTCGGTGGGTACGGCGTCGCCCGGTGGACGAGGAAGCGGCAGCTCGGCGGGGTCGTGCTCGCCGTCGCCGGCGTCGCCGCCGCCCGGCAGTGGAAGCAGGACGCCGGCGGGGCCGCCGCCGGGGCGCTGACCGCCGGGTACGTGGCCGCGTTCGCCGGGTCGCACCCGCTGGCCAAGAAGGTCGGCGCCTGGCCCGCCGTCTTCGGTGTCGCCGGTGCCATGGCCCTCGCCTCCTGGGCCGTGGCCGACCGACGCGCCTGAGCGGGACCGGGCCCGAACCTCAGGACGCCCGCTCCTCCGCCCCCCGGAACGCCCGCCTGTACGCGTACGGGCTCGTCCCCACCACCCGCTTGAAGCGCTCCCGGAACGCCGTCGGAGAGCCGAAGCCCGCCTGGGCGGCGATGCGTTCGACCGGGTACGTGGTCGTCTCCAGGAGGTACTGGGCGCGGCGCACCCTGGCCCGGTGCAGCCACTGGAGCGGTGTCGTGCCCGTCTGTTCGCGGAAGCGGCGGTTGAGGGTACGGGTGCTCGTCCCGGCCTGAACCGCGATGTCCTCCAGGGTCAGCTCGCGGCCGGCGTTCTCCTCCAGCCAGTCGAGCAGCGGCTCCATGGTCGTGCCCGCGGGGGCCGGAGGCTGGGTGTGGACGATGAACTGGGCCTGGCCTCCCTCCCGTTCGAGAGGCATCACCGACAGCCGGGCGGCATGCGCGGCGACCGCCGAACCGTGGTCCTTGCGGATCATGTGCAGGCACATGTCCAGCGCCGCCGACGCCCCCGCCGAGGTCAGGAACTGGCCGTTGTCGACGTAGAGCACGTTCGGGTCGACCGTCACCGCCGGGTGCCTGGCCGCCAGTTCCGCGGACGCGACCCAGTGCGTCGTCGCGCGCAGTCCGTCCAGCAGGCCCGTGGCGGCGAACACGAACGCTCCGACGCAGATCGAGGCGATCCGGGTGCCGTTCGCCGCCGCCGCGCGCAGCGCCTCCGCGACGCCCGGCGGGAGCGGGGCGGACGGGTCGGCCACGCCCGGCAGGATGATCGTGTCCGCTTCGGCCAGCGCCTCCAGGCCGTACGGGGCACGCAGCGTGAACGCGCCCGCGCTCACCTCCGCGCCCGCGGTCACCGAGCACACCCGGGTCCGGTACGCCGGGCGGCCGTCGGGCAGCCGGGCCCAGCCGAACGTGTCGATCGGGGCCGCGAGATCGAACGGGATGACGTGGTCCAGCGCCAGTACGGCCACGATGTGCATGACCAGAGCCTATGCCTGCGCCGGGTTCTCGCCACACCGACGCCGTCCGACAGGCCCCAGCCATCACAGGAGCATTCCGCTCCGGCCTCGTCACGCGGGTGTTCACGCCGGTCGCAGCCCGTGCATGCACGGGGTTCACCGCCCTGGCCAGAATCCGTTGACCCCTGGCAAAAGTGCCACTTCTCCATGATCCGTGCGGCCTCTACCGTCACCCCGTGACCAAGTTCCTCCTCGCCGTCCACGTCATCGCCGCGATCGTCGCCATCGGGCCCGTCACGGTCGCCGCGAGCATGTTCCCGCCTGCCGCGCGCAAGGTTCTCGAAGGGTCCGACGACTCGAGCGCCCTCGCCACCACCCGGCTGCTGCACCGCATCTGCCAGGTGTACGCCGTGGTGGGTGTCGTCGTTCCCGTCTTCGGGTTCGCCACCGCGAGCGACATGGGCGTCCTCGGCGACACCTGGCTGATCGTCTCGATCGTGCTGACCGCGCTGGCTGCCGTGCTCCTCGCCGCGCTGGTCCTGCCCCGGCAGAGCGCGATCCTGGAGGGAGCCGACCAGGGCGGGACCATCGACCGCGCGGCGACCGTGCGGCTCGCCATGTTCACCGGGATCTTCAACCTGCTGTGGGCCACCGTCACCGTCCTGATGATCATCCGTCCGGGGTCCACGACGGGCGCCTAGACGATCGGGCAGCCGGCCCGGCAGCCAGTCGGGCAGTCGGGCAGTCGGGCAGTCGATCGACCGGCACCCGTTCCGGCCGTCGGCCCCGGGCCCTAGGATCCCGCCATGGACGCAAACCAGCAGCAATCCGCGCCGGGCACCTACCTGACGTTCGTGGAGCGGCAGTTGACCGCCGACGGATGTGCCACGCGGTGGGAGGAATGGGCCGGGGTGCCCGTACTCGTGGGGCGGCGGGCCGAGTTCCGGATGCGCTGGATGGGGACGAAGCTGCACCTGTTCACGGTGGCCGCGGTCGTTCCGGAGATAACCGTGCAGGCCATCTCCGGCTTCACCGACCAGGTGATGAAGTACGCCAAGGACACCAAGGGCGGTCTGCCCGTCGGCTTCCAGAACGGCATCGGCGCCTTCCCGCTGCTCGTCAGCGACCGGGTCGATCCGGCGGCCGTGCAGTGGGCCGAGGCGCAGCAGCGGGTCAAGTTCGCCTGCATGACACGGCCCGTCGTGGTCGACAGTTCGCGCCAGTACGTGGGGATGTACCGCGGCAAGCCGGTCCTCGGGCGCGTCTACGCCTCGTACTTCAACGAGAAGAGCTCGCAGTACTTCTACGGGCAGTAGGCGGGCCGCGGCGCGCTGCGGGCGCCCCCGGTCACCGGGGCGGTCAGCGGGCGGACCCGGGTCACCGGGCGCCCGCCCGTCTCACCGGCACCACTGGCCGGCCAGCACCCACTCCTCCTCCAGGGCGTCCGCCAGGTCCGTCCTGAACTGGCGTGCCACCGCGCTCACGACCAGCACGGAGGCGGCCCCGAGCAGCGTGACGGCCGCCCAGGTCAGCGGCCACACCCCGGCCAGGCCGTCCGGGGGTCCGGGGTGGGTCCGCAGCGACACGTGCAGCAGGATCGCCGGGGGTGCCGCGACCAGCAGCAACGGCCAGGCGAGCGCGTCCCGGAGCCCGAAGTGGACGGCCAGGAGCAGCAGCACCGCGGCGAGGGCGAGGACGGCCGTGCCGGTCACCGGGGTGGTCTCCACGGTCGAACCCGGCGTCTCCGGGCGGCTGCGCAGGTCCCAGGGCAGACAGATCAGGTACGCCGCGCAGGAGAGGGCGGCGCCGAGCACACGCGTCAGCCAGCGTTCCGGCCAAGGGCGCGTTCGCAAGGGGCGGAGCAGTTTCTCGGTCATGCGTACGAGGGTCACGTGCCCGGCGGGGCCGCGACAGAGTACGCGTACTCAGAACCGTGGACGAGCTACGCCGCGTCGCGGAACCGGGAGCCGGAAGGGATCGCCCGCGCGGGCCGACGCCCCGTCCGGCTCCCGGTCCCCGGTCCGGCTCCCGCTCCCGGTCCCTGCGCGACGGGAGCCGCTGATCAGGGCCCTGTGCGGTGAACGCCGCTGATCAGCTCGCCCGCGCGCTGGACGTCGGCGAGGCGTCGGCCGTGGAGGGTGCCGTAGACAACGGCGCGGCGATGTCCTCCAGGGAGCGCCGCTCGGCCTTGACCGCGAGGAACACCGCGACCAGGCCCGCGGCGCACATCAGGGAGGCGCCGATCTGGAACGCGATCACCGTGTCGGCGACGACGCCGGACTTGGTGAGGTCGGCGAAGACCAGCGGGCCGCTGATGCCGCCGGCCGCGGTGCCGATGGCGTAGAAGAAGGCGATGGCCATCGCGCGGGTCTCCATGGGGAAGACCTCGGAGACGGTCAGATACGCACTGGAGGCGCCCGCCGAGGCGAAGAAGAGCACCACGCACCAGCAGGCCGTCATCGTCACGGCGTTCAGCGCGCCCTGGTCGAAGAGCCAGGCCGTGACAAAGAGCAGCAGGCCGGAGAGCAGGTAGGTCGAGGAGATCATCACGCGGCGGCCGAGGGTGTCAAAGAGCTTGCCGAGCAGCAGCGGGCCGAGGAGGTTGCCGGCCGCTATGACGGCGAAGTAGTAGCCGGTGCTGCCCGTGGGCACGTCGAAGAACGTGGTCAGGATGGAGCCGAAGCCGAAGGTGATCGCGTTGTAGAGGAAGGCCTGGCCGACGAAGAGGGCGAGGCCGAGCACGGCCCGTTTCGGGTACCTGCCGAAGACCGTCTTCGCGATGACGCCGAAGCCGACGCTCTTGCGCTGCTCGATGGTGATCTCGCCCTGCGGCGCCGGCAGCGGTTCACCCCGTTCCTCCTCGATCTCCTCCTCGACCGAGGCGACCAGTTCCTCCGCCTGTTCACCGCGGCCGTGGATGAACTGCCAGCGCGGGCTCTCCGGCACATGCCGCCTGACCAGCAGGATCACCAGACCGAGGACCACGCCGAGTCCGAAGGTCAGCCGCCAGCCGAGGTCCTTGGGGAAGATGTCCGTGTTCAGCATGACGATCGACAGCAGCGCGCCGCCGATCGCGCCGAGCCAGTAGGTGCCGTTGATGATCAGGTCGACCCGGCCGCGGAACCTGGCGGGGATGAGTTCGTCGATCGCCGAGTTGATGGCCGCGTACTCGCCGCCGATGCCGAAGCCGGTGAGGAAGCGGAAGGTGAAGAACCACCAGGCGTCGAAGGAGAAGGCGGTGAGCGCGGTCGCCGCGAGATAGACGGCGAGCGTGATCATGAAGAGCTTCTTGCGGCCGTACCGGTCGGTCAGCCAGCCGAAGAACAGGGCGCCCGCACAGGCACCGGCCACGTAGAGCGCCGCCGCGATACCGGTGACCTGCGCCGAGGTGATGGACAGGCCGCTCCCCTCCTCGGAGAGCCGGCCCGCGATGTTGCCGACGGTCGTGACCTCCAGGCCGTCCAGGATCCAGACGGTTCCCAGGCCGATCACGATCATCCAGTGCCAGCGGGACCACGGCAGCCGGTCCAGACGGGACGGCACGTTCGTGGTGACCGTGCCGTCGGCGGCGGGGGGTGCCGGTGAGGCGGGGACTGGCATGGGGTTCCCTCTCCGTCGGGTGAACCCCCGCCGGGTTCCCGCCCTTTGGGCGGTTAAGCCCCCAGCCCCCGTGACACCACGTAGATCAGCAGTCCGGCCAGCGAGCCGACCACCGTGCCGTTGATCCGGATGAACTGCAGGTCACGGCCGATGTTTGCCTCGATCTTCCTGGTCGTGTGCTCGGCGTCCCAGCCGGCGACCGTGTCCGTGATGAGCGAGGTGATCTCCTTGCGGTACGTCGTGACGACGTACACGGCCGCCCCCTCGACCCAGCCGTCCACCTTGGCCTGGAGCTTGGGCTCCGTCGCCATCCGGGCGCCGAGCGACAGCAGGGAGGCCCGCACGCGCAGCCGCAGCTCACTGCGCTCGTCCTCCGCCGCGGACACGATCATCGACCGCACGGCCGTCCAGGCGGACGCGATGAGGTCCTGGACCTCGCCGCGGCCCAGCACCTCGCCCTTGAGCCGCTCCACCCGCGCGCGGGTGTCCGTGTCGGACTGCAGATCGGACGCGAAGTCGGTGAGGAACCGGTCGAGGGCTCCGCGGGCCGGGTGGGTCGGGGAGTCGCGCATCTCGGTGACGAAGCGCAGCAGTTCCTTGTAGACCCGTTCGCCGACCTTCTTGTCGACGAAACGGGGGGTCCAGCCCGGCGCGCCGCCCTGGACGGCGTCCATCACCTGCGTGTCGTGGAACACCAGCCAGTCGTGCGCGCGGACCACCACCAGGTCGACGACCCGCTTGTGGCCGCCGTCCAGGACGATCTTCTCCAGCATCTTCCCTATGCCGGGCGCGATCTCCTGGGCGTCGGCGCGGCGGGTGATCGCCTCCCCGACGACGGCCTGGACATCGGAGTCGCGCAGCACGGTCAGGGCGCCCCTGAGCGCGGCGGCCAGTTCGGCCGTGACCCTGTCCGCGTGCTCGGGATCGGCGAGCCAGGCGCCGAGTCGGCTGCCGATGCCCACCGCGCGCAGCCGCTGGCGGACGACCTCCTCGGAGAGGAAGTTCTCGCCGACGAACTCGCCCAGCGAGACGCCGAGCTGGTCCTTCTTGGTGGGGATGATCGCGGTGTGCGGGATGGGCAGGCCGAGCGGGTGCCGGAAGAGGGCCGTGACCGCGAACCAGTCGGCCAGCGCGCCGACCATGCCCGCCTCGGCCGCCGCCGCGACGTAGCCGGCCCAGGCGCCCGCGCCTTCGTTCGAGGCCCACTTCGCCAGTACGTAGACGAGGGCGACGAAGAGCAGCAGGCCGGTGGCGGTCGCCTTCATGCGGCGCACCCCGCGGCGTTTCTCCTCGTCGGCGGGGCTGAAGGTGTTCATCGCCCGCCCCGGCACGCTGGCCGTCCGCCCGCCCGCGCCCCCGGCGGCCCCTGCGGCCTTCCCGGCACCGGCACCGGCACCGGCGCCTTCACCAGCGTCCGGGGATGGCCCGACCCCGGCGGTCTCACCGGCGTCAGATGCCTGCCCGACTCCCCCAGCCGCGCCCGCGTCCCCGGCCTCAACGGCCTCGGCCGTACCGGCGGCACCCGCGGAACCGGCCTCCGCCGCCCCGGTCTCCCCGGCCTCGGCACCGTTCGCGGTCCCGTCGGCGTTCGCGGCCCCGCCGGGTCGGGCATGCTGCTCCATGCCGTCCCCTTCACCCGAATTCGTGCGTCCCATTCACTCCACCCGTTCGCAGGCCACGTCACGCCTCGTACACATTGTCCCTTTCTCGCTCTCTTCTCACCGACTCCTGGAACGCTTCAGGAGTTCCCGGCGTCTGTTCGGATGGGGAATCGACCAGGGGGTCCCGCAGGGGGCGCGTCGTCACTCCCCTTACCCATGACGCATCATGGAGTGATCACATCCGGAGCCTCGGGCTCCCTCGTCCGAGGAGACACGCACCGCATGACCAAGCGTCACGGTTATGCCCTGCTCGCCGCGATCCTTTCCGTGGTCGTGGTCCTTTCCGCCGCCATATACATCGGCGTCGGCGCTGACGACGGCACCAGCGCCAAGGCCGCCGTGGCCGGCGGCCACACGTCGCACGACGCCGCTCCCGCCTCCACCGGCACCTGGGTCGGCGCCTGGTCCGCATCCCCGGCCGGAGCCGAGCCCGGCACGGAGCCCGACGGACTGGCGGGCCGCTCCGTGCGCAACGTCGTGCACACGGCCGCCGGGGGTACGAGTGCCCGCATCACGCTGTCCAATCTCTACGGGCAGCAGCCGTTGCTGATCGCGCACGCGACGATCGCCGTCGCCGCGACCGCGAACAGTGCCGCCGCCACCGCCGACACCATGCGCCGCCTCACGTTCGGCGGTGCCACGGGCGTCGAGATCCCGGCCGGCCGGCAGGTGACGAGCGACGCCGTACGCGTGCTCGTCCCGCACGGCGCGGACGTCCTCGTCACGACGTACTCGCCGACCCCGTCCGGCCCGGTCACCTACCACCCGCACGCCCAGCAGATCTCGTACGTGGCCGACGGCGACCGCACGGAGGACGTGAGCGCCGCCCCGTACGCCGAACAGAGCCCGTACTGGCGCTACCTGACCGCGCTCGACGTGCTCAGCGACGACGCCACCGGCACCGTCGTCGTCCTCGGCGACTCCCTGACCGACGGCATCACCTCCACCGTGGGGGCCAACCGCCGCTGGACGGACGTCCTTTCGGAGCGGCTGCACGCCGCGGCCGGGTCCGGCGACACGCCCCGCTACAGCGTCGTCAACCAGGGCATCAGCGGGAACCAGGTCCTCGCTGCGGGGTTCGGCCGGCCGGCCGACAACCCCAGCGGGCTGAGCCGGTTCGGCCGCGACGTGCTCGACCGTACGAACGTCAAGGCCGTCGTCATCGACCTCGGCGTCAACGACATCCTGCGCAACCCGAACCAGGTCGATCCGGCCACCGTGACCGACGGCCTGCGGACCCTGGTGCGCCAGGCCCACGCCCGCGGACTGCGGGTCGTCGGCGCCACCCTGATGCCCTTCCAGGGGCACCGCGGATACACCGACGCCCGCGAGGCCGTACGCCAGGCCGTGAACGCGGAGATCCGGGCCGGGAAGGTGTACGACGCCGTCGTCGACTTCGACGCCGCGCTGCGCGACCCGTACAACCCGCGCCGGCTGCGGGCCGACTACGACTCGGGCGACCACCTGCACCCCAGCGACAAGGGGTTCCGGCGGATGGCCGAGGTGTTCGACCTGAAGGAACTGAAGGGCCCGGTGCCCGCGGAGCTGTGATCCGCCTCGGGCGGCCGACCTCCGATCGGCCGCCGAAGGCGCCGTCCGGGCACCGGCCGAGGCCGGCCCCCCGGTCGGCGCCCGGACCTCAGTAGTCCCCGTCGTGCCGCCGCCGGCGGTCCTCGCGGCGCTCCCGGTGGCGGTCCCTGCGCTCCTCGTGGCGCAGACGGCGCTCCTCGTGACGCTCACGGCGTTCCTCGTGGCGCTCGCGTATCAGGTCGCGGGCCTCGTCGAGCGCGTCGAACATGTCGTCCAGGCCACCGTCCCGGGAGCCCTGAAGCTCCTTGCGGGCCTCCCGGCGCTCCAGCTTCTCCTGCCGGCGCTCCTCCTTCAGGCGCTGGCGCTCGGCACGGGTGAGCTTGCGCTCCACGCCGACCCCGCCCCAGAACGCGAAGCCGGTGACGACCACCCGGGGCGCGCCCGGGTCGCCCGACCGGCCCTCCTCACGGTGGTCGAAGCCGCCCATGATGCCGATACCGCGGACCACGACCTCGACGCCCGGCGGCACGATGACGTTCAACCCGCCCATGACCGCGACACAGTTGACGACGACCTCACGGTCCGCGAAGTTCGCCTCGCGCAGGTCGATCTCGCCGCCGCCCATGAAGGCGAAGCAGTTGAATCGCCTCGGCACCGTCCAGCGGCCCTTGCGCTCGAACCCGGACAGCACCGCCACGGCCCACGAGGACGAGCCCTCGCCGCCGACGATCCGCGAACCCCAACTGCCGTCGTCCACGGGCTGCTTGACCATGGAGATCCGAGGGGCCGACCCCGCTGCCCCCGGCAGGTCACGGGTGATCGGCGCCAACTCCCCGTACGTACGGGCCGCGTACGTCGCCTCCAGCCGCTCCTCGAACTCCTCCATGTCGAGGCGGCCCTCCGCGAGGGCGTCCCTGAGCTGTTCGGCGACACGTTCACGATCGGCGTCGGAGGCACGCAGCTCCGGGAGTTCGTCGGTCATGGCAGCAGCCTACGAGTTCCCCCGCCCGCGGGCCATCCACCCCACCCGGGCGGCAGCCACCGCTAGGCCCCCGCCTTCCCGGCGTACATGCGGCTGATGACCGCCTCGATGTCCGGCTCGCGTACCGAAAGGTCCACCAGCGGATATTCCGCCGCGATCCGTGCCACCAGCGGGGCGGCCGACGTCGCGGCGGGGAACGCCAGCCACTGGCGCGGGCCCTCCACCTTCACCACCCGCGCCGACTCCAGCTCGATCGGCGGCAGTTCGCGCTCCAGGTCCACCACCAGGGTCCGCTCGCTCTCCCCCACCTCGTGCAGCCCGCTCAGCGCGCCGTCGTACATCAGCCGCCCGTGGTCGATGACCATCACGCGGCGGCACAACTGCTCGATGTCGGTGAGGTCGTGGGTGGTGAGCAGGACCGTCGTGCCGCGTTCGGCGTTCAGATCCCGCAGGAACTCCCGGACCCGCACCTTGCTCACGACGTCGAGCCCGATCGTCGGCTCGTCGAGGTAGAGCACCTCGGGGTCGTGCAGCAGGGCCGCCGCGATGTCGCCGCGCATCCGCTGCCCCAGCGACAACTGCCGCACCGGCACCTCCAACAGGGCCCCGAGTTCCAGGAGTTCGACACAGCGGTCGAGGTTCTCCCGGAACCGCGCGTCCGGCACCCGGTACATCCGGTGCATGAGCCGGTACGAGTCGATCAGCGGGAGGTCCCACCACAGCGTCGTACGCTGCCCGAACACGACCCCGATCCGGCGCGCCACCCGGGTGCGCTCGCGGGAGGGATCGAGACCGGCGACCCGCAGCCGGCCGCCGGACGGGGTGAGGATGCCGGTGAGCATCTTGATCGTGGTCGACTTCCCGGCGCCGTTCGGACCGATGTAGCCGACCATCTCACCGCGCTCCACGGTGAACGAGATCGAGTCGACCGCCCGCACCTGCCGCCGCTCGCCGCGCAGGAACCCCGTCCTCCTGCGCACGTCGAAGACCTTCTCGACCCCGTCGAGCTCGATGAACCCGGTCCGCGCACCCGATTCCCGGCCCGGATCCGCCGGCTCCCTGTCCGCCACGATGGCCACGCCCGTTCCCCTAACTTCCCGTACTCCGGTAGGCGCGCAGCCCCGCGCGCCAGGCGATCCCGGCCAGCGCGCAGCACAGCGCCGCCACGGCCGGTGGTGCGAACGCGACCCACGCCGGCAGGTCGAGCGGATAGGGCCGCCCCAGCACGTACAGCGCGGGCAGCCAGTTGACGAAGGCGAGCGGGAGGACGAACGTCACCCCGCGCAGCAGGTCCTTGGCGAACACGGTCGGCGGGTACTGCAGGAGTGTGTTGCCGCCGTAGGTGAAGGAGTTCTGCACCTCGGAGGCGTCCTGCGCGACGAACTGGAACGCGCCGCCCGCCACGAACACCGCCGAGAAGATCGCCGCGCCGCTGAGCAGCATCATCGGCATCATCAGCACCTTGACCGGCGTCCAGTGGATGTCGAGGACGAGGAGGGCGTACCCGAGGACGAGGAGCCCCTGGGTGATCCGCCCGAGGCGGCGCAGCGCGAAACGGTCCGCGGCGACCTGCGCGAGCACCGGCGCCGGACGCACCAGCAGGGTGTCCAGCGTGCCGTCGCGCACCCGGCGCCCCAGCCGGTCCATCGAGCCGAGCGCGAGGTCCGCGAACCCGAACGCGGTACCGGAGACCCCGTAGAGCAGGGCGACCTCGGGCAGGCTGTAGCCGCCGAGCCGGTCGACCCGCGAGAACATCAGCAGGATCGCCACGAAGTCGAGGGCGGTCGCCGCGAAGTTCCCGAACGCGGTCATCGCGAAGGAGGCCCGGTAGGCCATCGTCGAACGGATCCACATCGCGGTGATCAGCCGGTAGGCCCGCAGCCCGTCCCGCAGTCGCGCGTACGCGCCCTGCCGCTCGAACGGCCGGAACTCCACCGCCCGCACCGCCGCCGCGCCGGCCTGCCCGGCCGCACCCGGCTCGGACGCCACACCCGGCTCCCGTTCCCGCGCCGGGCCCGCCACGACCCCCGTCCCCCGCTCCACCGGATCAGCCACCCTGCACCACCACCCTCCGTGTCGCCACCGACTGCACCAGGCGCCCGGCCGCCAGCAGGACGACCGCCCAGGCACCCTGCACCGCGTACGTGCCCAGCGGATCCGCCGTGCCGAGCAGGACGTCCACGGGCGCCTGGATCAGCGACGACCAGGGCAGCGCCCGTACGACCTCGCCCAGCGCGCCCGGGAAGACGTTCAGCGGCAGCAGCATCCCCGAGCAGAAGATCCCCGCGATGGAGGTGAGCTGCGCCACCCCCGCCCCGTCCATCAGCCAGAACGCGGACAGCGCCACCAGGAAGCGGATCGCGAACCCGACGACCACCCCGAGCGCGACCGCGACCAGGAAGGCGAGCCAGGTCAGCGGATCCGAGGGCAGCGCCAGGTCGAAGACCAGCGCGCCGAACAGGAGGGGCACCACGCCGCGGCCCAGCAGATGGAACAGCGCCCGGCCCATGTCCTGGGCGAGCCACCACATCTGGAGGTCGGCCGGCCGGTACAGGTCGATCGCGATGTCACCCGTACGGATGCGCTCGATCAGTTCGTCCTCGAAGCCGCCGCCCATCATCGCGACCACCATCAGCAGCCCCTGGCTGAGCCAGACGTAGCTGAGCGCCTGCGCCTGGTCGTAGCCGCCGAGGTGCGGCTTGCTGTCCCACAGGGCGATGAACAGGTACGCCAGGATCAGCCCGAAGACGGTGTTGGTGAAGACCCCGGCGGCGGTCGCGACCCGATAGGTGGCGTACCGCCGGAACCCGCTGCCCGCGACAGCCGCGTACAACCGCGCCGTGCCCACAACCCGTCCCTTTCCCCAGCGTTGAGCCAAAGCGCAGGAGCCTAGTCCCGGCCCGGCGTGGGCCGCCAGGCATTTTCCGGCGCGACGCGTGCCGGGATCGGCGAACGGACACATGGTGCGAGAGGCTTCATACGGGGCGCACCAGGCGTACGAGGGCGTACGGCGACGTACGACGCGAAACAGGAGTCCGGCGAAGATGAGCGACGAGCCGCAGCAGCGCAGCCAGGGCTGGGCACCGAGGGAACCGGAAGCGGGCCCCCGCCCGAACCCGGCCCCCGCGGCGGGACCGCGGACGGGCCGACGGTCGGGACCGGGAACGGGAACGGGCGCGCAGGGAGCGGGACCGGCCGGACCCGGACCGGGCGCGGGCGGGCCAGGAGCGAGCAGGCCGGGTGCGCGGCCGGACCAGGGGCGGACCGCGCCGCAGACGCCGAGACAGCAGCCGAAGCGCAAGCAGCGGCCGAAGCGGACCGGCCTGCGCAGACTCGTCCCGACCTGGCGCATGGTGCTCGGCACCGTCCTCGGCACGGCCCTGCTCCTGGTCGGCCTCTTCGCGCTCGGCTACTTCCTCGTCCGGATCCCCTCCGCGAACGCCGCCGCGGTCAAGCAGAGCAACGTCTTCCTGTACGCCGACGGCAGCCAGCTCGCCCGCGACGGAGACGTCAACCGCGAGAACGTCGCACTCGAGCACATCTCCAAGGCCGCCCAGCACGCCACCCTCGCCGCCGAGGACCGCGACTTCTACAGCGAGTCCGCCATCGACCCGAAGGCGATGCTCCGCGCCGGCTGGAACACCGTCACCGGCAAGGGCCGCCAGTCCGGCTCGACCATCACCCAGCAGTACGTCAAGAACTACTACCTGGGCCAGGAACAGACCGTCACCCGGAAGGTGAAGGAGTTCTTCATCTCGGTCAAGCTCGACCGGGAGAAGAGCAAGGACGACATCCTGGAGGGCTACCTCAACACCAGCTACTACGGCCGCAACGCCTACGGCATCCAGGCCGCGGCCCAGGCCTACTACGGCGTGAACGCCCGGGACCTCACCGTCGGCCAGGGCGCCTACCTCGCCGCCCTGCTCAACGCGCCCAGCGAGTACGACGTGATCGCGCACCCCGAGAACAGGGCCGGGGCCCTCGCCCGCTGGAACTACGTCCTCGACGGCATGGTCAAGCAGAAGTGGCTGACCCGCGCCGCCCGCGACCGCGTCTCCTTCCCGGTCCCCCGGCAGGCCAGGGGCTCGGCGGGCCTGTCGGGCCAGCGCGGCTACCTCGTCCAGGCCGTGACCGCCTATCTGACCTCCAACGGCATCCTCGACGAGGACACCCTCACCCGCGGCGGCTACCGCATCACCACCACCCTCCAGAAGTCCAAGCAGAACGCGTTCGTGGAGGCCGTGAACGACCAGGTGACGGACCGGCTCGACAAGAAGAACCGCAAGGTGGACACCTACGTCCGCGCCGGCGGCGTCGCCATCGACCCCTCCAGCGGCAAGGTCCTCGCGATGTACGGCGGCATCGACTACACCAAGCAGTACGTCAACAACGCCACCCGCCGCGACTACCAGGTCGGCTCCACCTTCAAGCCGTTCGTCTTCGCCTCGGCCGTCCAGAACGGCGCACAGACCCAGGACGGCCGCGACATCACCCCGAACACCGTCTACGACGGCACCGACCAGCGCCCCGTACGGGGCTGGAACGGCACCGTGTACGCGCCGGAGAACGAGGACGGCGAGTCGTACGGGGACATCTCCGTGCGCACCGCCACCGACAGGTCGGTCAACTCGGTGTACGCACAGATGGCCGTCGACGTCGGCCCCACGAACGTGCGGAAGACCGCCGTCGCCCTCGGCCTGCCCGCCGACACCCCCGACCTGACCGCCTCCCCCTCCATCGCGCTCGGCCCCGCGACCGCCAGCGTCCTCGACATGGCGGAGGCCTACGCCACGCTCGCCAACCACGGCAGGCACGGCGCGTACACCCTCGTGGAGAAGATCACCAAGGACGGATCGCAGGACGTGAGGCTGCCGGCCCGGGACGACGACCGGTCGGCCGAACGCCAGGCCGTGAGCCGCGAGGCCGCCGACACGACCACCTCCATGCTCCAGAGCGTCGTCGACGGCGGCACCGGACAGGCCGCGCAGAACGCCGGCCGGCCCGCCGCGGGCAAGACCGGCACGGCCGAGGAGGACACCGCCGCGTGGTTCGCGGGCTACACCCCCGACCTCGCCACCGTCGTCGCCGTCATGGGCCAGGACCCCGACACCGGCGCCCACAAATCCCTCTACGGCGCCCTCGGACAGGCCCGCATCAACGGCGGCGGCTACCCCGCCCAGATCTGGGCCCAGTTCACCCGGAACGCCCTGGAGGGGGACGAGGCCGCGGACTTCGACCTCGAACTCCAGCCGGGCGCCGAGGAGATGTACGACCCCGGCGACGACACCGAGGACCCGGACGCCACCGGCGGACAGAACGACGGCGGCACGGACGGCGGCGGGGAGGTGGGCGGGGCGGGCGGCAGCGCACCGGCCACGACGAACGGCCGGACCCCGGGCCAGAGCCACACCCCCGGCCGGACCGACGGCCACACGCCGGGCCACACCCCGGGCCACACCGACGGCGGCACCGGCACCTCGGGCGGGACCACCGGCGGCACCCCCACGGACGGAGGCACCACCGGAACCACCGCGACGGCCGGCACCACGGCCGGCACCACGACGGGCGGAGGCCCGACGGACACCGGCACCACGGGCTCGACGGCCGGCCAGGGACCGCTGAGCGGGCTCACGCCCAGGAGGGAGAGGCGCTGAGCGGGGCGGACGTGTCGCCGAGGGGGCCGGCCGTGTCAGGAACGGCGGTCAGATCCCCAGGTCCTTGATGATCTTCGCCACATGCCCGGTCGCCTTCACGTTGTACAGCGCCCGCTCGACCTTGCCCTCCTCGTCCACGACGATCGTGGAGCGGATGACACCGACGACCGTCTTGCCGTACAGCTTCTTCTCGCCGAACGCCCCGTACGCCTCCAGGACCGACTTGTCGGGGTCCCCGACCAGGGTGACCTTCAGCGACTCCTTCTCACGGAACTTCGCCAGCTTCTCGGGCTTGTCCGGGGAGACACCGATCACGTCGTAACCGGCGCCCGCCAGCAGGTCCAGGTTGTCCGTGAAGTCGCAGGCCTGCTTCGTGCAGCCGGGGGTGAGCGCGGCCGGGTAGAAGTAGACGATGACCTTGCGGCCCTTGTGGTCGGCGAGGGAGACCTCGTTGCCGTCGGCGTCGGGCAGGGTGAAGGCGGGGGCGGTGTCGCCGGGCTGCAGTCGCTCGCTCATCGGAACCTCACATGGCCGGGGGAATGGATACGGAACGAGCGTAATGGGGGGTGCCGAGGGGTGCGGTCCGGTACGAACTGACAGACTGTCCGAATCAGGGAGTCACTACACGACCACGGAGGCAGCGCGGTGTCGGATACGTCGAGAACGCCGGATACCAGGACTCCGGCGCAGATCGAGGCGGACATCAAGCACCGCCGCACAACCCTCGCCGACACGCTCGACGAGATCGGCGTACGGGTGCACCCCAAGACCATCGTCGGAGACGCCAAGGCGAAGGTCGCCTCGAACATCGACCACACCCTCGGGCGCGCCTACGTCGGCGTCAACCGCGTCGTGGGCGATGTGAAGGGCCAGTTCGTCTCGGAGGACGGGGCGCCCCGGCTGGAGCGCATCGTGCCGGTGGCGCTGGTCGCGGTGGGGCTCGTCGGGCTGCTCGTCATGGGCACGCGGCGGCGCAAGGGCTGACCCGCCCGCGTACGAAACCGGCCGGGACAGGTAGGTTCAGGGCGTGAGCGCCAACCGTGAAACGCACAGCACCCATGACGACAAGCTGCCCATCCGGATGCTGCACGACCGCGTGCTGGTACGGCAGGACGCCGCCGAGGGCGAGCGGCGCTCCGGCGGCGGGATCCTGATCCCCGCGACGGCGGCCGTCGGCCGCCGTCTCGCCTGGGCCGACGTCGTCGCGGTCGGGCAGAACGTCCGGACGGTGGAGCCCGGCGACCGGGTCCTGTACGACCCCGAGGACCGGGCCGAGGTCGAGGTGCGCGGGATCGCGTACGTGCTGATGCGCGAGCGGGATCTGCACGCCGTGGCCGCGGACCGCTTCGAGGGGTCCGAGGACTCGACCGGCCTTTACTTGTAGGGCATACGCACCCCGGAGGGGCTGGTGACCATGGTCACCAGCCCCTTTCGCCATTCCTTGCTACGGTGGAGGGACCCCGACGAGACGCGCCGTACCGGGCTCAGCAAAGACGACGCAGCCCTGCCCGGCCGTCGTCTCCCGGAGGTACCCGTCATGGCCTGGATCCTGCTGATCATCGCCGGAATGCTCGAAGTCGGCTGGTCGATCGGGATGAAGTACACCGACGGCTTCACGCGCCCGGTCCCGAGCGTCCTGACGGGCGCGGGAATCATCGCGAGCATGCTGCTCCTGTCCTACGCCGCCCGGTCCCTCCCCATCGGCACCGCCTACGGCGTCTGGGTCGGCATCGGCGCGGCCGGCGCCGCGATCCTGGGAATGACCCTCCTGGGCGAACCCGCGACAGCGGCCCGCATCTTCTTCATCTGCCTGCTCCTGGCCTCAGTGGTAGGCCTGAAGGCCACATCGGGCCACTGACCCCGACCACCCCCTCACAGGGCGTAACCGTCCGATCAACGGTTCGTTGGTCCGTACGAGGTCGCGAACATGCGATCGAGACGGAGGGGGTCCATGAGCGTGCAGGACGCAACTGAATCGGTGGCACCGGCCGCCTCAAGCCAGGTCGTGCCGGACTCGGACCCGTACCGCAGGGAACGTCTCGTGCCGGCCGTCGCCCAGGCGCGCAACTGGACCGATCTGATGCGACGGCTCGGCCTCAGGCCGAGTGGCGGCCAACGCCGCGTGCTCCAGGAGAAGGTGGGGAGCCACGGACTCGACACACATCACTTCGTCAAGCGCAGTCCGTGGCGCAGGTACCCGGATGCCGCCATCGAGGAAGCTGCCGCCTCGTCGTCCTCGCTGCGCGAAGTGGCGCTGAAACTGGGCGCCGTCCCTGCCACGGGAACGCTCTCGCACATCCGCCGCCGCATCAGCGCGGCAGGAATCGACATCGACCACTTCCCGGGCATGGATCGGCCCGAAGTAGAGCTGCCGTTCACGCCGGAGGAACTGCGGACAGCCGCTGCCGCCTCTACGAGCGTGCGCGGCGTGGCACGTGCGCTGGGCGTTCCGGACGACAGCCGCTCGCGCGCGACGCTGAGCCGCATGCTGGCGGTTCATCGCGTCGACATCGGGCACTTCTCTCACCGGCGCCCACCGGTCCCCGAGGACGCGTTGCGTGATCTCGTGCAGAGCTCCACCAGCTATGCCGACGTGATGCGCGGTCTCGCCATGGACGTCAACGACACCAATCACCGGCGTGTCCGGCGCGCGGCCTCCCGTCTCGGTCTCGACACCAGCCACTTCAAGCGCCGGGCCTGGGGGCGACCGGAGCGCCCGACGCCCTCAACCGCGCAACGGGTGCTGGTCGTTCTGCCGGAGCAAGCCGGACGGACCAACCGGGAGCGGCTCCACCGTGCTCTGACCGAGGTCGGCGTGCCCTACGCGTGCGTGAGGTGCGGAAACACCGGAGCATGGTTGGGCCGGCCGATCACCTTGCAGATCGACCATGTCGATGGGAACTGGCGGAACAATCGCAGGGACAATCTGCGCTACCTGTGCCCCAACTGTCACGCGGTCACAAGCACCTGGTGCAGGGGAGGCAGAACACCGCGAGGGACTCCCGATACGATGGCAGGCGACTAGCGGCGGTGGCGCAACGGCTGACGCAGCAGACTTAGGATCTGTGGCCCGTGAAACGGCTTGAGGGTTCGAATCCCTTCCGCCGCACCCCGAACGGCCTGCGCATCGAAAGATACGCAGGCCGTTTTTTGTGGGCGCTCAGCCCAACAGCTCCCGCACCACCGGCACCAGTGCGCGGAACGCCTTGCCCCTGTGGCTGATCGCGTTCTTTTCTGCGGGGGTCAGTTCCGCGCAGGTTCGGGTGTCGCCCTCCGGCTGGAGGATCGGGTCGTAGCCGAAGCCGTTCGTGCCGGCGGGGGTGTGGCGGAGGGTGCCGAGCAACTGGCCCTCGACCACGCGTTCCGTACCGTCCGGGAGGGCCAGGGCCGCCGCGCAGGCGAAGTGGGCGCCGCGGTGCGGGGCGTCGATGTCGGAGAGCTGGGCGAGGAGCAGGTCCAGGTTGGCCTGGTCGTCGCCGTGGCGGCCGGCCCAGCGGGCGGAGAAGATGCCGGGGGCGCCGTTGAGGACGTCGACGCACAGGCCCGAGTCGTCGGCGACGGCCGGCAGTCCGGTCGCCTGGGCCAGTGCGTGCGCCTTCAGCAGGGCGTTCTCGGCGAAGGTGACGCCGGTTTCCTTGACGTCGGGGATGTCGGGGTAGGCGTCCGCGCCGACGAGGTCATGGGTGAGTCCTGCGTCGGCGAGGATCGCCTTCAACTCGGTGAGCTTTCCGGCATTACGGGTGGCGAGGATCAGGCGGGTCATGCCCGCCAGTATCGCCGAGTCCGCCCTTCGAGCCGGGCTCGGGCCGCCCTTGAGCCGGGCCAGGGTCGGCGCGTACGCCGGGTCCGCCCTCGAGCCTGGCTCGGGGCCGCGCGTACGCACCGTCTCCCGAGCCGGGCTCGGGTCGGCGCGTGTGCCGGGCCCGGCGGGGGCCTACGGCGTGCACACCTTCGTCAGTTCGCCCGCCGCGGCCGTGACGGGGCTGATGTCGGGGGTCGCGTCGCCGTTCTTGACGGCCGTGCGGACGTTCGCGACGGCCTTGTTCAGCTCGTCGACCGCCTTGTTGACGTCGGCGTTGTCGGTCTGGTCGCCGATCTTGTCGAGGTTGTTCTCGATGGCGTTGAGGGACGCGTCGGTCTGCGACGGGTCGTTCGCCGCGTTCTCGACCGCCTGTTGGAGGTCGGTGACGCTGTCGGCTATCGAGTCGGCGGTCTGCACACAGTCGAGCGCCTTGCTGACGGCGTCGCAGCCGACGGCCGCCGGCAGGACGACGAGTGCGGCGACGGCGGCGAGTGCGGCGGTACGGCGACGATTGCGGTGGCGCGCGGCCATGGAACGGTCCCTCCCCGTGGGCGTGGTGTGGTGCGGCCACACCGACCGCATCGCACCGGTCCGCTGCGCGGTCGGCCCGATCCGCCCGAGGGGGCCGGCGGGCGCACGGCAGGACCGTACGCCCGTACCCATAAGAACGCTAAGGGTTAACCCGCGGTTGCCTGTGAGGCCTCTTCGAGTACCGCGCGCTGGATGGCGGCGAGTTCGTCGCAGCCCGCGACGGCGAGGTCGAGGAGGGCGTTGAGTTCCTTGCGGTCGAAGGGCTCGGCCTCGGCGGTGCCCTGGACCTCGACGAAGCGGCCGTCCCCGGTGCACACGACGTTCATGTCGGTGTCGGCCCTGACGTCCTCCTCGTAGCAGAGGTCGAGGAGGGGGACGCCGCCGACGATGCCGACGGAGACGGCGGAGACGGTGCCGGTGAGGGGCTTGCGGCCGGGCTTGACGAGCTTCTTGCCCTGGGCCCAGGTGACGGCGTCGGCGAGGGCGACGTAGGCGCCGGTGATGGCGGCGGTGCGGGTGCCGCCGTCGGCCTGGAGGACGTCGCAGTCGAGGACGATGGTGTTCTCGCCGAGTGCCTTGTAGTCGATGACGGCGCGCAGGGAGCGGCCGATGAGGCGGCTGATCTCGTGGGTGCGGCCGCCGATCTTGCCGCGGACGGATTCGCGGTCGCCGCGGGTGTTGGTGGCGCGGGGGAGCATGGAGTATTCGGCGGTGACCCAGCCCTCGCCGCTGCCCTTGCGCCAGCGCGGGACGCCTTCGGTGACGGAGGCCGTGCAGAAGACCTTGGTGTCGCCGAAGGAGACGAGGACGGAGCCCTCGGCATGCTTGCTCCAGCCACGCTGGATGGTGATGGGGCGAAGCTGTTCGGGGGTGCGGCCGTCGATTCGAGACATGGTGTCGAGCCTATCCGCACGCGCGTGAGGGGCTGTCCGCCGGTGGCGGATTCAGCCCCTCACGGGTGAGCCGGTGCGGCTCCTGAAGCGGTGTGCGGCGCGCGCGTGGGGCCGGGTGGCTTCAGCGGGTCCCGGTGGTCACATCATGTCTTCGATCTCGGCGGCGATGGGGTCCGCGTCGGTGCCGATGACGACCTGGATGGCGGTGCCCATCTTGACGACGCCGTGGGCGCCCGCGGCCTTCAGGGCGGCCTCGTCGACGAGCGAGGCGTCGTTGACCTCGGTGCGCAGGCGGGTGATGCAGCCTTCGACCTCTTCGATGTTGTCGATGCCGCCCAGCCCGGCGACGATCTTCTCAGCCTTGGTGGCCATGTCCTTCTCCCTGATCCGAACCGCTTTGTCGCAGTAACCCACAGTTGGCCCAACTTCGCGAGCGGTCATGTCGTAGGTGCCGAAGGATGGCGATCACGACAGAGCGACCCGTCGCAACTGGTCTACACCAGTGGGCGGGCAGTCGCCAAACCGGCCCGCCCTAAGGACCGCCCATGAGTGCCGTAAGTGACGTTTCGCCAGCGCGCGTCCGTTGGCAGAAGGCCTTCCAGGGACTGCAGAAGATGGGCCGCAGCCTGCAGTTGCCGATCGCGGTGCTGCCGGCGGCCGGCATTCTCAACCGGCTCGGTCAGCCGGACGTGTTCGGCGCGGACGGGCTCGGCTGGGACAACCTGTCCAAGGTGATCGGCGCGGCGGGTGGCGCGCTGCTGGACGGCAACCTCGGGCTGCCGATGCTGTTCTGCGTCGGTGTGGCCATCGGCATGGCGAAGAAGGCGGACGGCTCGACGGCGCTGGCGGCGGTCGCGGGCTTTCTCGTCTACTACAACGTGCTGCGCGCGTTCCCGGAGACGTGTCCGGGCGGGAGCGTCAAGATCAAGCTGGGCTGCCAGCTGGAGGACAACTCGGTCGTCGAGTTCACGTACCAGAACCCCGGGGTGTTCGGCGGTATCGCCATCGGGCTGATGTCGGCGTACTTCTGGCAGCGTTACCACAGGACGAAGCTGGTGGACTGGCTCGGCTTCTTCAACGGGCGTCGTCTGGTGCCGATCATCATGGCGTTCGTGGCCATGCTGTTCGCCTCGCTGTGCCTGTGGGTGTGGCCGCCGATCGGTGACGCGCTGGAGAACTTCAGCGACTGGCTGGTGGGGCTGGGGGCGTGGGGCTCGGGCGTGTTCGGTCTGGCCAACCGGGCGCTGCTGGTGATCGGCCTGCACCAGTTCCTGAACGTGCCCATCTGGTTCCAGTTCGGCAGTTACACCAAGCCCGACGGTCAGGTCGTGCACGGGGACATCAACATGTTCCTGGCGGGCGACCCGAACGCGGGGCAGTTCCTCACGGGCTTCTTCCCGATCATGATGTTCGCGCTGCCGGCGGCCGCCCTGGCGATCACGCACACCGCGAAACCACATCGGCGCAAGGAGATCGGCGGCCTGATGCTCTCGGTGGCGCTGACCTCGTTCGTCACCGGCATCACCGAGCCGATCGAGTACTCGTTCCTGTTCATCGCACCCCTGCTGTACGCGGTGCACGCGGTGCTGACGGGTGTGTCGATGGCGGTGAGCTGGGGGCTCGGCGTGCACGACGGCTTCAGCTTCTCCGCGGGTCTGATCGACTACATCATCAACTGGAACCTGGCGACGAAACCGTGGCTGATCATTCCGATCGGGCTGTGTTTCGCCGCGGTCTATTACGCGATCTTCCGGTTCGCGATCACTAAGTTCGATCTGAAGACTCCGGGGCGGGAGCCGGAGGAGGACGTCGAGGACACCACGAAGGCGTAGCCCTCCGCGCCTCCCGCTCGCGACGAAGGCCCCCTGACCTGCCGGTCCGGGGGTCTTCGGCATGAGCGGAACCGGTTGCTCCTGTTATGGCCGAGGCCACAAAATTCGCACCTTCCTTATCCGGCCTTCACCGTGCTAGAAACAGGTCTACACCACTGGTGGTGTAGACCACATGGTCGCTGCCGACCCCTGTCGTACCTTCCCGTCCCCCGGCAGCGCCCAGCGCATGGAGGAACTATGAGCACCGCCACCGTCTCGGCGGCACCCGCGAAGAAGCGGGGATCCGGCCTGTTCCAGGGCCTGCAGAAGGTCGGCCGCAGCCTGCAGCTGCCGATCGCCGTGCTTCCGGCGGCGGGCATCCTGCTGCGTCTGGGAGTACCGGACATCGCGCAGAAGCTGCACCTGCCCGACAAGGTCACCGAGGTGTTCGCCACCGCCGGTCACGCGATCTTCGACAACCTGCCGATGCTCTTCTGCATCGGTGTCGCGATCGGCTTCGCCAAGAAGGCGGACGGCTCCACCGCCCTCGCCGCCCTGGTCGGCTTCCTGGTCTACAGCAAGGTGCTCGAGGCCTTCCCGGTCACCGAGGCGAAGATCCAGAAGGGCGCGGACATAGCCGCGACCTACAACAACCCCGGTGTCCTCGGCGGCATCATCATGGGTCTGCTGTCCGCCGTGCTGTGGCAGCGCTACCACCGCAAGAAGCTGGTGGACTGGCTCGGCTTCTTCAACGGCCGCCGTCTGGTGCCGATCATCATGGCGTTCGTCGGCACGCTCATGGGCGTCTTCTTCGGCCTGGTGTGGGAGCCCATCGGCACCGGCATCTCCAACTTCGGTGAGTGGATCACCGGTCTCGGCACCGTCGGCGCGGGTCTCTTCGGTCTCATCAACCGCGCGCTCATCCCGGTCGGCATGCACCAGTTCGTGAACGCCGTCTCCTGGTTCCAGATCGGCGACTTCAAGGACGCCACGGGCGCCGTGGTCCACGGTGACCTCAACCGGTTCTTCGCCGGTGACCCGTCCGCCGGAATGTTCATGTCGGGCTTCTTCCCCATCATGATGTTCGGCCTCCCGGCCGCCGCGATCGCCATCGCGCACTCCGCCCGCCCCGAGCGCCGCAAGGCCGTGATGGGCATGATGATCTCGCTGGCGCTGACCTCGTTCGTGACGGGCGTGACCGAGCCGATCGAGTTCTCGTTCATGTTCATCGCCCCGCTGCTCTACGCGATCCACGCGGTGCTCACCGCCCTGTCCCTGGCGGTCACCTGGGCGCTCGGTGTCCACGCGGGCTTCACGTTCTCCGCGGGCTTCATCGACTACGCGCTCAACTGGAACCTGGCCACCAAGCCTTGGCTGATCATCCCGATCGGCCTGGTGTTCGCGGCGATCTACTACGTGGTCTTCCGCTTCGCCATCACCAAGTTCAACCTCCCCACCCCGGGCCGTGAGCCCGACGAGGAGATCGAGGACCTCACGAAGGCGTGAGCCCTCCCCCTACGCCGAAGGCCCCCGGAACCGTCTGGTTCCGGGGGCCTTCGCGTACGCCGGGGCGTCAGATCTCGTACGTCGCCCCCGGTACCGCCAGGTCCACCGGGCCCCGGTACGCCGAGCGGGCGTCCGTCAGGTTGGTGGCGGCGTCCGTCCACGGGGGGATGTGGGTGAGGACCAGGCGGCGGGCGCCCGCGCGGGCGGCGGTCTCGCCGGCCTCGAGGCCGTTGAGGTGCAGGCCGGGGATGTTCTCCTTGCCGTGGGTGAACGCGGCCTCGCACAGGAACAGGTCCGTGTCGCGGGCGAGTTCGTCCAGGGCCTCGGTCACCCCGGTGTCACCGGAGTACGTCAACGAACGTCCACCGTGTTCCACCCGGATGCCGTACGCCTCCACGGGGTGCGCCACCCGTTCGGTGTGCACGGTGAAGGGGCCGATCTCGAACGTGGACGGCTTGACCGTGTGGAAGTCGAAGACCTCGCTCATCGACGAGGCGGTGGGGGTGTCGGCGTAGGCCGTGGTGAGCCGGTGCTCGGTGCCTTCGGGGCCGTAGACCGGGAGCGGGGCGCAGCGGCCGCCGTCGTGCCGGTAGTAGCGCGCGACGAAGTAGGCGCACATGTCGATGCAGTGGTCGGCGTGCAGATGGCTCAGGAAGATCGCGTCGAGGTCGTAGAGACCGCAGTGGCGCTGCAGCTCGCCCAGGGCACCGTTGCCCATGTCGAGAAGCAGCCGGAAGCCGTCGGCCTCTACGAGGTAGCTCGAACAGGCCGATTCCGCGGACGGGAACGACCCCGAGCAGCCGACGACGGTGAGCTTCATAAAGCAGAAACCTCCGCTGGCGGGTGACTACTGGAAGGGGGAGGACGGGGGTCGTGCGGTCCGTCGAGCGTAAGGCGCAAAAGGGTTGGTCGCTCCTCCGCCAGGGGCTGTTGTGGGCGAACTCACCTGTGGTGTCACCGGTTCGGATGGACGTGGGTGGGTGGTGTTTGGATCGGTTCGGACACTCCTCCGCGGGTGCCCGGGGTGCGGGCAGGGCGGGCGGGGGCGGCGGTGCGCCGGTACCTTCTGTGCTGTGGACACGTCCTGGTGGCTCGCGTTGGCGGCGGTGGTTCTGCTCGCGCTGGTCGCGACGCTGGTGGACGGCTGGGGGCGCCGCGGGCGCCGGCCGGCCGGTCGGACGCGTCCGCCGGGCCGGGGGCCCCGCCGGGGCGGCACGCTGCGCGGCGGGCCGTTGCCGCGCGCGGCGGAGATCTGGTGGGCGAACGTTCCCTACGAGGACGGGCCGGGGGCCAAGGACCGGCCGTGTCTGGTGCTGGTGGTGCGCGGCAAGCGGGTGACCGTCGCGAAGATCACCAGCAAGTACCACGACGAGCGGCCCGGGGTGATCCCGCTGCCCCCCGGGGCCGTCGGGGACTCGCAGGGGCGGCCGAGTTTCCTGGAGACGGACGAGTTGCGGGAGGTGCCGGTGGGCGACTTCCGGCGCCGGGTGGGTGTGGTGGATCCGGTCCTGTGGGACCAGGTCCGCTATCTGGCGGGGTGAGCCGCTTTCCGCATCCGGCGCGGTGAGGCTGCTCCCCCGCAGGCCAGCAGGCGCGGATACGCGGAAGGGCGCGGGAACCGTCGTCCGGTCCGCGCGCCCCTCGGTGATGCCGGTGTGTCGCTACGCCCAGAGCTGGCCCTGGAGTGTCTCGATGGCCTCTTCCGTCGTCGCCGCCGTGTAGACGCCCGTCGACAGGTACTTCCAGCCGCCGTCCGCGACGACGAACGCGATGTCGGCCGGCTCTCCGGCCTTGACGGCCTTGTTGCCGACACCGATCGCGGCGTGCAGCGCGGCTCCCGTGGAGACGCCGGCGAAGATGCCCTCCTGCTGGAGGAGTTCCCGGGTACGGGTGACTGCGTCGGCCGAGCCCACGGAGAAGCGGGTGGTGAGGACGGAGGCGTCGTACAGCTCGGGTACGAAGCCCTCGTCCAGGTTCCTGAGGCCGTAGACCAGGTCGTCGTAGCGCGGCTCCGCGGCGACGATCTTGACGTCCGGCTTGTGTTCGCGCAGGAAGCGGCCGACGCCCATGAGGGTGCCGGTGGTGCCGAGGCCCGCCACGAAGTGGGTGATGGAGGGGAGGTCGGCGAGGATCTCCGGGCCCGTCGTGGCGTAGTGGGCGCCGGCGTTGTCCGGGTTGCCGTACTGGTAGAGCATCACCCAGTCCGGGTGCTGCGCGGAGAGTTCCTTGGCGACGCGCACGGCGGTGTTGGAGCCGCCGGCGGCCGGGCTGGGGATGATCTCGGCGCCCCACATGCCGAGCAGGTCACGGCGTTCCTGCGAGGTGTTCTCGGGCATCACGCAGACCATGCGGTAGCCCTTGAGTTTGGCCGCCATGGCCAGGGAGATGCCGGTGTTGCCGCTGGTGGGCTCCAGGATCGTGCAGCCCGGAGTCAGCCGGCCGTCCTTCTCCGCCTGCTCGATCATGTGGAGGGCCGGCCGGTCCTTGACGGATCCGGTCGGGTTGCGGTCCTCGAGCTTCGCCCAGATCCGGACGTCCGCGGACGGCGACAGCCGCGGCAGGCGCACCAGAGGGGTGTTGCCCACCGCGGCGAGCGGGGAGTCGTAGCGCATCGGGACCCGTGTCCGATCAGACCATGCCGCCGGCGACGGCCGGCAGGATGGTGACGTTGTCGCCGTCGGTGAGCTTGGTGTTGATGCCGTCGAGGAAGCGGACGTCCTCGTCGTTGAGGTAGACGTTGACGAAGCGGCGCAGCTCGCCGCCGTCCACGATCCGGGCCCGGATGCCCGCGTGACGGGTGTCGAGGTCGGTGAACAGCTCGGCAAGGGTCGCCCCGCCGCCCTCGACGGCCTTCTCGCCGTTCGTGTAGGTGCGGAGGATGGTGGGGATGCGGACCTCGATGGCCATGGTTGCGGGCTCCTGTCGGAAGGAAGTCAGGTCGGACGACGCGCGGCAGCGCGGGCGGGGCATGGGGTACGCGGGTCGCGGAGCCGCGGCCCTTCGGCCGTGCGGCGGCGGCAGGTCAGTGCGTACAGATGGCGCTCTGCAGCCTGCAGAGGTCGACGTGCAGGCGCGCCACGAGCAGCATGCCCGGCGTCTTGTCGCTCACGTCGTTCAGAACCATGGGCTCATCGTATCGATTCCCGGTACGGGCCCCGGAGTGTGATCTCGTATTCCGGACGCTTTTTGGTCGATGGGTGAGATCAGTAGCTCTCCACGACCTTGACCTCCTCCTCCGTGACCTCGCCGTCCACGATCCGGTAGGAGCGGAACTGGAAGGGGCCGGCGTTCTCGGTGTCCGCCGTGGAGACCAGGACGTAGTGGGCTCCGGGCTCGTTGGCGTAGGCGAGGTCGGTGCGGGAGGGGTAGGCCTCGGTCGCGGTGTGCGAGTGGTAGATGACGACGGGTTCCTCGTCGCGGTCGTCCATCTCGCGGTAGAGCTTGAGCAGATCGCCGGAGTCGAACTCGTAGAACGTGGGCGAGCGGGCCGCGTTGAGCATGGGGATGAAGCGCTCGGGGCGGCCGGTGCCGGCGGGGCCCGCGACGACGCCGCACGCCTCGTCGGGGTGGTCCTGGCGCGCGTGGGCGACGATCTGGTCGAACAGGGCCTCGGTGATGGTCAGCATGCTGGTCAGGATAGACAGAAGGGCCGTCCCGTACCGAGGCGTGGTACGGGACGGCCCGTATGCCGGACGTCCTGAGCGGTGGCCGGTGGGCCGGGCGTCCGTGGGGCGGTCAGCCGATCTTCTCGAGCTGCGGCTCGCGGCGCTCGGTGACCTGGGGGTTGCGTGCCTTGAGGATCGCCCAGCCGACGGCCAGGGCGGCGGCCCAGACGGCCATCACGTACAGGCAGATGCGGGAGTCGGCGTCGTACGCGATCAGGCCGGTGACGAAGAGGAGGAACGCGACGGCGACGTAGCTGCACTTGGCGCCGCCCGGGGCGGGGAAGGACGAGGCCGGGAGGCGGCCCGCCTCGACCGCGCGGCGGTAGAGGATGTGGCTGACCAGGATCATCAGCCAGGTCCAGATGCCGGCTCCGGTGGCCACCGAGGTGACGTACCCGAAGGCCTTCGCGGGGACGACGTAGTTGAGGACCACGCCGATGCCCATGAAGAGCACGGAGACGGTGATGCCGAGCGCGGGCGTCTTGGTCGAGGACAGCTTGGCGAAGACCTTCGGGGCCTCGCCGTTGTCGGCCAGGTTCCGCAGCATGCGGCCCGTGGAGTACATGCCCGAGTTGCAGGAGGACAGGGCGGCGGTGAGGACCACGAAGTTGACGATGCCGGCGCCGGCCGGGATGCCGATCACGGCGAACGCCTTCACGAAGGGGCTCACCCCTGGCACGAACTCGGTCCACTTCACGACGCAGAGGATGACGGTGAGGGCGCCGACGTAGAAGAGGGCGATGCGCCAGGGGAGGGTGTTGATGGCCTTCGGGAGGGTCTTCTCGGGGTTCTCGGACTCGCCCGCGGTGACGCCGACGAGCTCGACGGCGAGGTAGGCGAACATGACGCCCTGGAGGGTCATCAGGGAGGAGCCGATGCCGTTGGGGAAGAAGCCGTCGAACTGCCACAGGTTGCCGACGGAGGCGGTGTCACCGGCGGAGCTGAAGCCGAAGGTGAGGACGCCGAGGCCGATCACGATCATGCCGATCAGGGCGGTGACCTTGACCATCGAGGCCCAGAACTCGATCTCGCCGAAGACCTTCACGGAGATCAGGTTGGCCACGAAGAGGATGATCAGGAAGACCAGCGCCGACACCCATTGGTGGATCGACGGGAACCAGTAGTTGATGTAGATGGCGGCGGCGGTGAGCTCGGCCATGCCGGTGACCACCCACATCAGCCAGTACGTCCAGGCCGTGAAGTAGCCGAAGAAGGGGCCGAGGAACTCGCGGGAGTACTCCGCGAAGGAGCCCGAGACCGGGCGGTAGAGCAGGAGCTCGCCGAGCGCCCGCATGATGAAGAAGATGATCACGCCCGCGAGGGCGTACATCACGATGAGGCTGGGGCCGGCCTTGGCGATGTTCGCCCCGGCGTTCAGGAAGAGGCCGACGCCGATGGCGCCGCCGATCGCGATCATCTGGACCTGACGGCTGCCGAGCCCGCGCTCGTACCCCTCTTCGGGGGCGTCGCCGCCCACGGCCTCACTGCCGTCGTACTGCTTGCCGACCTGCGATGAGGTCATGTCTGGTGCGCCTTTCTCCATACCGGAACGAGCCAGTCCCTTGGCTTCGAATCGGCTTCCGATCCCCCCGGACAGGTGGAGCTTGTGCCTGGCCGGCGATCCGCCGGCTCGGTGGCGCACCCGGCGGGACATGGGTGGTGTCCTGCCGGGCGGTCGTGAAGATTTATCACGGGGGCGGCGTTGATCGGTTGAGGCCGATGTTGCGCAGACCACAGGAAGAACCGGACAAATCGTCGAACCGCGCCCCAAAGGACGCGGTTACGGTGACGTGATCGTTATCCGGATTTGAGCGTCCCCTGAGCGAACACTCACGGGAGCGTGCCGGGTGACAGGCCGGGACGGATCAGGGCATAAGGGTGGCGACCAGGGTCTCCTGGAGCCCGCCCAGCCAGAGGTACGCCATCACCATCGGCTTGCGCGGGTCCTCGTCGGGGAGGCGGTAGAGGAGGTCGGTGTCCTCCTCGTCGACGACGTCGAGCCGCGAACCGATGGCGAGGCGCAGGTCGTTCAGGGCGCGCAGCCACTGCTCGGACTGGGCGGCGGTCAGCTCCAGGACCGCTCCGCCGTCGCCGCCGGGCGTCAGCGCGTCCAGCGAGCGGATCACCGCGAGGGCGTTCTCGCGCTTGCCCGCGCGCAGGTCGTTCTCGGTGAAGCGGCGGAACTCGGCGGAGTGGGCGCGCTGCTCCTCGGCCTGCTCGGGGGTTCCGGCCTCGACGCCGGGTCCGCTGTAGGCGTCGGGGAACAGGCGCAGGAGCACCGGGTCGCTCGGCGGCTCGCTGGGGCCCTCGGCGAACAGCTCGGCGAGCGGGTCGGCGGAGTCGTCCTCCGCGGGGCCGGGACCGATGAGCTCCAGGAGCTGGACGGCGAGGGAGCGGATGATGGAGATCTCGACCTCGTCGAGCGCGACGGCCGCGCCGCCGCCGGGGAGCGGTTCGAAGTGTCCGGGCATGGAGTGAGTTCGCTACTTCCGGTCCTGCGGGCGGTCGGTTGACAGGGGGCCGGCTACTTCCGGTCCTGCTGAAGGGTGGCCCACAGACCGTAGCCGTGCATGGCCTGCACGTCGCGTTCCATCTCCTCGCGCGTGCCGCTGGAGACGACGGCCCGGCCCTTGTGGTGGACGTCCATCATCAGCTTGGTGGCCTTGTCCTTGGAGTAGCCGAAGTACGTCTGGAAGACATACGTCACGTAGCTCATGAGGTTGACCGGGTCGTTGTGGACGATCGTGACCCAGGGGACGTCCGGCTCGGGTACGGCGAAGACCTCCTCCGCCGACTCGGTCTTCTCGATCTCTAGAGGTGCGGGAGCCGTCACATCGCCCATGCTCCCACCAGAGGGGGTCACCCGCATAAACGGGCCCCTGAACAGGGGTTCCAGGGCCCGGGAATCGCCGGCCGAGCGAGAAATCGTCAAACTGACGAAATGGGGGTACGATCCCTGCCATGAACACAGCGGACCTTGGGCTGCCGGTGGATGTTCCCTCTACGGCGCTCTTCACTGACCAGTACGAGCTGACGATGCTGCAGGCGGCGCTCGCGGCCGGGACCGCCGAGCGGCGCTCGGTCTTCGAGGTCTTCACCCGCCGGCTGCCGGAAGGCCGGCGCTACGGAGTCCTCGCGGGCACCGGACGCGTCCTGGACGCCGTCGAGAACTTCCGGTTCGACCCGGACGTCATCGGCTTCCTGCGCGAGCGCGGGATCGTGGACGAGCCGACCCTGGAGTGGCTCGCCTCCTACCGCTTCGGCGGGGACATCTGGGGCTACCCGGAGGGTGAGGTGTACTTCCCGGGCTCGCCCGTCCTGCGGGTCGAGGGCAGCTTCGCGGAGTGCGTGCTCCTGGAGACGGTGATCCTCTCGATCCTCAACCACGACTCCGCCATCGCGGCGGCCGCCTCCCGCATGTCCTCCGCGGCCGGAACCCGCCCGCTGATCGAGATGGGCGCCCGGCGCACCCACGAGCTGGCCGCGGTGGCCGCCTCGCGCGCCGCGTACGTCGGCGGGTTCACCAGCACCTCCGACCTGGCCGCCGGTTTCCGCTACGGCATCCCGACCGTGGGCACGTCCGCGCACGCCTTCACCCTGCTGCACGACCACGAGCGCGACGCCTTCCGGGCCCAGGTGGACTCGCTGGGCCGCGGCACCACACTGCTCGTGGACACCTACGACGTCGCCGAGGCCGTCCGCACGGCCGTCGAGGTCGCCGGGACCGGACTCGGCGCGGTGCGCATCGACTCCGGTGACCTGCTGCTCGTCGCCCACCGGGTGCGCCGCCAGCTCGACGAGCTGGGCGCGACGGACACGAAGATCGTCGTGACCTCCGACCTCGACGAGTACGCCATCGCCTCGCTCGCGGCGGCACCCGTGGACGCGTACGGCGTCGGCACCCAGCTCGTGACGGGATCCGGCCATCCGACGTGCTCGATGGTCTACAAGCTCGTCGCCCGCGCCGAGTCGGCCGACCCGGAGGCGCCGCTGGAGCCGGTGGCCAAGAAGTCCACGGGCGGCAAGACGTCCATCGGCGGCCGCAAGTGGGCCGCGCGGCGCGTGGACGGGCAGGGGGTCGCCGAAGCCGAGGTGATCGGCGTCGGGCCGGTGCCCGCCGAGCTGGCCGACCGGCAGCTCCTGGTCCAGTTGGTCAAGGGCGGACAGATCCTGTCCCGCGAGCCGCTCGACGTCGTACGCGACCGGCACGCGGCGGCCCGCGCCAGGCTGCCGCTGTCGGCGACCCAGCTCTCCCGCGGCGAGCCGGTGATCCCCACCGAATACGTCTGAGACGCCGGTGACGGGTGGTGCGGCCGTTACCGGGGTGACACCGCGCATGAACCCTCGGTGAGCGGGAATGCAACGGCAGTGTGCCCGCGCGGGCCGCAGAAGCCGAACGCCCCCTTCCCGCACCACCCCGGAACTCTCTAGGCTCGGAAGTTCAACGGCCGGGCCCGCACCCTTGTCTGCCGCCCCCATAGCCGAAGGACACAGCCCATGCGCCGCGCCTTGATCGTCGTAGACGTGCAGAACGACTTCTGCGAGGGAGGCAGCCTCGCCGTGGCCGGGGGCGCCGACGTGGCCGCCGCCGTCACGGAGCTGATCGGGCAGGCCCCCGCCGGCTACCGGCACGTGGTCGCCACCCGCGACCTGCACATCGCTCCCGGGGGCCACTTCGCCGACAACCCCGACTACGTGCACTCCTGGCCCGCGCACTGCGTGGCCGGCACCGAGGGGGTGGGCTTCCACCCCAACTTCGCCCCGGCCGTCGCCTCCGGCGCGATCGACGCGGTCTTCGACAAGGGCGCCTACGCGGCGGCGTACAGCGGCTTCGAGGGCGCCGACGAGAACGGGCTGCCGCTGGGCGACTGGCTGCGCGCCCGCGGGATCGGCGAGGTGGACGTGGTCGGCATCGCGACCGACCACTGCGTGAAGGCCACCGCGCTGGACGCGGCGCGGCAGGGCTTCCGTACGACCGTCCTGCTGGACCTGACGGCCGGCGTGGCGGAGGAGACGACGCAGCGGGCGCTGGAGGAGATGGGCGCCGCCGGGATCGAGCTCACGGGCAAGCCGGTGGTCTAGGTCGCGGACGCGACCCAGGGCGCGTCCGTGCAGGTCAGGGCTGGGGTGCCGGGCGTCTGAGCAGGGTTCTGACCGGGTGCCACAGCTCTTGGGTGAGCTCCGTGCAGCCGGTCTCGGGGGCCGTGCGCCATATGAGCCCGTCGGGGTGGTGCAGGACCGCGGTGATCTCGTCGGGGGTCGGCGGGGCCGCGTTGCCCCGGAGGTAGACGGCACGCAGCCCCAGGTTGCGGAGCCTGGTCAGGGCACGGGCGCGGTTCGGCGCGACGACCAGGAAGCGCACGCAGCCGCCCGCCGGACCTGCCGGGCTGGGCAGGTTCAGCGCCACGACGACGCTGCCGTTCGGCAGTCTGCAGAAGCCTCCTGCGGCCATGCGGTCACACCCCCGTGCGAGTCGATGTCGATGTCGGTGTCAATAAGCCAGGCACAGGAGGCACCTAAACACGATCGGCGGCAACCCGCCAGGGGTTGCCGCCGATACGCTTCTGACCTGCAGAAATGCTGTTACTTCACCGCGGGGCCGACCTTGAGGGAGATCGTCGAGCCATCCTTGGCCTGCTTGACGATCTCGATCTTGGTGTTGGTGTCAGTGACCTTGACACCGCCGGTCGGGTTCCGGTTGTCGTAGTAGTCGCTGGTGTGGTCGTTGAAGACCGACACCCCCTTCGACGACGGAATCTTCGTGGCGACGTCCGCGCTGTGCAGCGTGATCCCGCCCGTGCGGTACAGGCTGAACGGCGAGTCGTAGGCCTGGATGCGGTTGCGCATCAGCGTGCCGTTGTCCCACCACAGCGCCTTCGGGTGCGAGTCGACCGGAAGCGCGAGGCCGACACCCGGGTGCTGGCTGGTGTTGTTGTCCGCCTGCGAGGTGTCCCACTTCCAGATCAACAGGCCGGTCTGGTACGGGTAGTGCTCCACCCAGTCCGGACGGGTCGTCGAGAAGCCGAAGTTGTACGGGCCGACCTTGAGGGTCTTGTCGTACGACACGTACTGACGGTTCTCCGCGAGGTAGTACTGCGCGTAGTTCTTGGTGAACGAGGCGCCGATGCGGGAGAAGCCGGCGGCGGTCCAAGCGGCGTCCGCCGTCTCGGCGTTGTCCGAGAAGAGCGCGGTGCCGTCGGCGGTGACGCTGATCTCGTCGGCCGCGAAGCCCTTGAGGGCCACGCCGCCGTCGCTCTGGTAGCGGAAGCGGAGGTCGATCTTCTTGCCCGCGTAGGCGTCGAGCGGGTAGACGAGCTTCTTGTACGCGTCGACCGTGCCGGTGAGGGCGGGCTTGTCGCTGCCGTCGCGCGGGATGGCGGCGCCGTCCACCGTGCCGTCCAGGGCGGTCCAGTTGGCGCCGCCGTCGGTCGAGGCCTCGGTGTAGAGGTAGTCGTAGTTCGCCTCGATGTCGTACCAGCCGTCGAGGGTCAGCTTCGCCGACGACTTGCCCGTGAGATCCACGGACCGGGTCAGCGTGTTCTTCAGGTTGTCACCGCTGCCGCTCCACCACTGGGACGAGCCCTGGGCGGGGTTGACGACCGTGGTCGTGACCGCCTTCTCCGGCAGCGAGACGACGAGCGCCTGCTTGTCGAAGGTGTTGTACTCGGCGACGCCCAGCTTGTGCGTGGACTGCTTGCCGGCCTTGGCGGTGTCGTAGTTCAGCCAGCCGAGCTGCAGCTTGTCCCAGGCGTTGAAGTCGCCGGGGAGGTCACCGATGGACTGCTTGCCGGTGCCGAGCCAGGAACCCGAGGACATCAGGGTCCAGAAACCGGTGGAGTTGTCGCCGCCGGCGGTGTCGTAGTGGTCCGGCAGA
Organism: Streptomyces sp. NPDC056738; assembly: GCF_042790435.1. NCBI lineage: Bacteria > Bacillati > Actinomycetota > Actinomycetes > Kitasatosporales > Streptomycetaceae > Streptomyces > Streptomyces sp. NPDC056738. The sequence continues at coordinate 244,732 of NZ_JBHTZF010000010.1, forward strand.
CCGAGGTCGTGGCCGTACTCGTGGGCGAAAACGCCGAGTCCGCCGTTCTCCGGCTGGATGGTGTAGTCGCCGACCCAGATGCCGGTGTCACCGATCTGGGCGCCGCCGAGCTTGTTGTCCGCGGGACCCGTGGCACCCGCGTCGGTGCCGAAGGCGTACCAGCGGTGGGCCCAGATCGCGTCCTTGCCCTGGACGCCGCCACCGGCGGACTCGTCCTCACCGGCGTGCACGATCTGGAAGTGGTCGATGTAACCGTCGGGCTCGTTGAAGTTGCCGTCGCCGTCGTAGTCGTAGCGGTCCCACTGGTCGAACTGCGCCAGGTCCGCCTTGATGGCCGCGTCGGTCTTGCCGGCCGCCTTCTGCTGCGCGACCCAGGCGGTGACGCCGTCGCTGACGACGTTCCACACGCTCGGGCAGTTCGTGCTGCCGCAGGCGTTGTTGCCGTAACGGGCCTCGTTGTAGGGCACCTTGACCCAGTCGGCGACTTCGCCGTCCACCGAGTAGCGGCCCGAGGACTGCGTCTCGTAGAACTTCTTCATCGACTCGACGTTCTTGCCGGTGCCGAAGTAGAGGTTCTGGAAGTGCTTCTGGTTGTAGTCCGCCTGCCAGGCCGTGCTGTTGTCCTTCGCACGGTCCGGCGCGGCGATCTGGTTGTGCCCGGGTCCGGCGGTGCCGCCGAACTTGGGGTCCGTCTTGTCGCCGAACTCCACCAGGATCGTGAAGATCTTGTCGGTCTTCTCCCGGCCGAGCTCGACGTACTTGCTGTCGCCCTTCTTGCTCTTGAGCTGGACGACCTGCGAGCCGTTGCGCTTCTGCACCTTGGCGTCGCCGGATATCACCTGGTTCAGCGCCTCCTGGCGCTGGGCGTCCTGGGTCTTGCTCAGCGGGCCGTCGAGGTCGTGGTCGACCGTGTTCTTGACCGGCTGGGGGTCGTGGCGGTCCACGACCGGTGACGCGGCGGCCGAGTCGGCCTGCGCCACGGCGTACGTAGAGAACGTGGCGGTGGCCGCCGCGAGGGCCACTCCCACCGCGGCCGCTCTGAACGTCCATGGTCTGTTGGTCACTTGATGTCCTCCCCCGCGCACGTTCGCGCGGAGGGGGTTCCGGGTCATGGAGGTCCGCGCGCGCTACGCGATTCAAGTGACGACATTTGACCGGAGTTACCAAAGAAAAAACAGATCTTGACTTGAACCTGGCAAGTGCATTATGCGGAGCCCCCGTTCGGTATCCGGACGGCCTCGAACGCCCCCAACGGGCGCGCTTTCCGGCCCACTTGGAGGACGCGATGAATCCGTGCGCCCCCTGTGCACCGGCACCGTGGGTAAGGTCACGCTTACCGGACGTTCCCCTCGGGCATGCAGGCGAATAGAGTCGATTGGCGGCCGTCGGAAGCCGGCGGACAGCCACGTCGACACCGTTGTCCCACCCCCGACATCTATCCGCACCCTCCCCCATCGCGAGAGGCACCGGGGGGAGAACCCCCATCCGAGGACACGATTGCCATGCCTCGTCCGACCGCCGCACAGCTCGCCTACGGTTCCTGCACCGTGATCTTCTCGACCCTCGCCATGCTGCTGCTGTCACAGACGAGTTCGAGCCTGGGGATCGTGCTGATCACCCTCTCGGCGCTCGCTCTCGGACTGCTGGTGGCCATGACGGTCCCGCTGCCGAAGCCGGCGCCCGCCGCCTCGGCCGTCGTCCACGAGCGAGTACCGGCGCAGCGCGAGACGGCGTCCGTGTCCGCCTCCGCGTCCTCCGCGCCCGAGCCCGTGCGCGAACCCGCGGGGCCCTGAGACCGCGTACGCGCCGGCACCCCGGACGCCGCGAGCTCACACCGGAACGGCGGGCCCGTCGACCACGGGCCCGCCGTTCCGGTGTGTACTCCCGCCGCGCCGCGCGTCGCCCGGCTCCTCGCCGGCCCTTCGCCCGGCCGCCCGGTGCCGCGATGTCGCCGAGGGGCCTCAGCCCGTGTCGACCACCACCGTCTTGGCCGCCTTGTCGTGCAGGCCCTGCTTGTAGGGCTTGTCGAAGAAGCTCCAGCCGCCCGCGATCGCCGTCCAGATGCAGGCGCAGCAGAACGCGAACGGGATCCACAGCACCAGGGCGCGGACCAGGGAGGTCTGCACGGAGGGCGTGGAGCCGTTGTCGAGGTTGGCGACCCGGTGGTTGAACAGCCGCTTGCCGAGGGTCTGGCCCGTCCTGCTGATCATCACGGTGTCGTACGACACGTAGAGCACCGCGGCCACCAGGGACTGCCCGAGCGACTTGCTGTACTCGATCTTGTTCGAGTCCACGTCGTACTCGGTGACCCCGAACGCCCAGGACAGCAGCCACACCACGACGCCCACCAGGATCATGTCCAGGATCCTGGCCAGCACCCGCTTCCCGCTGTCCGCGAGCGGCGGCATGCCGGCCAGCGGGTCGCCGCCGTAGGGGCCGCCGCCTCCGTAGGGGTCGGCGCCGCCCGGGTGCGGACCCCCTCCGGGGTACGGGCCGCCGCCTCCCGGGTACGGGCCGCCGCCCTCGCCGTAGGGACCACCGCCGCCGTACGGGGGCGGCTCGCTGCCGTACGGCGGGGTCCGGTCGCCGGGAGGCGGCGGGTCGTACGGGGAGCCCGTGCCCTCACCGGGCGGGGGCTGCTTCTTGAACGGGTCCTCGTCCGGTGGCCGGCCGGAGTCCGGGGGCGGCGGTTCGCTGCTCATGGCCCGAGTCGACCGCGAACCCCCCGGCTCCGCATCCGGCGAAGGGCCGTCCGGGGGACGGGTTTACCGGGCCGGACCCGCCACGAACGTGTGCGCCGCCTTGTCGTGCCAGCACTGGCTCCAGGGCTTGTCGAACAGACCCCACACGACGCCCACGAGACCGACGACCAGCAGGGACGGCACGCTGAGGACGAGCCAGCGGCCAAGTGCCCTGCCGAAGGTGGGCGGTTCGTGACCCTCTATGTCGCGCACCTCGATGCCGCACAGCTTCTTGCCGAGGGTGCGGCCCCATTTCGCGGTGGGCAGGACCTCGTAGAGGACACCGAAGACGAGCAGGACGGCGAGGACGGCGCCGAGGCAGGAGGCGGTCGTGGCGTCGAGGAGCCAGACGGTGACCTTCTCGCCGGACAGCTTGGCCGCGTCGATCTTCTCGTCGATGTGGTCGGCCGCTCTGGTGCCCAGCGGGACGGCTGCCGCCGCGGTGACACCGGCGATGACGAGGGTGTCCAGCAGCCGTGCGGCCAGCCGTCGGCCGAGACCGGCCGGGCGGGCCGCCGCCTGGCGCCGGGCGGCCGCCTGGAACACGTCGTCGACCGGGGGCTTCCACGGCGCGACCCGCTGCCCCTCGTCGGCCGGGTCGCCCGCGAGCTGATGCACCTGCTGGGCCCAGGAGGGCTGTCCTCCGCCGGCCCCGGAGGCCATGGGGGTGGCCCCGACCGGCTGTTGCGGCACGCCGGGACCTGAGGCGACCTGCCCGGCGCCGGGGGCGACGGCACCCGGGGTGCCCGGGCCGAAGCCGCCTCCGGGCGCCGCGGACGTGCCGGACGCGGCCGTCGTGCCCGCCGCGGGGGCGAGCGCGGCGGGTGTGCCCGCCCCGGCCGACCCGGCGGGGGCGGTTGCTGCGCCGGACGCGGCGGCCCCCGCGGCCGGCCCGGAGCCGGCGGCCGCCGGGAACTGCCCTGCCCCGGCGGGGGCACTGGAGGTGCCGGACCCGGCGGGAGCGGCGAACGGCCCCGCACCGGCAGGGGCGCCGGACGGGGCGGACCCGGCCGATGCGGCGGCCGCATGGGCCTGCCCCGAGCCCGCGGGCGCCGCGAAGGACCCTGCCCCGGCGGGGGCGCTGGAGGGAGCCGACCCGACAGGCGGGCCGAACCCCGCAGGCGCGGCCGACCCGGCTGACCCGGCAGGCGCGGTGGCCGGCCCGGAGCCGGCGGCCGCCGGGAACTGCCCTGCTCCGGCAGGGGTGCTGGAGGCGCCCGACGCGGCCGCCGGGCCGGAACCGGTGGGCACACCCGGCGCACTCGGCGGTGGCGTGCCCCCGTCCTGCCGCTCCGTACGCGGGGAGGGCGCACGGTAGGCCGTGTCGCCCGCGGCGGGCACGGGGTCCGCGACGGCTCCGCCCGAACTCGCCGAGCCCGTACGGCTCGTACCGCCCGCGCCCGGCTCGCCCTCCGGCCCCGTGGACGGCACCGGACCGGTGGGACGGCGGAAGACCACCGGGCTCGGGGACGCCGGAGTCCGCGTGGCGGCGCCGGAGTCGGCGGGCGGAATCGTCGTCGTGCCGTCCGTACGGGCCGACGCCCCGTCGGGCCCGCTCACCGCGTCGGTGAACCCCGCGGAGCGCGGGTCGCGCGCGCCGGACGGCTTCGGCGCGCCCCAGGACACCCGGCGGTCCTGGCCGCCGCCGAAGCCGGACTGCTGCGAGCGGTCGGCACCCCACGAGGCGGCCGGCTCGGGCCGACTGCCGTGCTGGGACTCGGCGGAGGCGGCGCGACGGCCCTCGCCGGTGCCGACGCCGTGGGGCTGTTCGGGGACGGCACCGTGGGGCTCGGCAGGGACGGAGCCGTGCGGCTCGGCGGGGACGGAGCCGTGCGGCTCGGCGGGAGCCGGGGAGGGCGGCTCCGGGTCCTCGTCGAAGAAGTGCGGGCCCGTCTCCTCCACCGCGGGAGCGCCCGACTGCCCGCGCGCGGCGGAGAATTCGGGCGACGACGCCGGAGCGGGCACCTGCGCGGGACGCGCGGCCGCCGGCGGGGAAAGCGCCTCGCCGCCCGACGGCGCCGGGCGGCTCGTGCCCGGCACCCAGGCGGCGCCGTTCCAGTACCGGACGTATCCAGGGATGGAGGGGTCCGGGTAATACCCTTCGCGGGGCCTGTCGTCACCGGGGGCCGGGGTTGGGGCGCTCATGTCCGTCGTCCCGTATCTGCTCGGGGGTCGTGTGGGACGTCCACATCTACCAGACCGGCGCACGCGTCACGGCCGGTCCCGCCGTACCCACTCCTTTAGGGCGAGGTTCCGCCCCATCCCGCGGCCGGGCCCCCGAGGCTGTGGACGGTGTGCCCGGACAGGGGCCGAAGCCGGCCCGAAAGTTTTCTCCGAACCCGCGTAATGGTCGCGGCGCCAGGCGCTCTCCACTCGTACGGGCCCGTCCGCAGGAGCCCGTACGACGAAAGGGAGGGCATCGACATGCACACCGTGGTGGAACGCGAGCTCGAGCTTCATCTCGTCCTGTCGCCGGAACACAGCATCCCGGTGCCGGCGCGCCTGAGTTACCGCGCCGACGACCCGTACGCCGTGCGCATCACCTTCCACATCGGCTCCGATCATCCCGTCAACTGGACATTCGCCCGTGAACTGCTGGTCGAGGGGGTGTTCCGGCCGTGCGGTCACGGCGACGTGCGGGTGTGGCCCACCAAGGTCGGCGGCCGGAGCGTCGTCCTGATGGCGCTGAGCTCGCCGGACGGCGACGCGCTGCTCGAAGCGCCCGCCGCGCAGATCACCGCCTGGCTGGAGCGCACGCTCAGGGCGGTTCCCCCGGGCACGGAGGCCGGGCAGCTCGGCCTGGACGCCGGTCTGGCCGAGCTGCTCGCGCCCTCCCCCAGGCTCTCGGCCTCGCTCGACCCGACGGGAGGGCCGTCCCCGGACGATCTGTGGCTGCGCGACCCCTGGCCGTCGGACGAGTCGGGTGAGGAAGACCCGTCCTGACGGCCCGGCGGACGAAACCCGGTCCACCGGGGCGACGGACGACGGTGCGCGGCGGTGACGGGCCGGCGGACGGCCGGTCCCGGATGTCAGAACAGCTTGCCCGGGTTGAGCAGGCCCAGCGGGTCGAACGCCGTCTTGATCGCGCGCTGCATCTCCACGCCCACCGGACCGATCTCGCGGGCCAGCCACTCCTTCTTCAGCACACCCACGCCGTGCTCGCCGGTGATCGTGCCGCCGAGCTCCAGCCCGAGGGCCATGATCTCGTCGAAGGACTCGCGGGCGCGCCGGGACTCGTCGGGATCGGTCGCGTCGAAGCAGACGGTGGGGTGCGTGTTGCCGTCGCCCGCGTGGGCGCAGACGCCGATGGTCAGGGCGTACTTCTCGGCGACGCGTTCGATGCCGTCGAGCATGTCGCCGAGCCGGGAGCGCGGCACGCACACGTCGTCGATCATCGTGGTGCCCTTGACCGCTTCGAGCGCGGTGAGCGACAACCGCCGCGCCTGGAGCAGGAGTTCGGACTCGGCAGCGTCCTCGGCGGGCACCACCTGGGTCGCTCCGGCGGCCTCGCAGAGGGCGCCCACCAGGGCAAGGTCGGCCGCCGGGTCGTGGGTGTCGAAGGCGGCGAGCAGCAGCGCCTCGGTGGTCTCCGGGAGGCCCATGTGCGCGAGGTCGTTGACGGCCTTGACGGTCGTACGGTCCATCAGTTCGAGCAGGGACGGGACGTGGCCGCCCTCCATGATCCTGCAGACGGCGTCGCAGGCGGCCCGCGCCGACCCGAACTCGGCGGCCAGGACGAGCTGTCGGGGCGGCTGCGGCTTCAACGCGAGGACGGCCCGTACGACGATGCCGAGCGAGCCCTCGGAGCCCACGAACAGGCGGGTGAGGTCGTACCCGGCGACGCCCTTGGCGGTCCTGCGGCCGGTGGACATCAGCCGTCCGTCGGCGAGGACGACGTCCAGGCCGAGGACGTACTCGGCCGTCACCCCGTACTTCACGCAGCACAGGCCGCCGGATGCTGTGCCGATGTTGCCGCCGATGGTGCAGGTCTCCCAGCTCGACGGGTCCGGCGGGTAGTACAGGCCGTGTTCGCCGACGGCGCGGGAGAGGGTGGCGTTGACGACACCGGGTTCGACGACGGCGATGCGGTCGACCGGGCTGATCTCCAGGATGCGGTCCATCTTCACCAGGGAGAGCACCACGCAGCCGTCGGTGGCGTTGGCCGCTCCGGACAGGCCGGTGCGGGCGCCCTGCGGGACGACGGGGACGCGCAGTTCGGTCGCGACGCGCATGACGTGCTGGACCTGCTCGACCGTGCGCGGCAGGACGACCACGGCGGGCGTGCCCGCCTCGCAGAAGCTCGCCATGTCGTTGGCGTAGGAGGCCGTGACGTCCGGGTCGGTGAGCACGGCCTCGGCCGGCAGACCGCTCAGCAGACGGTCGAGGAGGCCGCCGGTCGCCGTCGTGTCCTCATCGCGCGGGGCTTCGATACGGCTCATGATCACAGGGTCGCACCCGGGGCCATCGGTGTGAACCCCATTCGCGGGAGGCTTCGCATGCCGGGGTGCGGTCTTCGTATTGACGCACAGTGAACCGCATGGAGATCGAAGAGCGACAGCCGGTGCCCGCCGGGTCCGGGCGCGCGGTGCCCGCCGGACCGCGGTCCGGGGAGCCCGTCGGCGAGCGGTCCCCGGAGGCCTCCGCCGCGTCCTCCCCCGGGCCCTGCGGTCCGCGCCGGTCCCCGTTCACCCGGCGCGCGCTGCTCGCGGGGGTGGCCGGCTGTGCCGTGCTCGGCGGGGTGCTGGTGCTGCTGCCCTCCCTGGACGGGCGCGAGGCGCCGCGGCCCGCCCCGGGTCCGGTGGCGCGGGCGGTGAGCGCGGTGGGTGCCGGGGTGCCCGCGGCGCTGCCCGATCTCACCGCGCTCATCCACGACCGTGAGGCCCGGGTGCGGGCCCGTCCGCGCGACGACGTGTCGTGGGCGGTGCTGGGCGCCGCGTACACGGAGCGGGCGCGGCGGACGGCGGCGGCCGTCTCCTACCCGAAGGCCGAGAAGGCGCTGCGCACGTCGCTGCACCTGCGGCCCGAGGACAACGTGGCGGCGCTGGAGGGACTCGCGTCCCTCGCGGACGCGCGGGGCGACTTCCGGGCCGCGCGCCAGTGGGGCGAGTCGGCGGCGGAGCTGGCGCCGAGGCGGTGGACCACGTATCCGGCGCTCATCGACGCGTACTCCGGGCTCGGGGACCACAAGGCCGTGGACGGGGCCCTCGACAAGCTGCTCGCGCTGCGGTCCGGGCCGGCGGCCCAGGCCGTCGCCGCGCGGGTGTACCGGGACCGCGGCCGGCGCGAGGACGCGGCGGCAGCGATCTCGGACGCGGCGGCGGGTGCGGCCACCGGGCCCGAGCAGGCGGCCTTCCTCACGCAGGCCGGGGACCTCGCCTGGGAACGCGGGGACCGCCAGGAGTCCCTGGACCACTACCGGGCCGCGGTGCGCACCGACGCCCACGCCTACGAGGCGCTGGCCGGGCAGGGGCGTGCGCTGGCGGCGCTGGGGCGCACGTCGGAGGCGCTGCGCGCGTACCGGGCGGCGCTCGCGGGGCGGCCCGTGCCGCGGTACGCGCTGGAGCTGGGCGAGCTGTACGACCAGCTCGGGCGCGGCGCGGAGGCGCGCACGCAGTACGACCTGCTGCGGGACCTGGCGCGGCGGGACGGCGCCGCGGGCGTGGACGACCAACCGGTCCTCGGGCTCTTCGAGGCGGACCACGGCGACCCGCAGGCCGCGGTGCGGGAACTGCGCGCCGAGTGGCGGCGGCAGCCGGCCATCGCGGTGGCGGACGCGCTGGGCTGGGCGCTGCACCGCGCCGGGAGCGACGAGGAGGCGCTCGGCTTCGCCGTGCGGGCCATGGACACGGAGCACGGGGGCGGGGTGCGCAGCGCGCTGTACGCGTACCACCGCGGGCAGATCGAGCGTGATCTGGGGCTGTCCGGTCCGGCCCGCCGGCACCTCACCGAGGCGTTGCGGATCAATCCGTACTTCTCGCCGCTGCTGGCACCGGCGGCCCGGGAGGCTCTGACGGCGCTGGGCGAGCCGCCGGCCGGGGGCCCGCCGGAGGAGTCGGGAGAGACGGCGGACGAGGAGCAGCCCGCCCCGCAGGCCGCCCCGGGAGCGCCCGCCGCACGCTGACACCGGACCGGAACCCGGAACCCCACCCGGGCGCCGCTGCCCGGCCGTCCCGGCACCGCCGCCCAGGCACCGCCGCCCAGGCACCGCCGCCCAGGCCGTCCTGCGTCCGGCGGACGCAGGACGGCCGGATGCCCGGACACCGGGCGGCCGGACACCGGCAGCCGGACACCCGTGGCAGCCGGGCGAAAGGCAGGAAAAAAAACCTGCCCGGCGGGCGCCGATTCGGGCGTTCGCCGGGCGGGCGGGGTCCGGGCGGCCCTCAGGAAGGGCCGGTTCCACGGATCAGAGGTTGCCGCGCTTCTCCTGCTCGCGCTCGATCGCCTCGAACAGGGCCTTGAAGTTGCCCTTGCCGAAGCCCATCGAGCCGTGCCGCTCGATCATCTCGAAGAAGACGGTCGGACGGTCCTGGACCGGCTTGGTGAAGATCTGGAGCAGGTAGCCGTCCTCGTCGCGGTCGACGAGGATCTTCAGCTCGCGCAGGGTGTCGACGGGGACGCGGGTGTCGCCGGCCCACTCGCCGAGCGTGTCGTAGTACGAGTCCGGGGTGTCGAGGAACTGGACACCGGCCGCGCGCATGGCCCGCACGGTCGCGACGATGTCGTTCGTGTTCAGCGCGATGTGCTGGACACCGGCACCGCCGTAGAACTCCAGGTACTCGTCGATCTGGGACTTCTTCTTGGCGATGGCGGGCTCGTTGATCGGGAACTTGACCTTGAGCGTGCCGTCGGCGACGACCTTCGACATCAGGGCGCTGTACTCGGTCGCGATGTCGTCGCCCACGAACTCCTTCATGTTCGTGAAGCCCATGACCTTGTTGTAGAAGGCGACCCATTCGTTCATCCGGCCGAGCTCGACGTTGCCGACGCAGTGGTCGATGGCCTGGAAGGTGCGCTTGGCGGGCGGCTCGACGATCGGCGCGGCGGCCACGTACCCGGGCAGGTAGGGGCCGTCGTAGCCGCGGCGCTCGACGAGCGTGTGGCGGGTCTTGCCGTACGTGGCGATGGCGGCGAGGACGACCGTGCCGTTCTCGTCCTTCATCTCGTACGGCTCGGCGATCGAGCGGGCGCCGTGCTCGACGGCGTACGCGTGGGCGGCGCGCGCGTCCGGGACCTCGATGGCGAGGTCGACGACGCCGTCGCCGTGTTCCGCCACGTGTTCGGCCAGGAAGTGGCCCCAGGTGGTGGCGGGCTTGATCACCGAGGTGAACACGAAGCGCGCCGAGCCGTTCTCGAGGACGTACGACGCCGTCTCGCGGCTGCCGTTCTCCGGTCCGGAGTACGCGACGAGCCGCATGCCGAAGGCCGTGGAGTAGTAGTGGGCGGCCTGCTTGGCGTTGCCGACGGCGAAGACGACCGCGTCCATTCCCTTGACCGGGAAGGGATCGGCCTGCCGGGCGGTGTCGGGAGTGTCGTGTGTGGTCTGCGTCATGGCCGCAGGCTCTCTCCGTTCCGCAAGGTGCGCAATAGTTCGCCTGTCGGCTGAGCAATATGTTCAGTGAAGGGTCCGTACCGTCGGGCTTTCTGTACATCATGACCATCTCGGAGGCACCCATGGCGATCGATCATCTGGACGGGCGGCTGCTCGTGCTGCTGGCCGAGGAGCCGCGCATCGGCGTCCTGGAGATGTCCCGGCGGCTGGGGGTCGCGCGGGGGACGGTGCAGGCCCGGCTGGACCGTCTTCAGTCGAACGGAGTCATCCGGGGTTTCGGTCCTCAGGTCGACCCGGCCGCGCTCGGCTATCCGGTCACGGCGTTCGCCACGCTCCAGATCCGGCAGGGACAAGGCGCGGACGTACGGGCCCACTTGACGACCGTGCCCGAGGTGCTGGAGCTGCACACGACGACCGGCAGCGGGGACATGCTGTGCCGGCTGGTGGCCCGCTCCAACGCCGATCTCCAACGTGTGATCGACCGGGTTGTCGGTTTTGATGGCATCGTCCGGGCCTCCACGGCGATCGTCATGGAGAACCCGGTCCCACTGCGGATCATCCCGCTCGTGGAGCAGGCGGCGACCGAGCGCTGAACCGAGGAGCGAGGTGATCCGGGGTGACCTTCTGGCAGTACCTGAGCAGCCGCCACGAACAGCTCCTCACCGACGCCTACCAACACGCCAGCGCGGTCTTCCAGTGCATGGTCGTGGCGACCGTCATCGGCGTGCTGATCGGTGTCGTCACCTATCGCAGCGACTGGGCGGGCAACCTCGCCACCACGACGACCTCCGCGATCCTCACGATCCCCTCGCTGGCGATGATCGGTCTGCTGATCCCGATCGTGGGCCTGGGCGTCCCGCCGACGGTGATCGCCCTGACGCTGTACGGGCTGCTGCCGATCGTGCGCAACTCGATCGTCGGTCTGCGCGGCGTCGATCCCTCCCTGGTGGACGCGGCCCGGGGTATCGGCATGTCGCGGACGACCCGCCTGATGCGGGTCGAACTGCCGCTGGCCTGGCCGCCGATCCTGACCGGCATCCGGATCTCCACCCAGATGCTGATGGGCATCGCGGCCATCGCCGCTTACGCCTCCGGGCCCGGCCTCGGCAACGAGATCTTCCGCGGCATCAGCTCGCTGGGCAGCAAGAACGCGCTCAACCAGGTACTCGCGGGCACGGTCGGGATCATCATCCTGGCGCTGCTCTTCGACGCGGCCTACGTCCTGCTGGGCCGGCTGACCATTCCGAGGGGGATCCGTGCCTGAGACAGCGGAGACCGCCGAAGGCCCCGCGGACGCCGAGGGTCCCACCGGTGCGACGGGCGGCGCGCGCGACGGGAGCGGCGCGGACGGGGACGGCGGGGGCACGTCGTCCACCACGGGTGCCACGATCGAGCTGGAGAACCTCACCAAGCGCTACCCGGGCAGCAGGGACGCGGCCGTCGACAGCGTCAACATGGAGATCAAGGCGGGTGAGCTCGTCGTCTTCGTCGGCCCGTCCGGCTGCGGCAAGTCGACCACCCTGAAGATGATCAACCGGCTGATCGAGCCGAGCGGCGGCCGCATCCGGATCGGCGGCGAGGACGTCACCGACATGGACCCGGTGAAGCTGCGCCGCAAGGTCGGGTACGCGATCCAGTCGTCCGGGCTCTTCCCGCACATGACGGTCGCCCAGAACATCGCGCTCGTACCGAGGATGGTGGGCTGGCCGAAGGCGCGGATCAAGGCGCGGGTCGAGGAGATGCTGGACCTGGTGGGGCTGGACCCCGGCGAGTTCCAGGGCCGCTATCCGCGCCAGCTCTCCGGCGGCCAGCAGCAGCGCGTCGGTGTGGCGCGGGCCCTGGCGGCCGACCCGCCCGTCCTGCTCATGGACGAGCCGTTCGGGGCGGTGGACCCCATCACCCGCGACCACCTCCAGGACGAGCTGATCCGGCTCCAGTACGAGCTGCACAAGACGATCGTGTTCGTGACGCACGACTTCGACGAGGCCATCAAGCTGGGCGACCGGATCGCGGTGCTGCGCGAGCACTCGCACATCGCGCAGTTCGACACCCCCGAGGCGATCCTCACCAACCCGGCCGACGACTTCGTGTCGGGGTTCGTGGGCGCGGGCGCCGCGTTGAAGCGGCTCAATCTCAGCCGCGTACGGGATGTCGAGATCAGCGGCTGTCCGACGGTCACCGTGGACGATCCGCTCCAGGAGATCTTCGGCAAGCTGCGCTCCAGCGGTACGAACGAGATCCTGCTGCTCGACAAGCGGGGCCGCCCCTACAAGTGGCTGCGGCGCGGCGATCTGATGCGGGCCAAGGGCTCGCTCGCGCGGGCGGGCACGCTGATCCACGACACGGTGACCAGGGACGCCACCCTGCGCGACGCCCTGGAGGCGGTGCTCACGGACAACTCCGGCCGGGTCCCGGTGACCGGGCGGCGCGGCGAGTACACCGGGGTGGTCGACATGGAGACCCTGATGAACTCCGTGCACGAACTCCTGGAGGCCGACCGGCTGGAGGCCATGGAGCACCAGCACGAGCTGGAGGAGGCGCGCGCCCATCAGACCCAGTTCGAGCAGGAGGGTGTCGACGGCGGGGAGGCGAAGGCGTGAGCACACCGCCCACCGATCGGCGTCCCGAGGGCGAACACGAGGTCAAGGGCGTGGCCTTCCGCGACGACAGCGAGGGCGAGGGCACGGAGCGGGAGGTGCCGCCCCCGGCTCCCACGGCCCCGAGGCGGCGGATCAGCTGGCAGAAGCTGACCTTCCTGCCCGCCGTGCTGATCGCCCTGCTGCTGGGCACCTGGATCTGGTTCCAGCAGGCGGACCTCGACGCGATCTCCCGGAACGCGCTGTCGAACGGCCAGGTGTCCAAAGCCCTCTGGCAGCACATCCAGTTGACGGTGATCTCCACGTTCTTCGTGCTGATCATCGCGATCCCGCTGGGGATCCTGCTGACGCGCAAGGCGTTCCGCAAGCTGACCCCGGTCGCGATGACGGTCGCCAACATGGGGCAGGCGACCCCGGCGATCGGTCTGCTGGCCCTCCTCGTGATCTGGCTCGGCACCGGCGAGAAGTCCGCCCTGATCGGCATCACGATCTACGCGATCCTGCCCGTCCTGTCCAACACGATCACCGGTCTGAAGGGCAACGACCCGACCCTGCTGGAGGCGGCGCGCGGCATCGGCATGTCTCCGCCGGGGGTGCTCACCCGGGTCGAACTGCCGCTGGCCGTACCGCTGATCCTCGCCGGCGTCCGTACGGCGCTCGTCCTGAACGTGGGCACGGCGACGCTGGCCACGTTCGGCGGAGGCGGCGGTCTCGGTGTCCTGATCACCACGGGCATCACCACCCAGCGCATGCCGGTCCTGGTCCTGGGCGCCATCCTCACCGTCGCCCTCGCCCTCCTCGTCGACTGGCTGGCGTCGCTGGCGGAACTGCTGCTGCGGCCGCGCGGTCTCGAGGTGGGGGCATGAGGAGAGCGCGCGCCCACGCGGCCCTGGCCACCGTCCTCGTCCTGGCGTCCGCGTGCGGGCTGACCAGCGGCTCCCCCATGACCGACAACGTCCAGCCGGGGACCATCGGACGGGGCGAGCCGCTGAAGGGCGCGACCCTCACGGTGGCGTCGAAGGAGTTCACGGAGCAGTTGATCCTCGGCGCGATCATGGGCATCGCGTTCCAGGCGGCGGGCGCGAAGGTGATCGACCGCACGGGCATCCAGGGCTCGATCGGCGCGCGCGAGGCCATCAAGAACGGTGACGCGGACGCCATGTACGAGTACACGGGCACCGCGTGGATCACGTATCTCGGCAACAGCGAGCCGATCCCGGACCCGCAGAAGCAGTGGCAGGCCGTGCACGACGCCGACCCGAAGAACGGGGTCACCTGGCTGCCGCCGTCCGCCCTCAACAACACCTACGCGCTCGCCATGAATCAGGCCAACTTCAAGAAGTACGGCACGACCACGCTGTCCGACGTGGCGGCGCTGTCGAAATCCGACCCGAGCGCTGTCACGCTGTGCGTGGAGAGCGAGTTCGCCAACCGGGCCGACGGACTGCCGGGCATGGAGAAGGCGTACGGGATGCACATTCCCGCGAAGAACATCACCCAGATGGACACCGGGATCATCTACACCCAGGTGGAGAAGGGGAGTTGTACGTACGGGGAGGTGTTCACCACCGACGGGCGCATCAAGTCGATGAACCTGGTGGTGATGAAGGACGACAAGAAGTTCTTCCCCAACTACAACGCCGCTCCCGTGATCAACACCAAGGCCCTGAAGAAGTATCCGCAGATCGCCGAGGTCATCGAGCCGGTGACGAAGAGGCTGAACAACACGGTGGCCCAGGACCTGAACGCGAAGGTGGACGTCCAGGGCCAGGACCCGCACGAGGTGGCGCTGGACTGGATGACGTCGGAGGGGTTCGTGAAGCAGGACTGAACAGGCTTACGGGTCCGACGACTTCGGGGATTCGGTCGGCGGGCGGGACCCGGCGGCAAAGTTACAAAGAACCCGTTGCAAGGACTTCTTTGCAACGCTATCTTTGTACACATGACGGAGCAGCCACCGCTTCCCCCGGAAGCACCCCTCCCCCCGCAGCCACCCCTGCCGCCCGAACCCCCGCAGCACCGCCGCCTCGACGCCCGCTCCCTGCGCGGGATCGCCCACCCTCTGCGCATGGAACTGCTGAGCAGCCTGCGCCAGAAGGGGCCGGCCACCGCGTCGATGCTCGCCGAGCGGCTGGGCGAGTCCAGCGGGGCCACCAGCTACCACCTGCGGCAGCTCGCCGCGCACGGCTTCGTCGAGGACGCCCCCGAGCGGGGCAAGGGGCGCGAGCGGTGGTGGCAGGCGGTCCACCAGGGCCTGGACTTCGGCGAGGACCTGCTCAGCGACCCGGACCCGGCGGTGCGCGGAGCGGCCGACATGTTCCTGCACGAGGTCGCGAGCACGCACGCCCGTGAGCTGTCGACCTGGCTCGGCACCCGCGAGGACTGGGGGGACGAGTGGACCCCCGCCACGGACATGAGCGACTTCACGATGCGGCTGACCCCGGCGCAGTCCAAGGAGCTCATCAAGAAGATGCACGACCTGCTCGACAGCTACTGCGCCCTCGAACGACCCGAGGACGACCCCGAGGCGGAGCAGGTGCGCTTCCACACGCACGTCTTCCCTCAGGCCTCCGGCTGATCCACCCGGTCGGACCCCGCGCACGACTCGATCACACCGACAGAGAGGACACTGCCATGCATCCCGAGACCCACCTCCAGTTGCAGCACGTGCGCGCCGCCGACCTGCGTGCCGAGGCGGACGCGTACCGGCTCACGACCGAGGCGAAGAACCCCGGCCGGCTGCGCGCCCGCGTCGGCTGGACGCTCGTGGAGGTCGGCCTGCGGCTGGCCTCCGCGCCGAAGGCGACCGTCGCCGTCGCCTGCTGACGGACCGCGCGCCCGGCCGGGACCGCGCGCCGGTCACCGTCGGGAGGCCGTCACGCCGGGCGGCGGTCACCGGCGAGAGGCGGTCACCGTCGAGAGGCTGTTCCTAGCAGCTCGGGACCGAGCCCTTGTTCTTCTCCAGGGCCACCAGGGAGTTCACCGCTCCGTCGAGGTCGGTCACCGGGATCAGCCGGAGCCCCTTCGGCAGCTCCGCCTTCGCGTCCGAGCACTCCGCCTTCGGAACCAGGAACACGGTCGCGCCGTCGCGGCGGGCCGCCTGGGTCTTGAGACTGACACCGCCGACCGCGCCGACCTTCCCGTCGGCGTCGATCGTCCCCGTACCCGCGACGACCCGGCCGCCCGTGAGGTCGCCGCCGCTGCCGTCGCCGTCCAGCTTGTCGATGATCCCGAGCGAGAAGAGCAGACCCGCGCTCGGTCCGCCGACATCGGCGAGCTTGAGCGTGACCTTCACATCGCCCTTCTCGTGCAGGTAGCCCAGGGCCGCCTCGGTGGCGCTGTCCTGGGACTCCTTCATCTCGTTCGCGTTGTGCTGCTCGATCTCCTTGACGCTGCCGCCGCTCGGGTAGACCGAGTCGCGGGGCATCACGGCCTTGTCCGTGGCGAACCAGGCGCTGAGCACGTCGCCCAGGGAGACACTCGCGTCCGGGCCGGTGGCCTCGATCGTGGTCATCCGGAGCTGGCCGCTGGTCCTGCGGGTGGGCGCCCCGCTGATGGTGATCACCGGTTCGCCCTTGTTCTCGCCGAGGACGTTCGCCGTCAGACCGGGCTGCGCCAGGGAGAACGGCAGCGGCGCGAACACCGCCGTGGCGAGCAGGGCCACGACGGGAAGGGCGCAGACGGCGACGGCCTGGGGGCGCGTGAGGCGAGAGAGCACGGGGTCAATCTAACGTCACCACCCGGCACGCCGACCGCACAGGTCCCACGGTCCCGATCCCCCCGTACGGTCCCGATCCCCCGTACCCGCCCGCCGGTCCGCGCACGGGCCACGGTCCGACAGTCTCCGCACGCGCCACGTCCCGATGGTCTCCGCACGAGCCGCGGTCCCCTCCGGATCGTCCGCACCGGCCACGGTCCCTGCGGATCCGCCGGCCCGGTCAGCGCAGGGCGTCGGCCACCTCTCGGGCCGCGTCGACCACGCGCGGGCCGACCCGCTCCGGCACGGCGTCGGCCAGCATGACCACGCCCACACTGCCCTCGACCCCCGTCACCCCGATCAGCGGCGCCGCGGCCCCGCACGCGCCGGCCTCCAGCTCGCCGTGGGTGAGCGTGTAACCGGGCTCGCCCACCGGCGCCTGCCGGGCGGAGAGGATCGCGCGACCCGCGGCCCCCCGGTCCAGCGCGTGCCGGAAACCGGCACGGTAGGCGACGTGGTAGTCCGTCCAGGTCGGCTCGACGACCGCGACGGCGAGCGCCTCCGTCCCGTCGACCAGGGTCAGATGCGCCGTCGCGCCTATGTCCTCGGCCAGCGCCCGCAGCGCGGGCAGCGCGGCCTCCCGGACCAGCGGATGCACCTGGCGGCCCAGCCGCAGCACACCGAGTCCGACCCGGGCACGACCGCCCAGATCACGGCGTACGAGTGCGTGCTGCTCCAGAGTGGCCAGCAACCGGTACACCACGGTCCGGTTGACGCCCAGTTTGTTCGAGAGCTCGGTGACGGTCAGCCCGTGATCCGTGTCGGCGAGCAGCTTGAGGACCCGCAGTCCCCGGTCGAGCGTCTGGGAGGTCTCCGCGGTCACGACGCCCACTCCTTAGTGGTGAGGTCGACGGCCCTCGTACGGCGGATGCGGCACCGAGTCCCGTCGGCGACGCGCTTCAGAGGCCGCCGGTCGGCCGGCGTCCCGGGCTGTTCCCGGGCCGCTGTCGCTTCACGGCTGCGCTCCGCGGCGGCGCTGCCACGGGGCGTGTGCGTAGCCGGACAGTAGCGAGCCGGTCCGCTGAGCGGAAGCCTCCGTCCAGAATCCGGGCATCCTCCGGTGCGAAGTGATTCCGTTTGTCCCGGAACGCGGGGCGCGCGCCACGCGGCGTGCACCGCTCGCGTACGCAGCGCACAGGCCGCCGTGCACGCCTCGCCCGACGGCACACGCCCCCTCGGTACCACCGCGGCAGCAGGTGTCACGGGTTCCGGTTACCGCCGTGTCCGGAGGTAACCGGTTCCCCATGTCCCCCCGGTCAGGGACGCCCCGGGCGTCACGCCGGTTCCCGGGGGACGTCACCGCATGCGGGTGGCCCACTCCTGGACCTTGGCGATGCGCTGCCGGAGCTGTCCGGCCGTGGCCTCCGCGCTCGGCGGACCGCCGCAGACGCGGCGCAGCTCGGTGTGGATCACGCCGTGCGGCTTGCCGCTCTGGTGGACGTACGCGCCGACCATGGTGTTGAGCTGCTTGCGCAGTTCCAGCATCTCCTTGTGGGAGACGACGGGGCGCCGCTCGGCGGGGATCTCCAGGAGGTCGGCCTCGGAGTCCGGCTTCTTGCGGCTGTGGGCGATCTGCCGGGCCTGCCGCTTCTGGAGCAGCAGTTGGACCTGGTCGGGTTCGAGGAGCCCGGGGATGCCGAGGTAGTCCTGCTCCTCCGCGCTGCCCGGGTGGGCCTGCATGCCGAACTCGGCGCCGTCGTAGAGGACCCGGTCGAAGACGGCCTCGGACTCCAGCGCCTCGAAGGAGAACTGCTCCTGCTCGCCGGTGTCCTCGTCCTGCTCCTTGTTCGCCTCCTCCATCTCCTTCTCGGACTCGGCGTACGGGTCCTCCTCGCCCTCCTTCTTCGGCTTGTCGAGGGCGTGGTCGCGCTCGACCTCCATCTCGTTGGCGAAGGTGAGGAGGTCGGGGACCGTCGGCAGGAACACGGACGCCGTCTCGCCGCGCCTGCGGGACCGTACGAAACGGCCGACGGCCTGGGCGAAGAAGAGGGGGGTCGAGATGGTGGTGGCGTACACGCCGACGGCCAGGCGGGGCACGTCGACGCCCTCGGACACCATGCGGACCGCGACCATCCACCGGTCGTCGCTCGCCGAGAAGTCGTCGATCCGCTTCGAGGCGCCGGTGTCGTCGGAGAGGACGAGGGTCGCCTTGGTGCCGGTGATCTCGCGGATCAGCTTGGCGTAGGCGCGCGCGGACTCCTGGTCCGAGGCGATGACGAGCGCCCCGGCGTCCGGGATGCCCTTGCGCACCTCGGTGAGGCGCTGGTCGGCGGCGCGCAGCACGCTCGGCATCCACTCGCCGCGCGGGTCGAGCGCGGTGCGCCAGGCCTGGCTGATGGCGTCCTTGGTCATCGGCTCGCCGAGCCGCGCGGCGATCTCGTCGCCCGCCTTGGTGCGCCAGCGCATGTTGCCGCTGTAGGAGAGGAAGATGACGGGCCGCACGACGTGGTCGGCCAGCGCGTTGCCGTAGCCGTAGGTGTAGTCGGCCGAGGACCGCCGGATCCCGTCGTTGCCCTCCTCGTACGTGACGAAGGGGATGGGGTTGGTGTCGGAGCGGAAGGGCGTACCCGTGAGGGCGAGCCGGCGGGTGGCGGGCTCGAACGCCTCCAGGCAGGCCTCGCCCCAGGACTTGCTGTCACCGGCGTGGTGGATCTCGTCGAGGATGACGAGGGTCTTGCGCTGCTCGGAGCGGTTGCGGTGGAGCATCGGCCGCACCCCGACACCGGCGTACGTGACGGCGACGCCCTGGTACTCCTTGCTGAGGGGTCCGGCGCTGTACTCGGGATCGAGCTTGATCCCTATCCGCGCGGCCGCCTCGGCCCACTGCTTCTTCAGGTGCTCGGTCGGCGCGACGACGGTCACCTGCTGCACCACGTGGTGGTGCAGCAGCCAGGACGCGAGCGTCAGCGCGAACGTCGTCTTGCCTGCACCGGGGGTGGCCACGGCGAGGAAGTCGCGCGGCTGCTCCTGGATGTACCGCTCCATCGCCCCCTGCTGCCAGGCACGCAGCTTGTTGGCTGTGCCCCAGGGGGCTCGTCCGGGGAAGGCGGGCGAGAGGTGGTGGGTGTGCGAGGAGGCGCTGGCGGCGGTGGTAGTCACGGTCTCCGGTCTGGGTGTCGATTGGGAGCGTCCGGGTCCGGGCGCGGCACGTCGGATGAGGCGTGACGGGAGGCGCGCGGACGGCTCGGCTACGTATGACAACCGGGCCACCCTACCGGCGCCCGCCGCGCGACGAGGTGCGGACGAGGCCGGGGCGGCGATGGATGGGACTGACGTCACAGATCACCCGCCCGCACCACCGGCACCCCGGGCGGCCCTCCGCACCCGTCGCCGCGCGGGCCGTCTCCGCCAGTCCCCTCGGCCCGCCTTCGCCGTCCGGTCAGCCCGCTTTCGCCGGTTCCCGCAGGCGTGTGGTCACCCAGGCGCCCAGCAGCGCCACCCCGGCCATGGGCAGGAACACTGCGGCGAAGGCCGCCGGGTGGGAGGTGTGGGCGCCGGAGGTCGCGGCCGTGGCCGTGCCGGCGACCGCGCCGCCGCCCAGGGCCGCGAAGGCGGCTCCCCCGAGGGCGAGCAGCAGCACGTTGGACAGGGCGTCGGAGATCTGCAGGGCGGCCGAGTGGGCGCCGGCCTCCTCGGGGGCCGAGAGGTGGAGCAGCAGCACGCTGGTCGAGGCGATCACCAGGCCCATCCCGAAGCAGCCGAACGCCCAGGCGACGGCGACGGTCCACACCGGCACGGCGGGGATCAGCACGGCGGGCGCGGCGGCGACGGCCGCGGCGACCAGCAGCATGCCGAGGAACATCAGACGTTCCCGGTACGGCTCCACGCGGGGCCTCGCCTGTACCCAGGAGCCCAGCGCCCAGGTCCCGCCGCCGGCCGCGAGCGAGAGTCCGGCGAGCGTCGGCGACAGCCCCCGCTGGGTGACCAGCATCAGCGGCACGAAGGACTCGGCGGCGATGAAGGCGCCCGCGGACACTCCGCGCAGCAGCACCACGGACGGCAGTCCGCGGGCCGCCCGCCAGGTGCCGCGGGGCAGCAGGCCGCGCACGGCGGGGACGATCAGTGCGGCACCGGCCGCGGCGGGGAGCAGGGAGAGCGGGCGCAGATCCTGGGCGGCGTACTGGAACAGCCCGGCGCCCAGCGCGATCCCGAACGCGAGCCGGATGCGCCGCCGGTCCAGCGGCGCGCGGTCGGCGGTTCCGGCGGGCCCGGAGGCGCGCCGCCGTATCTGCGGCAGCGCGAGCGCGAGCGGGACGCCGACCAGCGCCGGAATCCCGATGAACACCCAGCGCCAGCCGAGGTGCTCGGTGACCGCGCCCGCGGCGAGCGGTCCGACCACGGAGGGCACCACCCAGGCCGCCGCGAACGCCGCCATGATCGCGGGCCGCAGCCGTTGCGGGTAGGCCCGCCCGACGACGACGTACAGGGCGACGATGACGAGCCCGCCGCCGAGTCCCTGGACGGCCCGTCCGAGGATGAACATCCACATCCCGCCGGCGGTCCCGGAGAGCAGCAGTCCCGCGGCGAAGGCGCCGATGCCCGAGGCCAGCGAGGCCAGCGGCCCGTCGCGGTCGGACCACTGGCCGGCGAGCACCATGCCGAACAGGCTCGTGGTGAAGTAGGCGGAGAACGCGAACGCGTACAGGGCGACCCCGTCGAGTTCCCGCGCGGCCACGGGCATCGCCGTCCCCACGGCCGTCGCCTCGAACGCGATCACCAGGACCACGGAGACGATCCCGATGGTGAGCGCCCGGTGGGCCCGGCCGAGCACTCCGCGGTCGTCCTCGCCCTCGCCCCCGGACGGAATCGTCGCGGACCCGCTCACTTCCACTGCTGTCATGCCGGTCAGCGTAAGGTGCGCAGCTTTGGGTGACTCCTGTCGGTGGTCGGTGATCAGGCAGGTCTTTGGACCTAGGACCACTCCCCCGGGCCGTGACGCGACCCCGTTCCCGGCGGGCCGCCCGCCGTTCGTGAACGGCGTGTGGCAGTCGCGTTGCAGGCGCCCCGGAACCCTTGAGCGCCCTCGGGCACCCCGCCTACGGTCTTCCTATCAGGTTCGGAACGAGTGAGCCGTGCCGCACCTGAGAACGACCGTGTGCCCGAGTGGTTCAGGGGCTCGACTGCAACTCGAGTTACGTGGGTTCGAATCCCGCCACGGTCTCCGCGCGGAGGTCGGCCGTCCCGTTCAGGGGCGGCCGTTCTGCTTTGGACAGCCACACTCCTTCGAGGCGGCCGTTCTCCTTCGAGGCGGCACGGTCCCTCCGGGCGGTCGGGACCGCCCGGGCCGCCGAGGCCACCGCGGTCGCTGCGGCGGCCGGAGCCGTCAGGCGTACAGCATGCCGGCCGAGCGGTCCTCGAACATCTCCGGCCAGCGGCGGCGGCCGTCGTCGCCGGGGAGGGCCGGGGTCCGGTCGCAGGCGCCGGGATCGACGGTGGCGAGGGTCTCGGTCAGGGTGGCGGCGAGCTGTTCGTAGGAGTCGCTCAGGTGGTGGACCGCGTCCACCGTCTTCTCGCGGTGGAGGAGCCACAGGGTGAACGCCAGCGTGGAGATGTCCGCGTTGAGCGGGCGCAGGGTGAGGTCCGGCTCGCTCCAGGCGAGCACCGCGCCCGTGGTGCCGTCCAGCACCAGGCTCGTGTCCTCCAGGAGGTGGCCCAGGCGTATGAGGCTCCCGGCCGCGACCGGGAGCAGGGCGGCGGAGAAGGCGTCCGGGCCCTCGTCCGCGTAGTACTCGCTGAGGGCGGCCAGGGGCATCTCGGTGTCGAGCTGGAACAGGAAGCCGTCCTCGGGCAGGCCCGACTCCCGCAGGAAGCGGCGGGTCGGCTCGTGCGTCAGGGCGGGCGGGAAGTCGACGTCCTCGAAGCGCATGATCCCGCCCGCGCCGAACTCCTCGTCCAGCAGCCGCTTCGGCAGGCCGAGGACGAGTCCGTCGCCGGGTCCGGCGATCCGGGCGAGCGGGCGGATCAGGGCGGCCATCCGCCAGTACGGCGGGACGTCCTCACCGGTGGCGTCCGCGAAGACGGCGCTCAGCCGGTCCGACACCTGCGCGACCGCCTTCGGGCCGAACGGGCCGGAACGGCCCCGCGACAGGGTCAGTTCCTCGGTGGCCGCCGCGAAGCGCAGCAGGGCGTCCAGGGAGGGCGCCAGGGGCGCGAGGTCCAGGTGGGCGGGGTTCGGCCGGACGTACGCCGAGGACACCGCGCCCGTCGTCCCGTCGAGCAGGATCGACTCCAGGTCCCGGTCGAGGCTGCGCAGCGCTCCGACGACGAGCTGGTCACGCAGTTCCTCCGCGAGCTTGTCGGCGTCGCCCGCGAGGTCCGCGACCGTGCGCAGGCCGTGCTCGCGAAGGGCGCCGAACGCGAGCAGCGCGTCGTCCCGCGGCAGTCCGGGGCCGGTGAGCCGGTCCCGGGTGGCCGCGTGCGTGACGAACGGATCCAGCTCGTCCTCGGACAATGTGATCGTGCCGCCGACCTCGATGTCAGTCGTACTCATGGCTCCCCCGCGCATGTGAACGCTCCGTGCTTCCCCCGAGGGGAACGGCCGTTCGTGCCACGGCAGTTCCCCACGAGCCAGAACGATACGCCGCCCCACTGACAACGCCAGGGACGCGCCGGGACGGACCGAAGCCGGTCGGGAAAACGTCGACGGGACGCCACGACGGACGGCTTGAGAAGCCGTGGCCGCAGGACGAAACCCGTGGGCGCAGGATGAATCCCTGGTCGCAGGATGAAGCCCTGGTCGCAGGATGAAGCCCTGGTCGCAGGATGAAGCCGTGGGCACGGGGTGAAGCCGTGGCCGCGGGATGAAGCCCTGGGCGTCAGGTGAAGTAGACGCCGCCGAGGACGACGGCCAGGGCCGCCAGTACGAACAGCAGCACCCAGAGCAGCAGTTTGCCCACGCCGGGCGCGGGTTCGTAGCGCGGCCCGGCGTCGGCGCCGGGGAGCGGCGGGGCGGAGCCGTCCGGCGAGGGTTCGCCGGACGCGTGCTCCCGCTCGGTCACGAGGCCGTCACCACGGCCGCCTGCGGGCGGATCGGCAGCCGGTTGACCGGCCGCCCGGTGGCCGCGCGGACGGCGGAGGCGATGGCCGCGGGCGAGGTCACGACCGGCACCGCGCTGGCCGCCTTGGCGCCGAAGGGGGCGACGACGTCGCGCTCCTCCACGAGCTTGACGATGCGGATGTCGGGCGCGTCCAGGGCGGTCGGCAGGGCGTAGCCGGTGAGGTCGGGGTGGCGGACCAGACCGCGGTTGGTCCGGAGGTTCTCGGTCAGCGCCGCGCCCACGCCCTGGGTGACGCCGGCTTCGATGCGGGCCTTGAGCTGCGCCGGGTTGAGGATCCGGCCGACGTCCTGGGCGAGCGCCAGCTCCACGACCCGTACCGAGCCGAGCTCGATGTCGACGTCGACCACCGCGCGGACGGCGCAGAACGCGAGGCCCACGAAGGCGTCGCCCTGGCCGTTCTCGTCCAGCGGTTCGGTCGGGTGCGGGCGGCACTGCGCGGTCGCCCACAGCTCCTTGCCGTCCATCGCCTCGGTGACCGTGGTCGACAGCACCCCGTCGTACGAGGTGATCTTGCCGTCGGTGATCTGGAGCAGCTCGGTGGACATGCCGAACTTGTGCGCCAGGGGCTGCAGCAACTGCGTGCGGACCATCTTGGCCGCGCGCTCCACCGCTCCGCCGGACACCCAGGTGTGCCGGCCGCGGGAGCTCGGACCGGCCGGCGGCTGGTCGGTGTCGACGGGAGCCACGTGCACCTCGTCGATGCCCAGGGTCTCCTGGACGATCTGGCGGGCCAGCGTGGTGAAGCCCTGGCCGGTCTCCACGGCCGCGCAGAGCACGGTGGCCACGCCGTCGTGGACCTTGACGGTGGCGGTCGAGACCTCGTCGGCGCCCTCGGCGCCGAGCATGTGCACCATGCCCAGTCCGTAGCCGACACCGCGGCGTACGGCACCGGGTTCGCCCGCGCCCTCGGGGCCGCCGGGCAGCAGCCACTCGTCCTCGGGCGTGTCCTTGGGCAGGGCGGGCAGCGGGTAGTCGCGCACGGCCTGGAGGAGCTCGGCGACGGGCGCCGGGCAGGTCACCGTCTGGCCGGTGGGCAGGATGTCGCCGGTGGCCAGGACGTTGCGCAGGCGCAGTTCGGCGGGGTCGACGCCGAGCTTCTTCGCCAGCTTGTCCATCTGGGCCTCGTAGGCGGCGCACACCTGGAGGGCGCCCTCGCCGCGGACGTGGCCCGAGGGCGGGTTGTTGGTGCGGACGGCCCAGCCCTCGATGAAGGCGTTCGGGACGACGTACGGGCCGCAGGCGAAGGAGACGGCGGCGGCCAGCGACTCGCCGGAGGTGTCGGCGTAGGCGCCCGCGTCGAGCAGGATCTGCGCCTCGACCTTGACGAGGTTGCCCTCGGCGTCGGCGTGGTGGCGGTAGCGCAGCAGCGTCGGGTGGCGGTGGGCGTGGCCGAGGAAGGACTCCTCGCGCGTGGCGGTGAGTTTCACCGGGCAGCCGGTCGCCAGGGCGAGGAGGCCGAGGGCGAGCTGGAAGCCCTGGTCCTCGCGGTCGGCGGTGGCCCCGGGGACACCGGTGACGACGACCTTCACGCGCGCGGGTTCGAGGCCGTAGCAGGCGGCGGCCGCGTCGCGGTCGCTGTGCGGGTCGGTGGAGGCGATGTAGAGCTCGACGCCGCCGTCGGGGCGGGGCACGGCGAGTCCGGCCTCGGCGCCGATGGGGGCGGGGTCCTGGCGGCCGATGCGGTACAGGCCCTCGACGACGACCTCGCCGACCGCGTCCGGGTCGCCGTGGCTCAGCGGGATGTGCCGGATCAGGTTGCCGTCGGGGTGCAGCGGTTCGGCCTCGAAGGCGTGCTCCGGGTCGGTGACCGGTTCGAGCACCTCGTACTCGACGATGACGGCGGCGGCGGCCATCCGGGCGGTGTCCGGGTGGTCGGCGGCGACGGCCGCGATGGGCTCGCCGTGGTGGCGTACGACGTCGGAGGCGAACACCGGGCGGTCGGCTCTGCCGCGGCCGTGGATCGGGGTGCCGGGCACGTCCTCGTGCGTGATGACCGCGCGCACGCCGGGCATCTCGCGCGCGTGGCTGGTGTCGATGGACAGGATGCGGGCGTGCGGGTGCGGCGAGCGGAGCACGGCGGCCCACAGCAGGCCCTCGGCCCACAGGTCGGCGGCGTAGGGGAACGTGCCCTCGGTCTTGGCGCGGTCGTCCGCGGCGGGCAGCGAGACGCCGAGCCCGTGCGGCACGGGCTCGGGGCCCGTCTCGGGCACCGCCGGTGTCGCGGTCGCGGCTTGGTTGGTCACGCCTGGCCTCCGTCCTGGCCGTACGGCTGGTCGTGCTGTGCCGGTACTCCGTAGGCGGCGCCGTCCTCGTAGGCGGAGGGGTGGATGCCGCCGGCGCCGGGGCCGGCCTGGTGCGGGATGCGGGCCTCGTCCGCCTCGGGGGCGGCCTCGGCCTCGGCCGCGGCGGCGGAGTGCGCCTCGCGTTCGGCGACGACCTCGCGCACGGCGTCCAGGACACCGCGGTAGCCGGAGCAGCGGCACAGGTTGCCGCACAGGGCCTGGCGGGTCTCCAGTTCGCTCGGCGCGGGGTTGCCCTCCAGCAGGTCGTGCAGGGTCATCGCCATGCCGGGGACGCAGAAGCCGCACTGCACGGCACCGCACCTGGCCAGCGCCCGCTGGACGTCGGAGGGCTGTCCGTCGGCGGCCAGGCCCTCGACGGTGCGCACCTCGCTGCCGGCGGCCGTGACGCCGGGCACCAGGCAGGAGGCGACGAGCCGGCCGTCCACCTGGACGTTGCAGGCACCGCACTCGCCCTGCGAGCAGCCGTCCTTGGCGCCCGCGAGGCCCAGCCGCTCGCGCAGCACGTAGAGCAGCGACTCGCCGACCCAGGCGTCGGTGACCGGCCGGTCGGCGCCGTTGACGCGCAGGACGTAGGAGGCCAGGGGGTGATCGTCGTGTCCGGTCGGGGCCGGGAGGTCCGCGTCCAGGGTCTCGTCGGCCGTCACGGCGGCCTCGTGCGCCGGATCCGGCTCGGCCGCCTCGGGCGTCCCTGCGGTCACCGGACGGGGGTCGGCGGCGGGCTCGGCGGCCTCGTGAGCCGCCTGTGCGGCCTCCTGGGCGGCTCGCGCGGGCGATTCGACTCCGGGATGCCCCGCGGGTCCGGCGGGGGCCTCAGCGGCCGTTTCGTGGGCCTCGGCGGTCCAGGGCTGTCCGATCTCGCCGGCCCAGGGCGCGGCCGCGCCGCCGGGGAGCGTGGCGGGCGGGGTGCCGCCCCACTGCTCGACGAGTGCCGAGGTGGTGAACTCGCCCGATTCGTCCGGGAGGTCGCCTCCGGCCACCGGGATCGACCACTGCCCGGTCACGTCGTGCCCGGGTCCCTGCGCCTGGCCGGAGCCGTCGTCGAACTGCCACTGTCCGGTGGAACCGGGGTGGTACGTGAAGCGGTCGTCGTGGGCGCCGGCCTGCCGCGCGGTGTCGGGATCCGGCCACTGCCCGTCGCCGCCCCGACCGGCCCAGGTGCCGCCGGCGGCCGGGTCGGCGGACTCGGCGGGGGCGGGCGTCACGTCGATCTGCGGGGGCACGTAGCCGTGTCCGGGCGCGGCGAGGGGCTCCCGGCTCGCGAGCAGTGCCTCTATGCCGCCCTCGGGGAGCTTGACGAAGGCGGTGGCTCCGTCGTCGTAGTCGCCCTGGGGCAGCGGGTCCCAGCGGCTCCCGCCGCGCGAAGCGCCCTCTTCGTGCTGGTCGTCGGTCACGACAGTGCCCTTCCAAGTGCTCGTCGGGCCAGCGCGGCGACGGTGCGCCGCAGGTGCAGTACGGCGGGCGGAAGCGGTGTGAGGGTTCCGTCCTCGGCGGGGACGGGATCCGGGATGCAGGCCGCGGCCACGTACTCGCCGAACGCGCTCAGCGCCTCGGGGACGATCGCGCGGTTGTTGTCCCAGTCGATGAGCTGGGCGACCCAGGCCTCGGCGTCCAGCGGCCGCAGCGGCATCGGCGCTATGGCGCCGACGGCGCAGCGCACGCCGCGCCTGGCCGGGTCGAGGACGACGGCGACGGAGGCGATGGCGCGCCCGGGTCCGGTGCGGCCGGTGGCCTTCAGGAAGACCTGCGGCGCGTGCAGCAGCGGCACGCGGACGTAGCCGATGAGTTCTCCGCCGCGGAGCATGTCCACGCCGGCGAGCAGATGCGACACGGGGATCTCGCGCCGGGTGCCGCCCGGCCCCGCGATGATCAGCGTGGCTTCCAGTGCGGCCAGTACGGGCAGCGCGTCCCCGGTGGGGGCGGCCGTGGCGATGTTGCCGCCGAGGGTGCCGGCGTTGCGGATCTGCGGCGGTCCGGCCGCCCGCGCCGCGGCCGCGAGCGCCGGGATGAGGGCGGCGAAGTCGGGGCGGCCCATGCGGGCGTGCGTGAGGCCCGCGCCGAGCAGCGCGTGGCCGTCCTGGTACTGCCAGCCGCGGATCTCGGTGATCCGGCCGAGGCCGACGAGCGCGGCCGGCCTGAGCTGTCCGGAGTTGACCGCGGCCATGAGGTCCGTGCCGCCTGCCACCGGAACGGCCGTGGGCATGGCGGACAGCGCCGCCACCGCCTCGTCCAGCGAGACGGGCAGCGTCACGGCCTGCGCCGTCTGCGGTGCGTGCGTGGTCAAACCGGTTGCCCCTTCCCGCTGCCCCACCTGGTCCCACCTGTGCTGCCGTACGGTACGTGCTGACAGGGCGGACGTGGCAACTCTGGCACATCTTCCCGGGCCCTCGACGCGGGGGTCCGCTAGGAGGCATTCGCCCGTCTCACCAGGGAGATGGCCTGTTTTCGCACGGCATCACCGGTGGAAGCCGATTATCACTCTTCGGTGACCCTTGGGGGCCATTTTTCCTTGTGGTGCAACGGCTCCGGGACACGGGCACCGGAGCCGGGCGACCGTGAGCGGTCTCACACGTTCGGGGGCGCCCCCTCGATCGGGCGTCCGAGCACGCCCGGCCGCCGCTGCCAGGGCCGCGGACCCGAGGGCGCGCGGTAGGCCACGCCGAGGGCGTCGAGCCGCCCGTAGTGGGCGTTCATCCGCCGCTCGAAGCCGGCGAAGTCCCGATCCCCGGGGGCCGGCAGACGGCTCCAGGCGACCTCGGCGAAGGCGGCGAGCCGCGGGAACGCCTGGTAGTCCACGCGCGCGTGGTCCTCCATCACCTCGGTCCACACGTTGGCCTGCGTGCCCAGCACGTGCCGCGCCTCGGCCTCGGTGAGCTGCGGCGGAACCGGCTCGAAGCGGTAGACGTCCTCCAGAGTGCGCACATAGGCGATCGGCACCGGTTCGTCCTCGCCCGCGGCCTGACGGTAGTCCAGATACACATGCTGCTCGGGGCACATGACGACGTCGTGGCCCGCGCGCGCGGCCGTGACCCCGCCCTGGTAGCCGCGCCACGACGAGACCGCGGCGCCCGGCGCCAGACCGCCCTCCAGGATCTCGTCCCAGCCGATGAGCCGACGTCCGCGCGCGGACAGCCAGTTGTCGAAGTGCCGGATGAACCAGGCCTGCAACGCGTCCTCGTCGGCGAGCCCGAGTTCCCGGATGCGCGCCTGCGCCGTGGCCGACTCCCTCCACTGGTCCTTGGCGCACTCGTCGCCCCCGACGTGGAAGAAGCCGGAGAACTCCGGGAAGCGGTCCGGGTCCGCCGGGAACAGGTCGAGGAGTTCCTCGAACACCCCCTCGTAGAAGCGCAGGGTGTTGTCGGTGGGGGCGAGTACGTTTTTGGAGACGCCCCAGTTGTCCCAGACGGTCAGGGAGGTCGTGTCGACGACGTCGGTGTTGCCCAGTTCCGGATACGCGGCGATGGCGGCCTGCGAGTGGCCGGGGATGTCGATTTCGGGGACGACGGCGATATGCCGCTCGGCCGCGTACGCGACGATCTCCCGGATGTCGTCCTGGGTGTAGAAGCCTCCGTGCGGCTTGTCGTCCCACAGCGGCGAGGCCCGGTGGCCGAATTTGGTGCGCGCCCGCCAGGAGCCGATCTCCGTCAGCTTCGGATAGCGATTGATCTGAACACGCCATCCCTGATCGTCGGTGAGATGGAAGTGGAAGACGTTGAGTTTGTGCGCGGCCAGCAGATCGAGGTAGCGCAGGACGCCTTCCTTCGGCATGAAGTGCCGTGAGACGTCGAGCATCAGACCGCGCCAGCGGAATCGGGGCGCGTCCTCGATGACTCCGTGCCGGATTTCGCACGCCGTCCGCGGACGGACGGGGGCGCGGCGGAATGCGTCGGGGCCGAGCAGTTGACGCAGTGTCTGGGCGCCCCAGAAGACGCCGGCCGCGTCGCCGCCGCGGATCTCGACACCGTCGTCGCCGACGGCGAGCCGGTAGGCCTCCGGCCCCAGGGTGTCGTCGAGGAGCAGGCGTACGGCGCGCGGAGCGTCCCGCGGCCCAGGTCGCAGGGGCAGGCCGAGCGCGGCGCCGAGGGACGCGCCGAGCCAGCGCGCGGTGGTGTCCGTGCCCGGCGCGGCCCACAGGACGGTGTCCGCGTCCAGCGTGAACCGTCCTTCCGCCGCGCCTTCGACGACGAGGGGAGCGGGAATCAGGCCCGTGTCCTTCATGTCCATCCGTCCTTCAGTCCTTTACCGCCGCCGGGGCCGGAGACGGGTCACTGGGTTCGCGTACGAAGAGGAGCCGTATGAGGAAGATCGGCGTGGGGAGGACCGGCACGTGAATGGCCGCCGGGAAGGCGGGCGCCATACCGTCCGGTCGGACTCCCGGACCCGTCCGGCGAGTTCGGGAAATCGCCCCGGAGGCCGTGGACCGGGGTGTGGCCGGGCGGGAAAGTGATCCGCCCGGGGAAATCGCGCGCGGCCCGCCCGGCCGGTTTCCCGAGGCCTTCCGCGCATCCGCGACGGGGCCGGTGAAACCGCGCGGCATCGGGACCGTGCGGGGCCGCCCGACTTCGGTGGGCCGGAGTCGGGCGGCAAGGGGAAGAGGGGTCCGCCGGCGCCGTGCGGGGCATCGTCCGGACCGCCCGGAAGACGACTGGTGAGCCGCTCCGGAATCGGAACCGGAATGGTCGCGGTGGCGGTGCCGGGGGAAATCCGCCGTGCGCGCCGACGACGGCGGCGCGGTCCGCCCGGAGAAGACGCCCGGGGAACTGACGGACGAATTCCCGCCGCCCCAGGAGCCCGGGGAAAGCCCTCCCCGAAGGACACCGCCCGGACGCGAGACACGGGCCCACCGGGGGGCGCCGGTCCGCCGGAGAGCGCCGGTCCGCCGGAGGGCACAGTCCGGCCCCGAGCCACCGGCCCGCCGGAGGGCACCAGCCCGCGGGAGAGCGCCCGTCTGCCGGAGAGCACCGTCCGGCCGCGAACCACTGGCCCACCGGAGGGCACCGGCCGGCCGTGAGCCACCAGCCTGCCGAAGGGTGCCTGCCTGCCGAAGGGCACCGGCCGGCCGCGAGCCACCGGCCCGCCGGAGAGTGCCCTGCCGATGGAGGGCGCCTGTCTGCCGGAGGGCGCGGGTCCGCCGGAGGGCGGCGCCGCTCGGTTGCGGGGAACGGTCGGCCGCAAGGGGTCCGGTGTCGGCCGGAGGTGGGGTGGTCACCGTCCGCGCCACGGCGATCCGGGAGCACTGGGCTTCAACGGGCGTCCTCCAGCCAGAGCGTGTTGCGGCATGCGCAATGACGGTTTCGCATCGCACAACACTCCGGAGGCTAAGGAGTACCGGGACCCGCCGACAAGAGGTCTACACCACTCTGTGATCGCGGACCGCTGTGAAAAACAGCCCGCCCCCGCAGGAGACGACCGCTCCGGGAGCGCCCCGCGCACGACACGGCCGCGCCGCCCCTCGCCGGGGGCGTCGCGGCCGTGGTCGGTCTGCGCGGCGTACCGCGCCGGGGCCGGAGCCCGGCGCTACTTCTTGTCGCCGCCCTTGCCCTGGTCGCCGCCACCGGCGCCCATGGACTCGAAGATCTCCTTGCACATGGGACACACGGGGTACTTCTTCGGGTCGCGGCCCGGCACCCACACCTTGCCGCACAGCGCCACCACGGGCGTGCCGTCCAGCGCGCTCGCCATGATCTTGTCCTTCTGGACGTAATGGGCGAAGCGCTCGTGGTCCCCGTCGCCGTGCGACACCTGCGGCGTCGGCTCTACGAGGGTCCCCGTCCCCGTGCCTCGCTGGGGCTGGGTCTCAGGCTCAAGAGTGCTCATGAAGCCAAGGGTACTGGGGCTCGCAGCCATCAGTTGAGGGAAGGGCCGCGCACGAACGGCGGAAGGCACCGGGGCCGGTGCGCCGGTCAGTTGAGGGAGGCGTCGTCGGGGTACGTCGCGACCATCGCCAGCTCACTGCGCTGGCGGCGCAGGACCTCGCGCCACAGGCGTTCGGGCGCCGGGGAGGAGACGTCGCCGGGTTCGGACTCGACGACGTACCAGGCGCCGTCGACCAGTTCGTTCTCCAGTTGGCCCGGTCCCCAGCCCGCGTATCCGGCGAAGATGCGCAGGGAGCCGAGGGCGGACGCCAGCAGTTCGGGCGGGGCCTCCAGGTCCACGAGACCGATCGCGCCGTGCACCCGCCGCCAGCCGAGGGGCGCACGCTCCCCCGCCATGCCGCCCGGGATGACCGCCACCCCCAGCGCGGAGTCCAGCGAGACGGGGCCGCCCTGGAAGACGACCCCCGGTTCCCCGGCCAGTCCGGCCCAGTTCTCCAGGATGTCCCCGACACCGACCGGCGTCGGACGGTTGAGGACGACACCGAGGGAGCCCTCCTCGTCGTGGTCGAGGAGCAGCACCACCGCGCGGTCGAAGTTCGGGTCCGCCAGGGCGGGCGTGGCCACGAGCAGCCGCCCTGTGAGCGAGGACACCTCGGTCATGCCAGACATGATCCCGCACATTCCCTTCATGTGGGGAGCCAATGCGCGTACGGGAGTGAATGCAGCTCAGGGCGCAACGAAGCGTCGCCCGCGCACGGCGGCGCCGGTGACCCCCCGTGCCCGGCCCGGGACGGCTCGTGTTGTGGCCAAGCTATGACAGAGCTGAGTCCTCCTCGGGCTTACTGCGCCGGGGCGGGCGCCCATTACCCTTGCTGTTCGGCTCCCGTACGACCGGCCTGCCGACGACCCACACCTGCCCAACTCATCGGAACGCGAGATACATGACCGTCAACGACGATGTCCTGCTTGTCCATGGCGGAACCCCGCTTGAGGGCGAGATCCGTGTCCGCGGTGCGAAGAACCTCGTACCGAAGGCCATGGTCGCCGCCCTGCTGGGCAGCGGGCCGAGCCGGCTGCGCAATGTCCCCGACATCCGCGACGTCCGTGTCGTACGCGGGCTGCTGCAGTTGCACGGTGTGACCGTCCGTCCGGGTGAGGAGCCCGGTGAGCTGATCCTCGATCCCTCGCACGTCGAGAGCGCGAACGTCGCCGACATCGATGCCCATGCGGGCTCGTCGCGCATCCCGATCCTCTTCTGCGGCCCGCTGCTGCACCGGCTGGGCCACGCGTTCATCCCGGGCCTCGGCGGCTGCGACATCGGCGGCCGGCCGATCGACTTCCACTTCGAGGTGCTGCGGCAGTTCGGCGCGAAGATCGAGAAGCGGGAGGACGGCCAGTACCTGGAGGCCCCGCAGCGGCTGCGCGGCACCAAGATCCAGCTTCCGTACCCGTCCGTGGGCGCCACCGAGCAGGTCCTGCTGACCGCGGTCCTCGCGGAGGGTGTCACGGAGCTCTCGAACGCGGCCGTGGAGCCGGAGATCGAGGACCTGATCTGCGTCCTGCAGAAGATGGGCGCCATCATCGCGATGGACACCGACCGGACGATCCGCATCACCGGTGTGGACTCGCTCGGCGGTTACACCCACGCGGCCCTCCCGGACCGCCTGGAGGCCGCCTCGTGGGCTTCCGCGGCGCTGGCGACCGAGGGCAACATCTACGTCCGCGGCGCCCAGCAGCGGTCGATGATGACGTTCCTGAACACCTACCGCAAGGTGGGCGGCGCCTTCGAGATCGACGACGAGGGCATCCGCTTCTGGCACCCGGGCTCGCAGCTCAAGTCCATCGCGCTGGAGACGGACGTCCACCCCGGTTTCCAGACCGACTGGCAGCAGCCGCTGGTCGTGGCCCTGACGCAGGCCACCGGCCTGTCGATCATCCACGAGACGGTGTACGAGTCCCGGCTGGGCTTCACGTCCGCGCTGAACCAGATGGGCGCGCACATCCAGCTCTACCGCGAGTGCCTCGGCGGCTCGGTCTGCCGCTTCGGCCAGCGCAACTTCCTGCACTCCGCCGTCGTTTCGGGCCCGACGAAGCTGCAGGGCGCCGACCTGGTCATCCCCGACCTGCGCGGCGGCTTCTCGTACCTGATCGCGGCGCTGGCGGCCCAGGGCACGTCCCGCGTCCACGGCATCGACCTGATCAACCGCGGCTACGAGAACTTCATGGACAAGCTCATCGCCCTCGGCGCGAAGGTCGAACTGCCCGGCAAGGCGCTCGGCTAGCACTTCGGCGAGAACGCCCGCGTACGCCACGTACGCGGGCGTTCCCGGTCACGTACGCCACATACCTTCGCGGGCTCGCCCGCGTACGCCGATGGGGCGGCCCCCTGAAAGGGCCGCCCCATTGGCGTTGCTGGGCTTCGTACGTCTCCCGCGTCCCGCGTCCGAGGGGAACGTACGGGCGCCGGGACTAGTTGCCCTTGGCGGCTTCCTTGAGCTTGCTGCCCGCGGAGACCTTCACGCTGAAGCCGGCCGGGATCTGGATCGGGTCGCCGGTCTGCGGGTTGCGCGCGGTGCGAGCGGCACGGTGGGTGCGCTCGAAGGTCAGGAAGCCGGGGATGGTCACCTTCTCGTCGCCCTTGGCGACGATCTCGCCGACGGTCTCGGCGAAAGCGGCCAGAACGGCGTCGGCGTCCTTGCGGGTCACCTCGGCACGGTCGGCCAGCGCGGCCACCAGCTCACTGCGGTTCATGTTGTTACTCCCGTGTTCTTCTTGCTGTTGAGGCGTGCCAGGCGGCGGAGCCGCATATCGGGCACAGTGAAGCCGATGCTGCCAGGGTCCTCGGTCGGCTCCCGGACCCGGGTCCGTGGCCAGACCGTCGCGCCCGAAGACGCATCCTGCCCCCACCTGCGGCGGGAAAGCCAATCCGGCACCCCTGGGAGTCACACGAACACCCTTGGGGGTCACACGAAGAGGCCCCTGCGAGGCCTGAGCCTGGCCGCCACCCTAGAGGCGGCCACTGGCCCCGCGTTCCGCGACGCGCCGGGTTCCGGGCGGTCGTGGCGCCCGTCACAGACGGGACATCGGCCGGTACGGCACGGGCTCGCGGCCCGGCTCGACCCGTGCTACGCGCTCGTGTTGGCCGCGTCCGTCGCCCCCGCCGCCTTCGCCGCGTCACGCACGGCCCCGGCGACCGCGCCCGCGACCTTGTCGTTGAAGACGCTG
Source organism: Streptomyces sp. NPDC056738 (assembly GCF_042790435.1). NCBI lineage: Bacteria > Bacillati > Actinomycetota > Actinomycetes > Kitasatosporales > Streptomycetaceae > Streptomyces > Streptomyces sp. NPDC056738. The sequence continues at coordinate 279,775 of NZ_JBHTZF010000010.1, forward strand.
GGGATGATGTAGTTCGGGTTGAGCTCGTCCTCGGTCACCACGTTCGCGAGCGCGGCCGCGGCGGCGAGCATCATGTCCGTGTTGACGGTACGCGACTGGGCGTCCAGGAGGCCACGGAAGACACCCGGGAACACCAGGACGTTGTTGATCTGGTTGGGGAAGTCGGAGCGGCCGGTGGCCACAACTGCCGCGGTCTGGCGGGCGATTGCCGGGTCGACCTCGGGGTCGGGGTTCGCAAGCGCGAACACGATGGCGTTGTCCGCCATCGAGGCCACGTCGTCCCCGTCGATCACGTTCGGGGCGGAGACACCGATGAAGACGTCGGCGTCGCGCACGGCCTCCTTCAACGTGCCCGTGAGGCCTTCGAGGTTGGTGTTGTCGGCGATCCAGCGCAGCGGGGAGTCCGGGGCGGCGTCGACGAGGTCGCCGCGGCCGGCGTGGACGACGCCGTGGATGTCGGCGACGACGGCGTTCTTCACCCCGGCGGCGATGAGCAGCTTGAGGATGGCCGTACCGGCCGCTCCCGCGCCGGACATGACGACCCGGATGTCGCCGATCGCCTTGCCCGCGACACGAAGCGCGTTGGTCAGGGCGGCGAGGACGACGATGGCCGTGCCGTGCTGGTCGTCGTGGAAGACGGGGATGTCGAGGGCCTCGCGCAGCCGGGCCTCGATCTCGAAGCAGCGCGGCGCGGAGATGTCCTCCAGGTTGATGCCCGCGAAGCCGGGGGCGATCGCCTTGACGATCTCGACGATCGCGTCGGTGTCCTGGGTGTCCAGGCACAGCGGCCAGGCGTCGATGCCGGCGAAGCGCTTGAAGAGGGCCGCCTTGCCCTCCATGACGGGCAGCGCGGCCTTCGGGCCGATGTTGCCGAGGCCCAGCACCGCGGAGCCGTCCGTCACGACCGCAACGGAATTGCGCTTGATGGTGAGGCGGCGGGCGTCCTCGGGGTTCTCGGCGATCGCCATGCACACCCGGGCCACACCCGGGGTGTAGATCATGGAGAGGTCGTCACGGTTGCGGATCGGGTGCTTGGACTGCATCTCGATCTTGCCGCCGAGGTGCATGAGGAACGTACGGTCGGAGACCTTGCCGAGCGTCACGCCCTCGATCCGCCGGAGCTGCTCGACGATCTCGTCGGCGTGCGAGGTGGAGCTCGCCGCGATGGTGACGTCGATCCGGAGCTTCTCGTGGCCGGACGCGGTCACGTCGAGGCCGGTCACCGAGCCTCCGCTGGACTCCACGGCCGTCGTGAGCTGGGATACCGCGGTTCCGCTCGCGGGCACCTCCAGCCGGACCGTCATCGAGTAGGAGACGCTGGGCGCCGTTGCCATGGCCGACTTCCTCTGCTTTCACCGAGTCACTGCTTTGTGCCGTCCGATCGTCGCACCTACCACCGAGTACGCGGTAGTCGCCCCGGATTGCGAACGTTTTGTTCGCCGGGGGTTCGCTCTTCGGAAAGCGGATTCCACTGTACGAGAGAGGGGCGACCGCCGCGCGCAAGGGTCGGGGGACCGGCCGGGGGACGAAAGAGGCCCACGTCACGGATGACGTGGGCCTCTCCAGGTCCTTCGGTGAAGGACGACGTTCAATGACACCGACCCGCCATGCTCGCCTCGCGGCAAGTGGTCGCTCGTAGCGACGAAGGTTGGGCCCGGGGGCTTGGATCGGGCCGGTGTCACGTCAAAGGTAACAAAGGATTCCCGTGGAGCAATTCCCGTCCCGGGAGTTCTTTTCGGCGCGGGGGCCGTCAGTCCCGCAGGAGGTCGGGCACCCCGTCCGCGTCGGGCTCGTCGCGGTCGCTGGAGACCACGGTGAGCTGCTGCGTGGCCCGGGTCAGGGCGACGTACAGGACCCGCAGTCCGGCGGGCGACTCGTCGGCGATCTCCGCGGGCGAGACGACCACGGTCGCGTCGTACTCCAGGCCCTTGGCCTCCAGGCTTCCCAGGGCCACCACGCGGTCCCCGAGCCCGGTGAGCCAGCGGGCGGCCTCCTCGCGCCGGTTCATGGCGACGACGACGCCCACGGTGCCGTCGACCCGGTCGAGAAGATGGGCGGCCTCGGCCCGCACGGTCTGCGCGAGCGAGTCCCGTACGACCGCGAAGCGGGGCTCGACGCCCGTGGACCGTACGGCGGACGGGGACTCGGAGCCCGGCATGGCGAGCGCGAGGACCTTGGCGGCCAGCTCGGCGATCTCCGCTGGGTTGCGGTAGTTGACGGTGAGGGTGAAGCGGCGCCGGGGGCGGGTGCCGAGCGCCTCGTCCCGGGCCTCGGCCGCCTCGTCGGGATCGGACCACGAGGACTGGGCCGGGTCGCCCACGACCGTCCAGGTGGCGTGCCGGCCGCGCCGGCCGACCATCCGCCACTGCATGGGCGTGAGGTCCTGCGCCTCGTCGACGATCACGTGCGCGTACTCGGTCCGCTCCTGCGCCAGCCGCTCGGCGCGCTCGCGCTGGGTCTCCTCGCGCACCGGCATGAGCTCCTCCAGACCGGTGAGCTGGTCCAGCGGGTCCAGATCGCGGCGCTTCCTGGGCCGTGCGGGTGTCCCGACGATGGCCTCCAGCTCGTCGAGCATCGCCACGTCGTGCACGGAGAACCCGTCCCGCTTGAGCGAGCGGGCCACCCGGCGGACCTCCCCCGGGTTGAGGATCCGGCGCGCCCAGCGCCCGAGGCGCCGCTCGTCGGCCATCGCGGCCAGCACCCCGCGCGGGGTCAGCTCCGGCCACCAGGCGTCCAGGAACGCCAGGAAACTGTCCTCGGAGGTGACGTCCTCGTCGAACGAGGACCGCAGCTCGGCGGCCAGCTCCGGGTCCGAGTGCCGGGTCCCGGCGCCCGACTTCGCCCACAGCGCGTCCAGCAGGAGTCTGCGGGCGCGCGGGCGCAGCAGGTTGACCGGCGCGGTCCCGCCGAGCGCGTTGTGCTTGATCCGGTCCAGTTCGGCGGACTCCAGCTCCAGACGGCGCCCGAAGGCGACGACCCGCAGCCGGGTGGGGGTGCCGGCGGGGGCCTGTTCCGGCTCGCCGAAGGTGAGCTGGCCGTTGTCGGCGCCGCGTGCCGGGCCGGCCGGGTTCTCCAGCGCGCCGCGCGCCGCCTTCCGCAGCACCTTCAGCATCCGGTACGAGCCCTTGGCGCGGGCCACCGCCGGGGAGTCGTACAGCGTCGCGGCCACGCCGTCGACGAGCGAGCCGATCGCGCGGATCGCGACCTGACCCTCCTCGCCGAGCGAGGGCAGCACGCCCTCGGTGTAGGCGACGAGCAGCGGGGTCGGCGAGACGATCAGGATGCCGCCCGCGTACCGCCGGCGGTCCTGGTAGAGCAGGTAGGCGGCCCGGTGCAGGGCGACGGCCGTCTTGCCGGTGCCGGGGCCGCCCTCGACGTAGGTCACGGACGCGGCGGGCGCGCGGATCACCATGTCCTGCTCGGCCTGGATGGACGCCACGATGTCGCGCATGGTGTGGCTGCGGGCCTGCCCGAGCGCGGCCATGAGCGCGCCGTCGCCGATGACGGGCAGCTCACGGCCGTCGAGGGAGGCCTTGACCTGCGGGCGCATGAGGTCGTCCTCGACCCCGAGGACCCGGCGGCCCTTGGAGCGGATGACCCGGCGGCGCACGACCCGGCCGGGGTCGACCGGGGTGGAGCGGTAGAACGGGGCGGCGGCCGGTGCCCGCCAGTCGATCACCAGCGGCGCGTACTCGGCGTCCAGGACGCCGATACGGCCGATGTGGAGCGTCTCCGCGATGTCGGCGGTGTTGTCCTCGCGGACCGCGCCCTCGGCGGGCTCCACCGCGGTGTACGCGCCGTCGGGACCCTTCACGCCGTCCTTGCCGCGGAGCAGGTCGATCCGGCCGAAGAGGAAGTCCTCGAACTCGTTGTTGAGACGGTTGAGGTGGATTCCCGCGCGGAACACCTGGGCGTCCCGCTCCGCGAGCGCCCCCGGTGTGCCGACGTGACCGCGCTGGGCGGCGTCGTGCATGAGGAACTCGGCCTCGTGGATCTTCTCCTCGAGGCGCCGGTAGACCCGGTCCAGATGTTCCTGTTCGACGGCGATCTCACGGTCCCGTACGGAGTCGTCCTTGACGGATTCCTCCGGTACGGATGTGCGGACCGAGCCGAGCGCGGTTTCCTGCTGAGCCTGAGCGGCCACCGGGCGCCCCCTTCTGACGTGCTGGGCAGCCGTCAACCGTACGCGAAGGGAGGCCCGCCGGGCTACGTCCGCGCCCGGAGTCCGCTCACGCCTTCACCTCCACGAGGCGCTTCCCCCCGAACGTCATGACCTCGAAGTGGTCGATCTGGTTCGGTTCGAAGGCCGCGCCGCCGTGGACGTAGAGGGGCTCCTTGGCCTGCTCCGTCTTGGCGTTGGGCGTGCCGTAGCCCCACTCCGGGACCGACCAGGAGGTGACCGTCTCGCGCTCGCCGTTCTTGCCGACGGCGATCAGGGAGCACTTCTCGGGGCCCGTGACGTTCTTGAGCTGGAGGACCGCGTGGGTGCCCCAGTCCTTCGGCTCGATCGCGACGACGGCGCTGACCTTGGTCTTCGGGTCCGTGGCCGACGACTTGTCGGTCATGACCTGGAAGGCGGCCTTGGCCGGGCTGGTGGCGTGCGCCTGCGGCATGTTCGTGCCGGTGTCGTTGCCGCCGTTGACCGCCATGACGGTCAGCGGTCCGCCGATGATCAGCGCGGCCGCGGCGGCGACCAGGTACATGCCCCGGCGGCGCTTCTGGGCCCGGCGTGCCGCGACCTCGTCCACGAGCCGTTCCGCGAGCCGTGGGCTCGGGCGGGCCGAGAGGGACTCCGCGATGGCCGGGCTGCCCTGCGAGGCGGGCAGGTCGGCGAGGGCCGCGAGCATCGGTTCCATCCCGGCGAGCTCGTCGAGCTGCTGGGCGCACCACTCGCAGGAGGCGAGATGCTCCTCGAAGGCCGTGGCCTCGATGTCGTCGAGGATGCCGAGCGCGTAGGCGCCGACAGTCTCGTGAATGTTGTCCCCGGACCCTTGCTGTCCTCGTGGACCTTGCATGGCTCCCGGACCACCTGTTCCGTAACCCCCGTACGTGTTCATGCCGTCACCCCCCGCTCCTCAAGAGCCAGCTTCATCGACCGAAGGGCGTAGAAAACCCGTGAGCGCACAGTGCCGCTGGGAATGCCGAGCGTTTCGGCCGCCTCATTGACGGTACGCCCTTTGAAGTATGTTTCGACCAATACTTCCCTGTGAGCAGGGGTCAGGTCGTCCAGCGCGTCCGACAGTGTCATCAGCCACAACGCCTTGTCGATCTCGTCCTCCGCGGGGATGACCTCCAGCGGCGACGGGTCGACCTCCTGAGGCCGGGCCTGCCGGCTGCGGTGGCCGTCGATGACGATGCGCCGGGCGACCGTCACCAGCCAGGGGCGTACCGAACCGGTCGCTCGATTGAGCTGGCCGGCGTTCTTCCAGGCACGGATGAGTGTTTCCTGCACGACGTCCTCGGCGCGCTGCCGGTCTCCGGCCACCAGGCGCAGCACGTAGGCCAGCAGGGGCCCCGCGTGTTCCCGGTACAGCGCACGCATCAGCTCCTCGTCGGGTTCGGTCGACGAGGACTGCTGAGACATGCGATGTCGGGCCCTTGGCTTGTGTTCATCAGCCACGGCTGAATCCTTGCGCACGCCTACCTCCGGTGTCCGGGGGTTCCCCCAGTCGGTCGCTCATCACCGGGTACGTGTGCTGGTACGCGGGTGTTCAAAGTGTTCAGGATTTTTTCTGGGGAAGATGTGTAGACAGCGAAAAGAATGCATATCGATCACCTCACGTCACTGGAACATCACGGACGGGTGTGATCAGGCGCGTGCCAGAGCCGCCCGCCGCCGGTGCCGGGCCACCCTCTCCCGATTGCCGCACACCTCGCTGGAGCACCACCGGCGGCGCCGGCCGCGCGAGGTGTCGAGGTAGACGATCGGGCAGTTGTCACCCTCGCACTGCCGCAGACTCGCTCTCGCGAGCGGGTCGGTGAGCAGATCGAGGGCGTCCCGGGCCACCACAGACAGTAGTTCACCGCAGTACGGCGGGGTGCGGAGCCCCCTGCGCAGTGAACCGTCGTCGGCGCGCACGGCCCAGGGAGCGGGCGGAGCCGCGAGGGCGACGGCGTTGACGCGGGCGAGGGCGCCGTCCGCGGGCCGCCCGTCCAGCTCGCCGCGTACCAACTGGGCGACATGTCCGCGCAGTTCCCGGAAGCCGAGCAGCCACGAGGTGTCCACGTCGGCCAGCACGGTACTCACCGGGACCAGCCCGGAGGCGAGGACCCAGGCGCTCAACCGGGCGGCCGAGTCGAGGCGTTCCTCGGGATGGGTGGTCGCCGTCAGGTCCAGGCAGATCCGCCCGGAGTCGAACCGCAGCTCGTACGAGGCCGTGGCCATGCCCGATGCCATGTGCCTGTCACCGCCTTGGGGTCACCTGCCGCTGTACCCCCTACAGTGCATGCCCCGGCGCCCCGCCGGAAGACTCGGCACCGGTCCCGTACCGGATGCCCGCCGGATGCTTACCGGGCGCGGGGCGGCGGCCCGCCGGGCGCGTGACGGAGGGCGCCGTGGACGCCCGCTTATGCGGCCGCGATCCTCGGCCATGTCCCCCGCCGCGGCCCGCCGGTTGACTGAGGGACATGACGGACGACAGCTTGGAGCGGCGTGACGCCGCCGCGGGTGTACTGGGAGCGGCCACGGTCGCGACGGGCCTGATCGCGGGGGCCTTCTACGTCTTCGCCTGCGCGGTGATGCCGGCGCTGGCGCGCAGCGACGACCGCGTCTTCATCGAGGTGATGCGGAACATCAACGAGGTGATCCAGAACCCGGTCTTCTTCCTGGGCTTCCTGGGCGCGCTCGCCCTGACGGCGGTCGCCGCCTGGCAGTCGCGCGGCACCCCGGACCGGTGGTGGGTGCTGGCCGGGTTCGCCGCGTACGCGCTCGCGTTCCTGGTCACCGTGACCGTCAACGTGCCGCTCAACAACGGCCTCGCGGACGCGGGCGACCCCGCGCGGATCGCCGATCCGGCCGCGGTGCGCGACCGTTTCGAGGACACCTGGGTGGCCTGGAACGTCGTACGGGCCCTGCTGTCGACGCTCGCGCTGGCCTGCCTCGCCGGTGCCCTGCTGCGGCACCGACGGCCTCAGGCGTCGGCGTACTTGGCGTCCGCGGCCGGGTCGAGCGCGAGGCGGTAGCCGCGCTTGACGACCGTCTGGATCAGCTTGGGCGCGCCGAGTGCCGTACGCAGCCGGGCCATCGCGGTCTCCACGGCGTGCTCGTCCCGGCCGGATCCCGGCAGCGCGCGCAGCAGTTCGGCCCGCGCCACCACCCAGCCGGGCCGCCGCGCGAGGGACCGCAGCAGGGACATCCCGGCGGGCGGGACGGGCCGCAGCGCCCCGTCGACCAGCACCGCGTGTCCCCGGATCTCCACGTGGTGCCCGGCGATCGGCAACGTCCGCGCGCGGCCGGGCAGTTCCTGGCAGAGCAGTTGCACGAGGGGCCCGAGCCGGAAGCGTTCGGGCTGGACGGTGTCGATGCCGAGGGCCTGCAACGGCAGCGCGGTGACCGGGCCGACGCAGGCGGGCAGGACGTCGTGGTGGAGCGCGGCGAGGAACTCCGCGCGCACACCGCGCTCCTCGGCCCGGGACAGCAGGGAGGCCGCGGCGGGGGCACTGGTGAAGGTGAGCGCGTCAAGGCCGCGGGTGAGGGCGGCGTCGAGCAGCCGGTCGACCGGCGCGATGTCCTCGGGCGGCATCCACCGGTACACCGGCACGAGGACGACCTCGGCCCCGGCGGCGCGCAGCGACTCGACGAACCCGGGCAGCGGTTCCCCGTGCAGTTGTACGGCGATACGGCGGCCGTCCACGCCCTCTTCGAGCAGCCGGTCGAGCACCTCGGCCATCGACTCGGAGGACGGCGACCACTCCTCCGTCAGCCCCTGGGCCCGGACCGCGCCCTTGACCTTGGGCCCGCGGGCGAGCAGTTCCACGCTCCGCAGCCGGGCGAGCAGTTCCTCGCCCAGGCCCCAGCCGTCGGCGGCCTCGACCCAGCCGCGGAATCCGATCGCGGTGGTGGCCACCACCACGTCGGGGGCGTCGTCGATCAACTCCTTGGTCGCGGTGAGCAGTTCGCTGTCGTCGGCGAGAGGCACGATCCGCAGGGCCGGCGCGTGCACGACGCTGGCCCCGCGCCGCTGGAGCAGCGCGCCCAGTTCGTCGGCGCGGCGCGCTGCGGTCACCCCCACGGTGAACCCGGAGAGAGGCCCGTGATCGGGTCGCTGCTGTTCGTCGTCCATGGGTTCTCGTCTCGCGCTCGTCGAGTCGTCGTACGGGGCTGTGCTGTCTGTCGTACGTCGCGGCTGGTCCGAGCCTGTCAACGGACCGTGACAGGCTCGGATCAAGGTGATGTCGGGCGTGTTACGTCACACCTCGGCATAGCTGAGCTGGGGCTTCGCCGCTGCGGTGGCGCTCGCCTCCGCAGCGGCGGCCGGGCGCCGAAGGTATACGGCCCAGGTGACCGCGAAGGCGGCGGCGTAGAAGACGAGGAAGGTGACGAAGGCGCCGGTGCCGGAGCCGGAGCTGAGGAAGGACTGGCGGAAGGCGAGGTTGATGCCGACACCGCCGAGCGCGCCCACGGCGCCGATCAGCCCCATCGCGGCGCCGGAGAGACGCCGTCCGTGGCGGGCGGCCTCCTCCCCTTCGAGCCCCGCTTCCAGGGCCTTTCGCTGGAAGATGCCGGGGATCATCTTGTACGTCGACCCGTTGCCGAGCCCGCTGAGCACGAAGAGCACCACGAAGACCGAGACGAACAGCGCCAGCGACTTCTCACTGCTGGCGAACACCAGGACCCCGGTGGCGGCGGCCATGGCGACGAAGTTCCACAGGGTGATCCTGGCGCCGCCGTAGCGGTCGGCGAGCCATCCCCCGACGGGGCGGATCAGCGAGCCGAGCAGCGGGCCGATGAAGGTGAGGTAGGCGGCCTGGAGTGGGGTCCGCCCGAACTCGACCTGGAGCACCTGCCCGAAGGCGAAGGCGTAGCCGATGAACGATCCGAAGGTCCCGATGTAGAGGAACGCCATGATCCAGGTGTGCGCGTCCTTCGCGGCGTCCAGGGCCGCGCCGGTGTCGTTCTTCACGGTCGTGAGGTTGTCCATGAAGAGGCCCGCGAGGACGGCGGCCACGACGACGAGCGGGATGTAGATCCCGAGGAGCACCCTGGGCCCGCCGGCCGCCCCGATGACGGCGAGCGCCACGAGCTGGATGACGGGGACGCCGATGTTGCCGCCGCCCGCGTTGAGGCCGAGTGCCCATCCTTTCTTCCGCAGCGGGAAGAAGGCGTTGATGTTGGTCATGCTGGAGGCGAAGTTGCCGCCGCCGACCCCGGCCAGCAGTCCGATCACGAGGAACGTGCCGAACGAGGTGCCCGGCTCCATCACGACGAACGCGGCGACGGTCGGCACGAGCAGCAGACTCGCGGACACGATGGTCCAGTTCCGGCCGCCGAAGAGCGCGACCGCGAAGGTGTAGGGCACCCGCACCACCGCGCCGACGAGCGTCACCATCGAGGTGAGCAGGAACTTGTCGGCCGGGGTGAGCCCGTACTCCGGTCCCATGAACAGGACCAGCACCGACCACATCGTCCAGACGGAGAACCCGATGTGCTCGGACAGCACGGAGAAGACCAGGTTGCGCCGGGCGGTCTTCTCCCCCTTGTCGGCCCAGAAGACCTCGTCCTCCGGATCCCATTCCTCGATCCAGCGACCGCCCCGCGCAGGGGCCGTACTCGTGGCTGGGGCAGTCATCTCACGCCTCCATTGGTTCTCCGGGCTTACTGGCCTGCTGTTTCCCGAAGGTAGGGAGGGCGCGTTTCCGCGCTGTGGCTGTGAGTGACCTGAAGGGAACGTTGCTCTCACCCGGTCCCGGACCACGCCGTGAGGACGGGTCCGGGATCGGGTCCGGTCCGGGTCCGGGATCGGGACCGGGACCGGGTCCCGGTCCGGCGGCTCGGGCCCGGGTGGCGGCTCGGTCGGAGTGCCGCGTTGTGGTCAGAGTGCTGCGTTGCGGGTCAGAGTGCCGCGTTGTGGTACGAGGTGATGGCCCAGGTCCCGGCGGCGGGATCGCGGACGAGCACCCAGGTCGCCCGCCGCTGCCGGTCGGCGGGTACCTCGCTCTCCCCGGCCAGGAGGATCCCGGCCTCACTGACGACGACGGCGGTGCCGGGCCGCGGGAACCGGATCCGGCGGGGCTCGTCGAGCGGCCGGGAGCCCTTCAGCGGCCCCTCGAACGCGGCCGCGATGTAGGCGCGAATCTCCTCCCGCCCGTCGTTGAAGACGCCCGGCATCACGACGGTCGCGTCCTCGGTGTAGAGCGCGGCGAAGGCGTCGGCGTCGTAGTCGGCCCAGGCGGAGTAGAGACGGTCGAGAACGCCGCGGACGTCCTGACCGTCGTCGGTGGTGATGCCGGTAACGATGTCGGTGCTGGCGCTGGCGCTGGTGCTGGTGCTGGTGCCGTTCATGATGCTTCCTTCCCTCGAACGGGTTCGACGCCGGTATGTACTTCGGCGCCGTCCGGAAGTCATCGGTGCCGGGACGATGAGTTCGGGCGGGCCCGGAGGTAGATACCGGTGAGCGACGGGACGCGGCCGAGGAGCGGATGATGGGGAAACGGGACGACGAGGGCCTGTCCGGGGACGAGGAGCGCGACGACGTCGAGGCCCACGGCCACGGCGGGCGCGACGAAGGCCTCGGCCGGCACGGGGACTTCGGGGCGCGCGACAGCATCGGCGCGCTCGGGGACTACAACGCTCGCGGGGACTTCGAGGCGCGGACGGCGCCCTATCGCCGCGAACTGCTGACGCACTGCTACCGGATGGTCGGATCGGTGCACGAGGCCGAGGACCTGGTGCAGGAGACGATGCTCAGGGCCTGGCTCGCGTTCGACCGCTACGACGCCGACCGCGCGTCCCTGCGCACCTGGCTGTACCGCATCGCCACCAACAGATGCCTGACCGCGCTGCGCGGCCGCACCCGCAGACCGCTGCCGTCGGGCCTGGTCGGCGCGCTGGACGATCCGGGCGCGCCGATGACGCTGGGCGCGGGGGTGCCGTGGCTCGAACCGTTCCCTGACCGGGGCGCCGGGGTCGGCTCCGCCGCCGGGACCGGTGATCCGGCGGGAGTGGTGGTCGCCCGGGGCAGTCTGCGGCTCGCGCTGATCGCCGCGATGCAGTTGCTGCCTCCGCGCCAGCGGGCCGTCCTCATCCTGCGTGACGTACTGGCGTGGCCGGCGACCGAGGTGGCCGAGGCCCTCGGCACGTCGACGGCGTCCGTGAACAGCGCGCTCCAGCGGGCCCGGGCACGACTCGGGGAGGCCGGCCTGACCGAGGACGAGGTGACGGAACCGCCGGACCACGAGCAGCGCGCGGTGATCGACCGCTACCAGCGCGCTTTCGAGGACGCCGACCTCGACGCCCTGCGCACCCTGCTCACCCAGGACGTCGTGCTGGAGATGCCCCCGGTCCTCAACTGGTACGTCGGCCCCGATGCCTACGTCGCTTTCATCGCCCGTGTCTTCGCGATGCGCGGCAAGGACTGGCGCCTGCGCCCCACCTCGGCCAACGGCCAGCCCGCCCTCGCGGCCTACGTCCGCACCCCCGACGACCCCACCCACCGCCTGCACACCCTCCAGGTCTTCACGACGACCCGCACTGCGGTGAGCCACACGGTGGTCTTCCAACTCCCGACGGTCTTCACGGCGTTCGGGTTGGCGGAGGTGTGGGAGGGATAGAGGCGCCCGGGGGGGGGTAGCTCCTGCGGCACTAAGGCCGCTAGGGTGCCTGCGGCTGCGGTGATACGGGGCCGGGCTGGGCGGCGTACGGGTTGCCGGGCGCGCCCGGGGCGGGGGCGGGAGGCTGCTGGGTGTAGGGGCCGGAGGCGTACGGCGCCTGGGGGTTCCGACCGGCGTAGGGGGCCTGGGAACCCTGCGGAGGCACGCCGGTATAGGGGACCTCACCCGTGTACGGAACCTGTCCGGCGTACGAGGCCTGCGGAGCCTGCCCGACGTAAGGGGGCTGGGGCGTCTGCGGGATCTGACCGGCGTAAGGGGGCTGAGGCGTGTGCGGGATCTGACCCGCGTACGGGGTGTAGGGGCCGTACGGGCCGATCGGCTGACCGCCGTACCCCGCCGTCGGCGGCAGATACCGCACCCGTCCGCCCTCCTCCGTCACGGGCGCGAACCCGGCCGCCGCCAGCAACGCCGCGAACTTGGCGTTCCGCCTGCGCGTGACGACGAGACCGACCGCGAGGACGACCATCAGCACGGCCCACACGATGCCGGCCCCCGCGAAGGCGACGGAACCCCCGCCCGTCCGCACCGCGAGGACGCCACACCCGACGGTGAGACCGAGCCCCGCGTACAGCATCCGCCTCTCGGCGTTCTTGCCGGTGAGGTCGAAATTGATGCGGGCCTTGAGGAGTTCCAGGGCGTCAGGGACGACGGGCGGCAACGAGACCCCGTCGGCGGCCTGCGGATACTGGGCCCAGTTCTGCGCGGCGCGCGCCTGAGCCTGCGGGCCCGGGTCCGGCACGATGAGCATCGTGAGAGCGTTGTTGCGGCCGCTTCCCTGGCGCACGTCCGCGTACTCGTAACCGAACTGCTGGGCTACGAAGGCGAGTCGGGCCAGCTTCTTCACGGAGGCCATGGGGCTCGTGAGCTGGACCGCCTGTCCCTGAGCCATCAACCGGAACATCTTCCGAATCTGCCGCCTACCCACGAGACCCCCAACTCCCCACCCGAACCACCCGTTCACACCAGCAACGGCCCCACACTGTCACGCACCGCCATCTCCGCAGAACGGCCGGACGTCTCCGTTTGCCGATACTTGACCCGACCCCGACACCCCAAACTCACCAGCATCGGCACCGACGCCGACGGACGGGGCTCAGCGGTTGATGTACTGGATCTGCTGGGCAGCCCCGTGTCACCTCACGGCCGGCACTTGACGCTGCCCCGCTCCGAGAGCATGTCCTGCGTCACCCAGACTCCGTCCGAATTCCGCTTCAGCGTCGTGTTGTAGAAGATGTAGCTGTTCTTCGTGACCGGAGTCTTGTCGACCTTTCCGGTCTTGACGTACTTGTTGTACGCCTTGCCCTGGTCCTCGCAGTACGTGAGCGCCGCGGCTCCGTCGCCCTGAAGGGTCACGGACGCGCTGTAGAAGCGATAGGTACCGGTGGTGCGAGCCTTGTGGTCCACGAATCGCTGCACGTACTTCTGCGTCGCGGCCGCGAGTTCCTCCGCCGAGTAGAAGCGATAGGCGGGGTCGAGTACGTCCTGGTTGGCGATCGCTTGGTCAGTCGCCTTGATGAAGTGTTCACCGTCGGCCAGGACGGCGTCCTTGTCCTTGTCGCCCGTCCTGCGCCACTCGAAGGTGTAGTGCAGGTCGGCAGGCAGCTCGATCCTCGGCCGGTCCGACTGCGCCGTCGCGCTCGCGCCGGGAGTGGCCGACGCCTCGTCGCCGATGTCCGCCCCGGCGCCCCTGTCGTCGGCCTTCGGCTTGCCACCGTCCCCGCCGCACGCGGTCAAAACCAGCACGGCGGACGCTCCGACGGCAACGGTCGCAAGCAGACGGGAACGGCGGTTCACGGTGAACTCCTGTGGAGCGTGGGGTGCGGAATGGCACCGGCACGCCGGCCGTGGCCTGCGTGCCGACGCAAACGCGAACGGTGGCGAACGGGCGATAGCAGCCCGTGGAGTGGACGTACGCGGAATCGCGGCTCAGCGGTTGATGGACTGAATCTCTTGGACGACGACGTCCTGGTCGGCCCCGAAGGTGCCGTCCGGAAGGTTCCGGGCGTCCGGCACACCGGTGCCCGTCCAGTGGATCTTCCAGGTGATGGTGGCCCTCAGCTTGTACGAGCCGTCACCCGAGGAGCGGAGATACTTCACCCCGCACGGAGGCGTCTCCCCGGCCTTGCCCTTCGCGTACGCCTCACCGATACGGTCCCCCGTGATCTCACAGACACCCGAGGCCGGATACGTCTGCGCGTCCGCCGTACCAGGCTCGATCTTCAAGGCGACCGGCTCGGCCGTCGTCGTCGCGCTCACGTTCAGCAGCGGCACCGACGCCGTCACCGACACCGGCTTGAACTTCGCCGTGTCCAACCACGCCCACGTCGGCAGGTTCACCTTGGTCGTCCCCGCCGGAGCCAGATCCACCTTCGTGGACGGGACCCGTATCTCCGCATAGGCGAGCTGGGCCAGCATTTCCGGCGTGATCGCCTCCGGAACATCCGCCGGCGGAGCGTCACCCGTGTCCACCCAGAAGATGCCCTTCGTGCACTTCAACGCACCGGGGTCGCCTTCACGACCCGGCGTGACATACGAATCCCACCAATACCCCTTGCCGGTCTTGGCCTTGTTGAAGTCCTTGGCCTCACCGCCGTTGACGTACTTGTCACGCTGCTCCTGGTCCCACTGAGAACCCGTGGACTCGGCGTTCCAGATGGGCTCCAAGTACTTCTGCAACTCATCCGGCGTGTACTTCGGAGCGTAATAGCAGGCAGGCGGAGTCCAGTCCCCAGACGAAGACGTCACCGGCCCGGAAGAGTCCCCCGACCCGTTCTTGGACCGATCGAACACAACAGCACCGGCTGTGGCGGTGAGGTTTCCTTTGCCGTCCGAGTCACCCGACGCATTGGAGCCTGATCCGTTACTGCTGCCACCGTGGCCATATTCCGCGAAGGCTTGGGTCGACCCGATGATCACAGCAGCACACGCTATGACTGCAACTGCTGCCGACTTCCGATGGTTCAGGACTGGCATGCGATGCTCCCCCGCTGCGATGTCAGCTTCTCCGTGACCCAGACACCCTGCTTGTTGACCCGAAGAAGGGCGCTGTAGAGGACGTAGTTGTCCTTCGACTTCGGAGTCACCTCCGTCTTGCCCGTCTTCAAGCTCTTGTTGTACGCCTTGTTCTGGTCTTCGCAGTAGACAAGGCCTGCCGTCCCATCAGAGTTGATCGCCACCTTCGAGTCGTAGTAGCGCTTCGCCCCTGTGATGCGGTCCTTGTAGTCCACGAACTCCTGAATGAACTTCTGACTCCCGGCTGCCGCCGTGCCATCGGAGTAAAAGCGGTAAGCCTTGTGGAGCGGGTTCTGCAGGGCGATCGCCATGTCCACGGCCTTGATGAACTGCTCGCTGTCGCCCAGCACCGCGTCCTTGTCCTTGTCGCCCGTCTTGGGCCACTCGAACGTGTAGGTGAGATCCGACGGCAGCTCGATCTTGGGTCGGCCAGTCGATGGCGTCGCGCTCGCGCTGGGCGTGGCCGACTTCTTGTCACTGGTGTCGGCCCCGGCGATCTTGTCGTTGGCCTTCGGCTTGTCACCATCCCCGCCACACGAGGTCAAGAGCAGCGCGGCTGACGCTCCGACAGCAACTGTGGCAAGCAGGCGGGAACGGCGGTTCACGGCAGACTCCTGAGCGGCGTGGGGTGCGGAAGGGCACCAACACGCTAGCGGTGGCCCGTGCGACGACACCAGCGCGAACCGTGCCAACCGAGTAACAGTGATTGACCAAAGATGCTCATACTGTGTCCAACTGGCCCACGAGGGGCTCAGGTTGTGTCCCATCCATCAGGGAATCGCTTCACCGAGTTGCTGTCCGCAAAGCAACTCGACCCCGGTCGCGGCATCTCGGGGCCGGCCTACTGCCAAGCGGGGCTGCCGTTCCGCGACGACAGCAACGTGAACGCGTCCCTGGCTACGGCTGGCACTGAGCCGCCCCTCTGGTGGAAATGATCTGGGAGGTCTGCCACACACCTTCTGAGCTCTTGTCCAAGCGGGTGTTGTAAAGGACGTAGCTGTTCTTGGTGGCCGGAGTCTTGTCGACCTTGTTGGTCTTCTTGTCCTTGGCGTAGCCCTTGCTCTCGTCCGCGCAGAACGTGAGCGAGGCCGAGGTCTTGCCGTCGAGCGTCACGGTCCGGTCGTAGTACCGCGCCTCACCCGTGAGGGTGGAGCCCGCCTCCTTGAACTGATTGACCCAGGTCAACGCGGCTTCGAGAGCCTTGCCGGTGTTGTAGTACCCGATCGCCTCACCCTTGGGGTCCGTCCCGGTGATCGCCGCGTCCACGGCACGCATGCGCTCCGCGCTGTCGGCAAGGACAGCGTCCTTGATGTCGTTACCGGTCTTCGCCCCTTCGAAGGTCAGAGTCAGATCCGACGGCAGCTCGATCTTCGGTCGGCCCGGCGTCTGCGTCGCGCTCGCACTCGCACTGGGTGAGGCCGACCTCTTGTCCCCGGTGTCCGCCCCCGCGACCTTGTCGTTGGCCTTCGGCTTGTCACCACCACCGCCACACGCGGTCAAAAGCAGCGCGGCTGACGCTCCGACAGCGGCGTTGGCAAGCAGGCGGTAACGGCGGTTCACGGAGGACTCCTGAGAGGCATGGGATGCAGAAGGAAACCGACACGCTAACCGGGGCCCGTGCGACGACACCAACCCGAACGGTGCCAGGCGGGTACGAGCCGTCACCCGACGGGCGGAGATGGACCAGTTCACACCTGACACCGGTCCGCGCCTCGAGTGGAGTTGATTTTCACGAGTTCCCACACCCCCCGCTCGTTCTTCTCCACCTGGACCCCATAGGCGACATAGCTGTTCTTGGTGGTCTTCGTCTTCTTGACCTCACCGGTCTCGATGACCTTGCTGTAACCCTTGCTTTCGTCCGCGCAGTAGGTGAGCGAGGCAGTGTCCCTGGACCTGACGGTCACCTGCCGGTCGAAGTAGCGCACCGTGCCGGTGACCGTCCACTTGGCGGACTTGAAGGACTGGACCCACTGTTGAGCCGCCGCCGCACCCTCGCCCTCCGTGTAGTACTCGAGGGCGGGAAGACGAGGGTTCTGCGCATCGATGGCCGCGTTGAGCGCGCGGATGAGTTCCGCGTTGTCCTTGAGGATCGCGTCCTGGACTGCGTCGCCCGAGGTCTCAGGAGTGAAGGTGAGGGTCAGATCCGACGGCAGCTCGATCTTCGGTCGGCCCGGCGTCTGCGGCACGCTCGCGCTGGGTGAGGCCGCCTTCTTGTCTCCGGTGTTCGCGCCGGCGATCTTGTCGTTGGCCTTCGGCTTGTCACCACCCCCACCGCACCCGGACAAGAGCAGTACCGCTGACGCTCCGACAGCGGCTGTGGCAAGCAGGCGGTTCACGGCAGGCTCCTGTGTGGCGTGGGGTGCGGAAGGGCACCAACACGCTAACCGGTTGCTGTCCGCAAGGCTCCCGGCCCCTCGAAGCCGGTCATCGTCGCGATCCGGCGGAGGATCGCCCGGTACTGCTCACACCGTTCGACAGCGGTCGTGCTCAGCGTGAGCACGGCCAGCCGCCTGCAATCCGGATGCGGCAGGTGGGCGCGGAACTGGACCAAGGGTGTCCGAGGAAGCCCTTCGACCGTGCCGGGGGTGTGGACGCACTCGCTGAACGTGACCGGACCGCAGGGCAGTTCGGCGTACTCGATGTTCGCCCGCGCATCGAGTTCGCTCACCGCACGAGCCGCCGTGACGGCTCTCGGCGCCACCGCCGTGGTCCGCCAGGAGACGGTGAAGAACGACAGCAACGGACCGCCACCGGTCCCGGCCCCCTCGTCCACGTCGTCCACGTCGTCCACGTCGTCCCTGTGCAACCCGACCGAGCAGTGAACGGTTCCCGCCTCCTTCAACGCACCCAGCAGTCGCTGCCCTTGGGCCAACTGGGCGATGAACCGCTGCCGTACCGCCTCGTCGGGAGCCGCCTGGAGGAACGGCGCGAGGGCGATACGTAGATCGTCCGCCGCCGAGGAGTCCGGCGCGGGAAGCAGCGCGTCGAGCGGCACCGCGGTGAAGCCGGCCGGCTCCGCGAACCAGATGTCAGCGTCGGGGTCCTCCGCCGAATCGTCGACGGTGAAGTGAGGGGTCGTGGTCATCGGATCCTGCCTGCCCGGTGCGAATCAGCGGGGATGCGAGTGCGGGCGCACCGCGTCGGGGACATGGGCTCCGGAACGGCGGGCCCGTTCGAGGGCGTCCGGGCTCGCGTTCCAGTCGGTCGGCTCGATGCCCCGGCGGCCCGTGGCCGTGCGCTGGTAGAGCAGGTGCAGCCGCTTGGGAGCCTCGCCCCTGCGCCGGGAAGCCGCGATGACGGCGATGAAACGGGGGTCACCGGCGAACCAGAGCGGTTCGATCTCCGCCTTGAGCTCCGGCTTCGTCCGAGCGGTACCGAACCTTCGCATCCACCAGAAGGTGCGCATACCGGAAAGGAACAGCAGCGGAATCTGCTCCCCCGGCGCCTCTGGATTCGGCAGCTCCAGCCACATCTCGTCCTCTTCGACCGCCGGATGCCGGTTCCGCCCTCGGGGCACGTCCGAGAGGAACTGCCAGGGGTACTGCCAGAGGACGCGCTGAATGTAGATGGAGGGCCGGATGTAGGCGAGTTGGAGGACGGCTCGGAACGCCGAATACAGAAGTACTGGGATGAAGAGAACGGCGTAGGCGGGGCTCAGGAACGAGACGAGAATGCCGAGAGCGCCGATCCAGACTGCGACCCACCCCACTAGTCGCGCAGCGATCGAGAGCATGTGCTGGACCCAGGCTCGTCGGGTCGGCGGATGATCCCAAGCGGTCGGGTACTTGGTCGGATGCATAGGGCGAGAGCCTCCTGCTCAGGACTAGAAGACGTGACGAGCGATGTCGAAGAGGGCGCCGCTGTCGAGACCCAGTCGAACCCCGTCGATACCTGCCACTGAGCCGTCTTTGATTCCGTCGTCGTCCGTGTCCACGGCAGTCATGGCCAGGCCGAATCCGGCAGTGCCGACACCGACAGAAGCGGACGTGACTTCGACAGCTCTGGTTACTTGGGCTGCTCTGGCTCCTCTGATCGTGAAACCGAGCAACGAGTTGTCCAGGTCGGAGATGGCCTTTGCATGCTCCATCGTTTCGACGCCGAAACGACCCATACGCTGGCCGACTGTGAGGACCTCCCCCGCCTCACCGGTGGCCCTCATCGCGACTACCGCACCTTTCCCAGCCGCTCCTACGCCAGGCAGCGCACCCAGGACATCGCCGCCGACGGTGACGAAGTTGCTCCAGAAATCCGTGTCGATCTCACCTTTGGTGAACCCGTCCTTGAGTGAGGCCCAGACGGCCGGTTCCTGGGTGATCCGGAGTGACAACGACGTCGCACTCAAAGCCGACGCAGCCAGCAGCAGCACCGCGGCCAACGTCCCACCCGAAACCACGAACAACGCGACCAAACCGATCACAGCCCCCAGCGTGCTCAGGATGTCCGGCAGGTTTTCCAGGACCCAGTCGAGGGCCGAGTCGAACCAACCCGGCTCATGAGGGGTCAGCTTCTTCGTGGCGTCGCGGATCTTTCCGGCGCGCAGCCGGGCCCGGTGCTCGTGTTCCCCGGCGAGTTCGCGCGCCTTTCCGCGAATCGCGGTCAGCGCGTCCTCGGCGTCGGCCACCGCCGATTTCGCCCTGGTCAGGGCCTTGTGCGCCTCGTCGTGCGCGGCGCCCGCCCCTTCCAGGTCGGGGCTGTCACCCGCTTTAGTGGCGTGGCCCTTCGCCCGGTCCAGGGCGGCCCGGGCGTCCTTCGCCTCGTCTTCGAGTCGCTTCGCCCGCCGCTGGAAGTCGTCGAGTTCGCCTTCCCAGCGGCCGAGTTGTCCGGCCGCCTTCCGGATGGAGTGCGCCGCGTTCTTCAGGTTCAGGGGAAGCGGTCCGCCGTCCAACTGCTCTCGGAAGGCGACGGCCGCGTCGCCCTTCCAGTAGCTGCCGTCCATCAGCCTGGTGACGAGTCCGTGCGTCTCCTCGAGCACCTTCGCGCACCCCGTGAGCTTCTTGCGGAGGCCGCTCACGGTCTCCGTACGGCCCGGCACCGGATCGAACCCGAGATGCGGATAGCGGGAGGCGGGGTCGGGGGCATGCGGGTCGGGCACCGGCCTCGTGTCCTCGTGCGCGTACGTCACCTCGTACCGCCACCCCCGCCGTGCCCGGCCTTCCGCAGAGCCTGCTCCAAGGCCCTGTCCACCTCGCGGTAACTGTCCCGGCTCTTCCCGATGATCTTGGCCAGGTCCTCGGTCTGCTCACCGATCTGGTCGGCTCCGTACTTCCAGTTGTCCTGGAACTCCTCGCAGGCGCCGTCGAGATCGTCCGTCCCCAGGCCGGAGACCGTGGCGTCCCGCAACGCCCTGCGCAGGCCCCGCAACGACTCCGTCGACTTGCCGAGCATCCTCATGAAGTGCGACAGCTCGTCGCCGTCGACAGCCAACCGCTCCGCCACGCCCTCTGCTCTTTCCGGGTCTCAGGGAGTCCGTGGAGCCGGACTCAGCGGTTGATGGACTGGATCTCCTGCACGACGACGTCCTGACCGGCCCCGAAGGTGCCGTCCGGCAGGTTCCGCGGCTCGGCTATGCCGGTGCCCGTCCAGTGGATCCGCCAGGTGAGGACGGCTTGCAGCCGGTAGGAGCCGGCGCCGGAGGAACGCAGGTACCGCAGCCCGCACGGGGGCGTCTCCCCGGCCCTGCCCCTCGTGTACGCCTCGCCGATGCGGCCGCCCGCGATCTCACAGACGCCCGACGCCGGATACGTCTGCGCGTCCGCTGTCCCGGGCTCGATCCTCAGCGAAACCGGCTCCGCCGTCGTCGTCGCGCTCACGTTCAGCAGCGGCACCGACGCGGTCACCGACACCGGCTTGAAGCTCGCCGTGTCCAACCACGCCCACGTCGGGAGATTCACCTTCGTCGTCCCCGCCGGAGCCAGGTCCACCCTCGTCGAGGGCACCCGCACCTCCACGTACGCGAGCTGCGCCAGCATCTCCGGCGTGATCGCCTCCGGAACGTCCGCCGGCGGGGGCGCGCCCTTGTCGACCCAGAAGGTGTCCTTGGTGCACGTGGAGGCGGCCGGGTCGCCCTCGTGGCCCGGCGTGACGTACGCGTCCCACCAGTAGCCCTTGCCGGTCCTGTCCTTGTTGAAGTCCTTGTACGGGTGCCCGTTCACGTAGGTGTCGCGCTGCTCCGCGTCCCACTGGTACCCCGTCGATTCGACGGCCCAGATCGACTCCTTGTACGTCTGCATCTGGGCCGGGGTGTATTTCGGGGCGTAGTAGCAGGCGGGCGGCGCCCACCCACCCGACGCCGAGGTCACCGGACCGGCGGATTCCCCGCCCCCGTTCCTCGAACGGTCGAACACGACAACACCCGCGGTGGCGTACAGGGTGCCGTCGCCCGTGGCACTCCCGCTCGCCTTCGGCGTGGTGTTCTCGTGGCCCTCGCCGCCACGGCCACCGGCGTTCGCGGCCTGGGAGCCGAGCGTGCCAAGGCAGAGGAGCGCCGTGAGCGTCACGGAACCGGTGGAACGCATCACGGCTGACACTGGGCAGCGCCGCGCTTCGAGATGACCTTGGTGGTCTGCCAGACACCGTCCTGATTTTCGACCAGCCTGGTGTTGTACAACACGTAACTGTCCGCCGAGGTCGGCACGTTCTCGGGCTTGTTCGTCTTCCGGTTCTTGAGGAAGGACTTGCTCTCGTCCGAGCAATAGACGACAGCGGCACTGCCATCGGACTGGAAGGTGACCTGGCGGTCGAAGTAGCGGGTGGTCCCCGTCCACGAACGATCGTCGTCCAGATAGCCCTTGATGAACAACCGCGCGCTGCCCAGGGCGCCTTCCGAGCTGTAGAAGCCGAGAGCCTCGGTGTGCACCGTTCCCTGGAAGATGGCGTCGTCGATGGAGTTGATGCGCTGGGCGTTGTCCGCCAGCACCGCGTCCTTCCTGGCATCCCCGCTCTTCTGGCCCTCGAACACGTTGCGCGCGTCGGAAGGGAACGTGATCGTGGGCCGTCGCCCGGAGGCCGGCGCGCTCGCCGTCGGCGAAGCCGAATACGTACTCCCGGCCCCCGCGATCCCCCGCTCCTCCCCACCCCCACCGCAAGCCGTCAACAGAAACAGTGCGGCTGCGGCTGTGGAGAGCAGGCGGGCGTGGGGGGTCACAGGTGCTCCTGGCGGCGTGGGGTGCGGGAGGGGCGGCGGCACGTCACGCTAGCGGGGCCCCTGCCCACGGCACCAGGACGAAGGGTGCCGAGCAGGTGGATATAGAGGTTCATAGCGTGACCAAACGGCCACCCAGAACCTTCGATTGAGTGACATCACGGGACGAAAAGGGACGAGGGTGCCCGTGAGCCGGGACAGTCAGGCACCGGCTCACGGCTCACGGCTCACGGCTCACGGCTCACGGCTCACGGCTCACGGGAACCCTCGGCGGCCGTCAGGCCTTCGCCCGGTGACCCCGGGTCGACGAACGCCCGCCTCCCCCGCGACCCCCGCGGCTCTTGGCCCCGTTCGGCCAGAGCCGCGGGCTCCGCTGGGCGGCGATGTCCTCGATCCAGCCGAAGGCCAGGATGGTCAGGCCTATCAGCGGCCACACCAGGACGAACATCCACAGGGTGTACGTGGAGTCGAGGGCCGCCGTCGCCCCGTCGTTGTCCATGAACGGGAGGTTGTAGAGCTGGTCGAGGATCGGGACCGTGGCCATGATGAGCGTGTTGTGCCACAGGTAGATCGTGACCGCGCGGTTGTTGGACAGCGTCACCAGCTTGTCCCACCGGGCGAGGCGGCCCGGCAACTCCTTCCAGGACGGGCTGTACTGGAGCAGGATCACCACGAATCCGAAGGACCACAGCGCGTCGGCCAGCGGGATGTCGTTCAGGTCCCAGCCGTCGGGGCCCAGATGACCCGAGGCCCACCACAGGGCGAAGCCCATCATCAGGGCCGAGCACGAGATGGCGATGTAGCGCGGGACCTTGACGAGCATCCCCTCGTGGTGGGCGAAGCCCAGGATCCAGCAGCCTCCGTAGACGGTGAAGTCGGTGACGGCGTTGCCGGTCTCACCGGGGATGGTGACCAGCCCGGTGCCGAGCACGGCCGTCAGGGCGAGGGGCGCCAGCGCGGTCATCCACGGCGCGCGACGGAACGCCCACAGCAGGAACGGGGACGCGACCACGAACCACAGATACGCGCGCAGGTACCAGAGCACACCCGCGGCCTCGACCGCCCAGGTGTCCTCGAACAGTCCCGACCGGGAGCCCAGGTGCCAGGGGAACGGAGGGGCGCCGATCGGGACGACGTAGTCGAGCAGCTCTACCACGTGCCAGCCGCCACCGAGGTCGGGGTCCTTCGCCGGGTTCCAGCCGCCCAGGAACATCATGGCCAGCACCACGGCGCCGAACGCCCAGAGCGGAGGCAGCAGACGCCTGAGGCGTCCCCGGATCACGCTGAGCGGCGGCCGGCTCAACGAGCGCGCCATGAGGGAGCCCGCGAGCGCGAACATCACGCCCATGGAGGGGAAGAGGATCGTCAGCCAGGCCCAGCCGAACAGGTGGTACACGACCACACGGACCAGGGCCATGGACCGGAGCAGGTCCAGGTAGCGATCGCGGCCGGGGCGGCGCGCGGCCGGTTTCGCGCCCGGTTCCGCACCCAGGTTCGCACCGGGTTCCGTACCCAAGCCCGCGCCCGGGCCGGCGCCCAAGCCCGCGCCCGGGCCGGCGCCCAAGCCCGTACCCGGGCCGGCGCCCAAGCCCGTACCCAGGCCGGCGCCCGAGCCCGGCTCCGCACCCGCCCACGTCTGCGTCTCCTGCTGCCGGCGCAGCCACTCGTCCGCGGGCGGCGCCCCCGGGTGCGTACGCGGCTGCGGGACCGCCGGTTTCGGGGTGCCCAGCGGCGGAGTCGCCCCCACCGGGTACTCGTGCGTGGTCATCCGACCGGCCTCCGTTCGTTCCCGCCGTGCGACGCCGGCTGCGGCGGGATCGGTTCCGTTCCCGGAACGGATCCCGGAACGGATCCCGGAACGGATCCCGGAACCGATCCCGGGACCGATCCCGGTGCCGCGCCCACGACGCCGGTGCGGCGCAGCTTCTGCCAGCGCAGCCGGCCGCCGGTGAGGGCGGTGATCCAGGACTGCAGCAGGACGACGTACATCAACTGCCGGTAGAGGATCTGCTGCAGGGGCAGCGAGATCAGATGGGTCATGCGTTCCTTGTCCAGCCGGAACGCGTACGCCGCGCACACCGCCTGGATGGTGAGGACGCCGAGCCAGGCGACGATCGTCCTCTGGGTCGGGCCGAAGACGACCCCGTACAGGAGGAAGACGTCGATCAGCGGCGCGAGGAGCGGGGCCAGGACCATGAACAGGGAGACCAGGGGCAGGCCGATCCGGCCGAAGCGGCCCGAGGGGCCCCGTTCGATCAGGGCGCGGCGGTGCTTCCAGATCGCCTGCATGGTGCCGTAGCACCAGCGGTAGCGCTGGGACCACAGTTGCTGGACGGACTCGGGGGCCTCGGTCCAGGCGCGCGCGTCCTCCGCGTAGACGACCCGCCAGCCGTCACGGTGGAGGGCCATCGTGATGTCGGTGTCCTCCGCGAGCGTGTCGTCGCTCATGCCGCCGACGCGTTCGAGCGCGGTGCGGCGGAAGGCTCCGACGGCGCCGGGGATGGTCGGCATGCAGCGCAGCAGGTCGTACATGCGGCGGTCGAGGTTGAAGCCCATCACGTACTCGATGTGCTGCCAGGCGCCGATGAGGGACTGCCGGTTGCCGACCTTGGCGTTGCCCGCGACCGCGCCGACCCTGCGGTCGGCGAAGGGCTGGACGAGTTCGCGGACGGTCGCCGGTTCGAAGACCGTGTCGCCGTCCATCATCACGACGATGGCGTGACTGGCGTTCGCCAGGCCCCGGTTGAGGGCCGCGGGCTTGCCGGCGTTGACCTGGCGCACGACGCGTACGTTCGGCAGCCGCATGTCCTCGACGATGCGGGCGGTGCCGTCGCTCGACCCGTCGTCGATCACGATGATCTCGATGGGATGCTCGCTCGCCATGAGGGAGTTGACGGTGTTCTCGATGCACTTGGCCTCGTTGTACGCCGGGACCAGCACCGTCACCGGTTCGGTGACCGGCGCCGCGCCCCAGCGGAAGTCCTTGCGGCGGACCCGGCGGGCGTGCAGCGCGGAGAGCAGGAGCATCATCCCGAAGCGGGTGAAGACCAGTACGCCGATGATCGCGATCCCGACGACCAGGACGTCGGTGGTCTTCTCCGAGGCCTGCACCAGGAAGATCCAGGCCCTGCCCTTCCAGAGGTCGACGCCGGTGACCGGGATGTTCGCGCTCGGCGCGTCCAGTGCTTCGGTGAGGTTCTGGAACTCGTAGCCCTCGGCCTGGAGGCGGGGCAGGAACTGGGCCAGGGCCTGCACGGTCTGGTGGCGGTCGCCGCCCGAGTCGTGCATCAGGACGATGGCGCCCTTGCCGCCCTTGGGCGTGGCGCGGCGGATGATCTCGTCGACGCCGGGCTTCTGCCAGTCCTCGCTGTCGGTGTTGTTGACGACGGTGATGTAGCCGCGGGTTCCGACGTACTGCGTCACGGGCCAGGACCTGTCGTCCATCGCGTCGGCGAACGAGGAGTACGGGGGACGGAACAGGGAGCTGCGGATGCCCGCCGCGCCCTCCAGGGCCAGTTGGTTCTGCGACAGCTCCCAGTCGATACGGCTCTTGGACTGGTACGACAGGTCGGGGTGGTTGAAGGTGTGCAGGCCGACCTCGTGGCCCTCCTTCACCATCCGTTCGACGAGGCCCGGGTAGCGCGAGGCCATGGTGCCGGTGACGAAGAAGACCGCGTGGGCGTGGTGCGCCTTGAGGACGTCCAGGACCTTGGGGGTCCAGGTCGGGTCCGGGCCGTCGTCGAAGGTGAGGACGAGACGGTGGTCCGGGACGCTGAGGCTGGTGGTGCGGCCGCTGCGGGTGTCGATGACCGGGCCGCCGTCGAGGATCTTCTGCGGCACCTTGTCCGTGGCCGCCTCGGGCCGGACGCGGTGGTCCGCGAGGATCTCGCTGTGCACGTAGCCGCGCAGCATCAGCATCGCCATCATCGCGAGCAGGAGGACCAGGGGCAGCAGGAAGCGCATGGGAAGACGGCGGCGCGGGGCGTCGCGGTCCTGGCGCAGTGTGGTGGGTCCGGCGGGTGCGCGTCGGCGAAGGCCGCTCATGGGGTTCCGGCCCCCGCTCCGGTGGAGCCCGTGGTGCCGGTGGTCTCCGTGGGGGCGGGCGTGCCGGCGGGGGTGGTCTCCGGGGCGGAGGCCGTGGGCTGGCCGTCCGCCGAGACGGACGGTCTGGGCTCGGGGTCCGGGTCCTTGGGAGTGACGCCGGGGTTCGGCTTCTTGCTCGCCGACGTGCTGGGCTTCGGGTCGCCGGACGCGCCCGTCGCGGAGGCGGAGGCCGAGGCGGAGGGTGAGGCGCTCGAACCGGGTGAGGGGGTCGTGCCGTCGGAGGCCGTGGCCCGCGCGCCGGGCGCGGTGGCGGCGCCCCGGCCGGGGTTCACCGACTGCGTGGGCAGGGGTGAGGTCTCGACCTTGCCCGCGGGTGTGTCCTCCTCCTGGCCGGGGACCGGGAGCCAGGGAGCGTTCGAGTTGCCCGAGAGGAGCGTGGCGACGATCACGACGGCGTAGACCGCGCAGGCCACGGCGACGAGCATGCCGAGGCGGCGGAAGCGGCGGCTGCGGCGGCCGGAGGCGTCGACGAAGACGGGGCCGTCAGAGGCCTCCGCGCTTCCCGGGACGTCCTTGCCCGGGGCGCCCGGCCGGTCGCCCGCCGTACGGCCGGGCTCGGCGCCCGTCTCACGGCTCGCGCTGTCGAGCTGGATGGTGACCTCGTGCGGGTCGTGACCGTCCGCCGGGTCGGCGGAGTTCTCCCGGGAAGCGGACGGCAGGAAGCCGAAGTCCGGTGCGTCCGCGGCGTCGGGAAGCAGCCCGGCCACCGGGCCGTCGTCGAAGGTGGGTCCGTCGGTGAAGAAGGGCCGTACCTGGGTGGTACGGGCCGGGGTCGACGGTTCCGCCGCGGCCGTGGCTCCTACGGCGGACCACGCCTCCGGATCCCGCTCGGACGCCGCTCCCGGCCCGGACCGGCGGCCGATCGACAGGTCGGCCTCCGGCCCACCGCCGACGAGCAGTTCGGCCTCCGGCCCACCACCGCCGAGCAGTTCGGCCTGCGGCACGCGACCGACGAGCAGTTCGGTCCCCGGTTCCGGGATTCGCTCGGGACGTCCGCCGGCCGCTCGCTCGGCGCGTTCCCCACGCTCGGGAATGATGCCAACCCCCATATCCGGCCACGAAAGGGTTCTGCCGACTCGCGGCCGGGCGGTCGGCCCCGCGGCCTCCCGCACAGGTGACGGATCCACACGACGCCCGTCACGCCGATCGATGTCCCGGTCGGCCGGTTGGGCGTCTTTCCGCCAGTTCTCAACGCGCACGTACATCCCCCCATGGGACTGCTCACGGGGTGCGCGACGACTCCGGGCAGATGCCGTCCTTGTCGTCCGGACCGAGCCCCCACCCGACCCAAAAGCGCCCCCAATATCACAATGCGCCCGGAGGCAGGAATGTAGCGCAGGGCGGGACTCGTACGGTTACGTCTCATGCATCTCTCAGGAAATGAGGGCGTCGGTGGCCGGAATCCACCCTCCCTGGGGACTCAGTAGCCAACTTTCTTCGCTCGCGAGTTCGCCTGCGGCTCGTACGAGCGCATCGATCCCCGGGTGAACCAGTCCCTTGCGCCACACGAGTGACACCGGTGACAGCGGTACGGGATCGACCAGGGGCCTCGACACCGAACCGGGCATGGCCGGAAACTCCACCACGGCGAGCACCGGATTCCGCCACTTGGCCATGACCCGTCCGAATTCCTCCGGCCCGACGGCCACCGGTGCGGGTGACGCGAGTCTGATGCCTCGTCCCTCGAACAGGTGATGTGCCAGGTCGGTCCACTCCAGCGTCCGGGGGTTCCCCGCCCCCGCGTACACGGTCTCGCCCGCGAGCGCGGCGAGCGGTACCGCGTCCAGGGCGGCGAGGTGATGGTCCTCGGGCAGGACGACGGCCATCGGCTCGTAGCGCACCACCCGGTGCTCCAGCCGGGCCCGCACGGCGGGGTCGAGTCCCGCGAAGCGGCCGAACGACACGTCCAGACGGCCGGCGAGCAGATCCGCCGCGGCGCCGGTGAGCCCGGTCTCGTAACGGGCCATCAGCTCGCTGCCCGGGGCGAGGTCGCGGGCCCGGTCGAGGATGCGGCTGGAGACCAGGCCGGGTGTGTTCACGTCCACGAGCAGCGGCCGTTCCTCACCGCCGGGCCGTGCGAAGGCGTCCAGCAGCGCGTCGTGCGCCTCCAGCACGCGGCGCGCGTACGGCAGCAGCCGCTGGGCCTCCAGCGTCGGTGTCACCTGCCGGGTGGTCCGCACGAACAGCTCCGCCCCGAGCTCCCGTTCCAGCCGGCGGATGTCACGGCTCAGGGACTGCTGGGCCACGTACAGGCGGGCGGCGGCACGGGTGAAGTGCAGCTCCTCGGCGACGGTGAGGAAGGCGCGCAGCAGACGGAGGTCCAGGTGACCGGGAAAGGGGCGTTGACCAGGCATCACGCGAACCTACAACCCAAGTGCGTGAATCGCTACGGAGTAAGTGTTGGACCGCCCTCGCGACGCCGGGCGAGGGTTCGTGCATGTCACCGCTCACCCCGTACCGCCGTCTGTTCGCGCTGCCCGGCACCCGCGCCTTCACCCTCGGGAACCTCGTCGCCCGGCTGCCCATGGGCATGTCCAGCGTGAGCGCGGTCATCATGATCGCCGGGGCACGGGGCTCGTACGCGCTCGCCGGCGCCGTCACGGCGACCGGTCTCGCGACGACGGCCGTGGTCGCTCCCTGGATCGCGCGGCTGGTCGACCGGCACGGGCAGGCCCGGGTGGCCGTGCCCGCCACGGCCTTCGCGCTGCTCGGCGGGACGGGGCTGGTGGCCTGCGTGCGCTTCGGCGCCCCCGACTGGACCCTCTTCGCCGCGTACGCCGCCACCGCCACGACCCCGAACACGGGCGGGATGTCCCGCGCCCGCTGGGCCCACCTCCTGAAGGGCGACGCGGCGGCGCTGCACACCGCGAACTCCTTCGAGCAGGCCGTGGACGAGCTGTGCTTCATGCTGGGCCCGGTGCTCGCGGCCTTCCTGTGCGGGGCCGTCGCCCCGGAGGCGGGCATGCTCGTGGGGGGCGCGCTGCTGATGACGGGCGTCCTGCTGTTCACCGCGCAGCGTTCGACGCAGCCTCCGCTCCGGCCGGCCACGGCGTCCGGGTCGCCCGCGCTCGCCCCCGGCATGCCCGCGCTGCTGCTCTCCTTCCTCGCCACCGGCGCGGTGTTCGGCGCGATGGAGGTGGCCACGATCGCGTTCGCGGACGAGCGGGGACACAGCTCCGCCGCGGGTGTGGTGCTCGGCCTCCAGGCGGCGGGGTCGTGCGTGGCGGGCCTGCTGTTCGGCGTGCTGCTGCGGGGGACGCCGTCGGCCTCCGGGCACAGTGCCCGGCTCGACGCCGACGCACTCGCCGCTCGGCGGTACGCCGTGTGTGTCGGGGCCATGGCCGTTCTGCTGACGCTGCCGCTCCTGGCCGTCCGGCTCACCGGCTCGCTTCCGGTTCTCGCGGGCGCGCTGCTCGTGGCGGGCATGGCGACCGCTCCGACCATGGTCACCGGCATGACCCTGGTCCAGCGGCGCACGCCCGAGGGGCGGCTGAACGAGGGGATGACGCTCGCGGTGACCGGCCTGCTGGGCGGGATAGCCGGCGGCTCGGCGGCGGGCGGATGGATGGTGGAGCAGTGGTCGCCGGCCGCGGGATTCACGGTCCCGGTCGCGGCGGCGACGACCGCGCTGGTGATCGCCACCCTGGCCGCACGGACGAGCGCCGCCCGCACCCGGAAGACCAGCCCCGAATCCACCCCGGCCCACACCCCACAGCCCCGGCAGCACCGCCCCGAACCCGCCCCGCTCCACCCTTCGTAGACACGGGGCGCCGCCCGAACCCCGAACCCGCCCCCGCTCACACCCCGTAGACCGGAGCACCGCTCCGACACCCCACAGTCCGGGCCCCGCCGTCCGACCCGTCGAACCCCTGCCCCAATTCCGGTTCAGCCCATTGACGTGCCCACGGCCGCCACCTACCTTCCCCCGTCGAAGCGCTTCGACGTCATGCATCGAAACGATTCGACGACGGTGCATGGCAGCCCGATACTCATCCAACTCCTCTGGAGGCAGTGGATGTCGACGACACGGCGGCGAGTGGCGGCGGCGGTGGCGGTGACCTTGACAGGTGCCCTGCTGGCGACGGCATGCGGCGGCTCGGACAGTGGCTCCTCGGACGGCAAGACACTCAGACTGTGGCACTACGAAGGGCCCGACAGCGCGATGGGCGCGGCCTGGAACGAGGCCATCAAGGAATTCGAAGCGCAACACCCCGGCGTGAAGGTGAAGTTCGAGGAGAAGGGTTTCGAGCAGATCCAGAAGACCGCGCCCATGGTCCTCAACTCGAACGACGCCCCCGACCTCATGGAGTACAACAAGGGCAACGCGACCGCGGGCCTGCTCTCCAAGCAGGGGCTGCTGACCGACCTCACGGCCGAGGCGGCCAAGCGCGGCTGGGACAAGAAGCTCAGCGCCGGCGTGAGGACCACGAGCCAGTACGACGCGAACGGCGTCATGGGCTCCGGCAAGTGGTACGGCGTGCCCAACTACGCCGAGTACACGATGGTCTTCTACAACAAGGACCTCTTCAAAAAGTACGGGATCGCGGAGCCGACCTCGTACGACGAACTGGTCTCCGCGATGGACACGTTCGTGGCGAAGGGCGTCACCCCGCTCGCCAACGCGGGCGCCGAGTACGTCGCCCAGCAGTACCTCTACCAGCTCGCCCTCTCCAAAGCCGACCGCTCCTGGGTCGACACCTACGAGCTGTACAAGGGCAGGACCGACTTCCACGACACCGCCTGGAGCTACGCGGCGGACACCTTCGCCGACTGGGTGAAGAAGGGGTACATCTCCGAGAAGTCCAGCGGCACGAAGGCCGAGGACGCCGGCGTGTCCTGGATCCAGGGCAAGTCGCCGATCCTCTTCTCCGGAAGCTGGTGGTACGGCCGCTTCGAGGCGGAGGCGAAGTTCGACTGGGACTCCGGCCTGTTCCCGGGCTCGAACCTCACCCTGGGCTCCGGCGGCAACCTGTGGGTGGTCCCCAAGGGCGCGAAGAACAAGGAACTGGCCTACGACTTCATCGACATCACCATGTCGAAGAAGATCCAGAACATGCTGGGCAACAAGGGCGGCGTCCCGGTGGCCGCGGACGCCTCCGCGATCACCGATCCCAGGACCAAGACCCTGATAGCCGACTACAACACCCTGTCGGGGCGCGACGGGCTCGCCTTCTACCCGGACTGGCCGGTGGCGGGCTTCTACGACACCCTCGTCTCCGAGACGCAGAAGCTGATCACGGGCAGCGAGAAGCCCGACGCCTACCTGGACAACCTCCAGAAGGCGTACGACAAGGGCGTACCGCAGCGATGACGGCGACCGCCGAACGCGGCGGGCGGGTGACCGGCCTGAAGGCCCGGGCCGGTCACCCGAGCCGCCCGCACACCTCGTACGCGCTGTTCCTGCTGCCCGGCGTGCTCGCCTTCACGGCCGTGGTCGTCGTGCCGTTCCTGATGAACACCTGGATCGGCTTCACCGACTGGCAGGGGGTCGGGACCCCTTCGTGGACCGGGCTCGCCAACTACCGCGCCCTGATGGACGACAGCGAGTTCTGGGCGTCGTTCCGGCACAGCCTGTTCATGGTGCTGGCGATGGCCCTCGTGCCGACGGCCGTCGGACTCGTCCTGGCCGCCGCCCTGTTCGACTACGTCGGCAAGCACTTCGGCAGCAGGATCGTGGCCGTGCTGCGGGCCTGCTACTACCTGCCCCAGGTGCTGCCGATCGCGGTCGCGGGCATCGTCTGGAGCTGGATCCTCGCCCCCGACGACGGCTCGCTCAACGCGCTCCTCGACGCCGTCGGTCTCGGCTCCTGGCAGCAGGACTGGCTCGGCGACCCGGACCTCGCGCTGTACAGCGTGATGGGGGTGATGGTCTGGGTGCAGCTCGGCTTCCCGCTGGTGGTCTTCATGGCGGGACTGCAACGCGTCGACCCGGGGCTGCACGAGGCGGCCGAGCTGGACGGCGCCGGCTGGTGGCGGCGGTTCTGGCACATCACGCTGCCGCAGATCCGCCCGGAGATCTCGGTCGTCCTGCTGTGGTGCACGATCGCCGCGCTGAAGGTGTTCGGGGCGGTCTACGTCCTGACGAAGGGCGGTCCGGGCGGCGCCACGGACGTGCCGTCGTACTTCTCCTTCGCCACCTTCTTCGAGAAGACCCAGGTCGGCTACGGCGCCGCGATCTCCACCGTCCTGACCGTGATCGTCCTGGCGCTCGCGCTGATCGGGCTGAGGTTCCAGACCCGCGCCGAGGACGCCGAGGAAGGGGTCCGCGTATGAGCGCGCTCCGCCGCTCCCCCGTGCTCGTGGCTCTCGTGATCGGCGCGCTGTTCATGGTGCTGCCGTTCGCCGTGGTCGCCCTCAACGCGGTCAAGTCGCCCGCCGAGTACTCCGCGCACGGCCCTCTGAGCCTGCCGCACGGTCTCTACCTCGACGGTCTGGAGGACTTCTGGCAGCGGGTCGACTTCGGGCGGAAGCTCCTCAACTCGGTGCTGATCTCCGGCTCGGTGGCGATCGGGGCCGCGGTGCTGTCCGTGCTGAACGCGTACGCGATCGGCATCGGCCGGATCAGGGGCCGCGCCTGGGTGCTCGCCTTCTTCGTCCTCGCCAACACGCTGCCGCAGGAGGCGCTGGTCTATCCGCTCTATTACCTGAGCAAGCAGGCCGGTCTCTACGACACCAGGCTCAGCGTGATCATCGTGTTCACGGTGCTCCAGACGGCCTTCGGCACCTATCTCCTCTCCGCCGTCCTCGGGCGGTTCCCGCGCGAGATCATCGAGGCCGCGCGGATCGACGGGGCGAACCAGTGGCAGGTCCTGTGGCGGATCGTCGTCCCGGTGAGCCGCCCCACGATCGGCGTGCTCCTCGTCTTCTTCTTCATCTGGACGTGGAACGAGTTCCTGCTGCCGCTGGTCATGCTGATCTCCAACGACAACCAGACCGTGTCGGTGGCCCTCGGCGTCCTCCAGGGACAGCGTCTGATGGACGCCACGATGACGAACGCGGCCGCCCTGCTCGGCGTGCTGCCCGCCCTCGTCTTCTTCCTCGTCTTCCAGCGGACCCTCACCCGCGGCATCGCCGTCGGCGCAGTGAAGTAAGGGGTACGACAGTGAAGTTCACGGACGGCTACTGGCTGCTGCGCGACGGCGTCACCGCGGCCCACCCGGTCGAGGTCCTCGACGTGACCTCGGGCCCCGGCGGCCTGGAGATCCACGCGCCGACGCAGCCCATCCGGCACCGCGGCGACCTGCTGAAGGGACCGGTCGTGACGATCAGCGCCCACGCGCCGATGCCCGACGTCATCGGCGTCACGTTCACCCACTTCCAGGGCGAGGAGCCCCGGGGCCCCCGGTTCGAGCTGCGCGGAACCGGGTTCACCCCGCACACCGAGTACGACGACGACCACGCCACCCTGACCTCGGGCGCCCTGTCCGTCCGGGTCGCCCGCACCACCCCCTGGCACATCGACTTCCTCGCGCACGGCCGGACCCTGACCAGCAGCGGCCCCAAGGGCATGGGCATCATGCGGGACGCGGACGGGGCCCACTACCTGCGCGAACAGCTCGACCTCGGTGTCGGCACCCAGGTCTTCGGCCTCGGCGAGCGGTTCGGGCCGCTGGTCAAGAACGGCCAGGTCGTGGACATGTGGAACGCGGACGGCGGCACCGCCACCGAGCAGGCCTACAAGAACGTGCCGTTCTATCTGACGGACGCGGGCTACGGCGTCTTCGTCGACCATCCGGGCCGGGTGTCCTTCGAGGTCGGCTCGGAGGCGGTCTCCCGGGTCCAGTTCAGCGCCGAGACGCAGGAGTTGACGTACTACGTCATCCACGGCCCCACCCCGAAGGACATCCTGCGCAAGTACACGGAGCTCACCGGGCGTCCGGCCCTGCCGCCGGCGTGGTCGTTCGGCCTGTGGCTGTCGACGTCCTTCACGACCTCCTACGACGAGGACACCGTCACGTCCTTCATCGACGGCATGCGGGACCGTGAACTCCCGCTGTCCGTCTTCCACTTCGACTGCTTCTGGATGCGCGAGTTCAACTGGTGCGACTTCCGGTGGGACCCGCGGGTGTTCCCCGATCCGGAGGGCATGCTGACGCGGCTGAAGGACAAGGGGCTCAGGATCTGCGTCTGGATCAACCCGTACATCGCGCAGCGCTCACCGCTGTTCGCGGAGGGGCGGGCGCTCGGGCATCTGCTGAGGCGCCCCGACGGCAGCGTGTGGCAGTGGGATCTGTGGCAGCCGGGGATGGCCCTGGTCGACTTCACCAGCCCGGCGGCCCGGGACTGGTACGCCGCGAAGCTGGAGGCGCTGCTGGAGCAGGGGGTCGACTGCTTCAAGACCGACTTCGGCGAGCGGGTCCCGGTGGACGTGGCGTACGCCGACGGCGCCGACCCGGAGCGGATGCACAACTACTACACGTACCTCTACAACCAGACCGTGTTCGACGTGCTCCGCAAACACCGGGGCGAGGAGGAGGCCGTCGTCTTCGCCCGCTCGGCGACCGCGGGGAGCCAGCGGTTCCCGGTGCACTGGGGCGGCGACTGCGAGGCGACGTACGCGTCGATGGCGGAGTCGCTGCGCGGCGGGCTCAGCCTCGGCATGTCGGGGTTCGGGTTCTGGAGCCACGACATCGGCGGCTTCGAGGGCACGCCGACGCCCGCGCTGTTCAAACGGTGGATCGCCTTCGGGCTGCTGTCCTCGCACAGCCGGCTGCACGGCTCGTCCTCGTACCGCGTGCCCTGGCTGTTCGACGAGGAGGCCGTGGACGTCCTGCGGCTGTTCACCCGGCTCAAGCTCCGCCTCATGCCGTATCTGTACGAGGCCGCCCGCACCGCCCACGCGGAGGGGGTGCCGATGATGCGGGCGATGGTCCTGGAGTTCCCGGACGATCCGGGGTGCGCGCATCTGGAGCGGCAGTACATGCTGGGCCCGGATCTCCTGGTCGCGCCGGTCTTCAGCGACGAGGGGGACGTCTCGTACTACGTGCCCGAGGGCACGTGGACCCCCTATCTGGGCGGGCCGCCGGTGACCGGACCGCGCTGGGTGCGCGAGCGGCACGGCTTCCTGAGCGTGCCGCTGCTGGTGCGGCCGGGCGCGGTGATCCCGGTCGGCGCGGTGGAGGACGGTCCCGAGTACGACTACGCCGACGGGGTCACCCTGCGCGCGTACGGGCTGGAGCGCGGCGCCCAGGTGTCGGTGCGGGTCGGCCCGGTGACCTTCACCGTCGTGCGCGAGGGGAACACCCTGCGCGCGGCCTGCAGCGACCCGTCCGCGCCCTGGGGGCTGGCCGCGGGCGGACGCGAGGTACGGGCCCGCGCCGGGACGGGCTTCCTGTCCCTCGACCTGGAGGCGGAGTGATGGTCAAGATCACCGATGTCGCGCGGCACGCCGGGGTGTCCCCGAGCACCGTCTCCTACGCCCTCAGCGGCAAGCGGCCGATCTCCGAGGAGACCCGGCTGCGCGTCGAGGAGAGCATCCGCCGGCTCGGCTACCGCCCGCACGCGGGGGCGAGGGCGCTGGCCAGCAGCCGGTCGAACGTCCTGGCGCTGGTCGTGCCGCTGCGGGCGGGCATCCATGTGCCGGTGGTGATGCAGTTCGCGGTGTCGGTGGTGACGGCGGCGCGGCTGCACGACCACGACGTCCTGCTGCTCACCCAGGAGGAGGGAGAGGAGGGGCTGCGCCGGGTCGCGGACACCGCGTTGGTGGACGCGCTGATCGTGATGGACGTCCAGCTCCACGATCCCCGGCTGCCGTTGCTGCGGGCGCTGGAGCGGCCGTCGGTGCTCATCGGCTTCCCGGCCGCCCCGGACGCGCTCACCTGCATCGACCTGGACTTCAAGGCGGCCGGTGAGCTGTGTGTGGAGCGGCTCGCTGGGCTCGGGCACCGGGTCGTCGCGCTGGTCGGGTCGCCGCCCGAGGTGTATGTGCGGGGCACGGCGTTCGCGCAGCGGGTGGTGCAGGGGTTCACGGCCGCCGCCGACCGGAACGGTCTGGCCTCGTCCGTGCACCCCTGTGAGGCCTCGCCGGCCGCCGCGCGCCGGGTCGCCGAGCAACTTCTGCGCGAGCAGCCCGCGTTGACCGGTGTCGTCGTCCACAACGAGCCGGTCCTGGAACCGTTGATCGACGCGTTCGAGCAGCTCGGTCTGCGGGTTCCGGCGGATCTGTCCGTCACCGCGATCTGTCCGGACGAGCTCGCCGGGAGTCTGCGGGTCCCGGTCACCTCCATCGCGCTTCCGTCGGCCGAAGTGGGCGGACGGGCGGTCGACCTGCTGATGAGAAAGCTGAACGGCACGTCCTGTCCCGAGGCGACCCTGCTCACGCCCACGATGACGGAGCGGGCCAGTACGGCTCCCCGGGCGCTGCATCCCTGAGGGCGGGCCGCATTCCCGGGAGGGCAAGACGAAGGCCCCGCTACCTGAGCCGCGGGGCCTTCGTCACGCTATTCGATTGTGCGTATTCAATTAAAACATGGGATGAGTGGAGATGGCGGGAATCGAACCCGCGTCCAACGGTGCAAAATCAGGGCTTCTCCGTGTGCAGTTCGCTGCGATTTTCTCAGCCCCGGCGATCACGCGAACAAGTCGCCGACGGGCTCAGCCACTGTTTGATTTCCCATCGAACCCCGTGACCGGGCTCGATGGTTTAGTCCCCTAGATTATGCCAGGGTCCGGGTCGGGAACACTCCCGGGCTGACACCCATTAAGGGTCCTTCACTCACTGCTTATTAGGCAGCGAGGGCGAAGGACTGGGAATCGCTCTTGGAATTGGCGATTATTTTTTGCGACATATGGTTTACGAGATCATTGCCGCTTCCTCGACACGCTTCCCCTGCTTCAACAGCCGCTGTCGAAACCGATCATCCCCATGTTGATTTTTCAAAGCTCGGCCCCTCCGGGGAGGAACCCGCGCCCTCGATGGGGTGCGTTGCCATCCTACGTGACCAGCGCACGGGCGTGCCAGCATATTCCCGCGGGCCGGCCCACCGGCCGCGTCGGCGCCCGTCCTACTCGCCGCGCTGCTTGCGCTTGGCCGCCGCGATGGCCCGGTCGGACTCGCGCCGGTCCTGCTTCTCGCGCAGGGTCTGCCGCTTGTCGTACTCCTTCTTGCCGCGTGCGAGCGCGATCTCCGCCTTCGCCCGGCCGTCCTTGAAGTACAGGACGAGCGGCACGATCGTGTGACCCGTCTCCTCGGACTTCACGGACAGCTTCTCGATCTCCTCGCGGTGCAGCAGCAGCTTGCGCTTGCGGCGGGCGGAGTGGTTGGTCCAGCTTCCC
The DNA here is from genome assembly GCF_042790435.1 of Streptomyces sp. NPDC056738. NCBI lineage: Bacteria > Bacillati > Actinomycetota > Actinomycetes > Kitasatosporales > Streptomycetaceae > Streptomyces > Streptomyces sp. NPDC056738. The sequence goes on from NZ_JBHTZF010000010.1 coordinate 317,135, forward strand.
TGGTTGTACTCCGGGATGTGGGCGTTGTGCAGCCAGGCCTCGCCGCCCTCGATCTGGACGAACCCGTCGGCCAGCGAGCTCCGGCCCTGGCGCAGCGACTTGACCTCGGTACCGGTCAGGACGAGCCCGGCCTCGTAGGTGTCGATGATCGAGTAGTCGTGGCGGGCCTTCTTGTTCTGCGCGACGATCTTGCGCTTGCCGCCCTTCTCGCCGTCCCTGGACTTGGCGGCAGTCCCGCCCTGCTTGGGCTGGGACTCCTTCGGTACGTACATTCCCTTGCTCATAGTGCTGGCCATTTTCGCACTACAGGGGGGCTCGGGGGAAAGCCGATTACCGGAGCCGCCGTCAGCGGGTCAGGGAAGGTCCCCGAGACCGCTCAGCACGGTCTCGGCCCGCTGCAGCGACTGCTTGTCCGCCTCCAGGTCGGGGGTGATGCCCCGGCCGTCGACGGAGCGGCCCGCGGGGGTGCGGTAGTGGCCGACGGTCAGCTCGGCGACGGAGCCGTCGGGCAGCCTGCTCGGCATCTGGACCGAGCCCTTGCCGAAGGTGCGGGTTCCCACGACGACCGCGCGTCCACGGTCCTGGAGCGCCCCGGTGAGCAGCTCGGCCGCGCTCATCGTGCCGCCGTCCACGAGCGTGACCAGGGGTCTCGCGGTGTCGCCGCCCGGGTCCGCGTGCAGGGCGCGCTCGGCGCCGTTCACGTCGTACGTGGCGACGAGGCCGCCGTCCAGGAAGGCGGAGGCGGTGGTGACGGCCTCGGTGACCAGGCCGCCGGAGTTGCCGCGCAGGTCGAGGACGATCCCGGCCCGGCCGGGAGCCCGCCCGACGGCGGTGCGTACGGCGTCGCCGACGCCCTTGGTGAAGGCGTCGACCTTGATCAGGGTGACCCGGCCGGGAAGGCTGCTGACGGTCACGGAGTCCGTGGAGAGCCGGGCGCGGCGCAGGGTCCTGCTCCACGACTGCGTGCCGCGCTCCAGGCCGAGGGAGACCTTCGTGCCGGCGGTCGCGTCGTCCGCGTCGCCGCGCAGTAAGGCGACCACCTCGGTGACGGGCCGGCCGTCCACCCGCTCGCCGTCGACGGTGCGCAGGAGGTCGCCCTTGCGGATGCCCGCGGCGGCCGCGGGCGAGCCTGCGCTGACCCGGGTGACCTCGATGCGTCCGTCGCTCTCGCGGCGGGCCCAGAGGCCGACGCCGGTGTACTGGCCGTCGAGTGCTTCCTCGAACTCCTCGTACTCGCCCTGGGAGTAGACGGCGCCCCAGCGGTCTCCGCTGCGGCTCACGGCCCGTTCGGCGGCCTCCATGGGCGACTTGCCGTCGGCCATCGCCTGGGCGGCGGCCCGGGTGACCTCGTCGTGCCGGCGCGCCGAGGCCGAACCGGGCGTGCCGTCCCCGGTCTTCCGGGCGGTGTCGGAGAACGATCCGGTGGCCGCGCCGGCGACGAGGACGGTCGCGAACACCAATGTCAGGGCCGCCCCGCGGCGGATGCGGCGGGGCTCGCAGAACAGGTCACGGCCTGACATGCCGGTGAGTCTAGGACAACGCGAAGGGCCGCACCGCCGGTTGACGGTACGGCCCTGTTGGGATGCGTCACACCTTCAGGTACTTGCGCAATGCGAAGAAAGCGGCCAGGGCGGGCATCAGCAGGCTCGTCGCGAGGATGAGCGGGAGCTTGGTCAACACGGCGTCCCAGCCGATGAAGTTGATCAAGTTGAGCTTCTCGGACAGCGCCAGACCGTGGTCGATGATGAAGTACCGCGCGATCAGCAGGAATCCGCAGGCCACACCGCCGCCGATGAGTCCGGCGACCGCGGCCTCGGCGATGAACGGCGCCTGGATGTAGAAGCCGGAGGCGCCGACGAGGCGCATGATGCCGGTCTCGCGCCGCCGGCTGAACGCCGAGACACGCACCGTGTTGACGATCAGCATCAGGGCGACGACGAGCATCATCGCCATCACCGCGCGCGCGGCCCAGTTCATGCCGTTGAGCAGCCCGAACAGGTTGTCCAGGATGCCCTTCTGGTCCTGGACCGACTGCACGCCGTCACGGCCGTCGAAGGCGGTCGCGATGACCTGGTACTTCTCCGGGTCCTTCAGCTTGATCCGGTACGACTCCTGCATCTGGTCCGGCGTGAGGGAGCTGGCCAGCGGCGAGTCGCCGAACTGCTCCTTGTAGTGCTTGTACGCCTGGTCCGAGGACTCGTAGGTGACCTTCTGCACGACCGTGGACATCTTGTCCAGGTCGGCGACGATCTGCTTCTTCTGGTCGCTGGTCACCGCGCCCCTGGCGCAGTGCGGGTCGGACTCGGCGTCACTCTTGTTGCAGAGGAAGATCGAGACGTTGACCTTGTCGTACCAGTAGCCCTTCATGGTGTTCACCTGGTCGCTCATCAGGAGCGAGCCGCCGAACAGGGCGAGCGAGAGGGCGACCGAGACGACGACCGCGAAGGTCATGGTCAGGTTGCGGCGGAGACCGACACCGATCTCCGACAGAACGAACTGCGCGCGCATGGCGTCTTCCTCAGACCTTTCCGTGGACGATGATCAGTGCTGGTAGCCGTAGACGCCGCGCGCCTGGTCGCGGACGAGACGGCCCTGCTCCAGCTCGATGACGCGCTTGCGCATCTGGTCCACGATGTTCTGGTCGTGCGTGGCCATCAGGACCGTGGTGCCCGTCCGGTTGATCCGGTCGAGCAGTTTCATGATGCCCACCGAGGTCTGTGGGTCGAGGTTTCCGGTCGGCTCGTCGGCGATGAGGAGCTTGGGCCGGTTCACGAAGGCTCTCGCGATGGCCACACGCTGCTGCTCACCACCGGACAGCTCGCCGGGCATCCGGTCCTCCTTGCCGCCCAGGCCGACGAGGTCGAGCACCTGGGGCACGGACTTGCGGATCTCGCCGCGGGACTTGCCGATGACCTCCTGGGCGAAGGCCACGTTCTCGGCGACCGTCTTGTTGGGCAGGAGACGGAAGTCCTGGAAGACCGTCCCGAGCTGGCGGCGCATCTGCGGCACCTTCCAGTTCGAGAGGCGCGCGAGGTCCTTGCCCAGGACGTGCACCTGGCCTTGGCTGGTCCGCTCCTCGCGGAGGATCAGCCGCAGGAAGGTGGACTTTCCGGAGCCGGAGGACCCCACGAGGAACACGAATTCTCCGCGCTCGACCTCCAGGGAGACATCCCTGAGAGCGGGGCGGGTCTGCTTGGGGTAGACCTTGGAGACATTGTCGAATCGGATCACGGGTGCACCACGGGTCGCCGGGGGTAGGTGTGCGTGACCATACGCGAACCGGGTGTGCAAGCGCAGTCGGCGTACGGGGTTGCGCGCGGCTTGCACGATTTGTCACGGATATGAGGCGCGATTCACACCCGATCCGAGGGGCTGGGGCAGCTCGGGGCGGGGCAGGAAAACGGGGGGCCGCGCCGAAAGCCGCGGAACCTGGCACAGTGGTAGGGGAACGGTTGCGTTCGCCGCAGCGTTAAGAGAGCGATGTGTACGTGAGAGTGCTGCGTACGCGGAGACGTCGCAAGGAGGGCCGGCGCATGACGTACGACCGACTGGTATGCGCTAACTGCGCGGCACCCGTCAGCGAGGGCCGCTGCCCCGTCTGCCGCGCGAACCGGCAGCGACTCCAGCAGGAGAGCCCCTTCGCGGGACTCAACCCCATGGCACTGATCGCGCTTCTGGCGGTCCTGATAGCGGCACTGGCGCTGGTGGCCCACCAGACGGTGTGAGCGCCGCGGGGACGGTCGGCACGGCCGTCGCCGCCCAGGAACACGGGCAGGGCCCGGAGCGAGCTGCTCCGGGCCCTTCGTCGTACGTGGGGAACGTCAGGCGGCGGCACCGCCGCGGCCGCCCGCGAGGCGGGGCAGCAGGCGGAAGCCGACACCGCCGGCGATCATCGTGGCGGCACCGATGATCAGGAACGTGGTCTGGCCGGCACCGGTCTCGGCCAGCGCGCCGTCCTTGCCCTGGGCCTGGGTGTCGGAGCCGGTGTCGGTGAGGGCCGAGGAGCCCTCCTCCTGGGCGGAGGAGCCACCGTTGGGGTCGGCGTCGTTGCCGCCGGTGCCGGTGCCGCTCGTGCTGCCGTCGGAGGGGGCGGTGGTGCTGCCGCCCGAGGTGGGTTCGTCGGTCGGGTCGGCCGGGTCGGTCGGGTCCGGGTCCTCGGTCGGCTCCGTCACGGTCGGCGCCGGCTCCGTGGGCTCGGTCTCCGTGGGGGCCGGCTCCGTGGGCTCGGTCTCCGTGGGAGTCGGCTCGGCGGTGGTGGTCGGGATGCCCGTGTCGGTGGGCGTCGGGGTCGGGTCGTCGGCGGTGGTCGCCGTGAGGCCGACATTGAGGTCGAGCGCCGAGGCGGCACCCGCCGCGGTGAGTGAAGCACCGGCGGCAATCACCGCGCCGGCGGCTATCCGCGCCACGCGGATCCGCGTCTTCTTGGTCATCTGCCTGCTACCCCCAGTAGCTGATCGTCAATGGAGCAGCGTCCGGAGCCACGGCGTCACAGGGGATTTCGTTCGACCCCCCGGTTCACATGCGCCCCGGTGATACGCATGCCACACGTCACCCTTCCCAGTTTTCAAAGCAGCGTCAAGGTCGTTGCGTACGCGATGTCCGGAACGGCATCGTTTGCCTGGCCTGGGGACATGTGACTGTGACGGAAAACCCATACGGCCCCTACAAACAAAGGCAACTGCCGCCCGGTGGACGGCAGTTGCCTTGTCGACAAAGAGGTTCAGCGGGGGCGGAGAACGCCCGCCCGCACCGCTTCCGTCGTGTGTTTACTTCTCCTGCTGCTTGCGCCAGCGAATTCCGGCCTCGAGGAAGCCGTCGATCTCGCCACCGAACACGGCTTCGGGGTTGCCGACTTCGAACTCCGTGCGCAAGTCCTTGACCATCTGGTACGGGTGCAGGACGTACGAACGCATCTGGTTGCCCCAGGAGTTGCCGCCGTCGCCCTTGAGGGCGTCCATCGCGGCCTGCTCCTCCTGCCGGCGCCGCTCGAGGAGCTTGGCCTGGAGGACGTTCATGGCCGAGGCCTTGTTCTGGATCTGCGACCGCTCGTTCTGGCAGGAGACCACGATGCCGGTGGGCAGGTGGGTCAGACGCACCGCGGAGTCGGTGGTGTTGACGCCCTGGCCGCCGGGACCGGACGAGCGGTACACGTCGATCCGCAGCTCGGACTCGTCGATCTCGATGTGGTCGGTCTGCTCGACCACCGGCAGGATCTCGACACCGGCGAAGGAAGTCTGGCGGCGCCCCTGGTTGTCGAACGGCGAGATGCGCACCAGCCGGTGCGTGCCCTGCTCGACGGAGAGCGTGCCGTACGCGTACGGCGAGTGGACGGCGAAGGTGGTGGACTTGATGCCCGCCTCTTCCGCGTACGAGGTCTCGTACAGCTCCGTCTTGTAGCCGTGGCGCTCGGCCCAGCGCAGGTACATGCGCTGGAGCTTCTCGGCGAAGTCGGAGGCGTCGACGCCGCCGGCCTCGGCGCGGATGGTGACGACGGCCTCACGGGAGTCGTACTCGCCGGACAGGAGGGTGCGGACCTCCATCTCGTCCAGCGCCTTCTTGACGGCGACGAGCTCGGCGTCGGCCTCGGCGCGGGTGTCCGGGTCGTCCTCCTCCTCGGCCATCTCGAAGAGCACGCTCAGATCGTCGATGCGCCCGCGGAGCGCCTCGGCCTTCCTGACCTCCGCCTGGAGGTGGCTCAGCTTGCTGGTGATCTTCTGCGCCTCGTCCGGGTCGTCCCACAGGGACGGCGCGGCCGCCTGCTCCTCGAGCACGGCGACATCTGCCCTCAGCTTGTCGAGGTCCAGGACGGCCTCGATCGACTCCATGGTCGAGGAGAGGGACTTGAGCTCTTCGGAAACATCGACGACTGCCACGCCTCCAGCGTAACGGCTACGGCAACCGGGCCTCGCCTCTCACCCCCGAGGGACCCCGCCGACCCCCTGCCCCGGGCACAAGCGTGTCTCGCCCCCTCCGCCCCTACCCGTCCCGTCACGGGGGCGCTGCCCCCGGCCCCCCGCTCCTCAATCGCCGGAGGGGCTGATTCTCAGCCCGTCCGGCGATTGAGGACGAGGCCGTTCAGGCCGAAGCGGGGGTCCGGGGGCGGCAGCCCCCAGGGACGGGTCGGGTAGGGGCGGAGGGGGCGAAAGAGGCCTTTTCCCGGGTGGCGGCCGTGGTCACGGCGAGGCCGGGGCCGAGTTCTTCGTGTCCTGGGGAGGCGCGTCGTCGCCGCCGGAGGTGGCGAGCCAGGTGCCGACCCCGGCCGCGGCGACCAGGACGACGGCCGCCACCCCCAGGGTGATCCGCCGCCGCCGCGCGGAGGCACGATGCCGGGCGGACCCGGGCCGAGGCGCGCCAGCGGCCCGGGGCGCACGCGCCGTCCCCCGTGCCCCGCCGGCCAGCTCGTCGGGCGCCGGCACCCGCATCGAGGTGTGCGTGTCCCGGTTCGAGTCGGTCGCACCCCCCGGCACCAGCGGCACGGCCCCACGCCGCTCCCGCGCGGCGGCGGGCGCCGACGGCTCCGCGCTCTCCTCCTGCTCCTCGTCCCCGTCCGCGGAGTCCGCGTCCGGGGAGTCCACGTCCAGCGGCGGCATCCCGGCCAGCAGCGGAAGCTGCTCCCGCAGCCGCGCCCCCAGCTCGGAGGCCCGCAGCCGGGACGCGGGCGCCTTGGCCAGACACTGCACGATGAGCTGCCACAGCTCGTCCGGGATGCCCGGCAGCGGCACGACGGTCTCGGTGACATGGCGGCGCAGGACCGCGCCGGGGTGTCCGCCCCCGAACGGCGTGAAACCGGCGAGCAGCTCGTAGAGCACGGTCGCCAGGGCGTAGATGTCGACGGCGGCACGCGGCGGCAGGCCCTCGATGATCTCGGGCGCGAGATAGTCGGGCGTGCCGATGATCTTCGTGACCCGGGTCCGGCGGGGCGAGTCGATGAGCTTGGCCACGCCGAAGTCGGTCAGGAGGGCCGGGTGGGAGCCGCCGGGGCCGAGCGGGCCCTGCATGTCGAGCAGGACGTTCTCGGGCTTCACGTCGCGGTGGACGACGCCGGCGGCGTGCGCGGCGGCGAGCCCGTCCGCCACGTCGGCGACGATCGCGACCGCGGCCTCCGGGGCGAGCCGGCGTTCCCGGTCGAGCCGGGTGCGCAGGTCGGTGCCCCGCACGAGGTCCATCACGAGGGCGAGGTCGTTGCCGTCCACCACCAGGTCGCGCACCGCCACCACGTGCGGGTGGTCGAGGCCGAGCAGCGCGGTGCGCTCCTGCACGAAGCGCCCCACCAGTTCCTGGTCGGACGCGAGGTCCTCGCGCAACAGCTTGATGGCGACGGGACCCTCGGGCCCCTCGCCGAGCCACACCGTGCCGGCGCTCCCCCGCCCCAGGATCTGGTGCGCGGTGTACCTGCTGCCGATCTTGCGTGCCAAGACTGCTCCTACAGACGCGTGTTGCCGCTTAAAGTACGCGCCCGCGGAGCCAACCTTCACGCCCGGGACCGAAATCACCCATCAGATGTCGACAAATCCCCAGAGTCGGCTGCCCGAGGGGCAGGGATCGGCCGTCCGAGGGACAGGAATCGGTCGCCCGGGGGCCAAGGGATCGGTCGCCCAGGGACCGGGAATCGGTCCGCCCGGGGGCCAGGAATCGGTCCGCCCGGGGGTCAGGGATCGGTCGCCCGAGGACCCCGGATCTCTCATCCGTGGGCCCCCGGACCGGTCGCCCGGGGCTCCCCGGATCAGTTGCCCGAGCCGCCCGAGGGGTCCTTCGAGCCGAGATCGCCGATCCAGCCGCTGACCTGGTCGTACCAGTGCGTGAGCTGGCCCCAGAAGCTCCGGGTCGAGCCGATCCAGTCCTGGAGGGGGCTGAACTCCCAGACCAGCCAGCCGGCCACGAACAGGATGACGATCGTGAACAGGCAGCCCTTGAGGCAGCCGAGTCCCGGGATCTTCATCGGGTTGGCGCTGCCCTGGCGGGGCTCGCGCTGACGGGGGGCGGGCTGCTGGGGCCGCTGCGGCTCGGGCGCGTACCGCTGCGGCTGGGGCTGCTGCTGGGGCGCCGGGGCGTACCGCTGCGGCTGCTGGTGCTGCGGCGCGTACTGCTGCTGGGGCTGCTGCTGCGGATAGCCGTATCCGGGCGGCGGCTGCTGGCCCCGCTGCGGACGCTGCTGCTGGGGCTGCCCCTGGGGCCGCGCGACCTGGCGCTGCGGGCGTCGGCGCAGCGGGTCCTCGTTCGGGTCGAGGTACTGGACCTGCGTCTGCTCGTTGCGGTCACGGGCCGCGCGCATCTGGTTCTGCCAGGGGTGCGGGTCGTCGCTCTGGCCGGGCTGTCCGCCCGGCTGGTTCTGCGGCACCGGCGGCAGCACGGCGGTCGGGTCGGCCGCTCCCGAGGTGTGCGGCAGCACGCTGGTGGCGCCGTACGGGTCGTAGGAGGCCGCGCCCTGCGGGAGCACCTGGGTCGGGTCGGCCGAGCCGGGCAGGTCCGGGACGTGCGCCGGGGCCGGGTCGGGGGCGAGCAGGGCGCCCACGCCCTCGGCGGCGGCGATCTGCGCGGGCGAGGCGTGCACCCCGACGCCCGCGGCGACGGCACGCAGTCCGCGGGCGAGGTTCTCGGCACTGGGCCGTTCGTCCGGGTTCTTGCGCAGGCAGCGCTCTATGACGGTCCACAGCGGGTCCGGGACGGTCGAGGGGCGGCGCGGTTCGGCACTCAGGTGCTGGTGGAGCACTTCGAGGGCGGAGCTGCCGGCGAACGGCGGGCGCCCGGTGATCAGCTCGTACATCAGGATGCCGGCGCCGTAGATGTCGACGGCGGACGTCTGCGGGCGTCCCTCGGCGGACTCCGGGGCGACGTACGCGGGCGTGCCGACGAATTCGTGGGTCCGGGTGAGGCCGGGGGAGTCGGCGAGCCGCGCGATGCCGAAGTCGGTCAGCATCGGGTGCATCTGGCCGGCGTCCTGCTTGAGCAGGACGTTCGCGGGCTTCAGGTCGCGGTGCACGACGCCGTCGGCGTGGCTGGCGGCGAGCGCGTCGGCGATCTGGGCGGTGAGCAGGGCGGCCGCGACGGGCGAGAACGGTCCGTTCTCGCGCAGGTAGCGGTGCAGGTCGGGACCGTCGATCAGGTCCATGACCAGGGCGAGGAGGTCTCCCTCGACGACGAGGTCGCGGACCCGCACGATGTTCGGGTGGGTCAGGCGCAGCAGCACCGACCGCTCCCGCAGGAAGCGCATCACGATGTCGGCGTCACCGGCGAGCTCTTCCTTCAGGACCTTGATCGCCACGGTCTCGCCGGGCTGTCCCGCGACGGCCGCCTCGGCGCCGGCGGTCTCCCGCTGACGGGCGCGCCAGACCGTGCCTGTGGCGCCGCGCCCCAGCGGCTCCTCAAGGAGGTACTTGCTCCCTACCGGCCGCACGTCATGCGCTCCCTGTTGCTTGCTTGCCTGGTCCGTCCACCGTGATCACCGTGGTACAGGAGATTCCGACCCACTCTAGTGCCGCCCTGCCCGGCGACGGGCTGTCCTGCCCGTGTGCTTTCCCATAGGTCCCGTGCGCACCTGTGGTTCGCATAAGCGCTTACGTGGGCGTCCCCGTCCATGTTCGACGAAAAGCCGCTCGCGTGTGTTCGACGGAAAGACGCTCACTTCGGTCGCTTGGTTGCCCGGACCGGGCGTGAGCGATCTCAAGCCGACATCGGGCGGGCACTGGTCAGGAACTTTTACGGGCAGAGCCGACCAATCAAGATCACTTACGGGTGGGGGGCGGGCGTGTTGTCGGTGGCAGGTGCGAGGATGCCTCCAGTTACTGGCCGACGTGCCCGTGTGCGGTGGGGGGATCTGCGGTGGGGGACCGCAGCGCAGCCTCGCCCTCGCCGCGGCGCCTGTGCTGAAGGGACCCCTGACGGCGATGCAGATCCGGCTGACCGTCGTAGACCCGCTGGGCCCGCCCTCGGAACCGCGGGGGCGAGCCACGGCCTGCGATGTGCTGGTCACCGCGCCGGCCGGGACGGCGTTGGCCGCGGTCGCCTCGGGACTGGCCGCGGCGGTCGGGGGAAGCGGGGGCCCCTCCCAGGGCGAGCGGGGCCGCGAGTCCGGCGGGGGCCAGATCGTGCTCTACGCGGGCGCGGAGCGGCTGGACGCCCAGCGCTGCACGCTCGGCGAGCCGCCGCTGACCGACGGCGCCGTGCTCAGTCTGGGCGCGCCCGCTGAGCCCGGCCCCGACCTGGACGACGTGTCGGCCCAGCTGCACGTGGTCGCGGGACCGGACGCCGGCGGTGTGCACCTGCTGCACGGCGGCCAGATCCGCATCGGCCGCTCCGCGGACGCCGACGTGCCCCTGGACGACCCGGACGTGTCCCGCCTGCACTGCGCGGTCACGGTCACCCCCGAGGGCCGCGTCTCGGTCGCCGACCTCGGGTCCACGAACGGCACGACACTGGACGGCTCCCGCGTCGGTGGCCGTCCCGTCCCCTTCACCGCGGACGCGCTGCTGCGCGTCGGCGAGTCCGCCCTGCGGCTCGCCCCGCCGGGAGGCCCGGGCCTCGTGGAGACGGCTCCGGACGGCGAGGGCCATGTGCGCGTCCGAACCGGCTCCGCCGAGAGCACCCCGCCCCGTTCCGGCGGGGACACCGCGAGCCGCTCCGGGGACACCGCGAGCCGCTCCGGCAGGTCCGCCGAAGGCGCCCTGAACCGATCCGGCGAGTACGCCGGTGACACCTTGAGCCGTCATGGCAGGTCCGCCGAAGACGCTCCCGACCGCTCCGGCGGGTCCGCGGGGAACACCCCGAGCCGTCCTGGTGGGTACGGGGACGACACCCCCGACCGATCCGGCAGGCCTGCCGGGCGCGTTCCCGCGCAGGCCGGCGGCACCGTCGGCCACGGCGTCCCGGCGGGCGCCCCCGCGGCAGACCGGCCCGACGGGTCCCACGTTCGGCCCGGCTCGGCTTCCCCCGGTTCCACGCCCCCCGCGGCCGGCGGCTTCCCGGAGGACGGCTCACCGGGCGCCACCGCCCCCGGACCGGACGCCACGCAGCCGCGCGGTGCCGTGCCCCACGCGCGTGGGGAGAGCGCCTCCCTCACCCAGGGCGGTGGTCTGCCGCCTGCGGGCGAGACGCATCACGCCTACGGGACCGCCGAGTGGGGCGCGTCCGCGGGCGGCGTCCCCGGAGCGCAGGAGCACGGACGGGCGGTGCCCCTCGCCGTCCCGGAACAGGGCCGGGCACCCCGGACCGAGCGCGGCCCCCGGGACGCGACGACGGAGGGCCGCGGCCCGGGCCCGTCCGCGCGCCAGACGGGCGGCCCCGCGGGCTCCGACGAGCCGGACGGTGCGGGTCGGGCCGACACGGCGGCCTTCGGCCCCGGCGCGGCCGACCCGTCCGACACCCCCGGCTCCGGCATCCCCTCCGCCCGCACGGGCACACCCACGCGCGGCACGGACGTTCCGCCGGGCGTGCGCAAGCGGGGCGGCATCGGGGCATGGGCCCGGCGTCTGGCGGGCGGCCGCGGCGGACCGTCCCCGGCACGGGAGACGTACGAGGACGGCGCGGTCGCGGTGGAGGAACTCCTCCCCGAGGTACGGCGCTCACCCGAGAGCTGGCCCGATCCGGCGACCCTGCTGCTCACCGCGATGGGCCCCGGTGCCCGGCTGTGGGAGCGCGGCCCGGGCCACCCCGAGGCACTGACGGTACGGCTGGGCACGGCCGACCGGGCGGCCCCCGACGGCTCGGGCCTGCTGCCCGCGGTGCCGGTGACCGCCGGGCTGCGGGAGGCCGGCTCCCTGGGCCTGGCCGGACCGCGGGCGCGGCTGTCGGGGCTGGCCCGCGCGGTCGTCGCGCAGCTCGCCGCGCTGCACTCCCCCGACACCCTGGAGATCGTCCTCATCAGCACCGACCGGACCCGCCCGGTCGAGGAGCGCACCGCCGAGTGGTCCTGGCTCGGCTGGCTCCCCCATCTGCGTCCCGCCCACGGCCAGGACTGCCGTCTGCTCCTCGCGTACGACCGCGAGCAGGCGGCGGCGCGCGCGGACGAGCTCCTGCGCCGCCTGGAGGACCACCTCGCGGAGGCGCGGGAGGCACCGCGCGTACGCCGTCCGCACCCCGGCGGCGCCGGTGCCGCGGTTCCGGCCGCCCGGTCCGGGACGCACGACACGGACGCCGGACGCGCCGGACACGTCACCCCGCCCGGCGACGACGGCTCGCGGAACGCGGCACGAAGGCCGTCCTGGGCGCGGGCCGACGACATGGACGAGGGGTACGACGGCCCGTACACGGTGGTGATCGTGGACGGGGACCCCGGCGGCGCCGACGTACGGGAGGGCCTGACGCGCCTCGCGCACGAGGGCTCGCGGGCCGGAATCCATCTGGTGTGCCTCGCCGAGACGGTCGCCGCCTCGCCCGCGTCGCCGGTGACGGAGACCTACGAGGCGGCGTGCGCGGTGTCGTCGGCGTTCCGCGAGTGCGGGGCGGTGGCGCTGCTGAGCGGGGACGTGGCCACGGCGCTGCGGCTCATGCGGGTGGCACCGGGCGGCAGTGGCGGGCCCGCCCCCGAGGCGGCACCGCACGGCGGACCCGACGGCGGCGTGCGGGGTGCCTCCGGCGCCGGGAACGGCTCGTCGGCGCACTCCGGTCCCCGGCACGGGGGAGCCACCCACGCGGGCATCCCGCGCCCGGCGTCCGGACGGCACGACGGTTCCGGTACGGCCCGCACGGGCCGTACGTCCTCCGGCGCCGCGGGCCACTTCCAGCGTGGCCCCGTGGGGCACGGCACCGTCGCCGCCGTGGACGCCGTGTCGCTCGCCTGGGCCGAGCGGTTCGCCCGCTCCCTGGCGCCGCTGCGGACGGACGGCACGGCCGGGGACCGGCACACGCGCGTGTCGGCGCCCCTGCCCCAGATGGCCCGTCTGCTCGACGAGTTGGGGCTGGCTCGGGCCACCCCCGCCTCCCTGATGGCGCGTTGGGCGGACGCCGCGGACGACAGCGAGGCGTTCGGCGGTCGGGCGCGGACGGTGCTGGGAGCCGGTCCGCGCGGACCCGTCGCCGTGGACCTGCCCGTCGAGGGCCCGCATCTGCTGATCGAGGGCCCGCCCGGCAGCGGCCGTACGGAACTGCTGCGCTCGGTCGCCGCGTCCCTGGCCGCCGCCGAACGGCCCGACCGGCTCGGGATCGTCCTGATGGACGGACGCGACGGAACCGCGGCCCACGGCGGCGCGGGCGCCGGGGAAGGCCTCCAGGTCTGCACCGACCTGCCGCACGTCAGCACCCACCTCACGGCCAACGACCCCGTCCGGATGCGGGAGTTCGCCCAGTCGCTGAGCGCCGAACTGAAGCGGCGGTCCGAGCTGCTGGGCCGGCTCGGCTTCGCGGAGTGGCACGCCGGGCGGACGGTCCCCGGTCGGATCGTGGCCCAGCGCTCGGGCGGAAGCTCGCCCGGCGGGGCCTCCTCCCTGGGTGCCTCGGACCTCGACACCCCGTCCAGCTCGACGCTGCGGCTGCGCCCCGCCGCCGCGCGCCGGCAGACCGAGCCGGGGCCCCCGCTGGCCCGGCTGGTCGTGGTCGTCGACGATCTGGACGCCCTGCTGACACCCCCGCTGGGCTCCCCCGGACGTCCGGCGGCCGGTTCCGTCGTACGGGCTCTGGAGGCCGTCGTCCGGGAGGGCGACCGGCTCGGGGTGCACCTCGTGGCGGCGTTCGGCGCCGACGGCCGTACGGCCACGTCGGAGCTGACGCGTTCCGCCGCGCTGCGCGTCACCCTGGACGCGCCGTCGCCCGGACCGGAGGAACCCGCCCCCGGGCGGGGCCGGTTGCGGCTCCCGGACGGCCGGGAGATCCCGTTCCAGGGCGGGCGGGTCACGGGGCGCATTCCGCGGACCGCGACCCTGCGCCCCACGGTCGTCCCCCTGGAGTGGCACCGCATGGGCGACCCGCCGGCCCGCCGCCCGGTCCGTGAGCTGGGCAACGGCCCGACCGACCTGGCCCTGCTCGCCAGCGCCCTGGAACGAGCCGCGCGCTCCGTCTCCGCGACGGAGATGCCCTCCCTCCTGTGACCCACGCCGGAGACACCCCGCCCCCGGCGGCCGACCACCGACAGCCGTGACCGCGACGCCCCGCGGCACCGACAACCCGCCCACAGCGGCCGACCACCGGCAGCCCCCACCGCGACGCCCCGGGACCCCGGCACCCTGATCACCGCGACCGGCGGCCGGGACGCCCGGCCGCCGGGCCCCGCGGCCGGAACCCCCGCGGGGCGGGAATGCGTCACCGGTGTCGGTCAGCGGTGCCCGCAGCCGCGCACGTCACAGCGTCGGCGCCGCTCCCGTCCCGGTGCGGGCGGGCGGCTTCGGCGGACTTCCGCGCCATGACGCGACGTCACGACCCCGTCACGATCGTCCACTTGACACCACCGGCGGTCTTGCCGCCCCCGAGTGGGCAGGCGTAGACCGGAGTGATCCGGGCAGCAGCCGCTTTGACGTTCGACGAAGAACGAAGAACGGGGCAGTGATGCGCAGCATTCCTCAGATACGCAGGTCGCCCGATCACTCCACCCGCCGCGCGCGCAGAGCCGCACAGGCCGCGGCGGCCGCCGTCGTCGCGGGCGCGCTCACGCTGACGGCGTGCGGTGGCGGCGGCGGTGACGACAAGGGAAGCGACGGCGGCAAGGCCACGGAGAGCGGCGGCGCGGGATCCGTCTCCCTGCCCAAGCTCGACGGCGCCACCCTCGAGGTCGCCGCCGTGTGGACCGGGGCGGAACAGGCCAACTTCAAGAAGGTGCTCGCGGAGTTCGAGAAGCGCACCGGCGCGAAGGTCACCTTCGTCCCGGCGCAGGACCCGATCATCAACTTCCTCGGTTCGAAGATCGCGGGCGGCGCGCCCCCGGACGTGGCGCTGCTCCCCCAGGTCGGCGCGGTGAAGCAGGCCGTCGACAAGGGGTGGGCCAAGCCCGTCGGCCCGGACGCGCAGGCCCAGTTGACGAAGAACTACGCGCAGGGCTGGCAGGACCTCGGCAAGGTCGGCGGCAAGCAGTACGCCGTGTACTACAAGGCCGCCAACAAGTCCCTGGTCTGGTACAACACCAAGGTCTTCGAGAACGCGGGGGCCAAGGAGCCCAAGACCTGGAAGGAGTTCCTGGCCACCGCGCACACGATCTACGACTCCGGCGTCACCCCGGTCTCGGTCGGCGGCGCCGACGGCTGGACGCTCACCGACTGGTTCGAGAACATCTACCTCTCCCAGGCGGGGCCCGAGAAGTACGACCAGCTCGCCCAGCACAAGATCAAGTGGACGGATCCGTCCGTGAAGGACGCGCTGACCACGCTGGCCCAGTTGTGGGGCGACAAGAACCTCATCGCGGGCGGCCCGGACGGCGCGCTCCAGACGGAGTTCCCGGCCTCGGTCACCCAGACGTTCACCGGCGGCGACCAGCCCAAGGCGGGCATGGTCTTCGAGGGCGACTTCGTGGGCGTCAACATCGCGGAGACCAAGGCGAAGATCGGGACGGACGCGAAGGTCTTCCCGTTCCCGGCGGTCGGCGACAAGGCGCCGGTGGTCAGCGGCGGTGACGCGGCCGTCGTCCTGAAGGACTCGAAGGCGGCCCAGGCGCTGCTGACGTTCCTCGCCTCGCCGGACGCGGCGACCGTCCAGGCCAAGCTCGGCGGCTACCTCTCCCCCAACAAGAACGTGGCCGGGTCGGCCTATCCGAACGCGGTCCAGCAGGCCATGGCCAAGGCGCTGATCGCGGCGGGCGACGACTTCCGCTTCGACATGTCCGACCAGGCCCCGCAGGCCTTCGGCGGCACGCCCGGCAAGGGCGAGTGGAAGGACCTGCAGGACTTCCTGAAGAACCCGAAGGACGTGGCGGGGGCACAGGCGAAGCTCGAATCGGACGCCGCAGCGGCCTACAAGGGCTGATCCGGTCATGACGTCGGCGACGGCCGGGGGCACCGCACCGGTGCCCCCGGCCCGTACACGCAAGAGCGTGACCGGGACCCGCAGGACGGTGGCGGTGCTCTTCCTGCTGCCCGCCCTGGTGCTGCTCGGCGCGCTCGTGGTCTACCCGATCGGGTACTCGGTCGTGCGCAGCTTCTACGACCAACAGGGCGACGGCTTCGCCGGGTTCGACAACTACAAGGCGCTGTTCACCGACGACGGGATCCGCACGGCGCTCAAGAACAACGTCATCTGGGTGGTGTTCGCCCCGACGGTCGCGACCGCGCTCGGGCTGATCTTCGCGGTGCTCACCGAACGGGTGCGCTGGGGAACGGCGTTCAAGCTGGTCGTCTTCATGCCGATGGCCATCTCGATGCTCGCCGCCGGCATCATCTTCCGGCTGGTGTACGACCAGGACCCGGACAAGGGCGTCGCGAACGCGGTGTGGGTGGGGGTGCACGACACCTTCGCCCCGGCGTCGGCGTTCCCGAAGGCCCACCCCGGCCGGGAGTCGCCCCTGACGCCCGACGCGGGCGGATTCGTCACCCGGAACACCGTGCACACCGGGCAGTCCGTCGCCCTGCCGCTGGTCGGCGTCGCCCCGGACCAGATGCCGGGCAGCGCGAGGAAGGCGGTGCGGGCGGCCGCGGACCCGGGCCGGGTCACCGGCACGGCCTGGCAGGACTTCACCCGCGGGAAGGGCGTCGGCAGGCTCGGCCAGGTCGACCCGAGCGAGCTGGGCTACGCCGGGATGAGGATCGAGGCGGTCAAGGACGGCGAGGTCGTCGACTCGGCGAAGGTGGGCGACGACGGCACGTTCTCGCTCTCGGGCAAGGCGGACGGCGCACGGCTGCGGCTTCCGGCGAGCAACTTCGCGGAGCCGTACAACGGGGTCGACTGGCTGGGCCCGTCCCTGGTCACCCCGGCCATCATCGGCAGTTACGTCTGGATGTGGGCGGGCTTCGCGATGGTGCTGATCGCGGCGGGCCTGGCGGGTGTGCCGCGCGAACTCCTGGAAGCCGCCCGGGTCGACGGGGCGAACGAGTGGCAGGTGTTCCGCCGGATCACCGTGCCGCTGCTGGCGCCGGTGCTCGCGGTCGTCGCCGTGACCTTGATGATCAATGTGCTGAAGGTCTTCGACCTGGTGTTCATCATCGCGCCCGGCTCCTCCCAGGACGACGCGAACGTGCTGGCCCTGGAGCTGTACCGCAAGGGCTTCTCGGAGGGCAGGCCGGGCGTGGCGAGCGCCATCGCGGTGTTCCTGCTGCTGCTGGTGATCCCGGTGATGGCCTTCAACGTCCGCAGGCTCAGGCGGGAGGTGCGGCGATGAGCACGCATGCCGGACAGTTGACGAAGACGGTGACCGCCACCGCCGTGGACAGGGCGCGTCCCTCGCTCGGTTCACGGATCACGAGCGGGCTGGGCAGCGGCGTCGTACGCGTCTTCCTGCTGCTCGTCGGCCTGTTCTGGCTGGTGCCGACGATCGGGCTGCTGCTGTCCTCGCTGCGCAGCCCCGAGGACATGAGCGGCAGCGGCTGGTGGAAGGTGTTCACCGCGCCCTCGCAGCTCACCGTGGACAACTACCAGAAGCTCCTCGAGAACAGCGACATCACCAACTCGCTGCTCAACACGGTGCTGATCACGGTTCCGGCGACCGTGCTGGTCGTCGTGATCGGTTCGCTCGCGGGCTACGCCTTCGCCTGGATGGAGTTCCCGGGCCGCGACTGGTGGTTCCTCGGCGTGGTCGGTCTGCTGGTCGTGCCGGTGCAGGTGGCGCTGATCCCGATCGCCGAACTCTTCGGGAAGATCGGCGTCTTCGGGTCGGTCACCGGCGTGGTCCTCTTCCACGTCGGCTACGGACTGCCCTTCGCGGTGTTCCTCCTGCGGAACTTCTTCGCGGAGATACCGAGGGAGCTGCTGGAGGCGGCCCGGCTGGACGGCGCGGGTGAACTGCGCCTGTTCACCCGGGTCGTGATGCCGCTCGGCGGTCCCGCGATCGCCTCGCTGGGGATCTTCCAGTTCCTGTGGGTGTGGAACGACATGCTGGTCGCGCTGGTGTTCTCCGACTCGGGGAGCCAGCCCATCACGGTCGCCCTCCAGACACAGGTACGCCAGTTCGGCAACAACATCGACGTGCTGGCGCCGGGTGCGTTCATCTCGATGGTGATCCCGCTGGCCGTGTTCTTCGCGTTCCAGCGGCAGTTCGTCTCCGGAGTGATGGCGGGCGCGGTCAAGTAGGCAGGTCGCGAGGGGTGTTCGAGGGGCGGGCCGGTCACCGGCCCGCCCCTCGCCGTTCACCCGGCGTCCCCCGGATGCCACATCTGGCGTAACCAAGTCACCCCTTCGGCCGTTCCCGGGCAGGTATGCCCGCGCCGACCCATGGATGTCCCCGTGCCCAGGTTCAGTGTCATCGTCCCCGTGTACAAGGTTCAGGCGTACCTGCACGAGTGCCTCGAATCCGTCCTCGGACAGTCCTGCCCGGATCTCGAACTCATCGCGGTCGACGACTGTTCACCCGACGCCTGCGGGGCGGTCATCGACGAGTTCGCGGCCCGCGACTCCCGCGTTCTCGCCGTGCACCTGCCCGAGAACGTGGGCCTCGGCCGCGCGCGCAACGCCGGTATCGACCGCGCCACCGGGGACTACCTGATCTTCCTGGACAGCGACGACACACTCACCCCGGACGCGCTGCGGGCCATCGCCGGCCGGCTGGAGGAGACGGGCGACCCGGACGTCCTGGTGTACGACTACGCGCGTACGTACTGGTCGGGCGAGGCCGTCCGGAACCAGGCCGCGGCGCAGCTCACCGAGGAGGGTCCGGCCCCGTTCCGGCTGGACGAACGGCCCGGACTGCTGCGGCTGCTGATGGTGGTCTGGAACAAGGCGTACCGCCGGGACTTCGTCGAGCGCTCGGGCCTGCGGTTCCCGCCCGGCTACTACGAGGACACGCCCTGGACGTATCCGGCGCTGATGTCCGCCGGGACGATCGCGACCCTCGACCGGGTCTGCGTGCACTACCGCCAGCGGCGCCACGGCAGCATCCTCGGCACCAGCAGCCGCAAGCACTTCGACGTCTTCGAGCAGTACGACCGGGTCTTCGCGCATGTCGCCGCGCACCCGGAGCTGGACCGGTGGCGACCCGTGCTGTTCCGGCGCATGATCGACCATTTCGCCACCGTGTTCGTGAAGCGGGGCCGGCTGCCGCGCGAGGCCCGGGCGGAGTTCCTGCGCAAGGCCCGTGCGCACCACCGCCGTTACCGCGTCCCCGGTGTGCCGGCCGCTCCGGGCAGCCGGCTGCGCCACGCGCTGGTCGGCCTCGGCACCCATCGCGCGTACCGGCTGCTGTCCTTCCTGTCGCGGGTCAGGACGAGAGCCGTGCGGCCGATCGCCGGGCTGCGGCGCGCGGTGCGCGGCGCCGCGCTCCGGTTCCACTACCGCGTGCAGCTCCGTCTCCCGCTGCGCTCCGACCGTGCCGTGTTCTCCAGCCACGGGGGCCGGGGCCACGGCTGCAACCCGGGGGCCCTGGAGTCCGCGTTCCGCAGCTTCGCGCCGCACATCCGCACCGCGTGGATCGCGGACCCCGAGCACCACCACACGATCCCGGACCGGACGCGGCGGCTGCGTCCGGGCACGGCGGCGTACTGGACGGCGCTGGCCCGCTCCAAGTACCTGGTGAACAACGTCGACTTCGACCGGCGGCTGGTCAAGCGGCCCGGCCAGATCATGATCCAGACGCAGCACGGGACCCCGCTCAAGCGGATGGGACTCGATCTCCAGGACCGCCCGGCCGCCGCGCGCGGCACCGACTTCGCCGAGCTGCTGCGCGGTGCCGACAAGTGGGACTACTGCCTGTCCGGCAACCGCCATTCCACGCTGGTCTGGGAGCGGGTCTTCCCTTCCTCGTACACGACACTGGAGTACGGACTGCCCCGCAACGACGTGTACCAGCACGCGACGCCGGCGGACGTGGAACGGCTGCGCGCCTCGCTCGGCATCCCCGCGGGCACGGTCGCCGTGCTGTACGCGCCCACGTACCGGGACTACCGGCACAGCCGGCCGCGCACCCCGGACCTGGAGCGGGTGCTGCGCGAGCTGGGCCCGCGCTTCGTCGTGCTGGCCCGCGCCCACCCCGCCTACGGGGCGCCGCTCACGGAGACGACGGGTGGCCGGGTCATCGACGTGTCCGGACATCCGAGCGTCGAGTCGCTGTGCCTCGCCTCGGACGCGCTGGTCACCGACTACTCGTCGCTGATGTTCGACTACGCGGTCCTGGACCGGCCGATCGTCGTCCTCGCGGACGACTGGGAGGCGTACGAGGCGGCCCGCGGCACCTACTTCGACGTGCGCGCCTCCCCGCCGGGCGCCCTCGCGCGCGACGAGGACGAGCTGATCGACGTCTTCGCGACCGGGCAGTGGCGCGGCCCGGACGCGGCCCGGCTGCGGGCCGCGTTCCGTGAGCGGTTCTGCCCCTACGACGACGGGCGGGCCGCCGAACGGGTCGTACGGCACGTGGTGCTCGGCGAGAGCGCCGGACTGCCCCCGTTCGTCCCCCTCGCGGAACGCCGGCCGGTCCCCTCGGCCCAGGCGGCCCCGGCACGTGTCCCGGCCACCGACCGACCGCTCGCGGGCGTCCCGGCTCCGGGGGGCGTCGTTCCGCTGACCGAGACCCTCTGAACCGGAGTCCGCGTGCCCTCCAGTCCCTCGCGGCCCACGCCCACCCGGCCCTCCACCTGGCGGCCGGCCGGGCGCCCCGGGCGATGAACCCCCCGTCCGGCGCCCCTTGAGAGAAAGAGCAGAATGCCCCGCTTCAGTGTCATCGTGCCCACCTTCGAAGTCGCCGGGCACCTGGCCCGCGCGCTGGACTCGGTCCTGTCCCAGTCCTTCGGCGACTTCGAGCTGATCCCGGTCTGCGACGAGCCGGACGCCCCGGCCGCCGGGGTCGCCGCCGCGTACGCGGACCGGGACTCCCGGGTGGTCCCGGTCCATGCGCCGCCGTCCCCCGGACTGGGCGCGGCGCGCAACGCCGGGATCGCGGCGGCGAAGGGCGCGTACCTGCTCTTCCTCGACGGCGACGACGAGCTGGTGCCGGGCGCCCTGGCCGCCCTGGACGCGGGTCTCGCGGCGGGCGTGGACGTCCTCTACTTCGGGCATCAGCGGGTGCACTGGTGGGAGGGCGAGCCGAGCACACCCCCGCTCGACAAGGCCCCGGAGGTGCTCGGCGTCCACGTCCCGGCGTGGAGCGCCGTGTACCGCCGCGGCTTCGTGGCCGAGCACGAACTCGCCTTTCCCGAGGGGCATCACACGGACACGGGCTGGGGCGGCCTGGTGACCGTGGCGGCCGAGCGGCCGGCGGTGCTGCGGACGGTCTGCGTACGGCATCGTCTGCGCCGCCAGGGCAGCCGTCTCAACGCCCCGGGCGAGCATCACTTCGACCTCCTCGACCAGGTCGAGCGGGTCCTCGTCCACGCCTCGCGGCGGACCCTGCCCGCGGCCCGGTCGAAGGCGCTGTTCGGCCAGCTCTTCTCGCTGGTCCTGAAGACGGCCGCGCATCCGGTCCGGGTGCCCGCGCGCCGCCGCCGCGCCTTCTTCCGCCGGGCGGGCAAGCTCTACCGGCGGCACCGCCCGGCCGGGTTCCGGGCTCCGGCGGGCAGCCTCGGGGTGCAGCACCTGCTGCTCGCGGCGGGCGCGTACAGCGCGTTCCGCGCGCTGCGCGGCACGAACCGGGCCGTCTCCGGTGTGCTGCGCCGGGTGCCGCGGGGGCGGACCCTGCGCACCCGGGCGCGCTACGCCCTCCAGCTCCGCCGCCCGCTCGACGAGAACCTCGCCGTGTACTGCGCCTACTGGGGCCGGGGTTACGCCTGCAATCCGGCGGCGATCCACGCCAAGGCCCGCGAACTGGCCCCGCACATCCGGTCGGTGTTCCTGGTCGAGCCGGAGGCCGTGGACGCGCTGCCGAAGGACGTCGAGCACGCGGTGATCGGCAGCCGGCGCGCCTGGGAGGTGCTGGCGCGCGCCAAGTACCTGGTCAACAACGCCAACTTCGCCGACGGCGTGGTCAAACGGCCCGGGAGCGTGCACCTCCAGACCCAGCACGGCACACCGCTGAAGAGGATGGGCGTCGACCAGTCGACGTTCCCGGTGGTGGCCGCCGCGACCGGCAGCTTCACCAAGCTGCTGGCCCGGGTGGACCGCTGGGACTACAACCTCTCCTCCAACCGCCACTCCACCCAGATGTGGGAGCGGGCCTTCCCGGGCGGCTACGAGGCGCTGGAGTACGGCTATCCGCGCAACGACGTCTACTGCACGGCGAGCGCCGAGGACGTGGCCCGGGTCCGCGAACGGCTCGGGGTGCCCGAGGGCCGCACGGCGCTGCTGTACGCGCCGACGCACCGCGACCACAGCACCGGCTTCGAGTCCCGGCTGGACCTGGAGGCGTTCTGCGAGGCGATCGGCGACCGGTTCGTCGTCCTGCTGCGCGCCCACTACTTCTACGACGAGGGCCGCGGGCGCGGCAGCGGACGGATCATCGACGTGACCGGACACCGGTCCTCCGAGGACGTCTGCCTGGCCGCCGACGCGCTGATCACGGACTACTCGTCGATCATGTTCGACTACGCCAACCTCGACCGGCCCGTCGTCGTGTACGCGGACGACTGGGAGGTCTACCGGGAGACCCGGGGCGTCTACTTCGACGTGCTGGAGGAGCCGCCGGGCCGGGTGGCGCGCACCCCGGACGAACTGGCCGCGCTGTTCGCCGACGGCTCCTACGCGGATCCGGGCGCCGCCGCGCTGCGGGCCCGCTTCCGTGAGCGCTTCTGCCAGTTCGACGACGGCAGGGCCGCCGAGCGGGTGGTGCGCAGGGTGCTGCTGGGCGAGTCCCCGGAGACGATCCCGCCCGTCCTGCCGCTCGCCGAACGCGTCCCGGCTCCGGCCGCGTCCACCCTCGTAAGGAGCTGACGTGCCCCGCTTCAGCATCATCGTCCCCGTCTTCAAGGTGCAGGGCTTCCTGCGCGAGTGTCTCGACTCGGTCCTGGAGCAGTCGTACACGGACATCGAGGTCATCGCCGTCGACGACTGTTCCCCGGACGGCTGCGGCGCGATCCTCGACGAGTACGCGGCCCGCGATCCCCGGGTACGGGTGCTGCACCTGCCGGAGAACGTGGGGCTCGGCCGTGCCCGCAACGCCGGGATGCCGCTCGCCGGCGGCGACTACCTCTTGTTCCTCGACAGCGACGACACCCTGACACCGGGCGCGCTGGGTGCCGTCGCCGACCGTCTGGACGAGACCGCCGATCCGGATGTGCTGGTCTTCGACTACGCGCGCACCTATTGGTGGGGCGGCACCCGCAGGAACGTGCTGGCGCGGGTCCTCGCGGAGGCCGGCCCCGGCACCTTCTCCGCGGCCGAACACCCGGAGATCCTGGATCTGCTGATGGTGGTGTGGAACAAGGTCTACCGCCGGGCGTTCGTGGAGCGGGAGGGCTTCGCCTTCCCGCCGGGGTACTACGAGGACACGCCCTGGACCTTCCCGGTGATGCTCAGCGCGGAGCGGATCGCGGCCCTGGACCGGATCTGTCTGGCCTACCGCCAGCGCAGGCAGGGCAACATCCTGTCCACCACCAGCCGCAAGCACTTCGACATCCACGACCAGTACGACCGGGTCTTCGCGTTCGTCGCCTCGCGGCCGGAGCTCGCGCACTGGCGCCCGTATCTGCACCACAAGATGGGTGAGCACTGCCTCGACATCCTGTCCAAGGAGGACCGGCTGCCGGAGGAGGACAAGGCGGAGTTCTTCCGGCTGACGGCGGCGCTGTTCCGCAAGCACCGGAGCGGTCCCGTTCCGCCCGAACTGCGGGTCCTGGAGGGCGGTTTCACCCGCTACCGGGTACGGCGGCAGGCGGACCGCGCGGGCCGGGAACTCGGCCGGCGCGGACAGCAGGTCCGCCGGGCCGTCGCCGCGCGGGTCAAGCACGGCTGGTCCGCGGTGCACGGACACCGGCCGCTGGACCCGCACCTGGCGGTGTACTCGGCGTTCTCCCACCGGGGCGTGCTCGGCGATCCGGCGGCGGTGTACGCCGCGGCGCGTGAACTCGCCCCGCACGTGAGGGGGGTGTGGGTGGTGCGCGACGAGGAGCAGGCGGCGCTGCTGCCGCCGGACACCGAGCACGTCCTGCTCGACTCCCTGGCCTACCGCCGTATCACCGCGCGGGCCACGTACTTCGTGAACAACGTCAACTGGCCCGGCTCGCTGGTCAAGCGCCCCGGCAGCGTCCACGTCCACACCCATCAGGGCACCCCGCTGAAGTACATGGCCGCGGACCTGCTGCACAAGCCGGGGGCACGGCACGGCGTCGACGTGCCGCAGATGCTGCGCCGCGCCGACCGCTGGGACTTCAGTCTGGTCGCCAACCGGCACTCGGAGCTGGTCTGGGGCCGCGCCTACCCCTGCCACTTCACCTCGCTGCGCAGCGGCAGCCCCCGCAACGACGTCCTGGTGCGGGCCCGGCCCGAGGACGGGCGGGCGGCCCGGGCGCGCCTGGGGATCCCGGCCGGGAACCGGGTGCTGCTGTACGCGCCGACGCGCCGCGAGTACGTCCGCGGCGGGCATGCCGAGCGGCTCGACCTGGCCGCGTTCGCGGACGGCCTCGGCGCGGACCACACCCTGGTCGTACGGCTGCATCCCTCGCTCGCGGACGGTCCGGCGCGCGGGATGGGGCTGGCCGAGCTGCACCGGCGCGGGGTCGTGGTCGACGCCACGGACGAACCGCGGGTCGAGGACGTGATGCTGGCCTCGGACGCCCTGGTGACCGACTACTCGGCCCTCATGTTCGACTACGCCAACCTCGACCGGCCGATCGTGCTCCTCGCCGACGACTGGGGCGCGTACGCGGCGAGCCGGGGCGCCTACTTCGACATCACGGCCGACGCGCCGGGACATGTCGCCCGTACGCAAAGGGAGTTGGCGGAGCTGTTCGCCACGGGGGCCTGGCGGGACGGGGAGTCGGAGCGGCTGCGGGCCGGATTCCGGTCACGGTTCTGCGAGTTCGACGACGGCCGGGCCGCCGAGCGGGTGGTGCGCACCCTGATGCTCGGCGAGCCGCCGGTACCGCCGCCGGTGACCGCCGCCCTGCCCGCCCAGGCGGGCCACGACGTCCTCGCGTCGTCATGAGCGCCGCCTCGAACCGCCCCGCCGCGAACGGCACGGCGGCCGGTGCGGCCTTCGGCGTCCCGGGCGGCTGCGGCGGCGCGCCCGGGTCGGCGCGGTCCCGCCGGTTCCGGGCGCGGGTCCCGCGTTCGGCCCGTGGCCGGGTGATCCTGATCGCCGTCGTCTTCGCGGTCCTCCAGCTCGCCAACGTCACCAACCGGGACACCCCGGACACCAAGAACTATCTGACGTACGCGCTGGACCTGAGCGGCTACAGCAAGCAGGAGGCCGCCGCGCTGACCATCGACTACGTGTGCGCGGGCAAGGCGTCCGTG
Source organism: Streptomyces sp. NPDC056738 (assembly GCF_042790435.1). Classification (NCBI taxonomy): domain Bacteria; kingdom Bacillati; phylum Actinomycetota; class Actinomycetes; order Kitasatosporales; family Streptomycetaceae; genus Streptomyces; species Streptomyces sp. NPDC056738. The sequence goes on from NZ_JBHTZF010000010.1 coordinate 342,512, forward strand.
GCCCGGCGCAACCAGGCCGTCGACGTGGTGCGCTTCCACCGCCCGAGTCCGACCCGGCGGGTCGTCGCCGAGTGCCGGCGCGAGCAGTGGCGGGGGGTGTCCGCGCGGCTGGCGGCCGGGCCGACGACGGGGCACACCGTGCCGTTCATGCCGCCCCGCTTCATGCGGATCTTCGAGGCACGGCCGGGATATCCGGTGCTGCTGGTGCCGTTCGTGACGGTGCTCGGAGTGACCTGGGGTCTGTGGGCCTCGGCCGTGGCCGTGACGGTGGCCGGGGGCGTCCTCGTCTTCCTCCTGCTGCGCACTCTGCGCACCTCCACCGGCGCGGCCCTGACCGGGCAGGCCCTCTACTACGTCCTGCCGTGCGGCACGACGGCGATGCGCCCCATGACCGAGGGCCTGATGATGGCCCTGACCCTCGCGGCCCTGTGGGGCTGCGCGCTGGTCCTGGAGGGCCACCGCGCGCGGGCCGGGATCGGGCTGGTCGGCGGCTGTCTGGCGGTCCTGTTCACGGTGAAGCATTCGCAGGCGCTGTTCCTCGGGCTGTGTCTGGGCGCCGCCTGCGCGGTGCTGATGGCGCGGCGACGGCGGTGGGGCGGGCCGCTGCGGACGCTGGGAGTGGTGGCGGGCTGCGGCGTGCTGGCCACCCTGCTGCTCGCGAAGGTCCTGCACTACCCGTCCCAGTCGGAGAGCGTGCAGGATCTGCTCACCGGGCACTACGCGCGTCCCGACCGCGTCCATCCGTGGCCGGAGTTCCTCCATCTGGAGGCGGCCTTCTGGATCGAGTGGACGCGCCGCCAGTTGTGGGAGCCGCTGTTCCTCGCGGCCGTGGTGGCGGCCGGGTGGGGGGCGCTGCGCAGGCATCGGGCCTTCGCCGTGTTCCTGCTGGCGGCGGCGGGCACCGGGGTGCTCAACCAGGCCGCGCATCCCGACATCAACGTCTGGGGCGACCGGCTGATCGTGCTGCTGTGGCTGCTGCCGGCGGTGGGCCTGCCCCTGCTGCTGGACACGGTCGCCCGCCCCGGCACGCGGCTGTCCGGCGGTCTGGTCCCGGGGCCCCAGAGGAGGGAGTCCGAGGTCGCCCGATGAGGTGATCAAGGGCTAGGCCGCCGATCGCGGCGGGCATATAGGGCAGATGCCGGAAACCGCCGTTCCCCGTTCCCCCGCCGCCCGATGAGCGCCGACGTCGTCACCCGGCGGGAGGCCGTCCTCGGCGCGACCGCGCTGCGCAAGCGGGGCCGCCCGCGCCCGACGCCGTATCAGGTCTGGGGCGGCCTGTTCTGGCTGGTGATGACGCTCGTGTACTGGCGGATCCCGTTGTGCTGCGACGCGGGCCAGCACGCGGCGGTCGTCGAACGGCTGCGGGCGGACCTGCTGCACCCGCGCCATCCGATGGCGGACCTGCCGGGCGCGGGCAGCCCGTACTACTCGCCGTACGCGGTGGCCGAGGGCGCCTTCGCCCGGCTGACCGGACTCGGCGGCTGGGCGGTGGTGCGGCTCGCCGGGCCCGTCAACCTGCTGGTGCTGCTGACCGGCATCGGCCGCTTCACCCGGGTGCTGACACCCCGTCGCGCGGCGCCGGTCCTGTGTCTGTTCGCGATGGTGCTGCTGTGGGGCACGGAGCGGGCCTGGTGGAGCGGCTACCTCGGGCTGATGTCGATGACCGGCAACCTGGGCTACCCCTCGACGTTCGCGATCGGGCTGGCCTTCTGGGCCTGGGCGCTCACCGCCCGGCGCGCGGCGGGCACGGGGGGCCTCGTCCGGTTCGTCGGCCCGGGCGGCCTGGGGAGCTGGTGGGGGTACGCGGGGCTCGGCGTCCTGTACGGGCTGATCCTGCTCGTGCATCCGATCACGTCGATCGCGGCGGTGCTGGGCGGGGTGGCGTTCGTGGCGGCCCGGCAGCGCGGGCGGCGTCCTGCGGTGGTGTGCCGGTGGCTGCTCGCGGGCGCGGTGGCGCTCCTCGTCGCGTACGCGTGGCCGTACTTCGACGTGTTCGCGCTGACCGGGGACCGCAGCGTCGACGCCATGCACGAGCAGTTGTACGACCGGATGCCCGGACACTTCTGGCTGGCGCTGACCGGGTTGCCCGCGCTGTGGCTGCGGGGCCTGCGCGCCCGGCGGGGCGAGGGGCACGGGTGGCGCGATCCGCTGGTGCTGATGTTCGCGCTGGAGTGCGCGGTGGTGGCGTACGGCTGGGTGAGCGGGCACTACACGTACGGCAGGATCCTCGGGCTCACGCTGGTGCCGCTGCAGTTCGCGCTCGGGGTGGAGCTGGCGGAGCCGCGGCCGTGGGGGCCGTGGCGGCGGCTGCTGGGCGGAGTCGCGGCCGCGGGCGCGCTGACCGGGTTCCTGACCGTGCAGGCGGGGGCGGTGGTGCCGCGCTCGCTCGACCCGGTCGGCTTCGCCCAGCCGCCGCGCTGGCCGACGTACGACTGGGCGGCCCGGTACATCCGGCCCGGCGAGGCGGTGATCGCGGACGGGTACTACTCGGTCCATCTGCTCGCGGGCTACGGCCCGGATCTCGCGGCGCCCGCCTGGCCCGACCCCGCTCTCGCCGAGAGCGAGCGGCTGCGCCGGCTCACGGCGGTGCGCGCCTATCTCGCCCCGTCGTCGACCCGGGCCGAACGCGTGGCGATCGCGAGCCGGTACCACGCCCGCTGGCTGCTGCTGACGCGCTGGCGGCCGGTGCCCGAGGAGGCGACGGTGGTGGCGTGGAGCCGGGAGACCGGGGAGGTGCTGGCCCGGATCGGGCCGGGAGCCGGTTCCCGCACCGGCGCGGCGGCCGGCACGGATGCCGGCGCGAAGGGCGATGCGGGTGCCGGGTCGCGTCCGTGACGGCGCGTCAGGCGCGCTTCCACGGACACGACCCGAGGCCGGTGCGGCGGTTCCGTGCCGCTCGATGACGGACCCTCCGGCACCGGCCCGCTCGGTGCCGGCTACTCGATGACGAGCTCGACCGGGATGTTGCCGCGGGTGGCGTTGGAGTAGGGGCAGACCTGGTGGGCCTGCTCGACCAGCTTGCGGCCGGTCTCCTCGTCCACGGTGTCGGGCAGCTCGACGCGGAGCGTGACGGCCAGGCCGAAGCCCTCGCCCTGCTTGCCGATGCCCACCTCGCCGGTCACGGCGGCCTGCGTGACGTCGACCTTCGCGGCGCGGCCGACCAGGCCGAGGGCGCTCGCGAAGCAGGCCGCGTACCCGGCGGCGAAGAGCTGCTCGGGGTTGGTCCCCTTGCCGCTGCCGCCCATCTCCACCGGAATGCCGAGCTCGAGGTCGAGCGTGCCGTCGGAGCTGACGGCACGGCCCTCGCGGCCGTGGGTGGCGGTGGCGACGGCGGTGTAGAGCGCGTCCATGCGGACCATCCCTCTCAGGTCGGAATCGTGGCGGGGGCTGCCGGTCCGGCGACCCCACGACCAGAATTAGAGCACGCAATTCAGTTGTGCACAACTTAATTGCTCGCTAGAGCTATCCTGAGGGCATGACCGCAACACCCGCCCCGAGCGCCGGGGCCCCCGTCGCGGGGGACTTCCTCCGCCTCGACGAGCAGATCTGCTTCTCGCTGAACGCCGCCTCGCGCGCCTTCGGCGGCGTCTACCGGGTCCTGCTGAAGGACCTCGGGCTCACCTACCCGCAGTACCTGGTCATGCTGGTGCTGTGGGAGCACGGCGAACTGCCCGTGAAGAGGGTCGGCGAGCATCTGCGGCTCGACTCGGGCACCCTGTCGCCGCTGCTGAAGCGGCTGGAGGCGGCGGGCCTCGTACGGCGGGAGCGCAGCGCGCGCGACGAGCGGTCCGTGCAGGTGGGACTCACCGAAGAGGGGGCGGCGCTGCGGGAGCGGGCGCTGGACGTGCCGCGCCGCATCGCGGCCGCCACCGGGGCGGACCTGGAGGAGATCCGAGAGCTCCGGGCCCGGCTGGACCGGCTGACCGCGGCGCTGGACGAGGCGGCCCTGTCCGAGGCTCCGGGATGCACGTAGGCCGGCGCACGTAGAGGCGCAGCGTCACGCCCCGGCTCGCGATCCGCTCCACGGACTCGAACTGCTCCCCGACCACGGCGAGCTTGAGGCGCTCGGTCGCCTCCGCCGGGGACCAGGCCCGGCGCGTCGCGAAGGGCGCGGCGAAGACCCACACCCGGTCGAGCCGGTCCAGCCTGCGGCGCAGTTCGGCGGGGTCCGCCTCACGGCCGTACAGGGTTCCGGACGCGGGTGCCGGGACGCTCAGCGCGATGTCGCGGATCCCTCGGAAGCCCCTGGGGTAGGCCAGGGCCGCTCGCCGCGCGAGGGACGGCAGGAACAGCACCGGGTCGCCGGGGCGCAGTTCGCGGTGGGCGACGGCGGCGACGGCGGCCAGGTCGTCGGGGCGGCGGTCGGGGACGCGGTCCGCGCGCAGCAGCGGGAGCTGGACGGCGAGGACGAGGGCCACCGCGAGGACGCCGGTGGGGACGGCGTGGGGCAGCAGCCGCGGGAGTCTCGTGGCGAGGTGGTCGGCTCCGGCGGCCGCGAGCAGCGGGGCTCCGGCCAGGGCGTACAGGACGTAGCGCTCGTCGTAGAGCGGCCGCCAGTGGGACACGGTCAGCAGCACGGCCGGGGGCACGGCCGCCAGGGGCAGGGCGACGGCCGTGAGCGAGAGGGTGCCGCGCGGGGTCCGCTCGGGCCGGAACGCGAGGGCGGCGAGGACGAGGTAGGGCACGATGACGAGCCGGGCCGGGCCGGTGAACAGCCCGAGCAGCCGTCTCGCGCTGGCGAGTCCGGTGCGCGGCAGCCAGGCGACCTGCGCGGACTGGCCGTGGGAGACCAGGAGGAGGGGCGCGAGCACCAGGGCCGTGGCCGCGGCGGCGAGGGCCCAGGCCCGCCACACCCGCGCCGGCACCCGGGCGAGCGCCAGTGTCGTGGCGTGGGCGAGGAGCAGGAGCAGGGCCATCTCGTGCAGCAGGCAGGTGACGGCGGCCGTCGCTCCGTAGGCGATCCAGGGGCCGGGCCGGGTGGAGCGGGCGGCCCCGACCAGCAGCAGGGTCGCTCCGGCCGCCCCGGCCGCGACGAGTGCGTAGGAGCGGCCCTCCTGGGCGAAGTGGCCGGTCATGGGTGTGACGGCGTACAGCAGGCCCGCCCACAGACCGACGCGCGGGCGGCCCAGCCGGACGCCGAGCGCGGCCACGAGCCCCGCGGTCGCGGCGGCGCCGCAGACGGAGGGCAGGCGCAGGGCGACCTCGCCGGGGTGCGGGGCGAGGACGGGGTGCATGAGGAGGTAGTACAGGCCGTGCACGGCGTCCACGGAGTGCAGCAGGTGCCAGATCTGGGGCACCGAGCGCTGGGCGACCTGGAACGTGACGGCCTCGTCGCGCCACATGCCGCCGCGGTCGAGCCCCCACAGGCCGATCGCGAGCATGGCCAGGACGGGCGCGAGGACGGCCAGGACGACGGCCGCCCTGTGCCGGCGCCGGGACGGGCGGCACCGGTCCCGGCCACGGGACGACGCGCCACCCCGGGCGGCCGGAGGCCGAAGGGCCGGGGGCCGGGCCGCCGGACGCCTCGCCGTCGGCGGCCTCATCCACGCATACACCATGAGGGCGATTTTTTGCTATTAAACAACGTTTAGCCGGTATTGACGGCGTATCGCACGGTACGACCCATCCATGCGGCTTACGATCCCGACTTGATGAGCCCCTCCCGAAAGCACCGCACGCTCGCCCTCGCCGCCGCCTGGCTCGCCACCCGCGCCCTGATGCTGTGGCTCCTCGCCCACGACCGGCTCGCCCCGCTGGGCCGGGGTGGGGTGTCGCGCGAGGTGGGCCATCTCTACTTCCACTGGTACGGCGTGCTGTCCCAGGGCGCGTTCCCGGTCGGTGACCGGCTGTGGCAGTACCCGCCGGGGGCCGGCCCGGTGCTGCTCGCACCGGGGCTGCTGCCGGGACTGACGTACTTCACCGCGTTCGTGGCCTGCACGCTCGCCGCCGACGCGGTGATCGCCGCCGCCCTCACCCGTGCCGGGCTGCGGCCCGGACGCAGTCCGCGCGGCGCCTGGCTGTGGGTGCTGGGCCTGCCCCTGCTGCTGCACATCCCGCTGGCCCGGTACGACGTGCAGGTCACCGCCTTCGCCGTCGTCTCGCTGCTGGCGCTCTCCCGCGGCCCGCGCGTGTGCGGCGCGTTCGCCGCGATGGGCGCCCTGGTGAAGGTCTGGCCCGCGCTGGCGCTGATCGGGACCCCGCGGGGCCGCGGCACGCGCGAGGTGTGGACCTCGGCGGTGATCACCGCGGCCGCGCTGCTCGCCGTCCTCGCGGCCCTCTTCAGCGGCCCGTTCGACTTCCTGCGCCAGCAGAGCGGCCGGGGTGTGCAGATCGAGTCCCTCGGCGGCACAGTCCTGGGCCTCGCGCGCCACGCCGGCTGGCCGGGCACCGCCCGCTACCAGTACGGCGCGATGGAGTTCGTCGGTCCGTACACCGGCGCGGTCGCGGCCTGCTCGCTCGCCCTGACCGTCGCCGCGTTCGGGCTCGTGCTGCTGTGGCGCGTCCGCGCACGGCGCTGGACGGAGGCCACCCCGTACGACGCGGCGCTCACGGCCGTCCTGCTGTTCACCGTGACCAGCCGGGTGATCAGCCCCCAGTACATGGTGTGGCTGCTGGGCCTCTGCGCCGTCTGCCTGACCTCGCGGCACACCACGCAGCGCCCGGTCGCCGTGCTGGTCCTGGTGGCGACGGCGGTCAGTTCGGTGGCCTATCCGGGGCTGTACGGCGAGGTGGTGCGCAGCACCTGGACGGGCTGTCTGCTGATGCTCGTACGCAACGGCCTGCTGGCGGCCGCGGCGGGAGTGTCCTTCGTACGGCTGTGGCGGTCGGGGCTTCCCCCGGCCGCCCCGCGCCGTGTGCCGGCGGGGCGGGAGCGCGGTCCTCACCGGGTTCCCACCGGGCTCCGAACGCGACACTGACCGCCTCTTGACGGAGAATTACCCGCAATCCCTACGATTCCGGCCCGTGGATCACATGAACCCTCATCAGGCGAAGGTCAGCGTCGTCGTCATCGGGTACGACGACGCCACCCATGTGGCGGACGCGGTGCGCTCGGCGCTCGCGCAGGGTCCCGCCGTGGCCGAGGTGATCGCCGTGGACGATCGCTCGACGGACGGCAGCGCCGCCCTCCTCGACGACCTAGCCGCGGGGGAGCCGCGCCTGAGGGTGATCCACCGGCCGGTCAACAGCGGCGGCTGCGGCAGTCCGCGCAACGACGGCATCGACGCGGCCGCCGCCCCGTACGTGATGTTCCTGGACAGCGACGACGTCCTGCCGGCCGGCGCGGTGGACGCGCTCCTCGGCGCCGCCGAGGAACACGACGTCGAGGTCGCCGCCGGGCTCTGCGTACGCCGGGAACTGCCCTCGGGCCGCGAGGTCCCCTGGGAACGAGCCCTCTACGCGCGGGCCGCCCTGATATCCCGCCCCGCGCGCCGCCTCCGCCTCGCCCACGACACCCTCTGCGTCAACAAGCTGTACCGCACCGGCTTCCTGCGCGAGCACGGCATCCGCTTCCCCGAAGGCCACTACCCCTACGAGGACTTCGTGTTCACCGCGCGGGTGCTGGCCGCCGCGCCGCGCATCGCGCTGATCCCCGACACGGTCTACGTCTGGCACGTACGGCGCACCGCGGAGCGCCTGTCCATCTCGCTCGACCGCTCCGGCATCGACAACTGGCGGGCCCGCACCGAGGCGAACCGGGCCGCGTACGAGATCCTCCTGGGCGCCGGGGAGAAAGGGCTCGCGCGGGCCGTGCGGGCCAAGTTCCTAGACCACGAACTGCGCATGTACACGCGCGAACTGGAACAGCGCTCCCCCGGCTACCGCGGCGCCTGGTGGGACCACACCCGGGCCTATCTGGCGACGTTCGACGCGGCCGACCTCGGCGTCAATCCCTCGGCCCCCGGCCGTCTCGTCGCCCGTGTGATCCTCGCCTGCCCCGCCCCGCGCGACCTGCCCCGCCTGAGGGAACTCGCCGCCCGTCCGGCCCGGCTGCTCCCGCCCTACCCCCGCGACAGCGACGGCGTCCCCGTATGGTCCGCGGATCTCCCCGAGGTGACCCTGGAGCACTTCCTGGACCGGCCCGCCCATCTGCTGCCCGCCGCCGTCGACGCGGAACTGCGCCCCCGTGCTCGGGGCACCCGGCTGCGGCTGCGCCTGCACGAGATGTACGGGCGGATGGCCGCGGCCGGTCCCGCCTCGGTGGAACTGGCGTTCGTCCACCGGGAGGAGGGGCGGGTGGGCCTGAGCGGCACGGCGCACCTGGTGGCCGACCGGTACGGAGACTCCTGGTGCGCGGAGACGCCGGTGAAGCTGTCCGCCCTGGGCGCGGGCGTGTGGGATCTGCGCCTGGTCGTGCGCTTTCACGACGGTACGAGCCGGGAGGTGTCCGCGCACGCGCTCGGCGGCCCGGGGCTGCTGCGCCGCCGCGCGGTCGCCGACCCCCACCACGGCGTTCTCCTCGTACAGCCCTACCGGACGCACGCGGGGGCGCTGGGGCTGCGGACGGCGTCCGGCGTGCGGGGCGTGACCGCGGTGGTGTCCCGCAGGCTCCGCCGCCTGCTTCACTGATACGCGGACGCGGAGACGCGAGGCGCGGACGCGGACACCGTCCCGCGCGCCCGCCCCTCCCCGGCCGCAGACGCACGGTCCGGCACCACGGACTCACTCACGAGGGGAACGGCCGCACATGACCTGGCTGATCACCGGCGGCGCCGGCTACATCGGAGCGCACGTCGTCCGCGCGCTGCGCGAGGCGGGCGAACAGGCCGTGGTCTACGACGACCTGTCCACGGGGATCGCGGAGCGGGTGCCGTCGGACGTTCCGCTGGTGGTCGGCTCGACCCTGGACGGCGACCTGCTGGCCCGGACGCTCACGGAGCACTCGGTCACCGGTGTCGTCCACCTGGCGGCGAAGAAGCAGGTCGGCGAATCGGTGGACCTGCCCCTGCACTACTACCGGGAGAACGTCGAGGGCCTGCGCGTCCTGCTGGAGGCCGTGACCGCGGCCTCCGTGACGGCGTTCGTCTTCTCGTCCTCGGCCGCGGTGTACGGCATGCCGGACGTGGACCTGGTGACGGAGGAGACACCCTGCGCGCCGATGAGCCCCTACGGTGAGACGAAGCTGGCGGGCGAGTGGCTGGTGCGCGCCACCGGCCGCGCGACGGGTCTGTCGACGGCCTGTCTGCGCTACTTCAACGTGGCGGGCGCGGCGGCCCCGGAGCTGGCCGACACCGGCGTCTTCAACCTCGTCCCCATGGTCTTCGAGAAGCTGACCGACGACGCGGCGCCGCGCGTCTTCGGCGACGACTACCCGACCCCGGACGGCACCTGCGTGCGCGACTACATCCACGTGGTCGACCTGGCCGAGGCGCACGTGGCCGCGGCCCGCGCCCTGACGGCCTCCCCCGGGACCTCCCTGACCCTCAACATCGGCCGCGGCGAGGGGGTTTCGGTGCGCGAGATGATCGACCGCATCAACGCGCTCACCGGCTACGACCGCCCCCCGGTCACCACCCCGCGCCGCCCCGGCGACCCGGCCCGCGTCGTCGCCTCCGCCGACCGCGCCGCCGACGAACTGGGCTGGAAGGCCCGCCACGACGTCGACGACATGATCACCTCAGCCTGGACAGGCTGGCTCCACCACCACCCGCACGCGAGCCGTCACTGAGGCCTGCCGCTCGGATCGGCCGTCGCGGCGACGACCGGCCGGAGGTCCCGGCGCCCTCTGACGGGCCCCCCTCCCCTCCCCCGTACGCTCGCCGCATGACGGCCACCGGCACCATCCTCGGCTCCGCGGTGGGCGACGCCCTCGGCGCACCGTTCGAGTTCGGCCCGGAAGGCGCGTTCACCCGTCGCTTCCCGGTACCCGGGCAGGACGGCGAGATGTGCGGGGGCGGCGGCTGGGACCCGGGCGAGGCGACCGACGACACGCAGATGGCCGTCCTGGTCGGCGAGTCACTGCTCCACCACGGCCGCCTCGAACTCCCCGACCTCTTCGACCGGTTCAGGCGCTGGGCGGCGGCCGACCCGAAGGACATCGGTCTGCAGACCGAGGCGGTCCTGACGAGCGGCGACCCCTGGGACCTGGCGGCCGCCCTGCACTTCCAGAGCAACCAACGCGGCGCCGGGAACGGCTCGTTGATGCGGGCGTCGACGTCCGCCGTGTTCTTCGCCCCGCACGGCCGGGACGCCACGATGTCCGCCGCGCGCCGCATCGCCGCCCTGACCCACGGCGACCGTGCCGCCTGGGAGGGCACGGCGATCCTTCACGAACTGATCCGCGTGGCCCTGCTCGGACAAGACCCCCTCGCCGCGCTCCCTGACACCCTCGACGCCGTCCACCCGGACCACCGGGCTCGCTACGCCACGGTCCTGGCCCGCGACTGGCACCCCGATCGGGCGACCGAGTTCAACGGAGCCGTGTGGCCCTGTCTCGGCTCGGCCGTGTGGGCCGTGCGGACCACGGACTCCTTCGAGGACGCCGTCCGCGCGGCGGTCGACCTCGGCGGCGACACGGACACCGTCGCGGCGGTGACGGGTGCCCTCGCGGGGGCGGTGTACGGCGAGGGCGCCGTGCCCGGGCGCTGGAGCGAGCCGCTGCACGTGCCCCTGCCGGGTTTCGACGGGAGGGTCCTGCGGGCCGCCGAACTGACGGATCTCGCGGTCCGGCTCTCCGGGGAGCGGCCCGACAGGGAGCGGCCGGCCCGGCGGGACCCGGCCTGAGCGGGATCGCCGAGGCCGCCGAGCCGCAAGCGCCGAGCTCACCGGGCCGGGGTGCCGGGGTCGCCGGTCCGGGGCACCCGGGTCAGAGCGCCTTCAGGGCTGCCGCTGTCGCTCGGGCCAGGCTGGCCAGGTAGCCCTTCGGGACCTTCGGGCCGCGGACGACGACCGCGCGCCAGTACAGCGGGCCCGACATCAGGTCCAGGGCGAGTTCGACGTCGACGCCCCCGCGGATCTCGCCCCGCTCGACGGCCGACGCGACGATCCCGCTCGCCACCGACTGCTGGCCCTCCCGCAGCGCCGCCTGCATCGCGTCCGCGATCTCGGGGTTGCGGGCCGCCTCGGCCTGGAGGTCGGGGATGATCTGGCCGGCCACCGGGTGCCGCAGGGCGCGCGAGGTGACCTCGTACAGCAGCCGCAGGTCTCCCTCCAGGGAGCCGGTGTCCGGCGCGGGCAGTCCCTGGACCGCGATCGCCGAGACCAGGTCGAGCACGAGATGGAGCTTGGAGCGCCAGCGCCGGTACACCGCGGTCTTGCCCACGCCCGCGCGGCGGGCGATGCCCTCGATGGACATCCGGGCGTAGCCGACGGAGGCGAGCTCCTCGAAGACGGCGGCGCGGATCGCCTCGGTCACGTCCTCGCGGAGGACGGCCGCACCGGCGGGAGCCCGGCGGCGCCTGGGCTTTCCGTCGGCAGGCGCGGGCGTGGCGGCACTCGCGGCTGTGTCGGCGTTCGTCGTCATACGGACCAGCATAGGGCGTTACGACGAAACGGTTGCGTTCCGACGTCGACTGGGCCTACTCTCGCGTTACGACGATACGGTCCCGTCCCGACGCAAGAAAACGGCAAGAAACACCGTCGGAAACATCCGGGACCGACCGCGCGCCCCCACCCCCCGAGCGAAAGCAACGGATGTGAGCCAGGTCCTCAACACACCGCCCCCGACAGCGTCACCGGTCTCCCCCACCGACGACGCCGCGGCCATCGCCGCCCGGTACGGCCTCACCGTCAGCGGCGCGCGCCCGAGCCTGCCCGCGTACGTCCGCCAGCTCTGGGCGCGACGCCACTTCATCACCGCGTTCGCCACCGCCAAGCTCACCTCGCAGTACAGCCAGGCCAAGCTGGGCCAGGTGTGGCAGGTGATGACCCCGCTGCTGAACGCGGCGGTCTACTACTTCATCTTCGGCGTGCTGCTCGGCACCAAGCACGGCGTGCCGGACTACATCCCGTTCCTGGTCACCGGCGTCTTCATCTGGACCTTCACGCAGAGCTCGATCATGGCGGGCACCCGGGCGATCTCCGGCAGCCTCGGCCTGGTCCGCGCCCTGCACTTCCCGCGTGCCGCGCTCCCGGTGTCGTACGCGATCCAGCAGCTCCAGCAGCTCCTGTTCTCGATGGCCGCGCTGGTCGTCATCCTGCTCTGCTTCGGCGTTCCGGTCTCGGCCTCGTGGCTGCTGGCGGTCCCCGTGCTGGTGCTCCAGTTCACGTTCAACGCGGGCGTCGCGATGATCATGGCCCGGATGGGCGCCAAGACCCCCGACATCGCGCAGCTCATGCCGTTCGTCCTGCGCACCTGGATGTACGTCTCGGGCGTCATGTGGAGCATCGACAAGGTGCTCAGCCACAACAGCCTCCCCCACTGGGCGACGGTCGCGCTGGAGAGCAACCCGGCGGCCGTCTACATCGACCTGATGCGCTTCTCGCTGATCGACAGCTTCCACGCGCACCAGCTCCCGCACCACGTCTGGGCACTGGCAGTGGGCTGGGCACTGGTCGCGGGCGTCGGCGGCTTCATCTACTTCTGGAAGGCTGAGGAGACGTACGGCCGTGGCTGACATCATCACGCAGGACACCGAGCCGCAGGACGCCGTGAGCGCGGCGGCGGCCGCCCCCGCGGCCGACGCGGAGCGCATCCCGACCGTCATCGCCGACCGCGTCGACATCGTGTACCGCGTCAACGGCACCGGTGCCGGACGGGGCAGCGCCACCGCCGCGCTCAACCGCATCCTGCGCCGCAAGCAGTCCGAGAAGGCGTCGGGCGTCCGCAAGGTCCACGCGGTCAAGTGCGTGTCCTTCACCGCCTACCGCGGCGAGGCCATCGGCCTGATCGGCACCAACGGCTCCGGCAAGTCCACGCTACTCAAGGCGGTCGCGGGCCTGCTCCCGGTGGAGAACGGCAGGATCTACACCGACGGCCAGCCCTCGCTGCTCGGCGTGAACGCGGCCCTGATGAACGACCTCACCGGCGAGCGGAACGTCTACCTCGGCGGCCTCGCCATGGGCATGTCCCGCGAGCAGGTCAAGGAGCGCTACCAGGAGATCGTCGACTTCTCCGGCATCAACGAGAAGGGCGACTTCATCACCCTGCCGATGCGGACGTACTCCTCCGGCATGTCGGCCCGGCTGCGCTTCTCCATCGCGGCGGCCAAGGACCACGACGTCCTGATGATCGACGAGGCCCTCGCGACCGGCGACCGCTCCTTCCAGAAGCGCTCCGAGGCCCGCATCCGCGAGCTGCGCAAGACCGCGGGCACGGTGTTCCTGGTCAGCCACAACAACAAGTCCATCCGCGACACCTGCGACCGCGTGCTGTGGCTGGAGCGCGGCGAGCTGCGCATGGACGGACCGACCGCGGACGTCCTCAAGGAGTACGAGAAGTTCACGGGCAAGTAGGCACGTGCGGTACACCGGGGCGGGGCCTTCGACGGCTCCGCCCCGGGCTCGTCCCGGCTCGTTCCCGCTCGTCGCGGCTCGTCCCGGCTCGTTCCCGCTCGTCGCGGCTGGTCGCGGCTCGTTCCCGCTCGTCGCGGCTCGCTCCGGCCCGTGCCCGTCCGTTCAGCGCTCCAGGAACGTGAACAGCTCCTCCCAGCGGCGGACGACCTCCTGCGTCGTGAAGCGCTGCACGTTCGCGCGCGCCGCGTCGCCCATGGAGTCCCGCAGCGCCTTGTCGGACATCAGCGTGTCCAGCCGGCGGGCCAGCTCACCGGTGTTGCCGAGGGTGGCCAGCAGTCCGTCCTCGCCGTCCCGGACGATCTCGTGGACGCCGGGCGCGCAGTCGAAGGCGGCGCACGGCAGCCCGGCGGCCATCGCCTCCATGAGGGCGAGCGGGAAGCCCTCGCCGCGCGAGGAGAGCACGAAGACCGAGCCGCCGCGCAGCGCGCCCGGCACGTCGCTCGTCCGGCCCATCCAGTCGACCGACTCGTCGAGCCCGAGCGCGGTGCACTGCTTCCTCAGGATCTCCTCGTCCTCGCCCGAGCCGTAGATCCGCAGCCGCCAGTCGGGGTGGAGCGGGGCCACCTCGGCCCAGGCGTCGAGGAGCATGTCGATGCCCTTCTGGTCGGTCAGCCGCCCCACGCTGACGACGGCGTTCCCGGTGCGCGGCGAGGGCACCTCGGGCATGAACGGAAGGGGGTTCGGCATGAAGGAAGCGTTGTTCATGCCCTGTCCGATCCACAGGTCGGCGTCCTCACGGGTGAGCGCGAGCATCCGGTCCACGTCCTTGTAGTGCTTGAGGACCCGGCGGAACCGCGAGGTCGTCCGCGAGTACTCGTACGACTCGTGGCTCATCCCGATGACGGTCATGCCGCCGGTGTCGGCGAGCTCCACCCATTCCATGGCCCACACCTGGGTGACGATCACGACGGCACCCGGGCGCGCGGCCCGGAACAGCGCGGTCAGCTCGGCGGCCTTGTCGCGCATGCCCGCCGCCCGCTCGGCGCGCAGCCTCCGCTCCGCGAGGTCGAGCCGCCCCCTCAGGCCGCGCGCCGGTCCGATCCGGGGCGGGTGGACGTCGTACAACGTCGTCGTGGGGTACGGGAGTTCACCCAGCTCCTGCGGGACGGCGGGCTCAGTGACGCCCACGACGTGCACGCGGTGACCGCGTTCGGTGAAGAGCCGGGCCATCTGGTGCGACCAGCTCGTCACCCCGCCCAGTTCGTCGACGCTGTTGGAGACGAAGAAGATGTCCCGCCGCGGGTCGGTCATCCGTGCCTCCAGTGCGCGAAGAACTGGTCGACGACGCTGCGGGCCGCCGTCCCCTTGTCGTACTCGCCGAAGTCGGCGAGGAACTGCTCGCGCCGGGGCGCGTACTTGACGCGCTGTTCCTCCAGCGAGCCGAGGACGGCGTGCAGTTCGTCCTCGGTCCGCACCACCGGCCCCGGCGCCCGCTCCAGCAGGTCGAAGTAGGTTCCGCGGTCCTCGTGCACGTACGCGTCGTAGTCGTAGGCGAAGAAGAACATCGGGCGGTCGAGGAGCGCGTAGTCGAACATCACCGACGAGTAGTCGGTGATCAGCCCGTCGGCGAGGGCGAGCAGCGGGGTCATGTCGTGGTGGGCCGTGACGTCGACGACCCGGCCGCGCACGGACGGCGGGAGCACGACGTGGTTCAGGTAGTGGGAGCGGATCAGCAGGACGTAGCGGTCGCCGAAGGTGTCGGCGAAGCGCTCGACGTCGAAGGGCAGCTCGAACCGCTTCTTCCCGTTGCCGCGGCTGCGGAACGTGGGCGCGTACAGGAGGATCTGCCGGTCGTCGGGGATGCCCAGCTCCACCGCCAGCGGGCCGCGCTCGCGCCCGGCGCCGGCCGCCTCCCGCTGCCTGGCCCGCACGAGCGCGTCGTTGCGCGGGTATCCGACCCGCAGCAGGGTCCGCTCCTTCAGCCGGAACGCCCGCGCGAGGGTGCGCACGTCGTGCTCGGAGCGGATGAGGAAGCGGTCGAAGCGGTCCAGCACCTTCTGCTGTTCGGCCTGCGCCTCACGGGACTTCAGTTTCCATTCGGCCTCGTCGAAGCCCATCCGCTTGAGCGCGGAGCCGTGCCACGTCTGGAGGTACGTCGTGCCGGGCCGTTTGGTCAGTTTCAGCGGGTAGCTCTGGTTGTCGACCCAGAACTCGGCCTGCGCGAGCGCCCGGAGGTAGGGCAGCGACCAGCGGCGTACGAGGGTGGCGTCGTCCGGGAATCCGGCCGGGCTGTCGGTGTACGACCAGACGGGCTCGAACTCCAGCCCCTGGCGGCGCATCTCCTCGTAGATCGCCCGGGGGCTGTCGCTGTACTGCCGGCCCAGATGGCTCTCGAAGACGACGAGCCCCTTACGGACGGGCAGCCGGCTGAACACCTCGTGGTAGATACGGATCTTGGTCTCGCCGGAGGTGAGGTCCTTGCGCAGGGAACGGGCCTTGCGGTAGCCGCTCTTGGCGAGGGTGACGGCCCGGCCGTGCACGCCGCGCTGCACGACGAGGTTCGCCTTCTTGTCGGGGACCAGCCGGAAGGACAGGTGTCCGCGTGAGGACACGACCGGCTCCATGCGGTCCGCGACCAGCCTGGTGAGCCGCGGCCGGACGGGCAACCGCCCGGCGGCCAGCCCCGGTTCAGCCGCGGTGAGCCGCGTGGTGGTGCGCACACCGTCGACGTCGAGGTGGAGCCGTACGTCCCACACGGCGTCCACGATGCCCAGCGGCCGTACGGCCAGGAGGTTCGCCGCCCCCTCCCAGGCGACGGTCTCACCCGCGTGCCACACGTGGGCCACCGGGAAGCGGAAGGTCTGGAAGCGCACTCCGCGGCGCCGGGCGTAGAACTCCAGCTCGCCGGTGAGCCGGGCGCCGGGCGGGATCACCCCGAGCGGGTTGGTGACGCGCCCGGCGAGCCGGACGGTGCCGCCGGTGCTCTCGTACGAGGTCAGCGTGTTGCGCAGGAACATCCGGTCGACCGGCTTGATGTGGTGGCCGAGGTCGGTGACGTCCAGGACATGCCGGCCGAAGGGGTCGTCGAGATGCTCGGCGCACCAGTACACGCGGCCGTCGCGCTCGACGAGCGGCGAGGAGATCTTGTCGCGGTTGGTGAGCGTGTCCACGGCGGGCAGCAGGTTGTCCCAGTCGCTCACCTGGAGGAGATAGGCGCAGATGGCCTGGATGGGTTCGGTCTCGTCGAAGGCGGCGCGGTCGATCGACTCCAGGTACCGCCGGGCGATCGCCGCGAACTCCTCGCGGAAGGCCGCGTCGCGGAAGGGCAGTTCCCGCAGGTGCAGGACGAGGTCGTGCTTGAGGAACTTGACGTCCTTGGCGAACTTCAGCTCCAGGAGGCCCTTTTCCGCGAGGAGTTGGTCGACCCTGCGGTGGATCTCCATGCGGTGCGTGAAGTTGGCGATCTCGTCACGCCGGTTGCTGATGGACTTCGCGGCCGCCTTGTCCGCGACCCTCCAGTCGTAGACCCGGTTGGGGATGAGGGTGATGCGGCGGGCGGTGGCGTAGGCCTGGGCGGAGAACAGCAGGTCCTCGTAGTGGATGCCGACCGGGAAGCGCAGGCCCTCGTCGAGCAGGAACCGTCTGCGGTAGCACTTGTTGGTCGACAGGGTGTCGAAGACCAGCAGGTCGGGCAGTTCGGAGATCGACTCCAGGGTGCGGGTGCGCTGGTACAGCCAGGGGTACCACTTGACCTCCTTGCGCGTGCGCGCGTCGACGTGCACGCGTACGCACAGGCCGGAGACCAGGTCGGCGCCGGTGGACTCCGCGGCCTCCAGCATGTTGCGGCAGGCGTTGCGCTCCAGGACGTCGTCGCTGTCGAGGAAGACGACGTAGGTGCCGCGGGCCTCGGTGATGCCGCGGTTGCGGGGGGCGCCGCAGCCGCCGCTGTTCTCGGGCAGCCGGCAGGCGCGGACCCGGTCGGGGTGCGCCGCGGCCAGCCCGCGCGCCACCTCGTACGAGCCGTCGGTGCTCCGGTCGTCGACGACGATCACCTCGACGTCGCGCAGCGTCTGGTCCAGGACGGAACGCACGGCCGTGGGCAGCCGGGCGGCGTCGTTGTAGACGATGACGACCACGGAGACGGCAGGTCTCCTGGGCGCGGACCCGGTGGACGCGCGGTGCTCGGCGGACGTGCGGCGCTCGGCGGACGCGCGAGGCTGATCCTCATTCATCCTATTAATCGTAGTGAGTGCGGACCGTTTTGGGGCGCTATCGCCCGTTCTTCGCGTGTTGGAACACCCACGTCCGGTACACCACGAAGCGGAACGCCGAGGCCAGGACGATCGACAGCGCCTTGGCGATGTTCGAGCCGAGCGGGCCGCTCATGCCGAGCCCCTGATAGCCGGCATAGAACAGGACGCTCTCCATGGCGACGCCGAGCCCGCTGAACGCGAAGAAGAGGACGATCTGGCGCCGGGTGCGCGAGGCCCGGTCCCGGTAGGCGAAGTAGCGGAAGCCGAGGTAGTTCGTCCCCATGGCGACACAGCTCGCGACCACCGTGGCGGCCATCGGGGCCCACCTGAGGCCGTGCAGCGCAAGATTGAAGAAGAGGATGTTGACGGCGACCCCGCTGCCGCCGACGACGGCGAACCGGGCGACCTCCAGGGCGAGCCGGCGGGCCCTCGGGACACTCGGGACGGAGCGGGGGCGGACGACGGGGGCGGGCAGGGTCGCGAGGGGAGCCCGGCCCTCGGAGAGATGCACTGTCACGGGTCCGGATCCTCCACAGGTCTGTCCGTCGGTCGAGGCCACCTTAAGCTAAATGTCCTATTTACCAGGTATAGGTAAATCGCGAGCCGGAGTTTCTTCGGAGAATCACCGGAAACGGGCAAGAACCCCGCCTCCCGCGCACACGGAACGGGGGCGCCCCGAGCCATGACCGGCTCGGGGCGCCCCCGTTCACGTACCGCTCAGGAATGCGAGCGCAGCAGCGTCCGCATCGTCCGCATCGCCACCGACAGGTTGGCGAGGTCGAACGAGTCCGAGCCCTGGATCTCCTCCAGGGTCGTGCGGGCCCGGCCGAGGATCGCCGTGTTCTTCTCCTGCCAGGCCTCGAAGCGCTGCTCGGGAGTGGAGGTACCGTCGCCCGCCGCCAGGACGTCGGCGGTCAGGGCCGCGTGGGCCGCGTACAGGTCCTCGCGGATCGACGCGCGGGCCATGGACTGCCAGCGGTCGGCGCGCGGCAGCTCGATGATGCGGTCCATCAGCTGCGTGATGCCGAGACGGTCGGCGAGGTCGTAGTAGACCTCGGCGACGGCCATCGGGTCCTGGCCCGTGCGGTCGGCCACCGAGACGATGTCCAGCGCCGGGAAGGCGGAGGAGAACCCGGCCACGCGGGTGGCGAGTTCGTCCGGCACACCGGCGTCCGACAGCTCGTCGTAGATCTGCTGGTACCACTCCAGATCCGCGCCGCGGACCAGCTTGGGCAGCTCCGACCAGACCTGCTCCACACGGTCGCTGAAGAAGCTGATCGTCTCGGCGAGCTGGAGCGGCTGCGGCCGGTTGTTGAGCAGCCAGCGCGTGCCGCGCTCCACGAGGCGGCGCGAGTGCAGCCGGATCCGGGTCTGCACGTCGGCGGCGACGGAGTTGTCGAGCGCCTCCACCGCGTCCCACACCGCGCTGGAGTTGAAGATCGCGCGGGCCGCGGTCTGGGCCCGGACGATCTCCTCCAGCGAGGCGCCCGTCTCCTCGCGCAGACGGTGCAGGAAGCTCGTACCGCCCGTGTTGACCGTGTCGTTGACCAGGACGGTCGTCACGATCTCCCGGCTCAGCGCGTGCCCCTCGATCTGCTCGCGGAACTGGTCGCGCAGCGCCGTCGGGAAGTACGCGAGCAGCAGGCTCTGCAGATACGGGTCGTCGGGCAGCGAGGTGGCGAGCAGCTCGACGGAGACCGTGATCTTCGTGTACGCGAGCAGGACCGCCGTCTCGGGACCGGTCAGACCCTGGCCGGCGTTGAGCCGCTCGCGGATCTGGCGCTCGGTGGGCAGGAACTCCAGGGCCCGGTCGAGGTGCCCCTCGCGGACCAGGTGGCGCAGGAAGCGCTGCTGGGCGTGGAGCATGCTCGGGGACTGGGCCAGCGCGTTGGAGATCGCCACGTTCTGCGCGTAGTTGTTGCGCAGGACCAGGGCGCCGACCTCGTCGGTCATCTCGGCGAGCAGCTTGTTGCGCTGCTTGACGGTCAGATCGCCGTTGGCCACCACCGCGTTGAGCAGGATCTTGATGTTCACCTCGTGGTCGGAGGTGTCCACACCGGCGCTGTTGTCGATGGCGTCGGTGTTGATCCTGCCGCCGTGCTGGGCGAACTCGATCCGGCCGAGCTGGGTCAGACCCAGGTTGCCGCCCTCGCCGACGACCTTGACGCGCAGGTCGGCGCCGTCGACACGGATCGCGTCGTTGGCCTTGTCGCCGACCTCGGCGTGCGACTCGGCGGACGACTTCACGTACGTGCCGATGCCGCCGTTCCACAGCAGGTCGACGGGCGCCTGGAGGATCGCCCGCATCAGGTCGGCCGGCGTCATCTTCACGACGTTCGACTCGATGCCGAGGACCTCGCGGATGTGCGCGTTGACCGGGATGGCCTTGGCGCTGCGCGGGAAGACGCCGCCACCGGCCGAGATCAGCTCGGTGTCGTAGTCCGCCCACGAGGAGCGCGGCAGCTCGAACAGACGGCGGCGCTCGGCGTACGAGGTGGCCGCGTCCGGGGTCGGGTCGATGAAGATGTGCCGGTGGTCGAACGCGGCGACCAGGCGGATGTGCTCGGAGAGCAGCATGCCGTTGCCGAACACGTCGCCGGACATGTCGCCGACGCCGACCACGGTGAAGTCCTGCGTCTGGGTGTTGACGCCGAGCTCCCGGAAGTGCCGCTTCACGGACTCCCAGGCACCGCGGGCGGTGATGCCCATCTTCTTGTGGTCGTAGCCGGCCGAGCCACCGGAGGCGAACGCGTCGCCGAGCCAGAAGTCGTACGACTGGGCGACCTCGTTGGCGATGTCCGAGAACGTCGCCGTGCCCTTGTCGGCGGCGACCACGAGGTAGGTGTCGTCCTCGTCGTGCCGGACGACGTCGGCGGGCGGGACGATCTCGCCGGCCACCATGTTGTCGGTGATGTCGAGCAGCGCGGAGATGAAGGTCCGGTAGCTGCGGATGCCCTCGGCCAGCCACGCGTCGCGGTCCACGGACGGGTCGGGGAGCTGCTTGGCGACGAAGCCGCCCTTGGCGCCGACCGGCACGATGACGGTGTTCTTGACCATCTGCGCCTTGACCAGGCCGAGGATCTCCGTACGGAAGTCCTCACGCCGGTCGGACCAGCGCAGACCGCCGCGCGCGACCTTGCCGAAGCGCAGGTGCACGCCCTCGACGCGGGGCGAGTACACCCAGATCTCGAACGCCGGGCGCGGCGCCGGGAGGTCGGGGATGGCCGTCGGGTCGAACTTCATCGAGACGTACTCGTGCGGCTTGCCGTCGGCAGCCTGCTGGAAGAAGTTCGTGCGCAGGGTGGCCTTGATCAGGTGGAGGAAGGACCGCAGGATCCGGTCCTCGTCCAGCGAGGCGACCTGGTCGAGGGCCGCGTCCAGCTCCTCGAGCAGCGCGTCGGTGAGTTCGACCCCGGCGCGCTGGCGCTCCGGCGACATCCGCGCCTCGAACAGCGAGACGAGCAGCCGGGTGGTGTGGACGTTGTTGCGGAGGGTGTCCTCCATGTAGTCCTGGCTGAACGTGGAGCCGGCCTGGCGCAGGTACTTCGCGTAGGCGCGCAGCACCATCGACTGCCGCCAGTTCAGCCCGGCGCTCAGCACGAGGGCGTTGAAGCCGTCGTTCTCGGCCTGGCCGGTCCAGGTGGCGGCGAACGCCTCCTGGAACCGCTCGCGGCCGTCGTCGCCGAGGTAGTCGCCGTTGCCGTTCAGGGACTTGGGCAGGCGCAGCCCGAAGTCGTAGATCCACGCGGTCGTACGGTCCGAGCAGCGCAGTTCGTAGGGCCGCTCGTCGGTGACCTCGACGCCCATGCGGTTCAGGGCGGGCAGGACCGCGGAGAGCGAGACCTGCTCGCCGGTGCGGTAGATCTTGAAGCGGCGCTCGCCGGGCGCCGCGCCCACCGGCTCGTACAGGCTGAGCGCGAAGTCCTTGCGGGGCTCATCGCCGAGCGCCTGGAGGTGGACCAGGTCGGCGACGGCGGAACGCGGGGAGTGGTCGGCCTTGTAGCCCTCGGGGAAGGCGTTGCCGTACCGGCGCAGCAGTTCCGCGGCGCGCTCCTCGCCGCACTCGGCGGTCAGCGCCTCCGCGAAGCCGTCGGCCCAGGAACGGGCGGCCTCGACGAGGCGGGCCTCGATGCGCTCCTTGTCGGAGTCGGAGAGCTGCGGCAGCTCGGTGCCGGGCTCGACCCGGACCACGAAGTGCAGCCGGGACAGGATCGACTCGGTGTTCCAGGCCGTGAAGTCGACGCTGGTGCCGTTGAGCTCTTCCTTGAGGATGTCGATGATCCGCAGGCGCACACCGGTGGTGTAGCGGTCGCGCGGGAGGTAGACGAGGGCCGAGTAGTAGCGGCCGTACTCGTCCTGGCGCAGGTAGAGCCGCAGCCGGCGGCGCTCCTGGAGGTACAGGACGGAGGTGACGATCGCGCGGAGCTCGTCGGCGGGCGTCTGGAACAGCTCGTCGCGCGGGTACGTCTCCAGGATCTGGAGCAGATCGCGTCCGTCGTGGCTGTTGGGCGAGAACCCGGCACCGCGCAGGACCTCGTCGACCTTGCGGCGGACGACGGGCACCCGGCGCACGGACTCGGTGTACGCGGCGGAGGAGAACAGGCCCAGGAAGCGGCGCTCCCCGATGACCTCACCGTTCTCGTCGAACTTCTTGACGCCGACGTAGTCCAGGTACGAGGGCCGGTGCACGGTGGCGCGGCTGTTCGCCTTGGTCAGGACCAGCAGCTTGTGCTCGCGGGCCTTGGCCCGGGCGTCGGCGGGCAGCCGCTCGAAGGACGGGCTGACCGGGTGGCTGTCCTCGCCGTGCTGCGGGTCGGAGCGCAGGATGCCGAGCCCGGTGCCGGGGACGGCGGCCAGCGAGTCGTCGTCGCGGAGCTGGTACTCGCGGTAGCCGAGGAAGGTGAAGTGGTCGCCGGCGAGCCAGCGCAGCAGCTCACGGGCCTCCTCGACCTCCTGGTCGCGCAGATCGTCGGCGGTGGGCTCGGTGGGGAGCTCCTCGGCCATCCGCAGCGCCGCGTCGCGCATCTTCTCCCAGTCCTCGACGGCCTCACGGACGTCGGACAGGACGCGCAGCAGGTCGGCGGTGATCTGCTTCAGGTCGGCGCGGTCGGTCTCCCGGTCGATCTCGACGTGGATCCAGGACTCGACGTGCGCGTCGTGCGGCAGGTCCTCGGCGGAGGGCCGCGCGGGCAGCACCTCGATGAGCTTGCCGGTGAGGTCGCGCCGGACGACGAACTGCGGGTGGATGACGACGTGGATGCCGCGTCCCTGGCGGGACAGCTCGTTGGTCACCGAGTCCACGAGGAAGGGCATGTCGTCCGTGACCACCTCGACGACGGAGTGGCTGGAGGTCCAGCCGTTCTCCTCGACGGTGGGGGTGTGCACGCGCACGTTGGCCGTGCCCTGAGGGCGTGTCTCGGCCAGTCTGTAGTGGGAGAAGGCCGTTCCGAAGACATCGACCGGGTCGCGGTCGGTGAGGTCCTCCGGGGCCGTGTGCAGGTAGTAGCGCTGGAGGAACGCGAGCACGGTGTCCCGGTCGGGGGTGCCCTCGCCCGTCGTCCCAGTCGGTAGGTGCCCCCCGACCGGGCTGTTCTCAGCTACCCGGGCAGCCCTCTCGAGCAGCTCGGCCTTGGCTTCGTCCAGCTTGGTCTGCATTGTCCTCTGGCTCCTGTCGCGCGCCGTTGCGTGACGTTGAAGGAAATACGGTCTCGTCGCTTCCGACGCAACGCCGTGACGCGGGGTGTCCGGTCTGGTTCGACGCTATGCCGCAAGGGGAGACGAGCGGGGCGGTATCGGCCATTCTGGGCCGTCCCGGGGAGTGTGACGCCGCTCTCGCCGACGTCCGTTCCCCGGGTGCCGTCGGCGTACGGATCGCGTTGCCGTGGGCGCTCGCCGCGTTTCCGCTCGCGCACACGGCCGTCGCCGTGGTCCCGTCCCGTCCGTGAAGATCAGCGATCGACGCCCGGTCACGGATGTCGTCCGTGCGCTCCGGGCGCGGGGCAGGGGCGACGATGCCCCCGCGAGATATCGCGCTGATCACGCCACCAGGCTATCGCCCCCGACCGGGGGGTCGTCATGAGCCGTATGTGTACAAAACCGGGGGTGGAACTTTGACACTATGCACAGGGACGAACAGGGCGACGGCATGCAGTACGGGCCGACTGCGGGCTACCGTCGTCCTACGGACCGTGTTCCGCCCCTTGGCAAGAACCTCCCCCGGAGGCAGGTTGACGGGGACGGTGAACGCGACGCGCAAGGACGGCCGACGGGAGCGCAGCACCATGGCACCGAAGATCCTCATTGTCACCGGCGACGCGGCGGAATCGCTGGAGGTCCTCTACCCCTACCAGCGTCTGCTCGAAGAGGGGTACGAGGTCCACATCGCGGCCCCGACCCGCAAGAAGCTGCAGTTCGTGGTCCACGACTTCGAACCCGGCTTCGACACCTACACCGAGAAGCCCGGCTACACCTGGCCCGCGGACCTGGCGTTCGCGGAGGTCGACCCCGGAGCGTACGTCGCCCTGGTCATCCCCGGCGGGCGCGCCCCGGAGTACCTCCGCAACGACCTGGAGCTCCGCAAGATCCTGAAGTCCTTCTTCGACGCGGACAAGCCGGTGGCCCAGATCTGTCACGGGCCGCTGCTGACCGCGGCCGTGGACAGCCTGAGCGGGCGCCGCGTCACGGCCTATCCCGCGCTGGAGCTCGACATGCAGGCGGCGGGCGCGACCTTCCAGGACGCGGAGGCCGTCGTCGACGGGACGCTGGTCTCCGCCCGCGCCTGGCCGGACCACTCCGCCTGGATGCGCGAGTTCCTCAAGGTGCTGCGCTCGAAGGCCCCGGTGAGCTGACCGGGAGCGGCGCCTTTCGGGCCGTCCGGGAGAGCCCTCGGTGGGCCGAGGGCTCTCGGTGTCCTGTCCGGGAGGCGCGCGGAGGCCTCAGGCCGCCAGTCTGCCGGCCTCCTCGACGGCCTCCTCCAGGCTGTCCACCACGGGAACGCCCGCCTCCTCCAGGCTGACGCGGCTGTGGGAGCCACCGGTGTAGAGGACGGCCCCGGCACCGACGTGCCGCGCGGCCGTCGCGTCGTCCACCGCGTCGCCGATGACCACCACGCGGCCCGGTTCGACACCGGCGAGGGCGGCGAGGTGGCGCACCATGTGCTCGGCCTTGCTGCCGCCGGAGGGCCCGGTCCGCCCGTCGACCCGCAGGAAGTGCGGCTCGATGCCGAAGCCGCGCACCAGCGGGACCAGCTCCTCGTGCCCGTACATGCTCAGGAGGGACTGGCTGCGGCCCGCCGCCTCCCATCCGGCGAGCAGCGCGGGCACGCCGTCGGTGAGCCCGCACGCCCTGCGGTGCTCGGCGTAGTACCGGTGGAAGGTGTCGTCCATGATCTGCCACTCGGCGTCCGTCGGCAGCCGGCCCATCAGCCGCTCGTAGAACCTGGGCACGGGCACGCAGTACATCGCCCGGTACCGCTCCAAGGTGATCGGCTCGAGCCCCAGCTCGGCGAACGCGGCGTTCGTCGCCCCGATGATCGCGTCATTGTCGTGGAACAGCGTGCCGTTCCAGTCCCACACAATGTGCGCGTTTCCTTGCTTCCCCATACGGAAAAAGTACCCGCCGCCACCGACAACGCGTCGTCCCGGGCGGGAACGGGGCGGCTACTCCCCGAGTCCGACCAGGCCCGGGATCTCCTGGGTGGCGAACCACAGCAGCTCGTGGTCCTCGGCACCGTCCACCACGAACTGGGCGTCGTCGTCGCCCGCGTCCGCCGCGCCGAGCGCCGCCGCGGCCGCGGTCACGTCCGTCTCGGCGTCGTCCGCGTCGACGTGCACGGCGGCCGCCTTCGCCAGGGTCACGTCCTGGGAGACCCGCACCTCGCCGAGCGCCGCGGGGTCGAGTCCCCGGTCGGGGTCGGCCGCCGCCACCCGGTCCGGGACGTCGACCGCGACGACGACCCGGCGCCGCACGGCCTCCTGGTCGATGGCCAGCAGCCGCAGCGAGGCCAGTGCCGCGCGGCTCAGCGCCGCGTACTCCAGTTCCTCGATGTCGTCGGAGACGTACCACTCGCGCAGGGCGGGCGTGACGGCGTACGCGGTGAACGGTCCCGTCTGCAGCTCTCCCGTCTTGTACGCCTCGGCGAGACCGGAGAGGGTCAGGGGGACGTAGACGCGCATGGCTGGCCGCTTTCGTAGTCGGGGCTCCGAGGGTCACGCGGTGCGAGCACTCCGGGGAGGCCGTCCCGCGCCTCCGGGGAGGGCCTTCAGGATACGTGCGGGCGTCCCCTTTCGAGGCCCCGGCCGCACCCGTCGCGGCGTCCACCCGAGGCCCGCGATTCACCCGGTACTCCCCTTCGCCGCCAAGGGCTCCGCGCCTCCGGGCCACCCTGATAGGTGATCTTTCCTGCGGCCGCGGCGCGCGCCCGCCGTCCTTGCGCCGGCCTCCTCCCGGCTCGTACAAGATCCCCGACACGAAAGTTACCGGCGGGTATCGCCGGTCCGGACGACGAGCGGGGACGACGCATGAACAAGGTGATGACGAGGACCAGGCGCCACCCGGGCACCCGTCCGCCCGGCCGTCAGGACTCCCGCCGCCCCGGCGGCGCCCCACCGCGCACCCCGGGCACGGGCACCCCCGCCCGACGCCCGACCGGCACCCCGCCCCAGGACACGACCCCGGCTCCCGCCCCCTCCGCGGGCCCACCGCACGGAGAAGCCCGGACGGGCACGCCACGGCTGAGGGAGGCGGCCGGGACCGGCAGGGAAGGCAGGACCGGCGGAGAGGCCCGGACGGGCGTCCTGGCGGCGGGAGCGGCCGGGACGCCCGCCACGGCGGCGGCCGGGGCTCCCGTGCGCCCCGCTCCGGGGCCCCGTCCCACCGACGTCTTCGCCGAGCGGCTGCTGGCCGTGCTGAGCGGTGCCCGCCCCGTCCACTGCATGCTGCGCCACACCGCGGGCCGGGCCTACGACGAACTGGTCCGGCTCGCGGAGCGCGGCCCGCTGCGCACCCGCGGCGCCCGCCCCGTCGTCCGGGACATCGGCTACTACGTCGCCCGCCCGGACGCCGTCGAGGCCTTCGCCCGCATCGGCGCCGGCGACCAGCTCCGCGCCATGGCCTTCCGGCTCGAACAGGGCCCCGACCTCCGCTGGCGCTGCACGGCGATCGAACTCGGCATCCCCCGCACACCCCACCCCCACGACTGAACGAAGTCCGCCCCGGCCCGCCCCACGCCCCCCCGGAGACGTCCGCACACGACCCGGCGACGTCCGCACCATGGTCCCGGGACGTCCGCACCATGGCCCCGGAACGTCCGCAGGGTCCGGGCCGGAGGCCTCCGGGCCGGGCCGGAGGTCTCCGGACGCGGGAAGGGCCGGACACCAGGTGTCCGGCCCTTCCCGCGTCATCCGGTCGCCTGCGGCGGCACTGCCCGCCGCACGCGACCCTCACTCACTTCTTGCGGCGGCGCACGCCACCCTTCTGGGCCTTGCGGCGCTCCGCGCGCGTGAGGCCGTCCGCCTCGGACCGCACCGGCTCGTCGCTGGCGAAGTCGCCCTCGACGATGCCGCCCTCGCCGTCCACGGTCGGCGCGGAGAAGTGCAGCCGGTCCGGCCGCTGCGGGGCGTCGAGGCCCTTGGCGCGGATCTCGGGGCGCGCCGCGCCCGCACCCGCGGGGACCGCCTCCTGCTTGGCCAGGGACGGCGCCGAGTCCTCGACCGGGACCTCCTCGACCTGCTGCTCGACCTGGACCTCCAGGTTGAACAGGTAGCCGACGGACTCCTCCTTGATGCCGTCCATCATGGCGCTGAACATGTCGAAGCCCTCGCGCTGGTACTCGACCAGCGGGTCCTTCTGGGCCATCGCGCGCAGGCCGATGCCCTCCTGGAGGTAGTCCATCTCGTAGAGGTGCTCACGCCACTTGCGGTCCAGGACCGACAGCACGACCCGGCGCTCCAACTCACGCATGATCTCGGAGCCGAGTTGCTCCTCGCGGGCCGCGTACTGGTCGTGGATGTCGTCCTTGATGGACTCGGAGATGAACTCGGCGGTCAGACCGGCACGGTC
The DNA here is from genome assembly GCF_042790435.1 of Streptomyces sp. NPDC056738. NCBI lineage: Bacteria > Bacillati > Actinomycetota > Actinomycetes > Kitasatosporales > Streptomycetaceae > Streptomyces > Streptomyces sp. NPDC056738. The sequence continues at coordinate 370,216 of NZ_JBHTZF010000010.1, forward strand.
GCCCGCCTCCTCCTCCATCTCGTCGACGGTGACCTTCACCGGGTAGAGCTGCCGGAACGCGCCCCACAGCCGGTCGAGGTCCCACTCCTCGGCGAAGCCCTCGGCGGTCTCGGCCGCGATGTAGGCGTCGATGGTGTCGTCCATGAAGTGCAGGATCTGCTCCTGCAGGTCCTCGCCCTCCAGGACCCGGCGGCGCTCGCCGTAGATGACCTCGCGCTGCCGGTTGAGCACCTCGTCGTACTTCAGGACGTTCTTGCGGGTCTCGAAGTTCTGCTGCTCGACCTGCGACTGCGCGGACGCGATGGCGCGGGTGACCATCTTGTTCTCGATCGGCACGTCGTCCGGCACGTTTGCCATCGACATGACGCGCTCGACCATCTGCGCCTTGAACAGACGCATCAGGTCGTCGCCCAGGGAGAGGTAGAAGCGGGACTCGCCCGGGTCGCCCTGACGGCCGGAACGACCGCGGAGCTGGTTGTCGATACGCCGCGACTCGTGGCGCTCGGTGCCGAGCACGTAGAGACCGCCGAGGTCGTGGACCTCGTCCTTCTCGGTCCTCACGGCCGCCTCGGCCCGCTCCAGGGCGGCGGGCAGGGCGTGCGCCCACTCCTCGATGTGCTCCTCGGGGTCGAGGCCGCGCTGGCGCAGCTCCGCCTCGGCGAGGTCCTCGGGGTTGCCGCCGAGCTTGATGTCCGTACCGCGGCCGGCCATGTTCGTGGCGACGGTGACGGCACCCTTGCGGCCGGCCTGGGCGACGATCGTCGCCTCCCGGTCGTGCTGCTTGGCGTTCAGCACCTCGTGCTGGACGCCGCGCTTGGAGAGCTGCTGCGAGAGGTACTCGGACTTCTCGACCGACGTCGTACCGACGAGGATCGGCTGGCCCTTCTCGTGCTTCTCGACGATGTCGTCGACGACCGCCTCGAACTTCGCGATCTCGGTGCGGTAGATCAGGTCGGACTGGTCCTTGCGGACCATCGGCCGGTTGGTCGGGATCGGGACGACACCGAGCTTGTAGATCTGGTGGAACTCGGCGGCCTCGGTCATTGCGGTACCGGTCATGCCGGAGAGACCGGGCACTTCCTTGCCCTTGTGGTCGTGGCGCTTGTAGAGGCGGAAGAAGTTCTGCAGGGTGATCGTGGCGAGGGTCTGGTTCTCGTCCTTGATGTCCACCCCTTCCTTCGCCTCGATCGCCTGGTGCATGCCCTCGTTGTAGCGGCGGCCGGCGAGGATACGGCCGGTGTGCTCGTCGACGATCATGACTTCGCCGTCGATGACGACGTAGTCCTTGTCCAGCTTGAACAGTTCCTTGGCCTTGATGGCGTTGTTCAGGTAACCGACGAGCGGGGTGTTCACCGACTCGTAGAGGTTGTCGATGCCCAGCCAGTCCTCGACCTTGGCGACGCCGGGCTCGTGGATGGCGACGGTGCGCTTCTTCTCGTCGACCTCGTAGTCGCCGGTCTCCTCGATGCCCTTCAGGGGGTTGCCGGGCTCGCCCTTCTTCAGGCGGGTGACCAGCTTGGCGAAGTCGCCGTACCACTTGGTGGCCTGGTCGGCCGGGCCGGAGATGATCAGCGGCGTACGGGCCTCGTCGACGAGGATCGAGTCGACCTCGTCGACGATCGCGAAGTTGTGGCCGCGCTGGACGAGCTCGTCCTGGGACCACGCCATGTTGTCGCGCAGGTAGTCGAAGCCGAACTCGTTGTTCGTGCCGTACGTGATGTCGCACGCGTACTGCTCGCGGCGCTGGGCCGGAGTCATGTTGGCGAGGATGCAGCCGACCTCGAGGCCGAGGAACTTGTGGACGCGGCCCATCATCTCGGAGTCGCGCTCGGCCAGGTAGTCGTTGACCGTGATGAGGTGGACGCCGGCTCCGGAGAGGGCGTTCAGATAAGCGGGCAGGGTGCCGACGAGGGTCTTGCCCTCACCGGTCTTCATCTCCGCGACATAGCCGAGGTGGAGCGCGGCACCACCCATGATCTGGACGTCGTAGTGACGCTGGCCAAGGGCGCGCTTGGCCGCCTCGCGGACGGTCGCGAAGGCCTCGGGCATCAGGTCGTCGAGGCTCTCGCCGTCGGCGTACCGCTGCTTGTACTCATCGGTGAGGGCCCTCAGCTCGGCGTCGGAGAGGTCGACGAAGTCCTCTTCGATGGAGTTGACCTGGTCCGCGATGCGGTGCAGTTTGCGCAGGATCTTGCCTTCGCCTGCACGCATGATCTTCGAGAGGACGGACACGGGGGTTTGTCTCCTTGCCGGTCGGGCCTGGGACGGTCGGTTTCAATGACAGTTTCAAATCACAGCTTGAGCAACGGCCATCGTAAGCGAGGACCACACCGCGCCGGGAGGTCTGCCGGTGACAGCCACCAGGACAACGGACAGGGGTCGCCGAAGGTGCCGCGTTCGCTCAGCGAAAAGTAGCGAACCGGTCACGCAGGGCAAAGGAATGGCATCCTTCCGGTTGCCCGAGCAGAATCGCCCGATGGACCCCGTCACGCTGACCACCGACCGTCTCGTCCTGCGCCCCGTGGACGTGGACGACACCGACGCCGTCTTCGAGGCCGCCCAGGATCCCGACATCCAGCGCTGGACCACCATCCCCTCCCCTTATCTGCGCGAGCACGCGTCGGGCTTCACGGACCAGATCGTGCCCGAGGGCTGGGCGGACGGCTCGGCCTTCGCCTTCGGGGTCTTCCTTCCCTCCGGGGAACTGGTCGGGATGCTCTCCATCACGATGCGCTCCCTGGGCGTCGGCGAGGTGGGGTACTGGGCGACCAAGGAGCACCGCGGCAACGGCTACATCGCCGAGGCCACCGTCGCCGCCTCCCGCTGGGCCTTCACCGACCTGTCCGTCGACCGCGTCGAGTGGCGCGCCGAGGTCGGCAACGCCGGATCCCGCGCGGTCGCCGAACGCGCGGGCTTCACCATCGAGGGAACCCTGCGCTCGGCCCTCAACAACAAGGGCGTACGCCGGGACTGCTGGGTGGGCTCGCTGCTCCCGTCGGACCTGGGCCTGCCGTCGACGGCGCCGTACCTGCCGGCCAGGTGAGCGCGGGTCCGGCTCCCGGCGCGCGATCACGAGCCGCCGCGGTCCGTCCGTGCGCGCCCCGGTTGTCAGTGGCACCGCCTAACGTGTGGGCATGACGAGTCTTCCGCGTCCCACCACCGAACTCTCCGCGGACGAAGCCCGCCGAATCGCTCTGCGGGCGCAGGGTTTCCTGGGCGCCCCGGACCGCCGGGCGGGCGTCCGGGGAGTCCTGCGGCACCTCGGCGCGGTGCAGCTCGACACGATCTCCGTCCTCGCCCGGTCGCACGAGCTCATTCCGTACGCCCGGCTCGGCGCCGTCGGCCGCAAGACCGTGGAGCAGGCGTACTGGACCTCCGCGCCCTCCGACGGGACACCCCCGGCGCCGCACGCCTTCGAGTACTGGTCCCACGCGGCCTGCATCCTGCCCGTGGAGGAGTGGCCGCACTTCGCGTTCCGCCGCCGCGCCTACCGCGCCCGCCCGCACTGGAACCACGACCTGCCGGACGGCGCCTACGACCAGGTCCTCAAGCAGCTCCGCGCCGAAGGCCCGCTGACGGCCACGGACTTGGGCGGGGCGAAGAAAACCAGCGAGTGGTGGGACTGGTCGGGCACGAAGGTGGCCGTCGAACGCGCGCTGATGTACGGCGAGGTGGTGTGCGTCGAGCGGCGCGGCTGGAAGCGGGTCTACGACCTCGCGGAGCGGGCCGTCCCGAAGGCCCTGCTGCACGACGAGCTGGACGACAGGGAGTGCCTGCGCCGTCTGGTGCGCCTGGCCGGACAGTCCCTCGGTGTCGGCACCCGAGCGGACATCGCCGACTACCACCGTCTCAAGCTGGAACAGGTCGACGCGGTGATCGCGGACTCTGGTCTGGTCGCGGTGACGGTGGAGGGCTGGGGCAAGGCCCCGGGCGGCAAGGGCGGGGCGGGAGGCGCCGGCGCGAGAACGGCGGGAAGCGCGTGGGCGGACCCCGCGGCGCTGGAGACGGTCCCGCGCGGCCGTCACCGCACGACGCTCCTGTCGCCGTTCGACTCCCTCATCTGGGAGCGGGCGCGCACGGAGCGGATCTTCGATTTCACCCACCGCCTGGAGGCGTACACGCCCAAGCCGAAGCGGATCCACGGCTACTTCGCTATGCCGGTGCTCGCCGGCGGCCGGCTGGTCGGCCGGGTCGACCCGGCGCGGGAGGGCCGCACGCTGATCGCCCGGCAGGTCACCCTGGACGGCGCGAAGGCGGTCCCCGCGGTGGCCCAGGCCCTGGCGGAGGCCGCGGACTGGGTGGACTGCACGTCGGTGCGGGTCGAGCGGGTGGACGCCCCCGACCTGCGCGAACCGCTGACCGCGGAACTCGCGCGCATCCTGGGCTGACACCCGGCGGAGCCGTCGGGCGGCGTCCGGGGGTGACGCCTAGCGGATCTCGAGGATCTTCTCCCGCATCGCGTAGACCACGGCCTCCATCCTGGAGTGCAGTTGCAGCTTCTCCAGGATGTTGCGGACGTGGTTCTTCACGGTGTTCTCGGAGATGAACAGCTCCTTGGCGATGTCACGGTTGTTCATCCCCGTGGCCACCAGCTTGAGGACCTCCAGCTCACGGTCGGTGAGCCGGGGCGCGGGCACCAGCCGGCGCTCGTCCGTGCGCTGGATCATCGACTTGAACTCGGTGAGGAGCTTCGAGGCCATCGACGGACTGATCTGCGACTGCCCGTCGGCGACAGCGCGGATGGCCGTGGCCACCTCGTCGGTGGAGATCTCCTTGAGGAGGTAACCGGTCGCCCCCGCCTTGATCGCGTCGTAGAGGTCGGCCTCCTCGTCGCTGATCGTCAGCATGATGATCTTCGCGCTGGGGGCCACCTCCTTGATGGAGGTGCACGCCTCGATACCGCCGCGCTTGGGCATCCGTACGTCCATCAGCACGATGTCGGGCAGCAGGTCGGCGGCCTTGTCGACCGCCTCCGCCCCGTCCCCCGCCTCACCGACGACCTGGATGTCCTCCTCGGCCGCGAGCACGATCTCCAGACCGCGGCGGAAGAGGGCGTGGTCGTCGACGACGAGAACCCTGATGGGCTCCTCGCGTGAAGGACCCCCGCTCAGGCCGGAGGCGACGACTCCGTCGCCGGTGCCGCCGGCACGCATCGGTCCGAAGCTGTCCGCCATCGTTCCTCCCCCTGAAGGCCGTGGCCTGTGTTTCCGTGGCATCGCCAACCCAAGGCAACGACCCACCGGTTGGGCCGGTGCGGCCATGATTCCACGTCCGGACGGCGGCGGGGTGACGGAGCGGGGCGTGAAGTGGTCGCACACCGGTGCCCCTGGGGGCGCACTCGCGCTCCAGGGGCACCGGCTCATCCGTCACCGGAGACGGTCAGCCGCCGAGCGCGCCACCCGGCGCGTCCGCTCCGCCCTGGGTGACCATCGGGTCCGTGCTGAGGTGGATGACCCCGTAGTCGTACGCGTGGCGCCGGTAGACGACGCTGGGCTCCTTCGTCTCGGAGTCGACGAAGAGGTAGAAGTCGTGCCCGACCAGCTCCATCTCGTAGAGCGCCTGGTCGAGCGTCATGGGTGCGGCCACGTGGGTCTTCTCCCGGACGACACAGGGGCCTTCCCCCATGATCTCGAGAGAGCCGATCTTCTTGGTGGGTACGGCGTCCGGCTCCTCGTCGTGGACGACGTCACCGCTGCCGTTCAGGGTCGCGGCCCCCGGGACGACGTCGGCGACCTCGGCCGCCGAGATCCTGCCGTTGCCACGGCGGGTGTAGCGCTTGTCGTGCTGCTTGCGCAGCCGGGCCTCGAGCTTGTCCGCGGCCAGGTCGAGTGCTGCATACGCGTCGCTTGCCGCTGCCTCCGCCCGGATCACAGGCCCGCGGGAGTGGAGCGTGATCTCCACCCGGTCACTGCGGTCGGCCTGTCGGGGGTTGGGCTCCTTGGACACCTCGACGTCGAGGCTGATCACCTTGCCATCGAGCTTCTGGATCTTCTCCAGCTTCAGCTTCTCGGCCACGTGCTTGCGGAACCGCTCAGGCACCTCGGTCTTGCGGCCCTTGACGACGATGTCCACGCAGAACTCCGTTCCCGGATAGCCCCGCTCCACTGGCGGAGCATCTCCCTTTTGCACCAGGCTCCGGTGAGCCCCGGAACCTCGGACTCGGTGACTTTCACCTCCTCCTCCCCCAAGGACAAGATCTCCACCCCACCGATGCGGGTGATTGCCGGAAAGTCACGCTTCGGCACTCGGATGCGCGAGGTACGGCCTGCGCCATTGCCTCACAACCGAACATATCTCGCCCGGACGGATGTCGTCACCCTCTACTGATACGTACCTCCGTTCAGGTGAATTGACCCTCTCGTTACCTGCAACGATGCAAGTTCTCGGTCAGTTCCGGTTTATTTCGAAGGCGTCCGGCGGCGCCGCGATCACGGCCGAGCAGACCATGTCGCCGCTCCTTCCTTCGGCGTGCTCCCTACCCCCGATTCGCCCGAACACCTCCGCACCTACCGTCCTCTCACCCGTCCATCCCAGCGCCCGCACACCCGACTGCGCCGTGCGCACCGCCCGGGCCGCCTCCGCCAGCGAGGCCCCGGTCGTCATCAGGTCGTCCACCAGCACGACCCGCCCGCCCTCGGCCAGCAGCCGCCCGCCCCCGGCGACGACCTCCAGGGCGCCGGCCAGATTCGCCGCCCGCTGACGGGAGTTCAGCCCCGACTGGTCGGCCACGGCACGCCGCTGCCGCAGCACACCGAGCACCCGGGCCGGTGTCCCGGAGCGCCGCAGCTCCCGCGCCGCCGCGAGCGCGATCCGCCGCACCGGATCATGACCCCGCGCCCGGACCGCCCACCGAGCCGACGGCACCGGCACCAGCAGCACGGGCCCGCGCCCCGCCCCGGCCTCCCGGACCGCCACACCGCCGGTACCGGCCCCGGCCTCCCGGACCGCCACACCGCCGGTACCGGCTCCGGTCTCCCGCATCCGCGTACCGCAGCCGCCCGGACCGGCCCGCTCTCCCCGCACGTCCCTCCTCCCGGACCCCAGCTCTCCCCACACGTCCCCCTTCCCGAACCTCTGTGGTGCCTGCGGAGCCACGGGCCGCCCCGCCGGACCAGGTGGTCCAGGACGCCCCGCGGGCCCCAGACCTGCCCGCACAGCCCCCGCGAGGGCCGCGCCCAGGGGTGCCGCCAGCGCCAGCGCACCCCGTTCCTTGTGGGCGAGGAGCATGGCCCGCACCTCGTCCCCGTAGGGAGCGGCCGCGTGCACCACGGACAGCCCCGCCGGCTCGGGCACCGGTCGCACCCGGCACGGTGCGGCCCCCGTCAGGGCGGCACGGCACTCGGGACAGAGCACCGTGCGAGGCGTCCCGCAGCCTCCGCACTCGGCCGGCAGCACCAGATCCGTGAGGTCCCGCCACCACCCCCGCATGGCCACCACTGTGCCAACGCCCGGCCCCCTCGGCCACCCCTGTGGAAAACCTCGGGGAAGGGCGGAGAACCGCCTGTGGACGGCTGTACCCGACCGCTCCCGAAACGGCGGTGGGCCCGCCCGGAAAACCGGACGGGCCCACCTGCGAGGCACAGACGCACACGGCACTACCCCGGATAGACCGGCGCCGTCCCGTCCTGGACCACCTTCTGCCACTGCTCTCCCGCCGACAGCCGCACGATCCCGTCCGCCTCCGAGTGCGCCACCAGCGGCAACTGCTCGTCCTCCGACGCGGCGATCTCCTTGACGTTGGCCAGCGCGGAGGGCGAGGTCCCCAGCGGGGTGGAGCCGTCGACCTGGACGTACTGCATCTGCTGCACGCCACCCTTCTCGCTGCCGACCACCACCAGGCGGCTGTCCCCGGCCCAGGACATGGCCGTGACCTCCTCGAGCTGGGGCGCCACGGAACCCAGTCCGACGATGAACGCGCCGTCGGGATCGTCGCCGCCGCCCCGCTCGATCCGTCCGATCTGCAGCGAGCTCTTGCCGTCCTTCTCGACGATCAGCGCGACGCGCACACCGTCGGCGGCCACCCGCACCGCCTCGATGCGCCCGTCGAGCTCCGGCGCCTGCACGACGACGGGCTCGCCCGCGCCCTTGCGCAGCAGAAGCAGCCTGGGGTTCTTCGGGTCCCGGTCGGCCACCCACAGATCACCGTGCGTGTCCCAGCTCGGCGTCGTCAGCCGGTCGTCGGCCGTCCTGCCCTGGCTGCGCACCACCGGCTCGGCGAGCGACCCGCCCGGCACCAGCGACCCGACGTACAGGTTCCGGCCGTCGGCCGACACTCCGGCGGCGGTGTCCTCGTCCCGCGAGACCGCGGCCGCCCGCAGCTTCTTGTCGCCCTCGCCCAGCGCACCGGGCACCGGCTCGGGCTTCTTGTCGCGGTTGCCGCCGGGCATCCGTACGAGCCGCTGCTCGTGATCGATGAAGTACTGGTACTCCGGGTGCTCGCCCGTGCCGTGCGAGGCGACGCTCTCGGCCTTGGCCTTGGTCAGCGCGCAGAGCTGCGAGCCGTCGGACCGCTGGAGCTCCACCTCGTCGACACCGGTGGGGGTCAGATCCCGCAGGGTGAGGAGGATCTGCGCGGCCATCTCCCGGCACTTGGCGCTTCCGACCCGGTCGGCCCGCTTGTTCAGCGGCACCGTGACGCTGTTGCGGTCGTCGGGCGACAGCGACACGGCACTGTTCTTCAGCTCGGTGCCCGAGGGGAAGCTCGACCTGGCCACCGGGTCCAGCCACGTCGTGGGCCCCTTCAGCAGGGCGCGCACGATCTGCGTCATCGGGTCCACCTGCGCGCGCACGTAGACCGGGTCGGCGACGACTCCCAGGGGACGGTCGGCCCCGGAGGGTCCGTTCGACGCGTAGTAGTACTTGTTGACGGACACATAGTTGCGCTGGAAGTCCGACGCACCCATCACGACGCCCTGCGGCAGCCCGTCGATACGCCACTGCTTGTTGCTCTTGAGCTTCGTCAGATGCACCGATCCGCTGTACTGGCCGGCGTCCGGCCCGTACGCGTGCCAGGCGTCCACGGTGGCGACCTTGGCCCCGTTCAGCCGGAACAGGACGTCGCGGCTGCCCTCCTTGGTCCCGGAGGGCGCTCCCACCGGCTCCGGCGCGTCCGCGAGGACCGTCGTCGAACGGTACGGGTCCCACGTCTTGCGCGCGCTGTCGGTGAGGTACTTGCCGGCCGTCTCGTACTTGGCGTCGTCACTGGTCAGCGCCTCCAGGAAGCCCTGGACGATCTCCGCCGCCGAGGCACCGGGATGCGGCGGCATCGCGTAGACGCGGACCTGCGAGTCCTGGCGCGGGGTGGACTCCACCCCGCGCAGATCCCCGCTGTCCGGCATCGAGGCACACCCCGCCAGCAGCAGGGCGCCACACCCGGCGTACACCATGACGCTTGCCGAACGGCGTCCGCGGATGCCGTTCCCCCCGCGGTCAGCGCCCACGAAATGCCTCCCCATGTCCGAGCTCCTCCGGCGTCTCGCCGTCCCGCCCCCGCTCCTGCGCGGTCCGTTCCCGGCCGGTGCCGGATGTCTCCTCCTGGCGCCGCAGCGCCCCGGCGGGCCGGGGCACCACGCGGGCGCCGTTGCCGGGCAGTGCCGTCGGATCGGCCGTGGGCGAGGCCCCGGCCAGCCGGGGGGCCATGGCCCCGCGCGGCGGTATCGGATCCGCCGCGGACCCGGCCTGCTGTACGGGAACCGTGGCGCGCTTCGTGGCGCCGCCGTGCGGCAGCCCGGCGTCGTCGAGTCCGCGGTTGCGCCGGGAGTCCTTGGGTTCCAGGGGTATCGGTGATCCCCTGAGCGGTTCGTCGGCGGTGCGCGGCAGGGTCAGCCGGAACTGCGAACCGCCGCCCGGCTCGCCCCAGGCCTGCAGCCAGCCGCCGTGCAGCCGTGCGTCCTCCAGGGCGATGGACAGGCCGAGGCCCGTGCCGCCGGTGGTACGCGCGCGTGCCGGGTCGGCCCGCCAGAAGCGGCTGAACACGCGGGTCGCCTCGCCGGGCTTGAGCCCGACGCCGTAGTCGCGGACCGCGATCGCGACCGCTCCGCCCGCCGCGGCGAGCTTGACGACGACGTCCTTGCCCTCGCCGTGCTCCACGGCGTTGACGACCAGGTTGCGCAGCACCCGCTCGACCCGCCGGGCGTCCGCCTCGGCGATCAGCGGCTGCTGGTCGCCGACGACACGTATGTGGGTGCCCTTGCGGTCGGCGAGCGGCTCGGCTCCGCCGACCACCCGTCGTACGACCTCCCTGAGGTCGATCGCGTCGGCCTCCAGGGCCGCCGCGCCCGCGTCGAACCGGCTGATCTCCAGCAGGTCGGCGAGCAGCGTCTCGAAGCGGTCCAACTGGTCGGCGAGGAGTTCGGCCGACCGCGCGGTCACCGGGTCGAAGTCCACGCGCGCGTCGTGGATGACGTCGGCGGCCATCCGCACGGTGGTCAGGGGGGTGCGCAGTTCGTGCGACACGTCGGACACGAACCGCCGCTGCATGCGCGACAGGTCCTCGAGCTGCTGGATCTTGAGCTGGAGGTTCTGCGCCATCTTGTTGAAGGCTTCGCCCAGACGAGCGATGTCGTCCTCGCCGGTGACCTTCATACGTTCCTGGAGGCGTCCGGCGGAGAGCCGCTCGGCGATCCCGGCCGCCATGCGCACCGGTGTCACGACCTGGCGCACCACGAGCCAGGCGATGGCCCCGAGCAGCACCACGACGAACAGTCCGGCCGTCGCGAGGGTGCCCTTGACCAGGCTCAGCGACTTCTCCTCCTGCGTGAGCGGGAAGAGGTAGTAGAGCTGGTAGGCGTCCCCGTTGGGGTCGCTGACCTGCTTGCCGATGACCAGCGCCGGCTGGGACTCCCGGCCGTCCTTGTAGACCACACGGGTGTAGCTCTGCGCCGCCGCGGTGCTCTTGTCGACCCGGGCGCGCAGGTTCTCGGGGACGCTCACGGTCGGGTCCACCTGGCCCGAGTACCGGGGTGCGAGACCGCCGCTGCCGTCGCCCGAGGCGGTGGAGTTGAGGGTGACCACGTCGAACGCGCCCTGTCCGCCACTGGACAGGGACACGACGAGGTCGGTCATCCACTGGCTGACGTTCTTCGACCGTCCGTCCGTGGCGGCGCCGTCGTCGCCGTTCGCCGTCGCCGCGGAGTCCGCCTTCTGCTTGGCCACCGAGAAGCCGCCGGTGGCCTGGCTCTGGGAGGCCCGCACCTTGGCGTCCAGCAGGCCGTTGCGGACCTGCCCGATCACGACGAAGCCGAGCAGCAGGACGACGCCCATCGACATCAGCAGCGTCGTCGCTACGATCTTGAGCTGGATGTTGCGCCGCCACAGCCGCATCACGGGCAGCAGCGGACGGCGCACCCAGCGTATGAGCAGCCGGAGGACCGGACTGCCCTGGACCCCGCCCTGGAGCAGTCCTCCTTCGAAGAACCGCTCCCAGCGGGAGCCCCTCATCTTCCGGCCGACAGGCCGCCCCGAACGATCCCCCAGCTCAGCGGACGCCGAAGCGGCACTGTCCCATGACATGTCAGCTCGGTCCTGCCTTGTATCCGACGCCTCGGACGGTCACCACGATCTCCGGGCGCTCCGGGTCCTTCTCGACCTTGGAGCGCAGTCGCTGGACGTGCACGTTGACGAGACGGGTGTCCGCCGCGTGCCGGTAGCCCCACACCTGCTCGAGCAGGACCTCACGGGTGAAGACCTGCCACGGCTTGCGCGCCAGAGCGACCAGCAGGTCGAACTCCAGCGGCGTCAGCGCGATCGACATGCCTTCCCGCTTCACAGAGTGACCGGCGACGTCGATGACGAGGTCGCCGATCGAGAGCTGCTCGGGTGCCGGTTCCTCCGAACGGCGCAGCCGCGCCCTGATCCGCGCCACCAGTTCTTTTGGCTTGAACGGCTTCACGATGTAGTCGTCGGCGCCCGACTCGAGGCCGACCACGACGTCGACGGTGTCGCTCTTCGCCGTGAGCATCACGATCGGCACCCCGGACTCCGCCCTGATCAGGCGACACACCTCGATGCCGTCCCGTCCGGGCAGCATGAGGTCCAGGAGCACCAGGTCGGGCTTGGCGTCACGGAAGGCGGCCAGCGCCTTGTCGCCGTCGGCTACGAAAGACGGCTCAAAACCTTCACCACGCAACACGATGCCGAGCATCTCGGCCAGTGCGGTGTCGTCATCGACGACAAGGACTCGTCCCTTCATAAACGACATCATCCCATTAACTAAATCGTTACCTGGCGTGACAAGTCACACAGCTCGGCGAGAGCCTCAGCCGTCACGGGCGAAACAACGCCCTCTTCGGTGACGATCGCCGTGATCAACTCCGGCGGCGTCACGTCGAACGCCGGGTTGTACGCCTGGGTCCCCAGGGGTGCCACAGGTATACCCCCTCCCGGCTCCGCCCCCGCCACCGGGACCTGCGGAGCTGCGATCTCCGTCACTTCATGACCCGCGCGCTGCTCGACTTCGATGGACGCGCCGTCGGGCGTGTCCTGGTCGATCGTCGTCACCGGCGCCACCACGATGAACGGCACGTGGTGGTACCTGGCCAGCACCGCGAGCGGATAGCTCCCCACCTTGTTCGCCACCGAACCGTCGGCCGCGATGCGGTCGGCGCCGATCAGCACGGCGTCCACCTCCCCGGCCGCGAACAGCGAGCCCGCCGCGTTGTCGGTGAGCAGGGTGTACGCCATGCCGCTGCGCGCGGCCTCGTAGGCGGTCAGACGGGCGCCCTGCAGCAGGGGCCGCGTCTCGTCCACCCAGAGCCGCCGCAACTGCCCGGCCCGGTGCGCGGCGAGCGCCACGGCGAACGCGGTGCCCTCGCCGCCGGAGACCAGCGCCCCGGTGTTGCAGTGCGTGAGGATCCGGTGGCTGCCGCCCGGCAGCAGCTCGTCGAGCAGCGCGAGGCCGTGCTCGGCCATGCGCGCGCTCGCCTCGGCGTCCTCGCGGTGCAGCGTCCGTGCCGCGTTCAGCGCGGCCGCCGCGGCCACCGTCTCGTCGCCACCCGCGGAGAGCGCCGCCCGGTGGGCCGCCTGCGCCCGGCGCACACCGACCGCGAGGTTCACGGCCGTCGGCCGGGCACCGGCCAGGGCGTGGGCGGCCTCTTCCACGTCGAAGCCGCGTACGGCCGCGAGCGCGACGCCGTACGCACCGGCGATCCCGAGCAGCGGCGCACCGCGCACCGCGAGCGTACGGATCGCCTCCACCAGGGCCGGCGCGTCCGTGCACACCAGCTCGACCTCCTCCGCGGGGAGCCGCGTCTGGTCGAGAAGGACCACCACGGGACCTTCGGGCGGCTCGTGCCAGCGGATCGCGGGTATCTCCGTCGGTCCACTGTCCTCGCGGGGTTGCGCGTAGTGATCGGCCATTCGCCCAGTCTGCCCCGTACCCGGCGGACTATTGAAGGTGTGCAGCCCATACGGGGCCCCGTACTCTGCCGGGCACGCCGTGACACGATGGCTGCCAACCTGCCGCCGCGACCGCGGGACGGGCACCGTGAAGGAGCGACGATGAACGACACTCCGGGCTGGGCGTCGCCCGGATCCGCCCCCTCCGGCGAAGAGACGCCGGACTCGTCCGGCACCCCGGGGCCCGCGGACCAGGACGGAGCGAACCCGCCCGAGCAGCCGTCGAAGTGGTCCAAGGAGCAGCCCCCGCCCGGCCAGTGGTCCGCGCCCGCCCCGCAGGGGCCCGCGCAGGCCCCGCCGCCCCCCGCGCCCGGCCGGGGCTGGGCCGGCCGTCCGCCGGGCGACCAGAACGGTGGATACGGCGGTGGACACGGCGGCTGGGGAGGCCCCGGACAGGGCACCCCGAGAGGCCCCGGCGGCTGGGGCAGCGGCTGGGGCGCGCAACCGCCCGCCGCCAAGCCCGGCGTGATCCCGCTGCGTCCCCTGGGCGTCGGCGAGATCCTGGACGGCGCCGTGTCGACCATGCGCGCCTACTGGCGCACCGTCCTCGGCATCTCGCTGGCCGTCGCCGTCGTCACGCAGGTCGCCGTCATCCTGCTCCAGGGCTTCGTCCTGGACAGCACCGACACGGACGCGCTCGACGACCCCAGCGCCACCCTCGGCGAGCTGAGCCGGGCCATGGGCGACGCCCTCCTCGGCTCCGGTCTCGTCCTGCTCGTCACCCTGCTCGGCACCATCGTCGCGACGGCCCTGCTCACCTCGGTGACCAGCCGTGCGGTGATCGGCAAGCCGGTGACCACCGGCGAGGCGTGGCGCGACGCCCGTCCCCAGCTCGCCAGGCTGCTCGGCCTGACCCTGCTGCTCCCGCTCATCGCCGTCGCGATCCTCACCGCGGGCGCACTGCCGGGTCTGCTCGTGGTGGCGGGCGGCTCGACGGACGCCGGCCTCACGCTCGCCGTCCTCGGCGCCCTCGCAGCGGGTGTCGTCGCCCTCTGGCTGATGATCCGCTTCTCGCTCGCCTCCCCCGCCCTGATGCTGGAGAAGCAGAGCATCACGAAGTCGATGCGCCGCTCCGCGAAACTCGTCCGCGGCTCCTGGTGGCGGGTGTTCGGCATCCAGCTCCTCGCCACGATCATCGCCAACATCGTGGCGTCGATCGTCGTGATCCCCTTCGCCGTCCTCGCTGCCGCGCTGAGCGGCGACGGCTTCACCGGCTTCCTCGACAGCTCCGGCGGCGACCTCGGCTGGACCTACCTCATCGTCAGCGGCATCGGCTCGGTGATCGGATCCATGATCACGTTCCCGATCACCGCGGGCGTCACGGTCCTCCTGTACATCGACCGGCGCATCCGCCGTGAGGCCCTCGACCTCGACCTGGCCCGGGCCGCCGGCCTCCAGGGATACGGCACCACCGGCACCACACCAGGGAGTTGATGCGGTGAACGGGGCGGGGGGAGTCCTTAAGGCGGTGCTCGCGGGGCCGCACACCGGTGCGATCACGGTCCTCGCGTCGGCCCGCGACGACACACCACCGGTGACCACACCGCGCGAGGCCGCACGGGAGGCGGCCAGACGCGAACTGTCCAAGCGGATGTACCACGAGAACGACCCCAGCCTCGTCCAGCGTGCCCTCAACGCCTTCTGGGACTGGGTCGACCGACTGTTCGGCGCCGCCTCGTCCGCGACGCCCGGCGGAACACTCGGACTCGTGGTCATCGTCCTCGCCGTCGTGGCGGTCGTGGCCGCCCTGTGGTGGCGCCTGGGCACCCCGCACCGCGCCCCCGCCTCGTCCGCCGCCCTCTTCGACGACCGCCCCAGGAGCGCCGCCGAACACCGCGCCGCCGCCGAGGCGCACGCCGCCCAGGGCCACTGGAACCAGGCGGTCCAGGAACGGATGCGGGCCGTCGTACGGTCCCTGGAGGAACGCGCCCTGCTCGATCCGCGCCCCGGCCGCACGGCCGACGAGGCCGCCGCGGAGGCGAGCCGCTCCCTGCCCTCCCACGACGGCCGACTGCGCGCCGCGGCACGCGACTTCGACGACATCACGTACGGCGGCCGCCCCGGCGACCCACGCGCGTACCAGCACCTCACGGACCTCGACCGCGACCTGGAACGCACCAGGCCCGTCCTCACGGACAGCGCCGCCGGCCCGCACCCGAAGACGGACCGCAAGGGCCACCAGGGGGCCGCGTCATGACCGAGGCCACCCTCACCCCCACCTCGTCCTCGCCCACCACCTCGTCCTCGCCCACCACCCGCCAGATCTGGACCCGAACGCGCGGAATCGCCCTCGCGCTCGTCCTCCTGCTGGCGGCCGCCGTCGCGATAGCCGCGGTCCGCTCGGACTCCCGGCACGGCCGCCTCGACCCGCGCTCCGCCGACCCCTCCGGCAGCAAGGCCGTCGCCCGGCTCCTCGCCGACCGGGGAGTCTCCACGCGCGTGGTCACCACCCTCGGCGAGGCGCGCTCGGCGGCCGGCCCCGACACCACCCTGCTGATCACGTCCCCCGACCTGCTGACCAGGCATCAGCAGACCGACCTGCGCACGGCGACGGAACAATCGGGCGGCCGTACGATCCTGATCTCCCCCGGACCGCCCTCCCTCGGCACCCTCGCCCCCGGCGTCACCGCCGACCCCGCGGTCAGCTTCGACTCGACGCTCTCCCCCCGCTGCGATCTGCCCGCCGCGCGCCGAGCGGGCAGCGCCGACACCGGCGGCATCCGCTACAGCACCACCGACCAGGACGCCGACACCTGCTACCCGAGCGAGGGACTGCCCACGCTCGTACGCGTGCCGGCCCGCGCGGGAGGCGGCGACACCGTCGTGCTCGGTGCCCCCGACATCCTCTACAACGACCGCCTCGACGAGCAGGGCAACGCCTCGCTCGCACTCCAACTCCTCGGCTCCCGCACCCATCTGGTCTGGTACCTCCCCTCGCTCTCCGACGACTCGGCCACCGACACGGGCAGCCGGAGCTTCTTCGACCTGCTCCCCTCGGGCTGGCTCTGGGGCACCCTGCAGCTCCTCATCGCCGCCGTCGTGGCAGCACTGTGGCGGGCACGCCGCATGGGCCCCCTCGTACCCGAACGGCTTCCCGTCGCGATCCGCGCCTCCGAGACCGCCGAAGGCCGCGCCCGCCTCTACCGCAAGGCCGCCGCCCGCGACCGCGCGTCCGCCGCTCTCCGCTCCGCCACCCGCACCCGCCTCGCCCCCCTCATCGGCGTACCCCCGGCCCAGGCGCACGCGCCCGAGACCCTGCTCCCCGCCCTGGCCACCCACGTCGACGGCGACCCGGGCGCCCTGCTCCCGCTCCTCTTCGGGCCGCCGCCCCGCGACGACGCGGCCCTCGTCTCCCTCGCCGACCAACTCGACGCCCTCGAAAGAGAGGTACGCATTTCATGATGGACCCGACCACTGACAACGCCGGGTACACCGGGTACACCAAGGACGCGGACACCGCCCGCTCCTCCCTGGAAGCCCTGCGCACCGAGATCGCCAAAGCCGTGGTCGGCCAGGACCCCGCTGTGACCGGCCTCGTCGTCGCCCTCCTGTGCCGCGGACACGTTCTCCTCGAAGGAGTCCCCGGAGTGGCCAAGACGCTGCTCGTCCGCGCACTGGCGTCCGCCCTGGAACTCGACACCAAGCGCGTCCAGTTCACCCCCGACCTCATGCCGAGCGATGTCACCGGCTCGCTCGTCTACGACGCCCGCACCGCGGAGTTCTCCTTCCAGCCCGGCCCGATCTTCACCAACCTCCTGCTCGCCGACGAGATCAACCGCACGCCTCCCAAGACCCAGTCGTCGCTCCTGGAGGCGATGGAGGAACGCCAGGTCACCGTCGACGGCACACCCCGGCCGCTGCCCGAGCCCTTCCTGGTCGCCGCGACCCAGAACCCGGTCGAGTACGAGGGAACGTATCCGCTCCCCGAGGCCCAACTGGACCGCTTCCTCCTCAAACTGACGATCCCGCTGCCCTCCCGGCAGGACGAGATCGACGTCCTCACCCGCCACTCCGAGGGCTTCAACCCGCGCGACCTGCGCGCCGCGGGCCTGCGTCCCGTCGCCGGCCCCGCCGACCTCGAAGCCGCCCGCGCCGCGGTAGCCAAGACGACGGTCTCTCCCGAGATCACCGGCTACGTCGTCGACCTGTGCCGCGCGACCCGCCAGTCGCCGTCGCTCACGCTCGGCGTCTCCCCGCGCGGCGCGACGGCCCTGCTCGCCACCGCCCGCGCCTGGGCCTGGCTGACCGGCCGCGACTACGTCATCCCCGACGACGTGAAGGCCCTGGCCCTGCCGACCCTCCGCCACCGCGTTCAACTCCGCCCCGAGGCCGAGATGGAGGGCGTGACGGCCGACTCCGTCATCAACGCGATCCTCGCCCACGTCCCCGTCCCCCGCTGATGGCACTCACCGGACGCGCCGCTCTCCTGGCGGCCCTGGGCGCGCTCCCCGTCGGCATCTGGGGGCCGAGTTGGACAGGCGTCCTCGCCGTGAACGTCCCCCTCGCCCTGGCCTGCGCCTGCGACGCCGCCCTCGCGGCCCCCGTACGACGCTTGGGCCTGACCCGCTCCGGGGACACCTCGGTACGCCTCGGTGAGGCCGCCGACGTCACCCTCACGGTCACCAATCCCTCCGGCCGCCTTCTGCGCGCCCACGTCAGGGATGCCTGGCCGCCCAGCAGTTGGGAACCCGGCACGGAGGTCGAGGCCTCCCGCCACCGTATGACGGTCCCGGCGGGCGAACGCCGCCGTGTGACGACCCGTCTGCGCCCCACCCGCCGCGGCGACCGCCGGGCCGACCGTGTCACGATCCGCTCGTTCGGCCCGCTCGGTCTGTTCTCCCGTCAGGGCAGCCACGAAGTCCCCTGGGCCGTACGGGTCCTGCCCCCCTTCACCAGCCGGAAGCACCTCCCGTCCAAGCTGGCCCGGCTCCGTGAACTCGACGGCCGCACCAGTGTGCTGACGCGCGGTGAGGGAACGGAGTTCGACAGTCTGCGCGAGTACGTTCCCGGCGACGACACCCGCTCCATCGACTGGCGCGCCACGGCCCGCCGGACGACGGTCGCCGTACGGACCTGGCGTCCCGAACGCGACCGCCACATCCTTCTGGTCCTCGACACCGGCCGCACCTCCGCGGGCCGTGTCGGCGACGCGCCCCGCCTCGACGCCTCCATGGACGCGGCCCTGCTCCTCGCCGCCCTGGCCTCCCGCGCCGGCGACCGCGTGGACCTCCTCGCCTACGACCGCCGGGTACGCGCCCTGGTCCAGGGCCGTGCGGCAGGCGACGTCCTTCCGTCCCTGGTCAACGCGATGGCGGGGCTCGAACCTGAGCTCGTCGAGACGGACGCCCGCGGCCTGACCGCCACAGCTCTGCGTACGACCTCGCGCCGGTCCTTGATCGTGCTCCTGACGACCCTCGACGCCGCTCCGGTCGAGGAGGGCCTGCTCCCCGTGCTCTCCAGCCTCACCCAGCGCCACACGGTGCTGCTGGCATCGGTCGCGGACCCGCACGTCGCGCGGATGGCGAAGGCCCGGGGCGACATCGACGCCGTGTACGAGGCAGCGGCGGCGGCCCAGGCCGAGGCGGGACGTCAGCGCACCGCCGAGACGCTACGACGTCACGGGGTCACCGTCGTGGACGCGACTCCGGACGATCTCGCGCCGGCCCTGGCGGACGCCTACCTGGCGCTGAAGTCCGCGGGTCGCCTGTAAAAACGCCACCAGCAAAACCGGCCAGGAATCCGAAAGCCGGCCCACAACCCGGAATCGACGGAGAGTGGGAAAACCGGTCCTGAACGCAGAAAACCCCCGGACCGGTATCCCCGGTCCGGGGGTCTTCTCACAATTTGTTCGGCGGCGTCCTACTCTCCCACAGGGTCCCCCCTGCAGTACCATCGGCGCTGTGAGGCTTAGCTTCCGGGTTCGGAATGTAACCGGGCGTTT
>NZ_JBHTZF010000011.1:0-333752 GCF_042790435.1 Streptomyces sp. NPDC056738
TGAGTTCTCAAGGAACGGACGCTTCCTTTGTACTCACCCTCTCGGGCTTTCCTCCGGGCGCTTCCCTTCGGTCTTGCGTTTCCGACTCTATCAGATCTTTCCGGACCTGATTTCCTCGGTGCTTTCCAGGTAATCCGCTCTCGCGTTTCCCTTTCCGGCGGCTCCGACTTTATCAGATTCTCTGAGTCGGAATTCCCACCCGGTTCGGGGACTGCCTCCGAGCACGAAGCTTCGGTGGTTCCCGTTCAGGCGGAGCCGTAAACGTACTGGAGCGGGCCGCCCCGATGCAAATCGAGGCGGCCCGCTCCAGGTCGAGGCCTTGCCGGCCGTCAGACCTCGACGACGACCGGGAGGATCATCGGGCGCCGACGGTAGGTGTCGGACACCCACTTGCCCAGCGTGCGACGGATGAGCTGCTGGAGCTGATGGGGCTCCACCACACCGTCCTGAGCCGAGCGCTCCAGGACCTCCGTGATCTTCGGGATGACCTCGGCGAAGACGGAATCGTCGATGCCGGAGCCGCGTGCCTGCACGTGCGGGCCGGCCGTGAGCTTGCCGGTGCTGGCGTCCATCACCACGAAGACCGAGATGATGCCCTCGTCGCCGAGGATCTTGCGGTCCTTCAGCGCGGGCTCACCGACGTCACCGACCGAGAGGCCGTCGACGTAGACGTACCCGGCCTGGACCTTGCCCGCGATCTTGGCCTTGCCCTCGATCAGGTCGACGACGACGCCGTCCTCGGCGATGACGATCCGGTCGTGCGGGACGCCGGTCAGGGCGCCCAGCTCGGCGTTGGCGCGCAGGTGGCGCCATTCGCCGTGGACCGGCATCAGGTTGCGCGGCCTGCAGATGTTGTAGAAGTACAGGAGCTCACCCGCGGAGGCGTGACCCGAGACGTGCACCTTGGCGTTGCCCTTGTGGACGACGTTGGCGCCCCAGCGGGTCAGGCCGTTGATGACGCGGTAGACCGCGTTCTCGTTGCCCGGGATCAGCGACGACGCGAGGATCACCGTGTCGCCCTGGACGATCCGGATCTGGTGGTCGCGGTTCGCCATCCGGGAGAGTGCGGCCATCGGCTCGCCCTGGGATCCCGTACAGACGAGGACGACCTCGTGGTCCGGAAGGTCGTCGAGCGTCTTGACGTCGACGACCAGGCCCGGCGGGACCTTCAGATAGCCGAGGTCGCGCGCGATACCCATGTTGCGGACCATCGAGCGGCCGACGAAGGCGACCCTGCGGCCGTACTCGTGGGCGGTGTCGAGGATCTGCTGGATGCGGTGCACATGGCTGGCGAAGCTGGCCACGATGATGCGCTTGCCGGCGTTCGCGAAGACCTGGCGCAGCACGTTCTGGATGTCGCGCTCGGGCGGGACGAAGCCCGGGACCTCGGCGTTCGTGGAGTCCGAGAGAAGAAGGTCGATGCCTTCCTCGCTCAGCCGGGCGAACGCGTGCAGGTCGGTGAGCCGGCCGTCCAGCGGGAGCTGGTCCATCTTGAAGTCGCCGGTGTGGACGACCATGCCCGCGGGGGTGCGGATGGCGACCGCGAGGGCGTCGGGGATGGAGTGGTTGACCGCGACGAACTCGCAGTCGAAGGGGCCGATGCGCTCGCGGTGGCCCTCGGCCACTTCGAGCGTGTAGGGCCGGATGCGGTGCTCCTGGAGCTTCGCCTCGATGAGCGCGAGGGTCAGCTTGGAGCCGATCAGCGGGATGTCCGGCTTCTCGCGGAGCAGGAAGGGCACGCCACCGATGTGGTCCTCGTGGCCGTGCGTGAGCACGATGCCCTCGATGTCGTCGAGGCGGTCCCGGATGGACGTGAAGTCCGGCAGGATCAGGTCGATTCCGGGCTGCTCCTCCTCGGGGAAGAGCACTCCGCAGTCGACGATCAGCAGACGGCCTCCGTATTCGAAGACCGTCATGTTCCGGCCGATCTCGCCGAGGCCGCCGAGCGGGGTGACGCGCAGGCCGCCCTTCGGGAGGGCCGGCGGTGCGCCGAGTTCAGGATGCGGATGACTCAAAAGACTCTCCTCACCACGCGCGCCACGTACCTGGCAAGGCACGTGGCGCGCGTGACGTTCGTGCAGTAGCTGTTGTGTGTGGGGTGCAGGCTCATGGCCTGCGTTCATACGTATTCAGTTGTGAAGTCTGTGGTTAGAGCTCTACCCCGCCGGCGCCAAGATCGATCTTGAGCTGGCTGGTCTCCTCGGGCGACAGTTCGACCATCGGGGCGCGGAGCGGACCGGCGGGCAGGCCCTGGAGGGCGAGCGCGGCCTTGGTCGTCATGACGCCCTGGGTGCGGAACATGCCGGTGAAGACGGGGAGCAGCTTCTGGTGGATCTCGGTGGCCTTCTGGACGTCCCCCGAGAGATAGGCGTCGAGCATCGCGCGCAGGTCCGGGGTGACGACGTGACCGACGACCGAGACGAAGCCCACCGCGCCGACGGACAGCAGCGGCAGGTTCAGCATGTCGTCGCCCGAGTACCACGCGAGGCCGGAGCGGGCGATCGCCCAGCTTGCGCGGCCGAGGTCTCCCTTGGCGTCCTTGTTGGCGACGATACGCGGGTGTTCGGCGAGCCGCACCAGGGTTTCGGTGTTGATCGGTACGCCGCTGCGGCCGGGGATGTCGTAGAGCATGACCGGCAGTTCGGTCGCGTCGGCGATGGCCGAGAAGTGACGGTACAGACCCTCTTGCGGGGGCTTGTTGTAGTACGGCGTCACGGTCAGCAGGCCGTGCGCGCCGGCCTTCTCGGCGTCGCGGGCGAGCTCGATGCTGTGGCGGGTGTCGTTCGTGCCGACGCCGGCGACGATGTGGGCGCGGTCGCCCACCGCCTCCAGCACGGCTCGTACGAGCTCCGATTTCTCCGCGTTGCTGGTGGTCGGGGACTCACCGGTGGTGCCGTTGATGATCAGGCCGTCGTTGCCTGCGTCCACCAGGTGGGTCGCGAGCCGCTGAGCGCCGTCGAGGTCGAGTCCGCCGTCCGCCGTGAAGGGCGTGACCATGGCGGTGAGGACCCGCCCGAAGGGGGTCTGCGGAGTGGAGGTCGGAGCCATGGGTAATACGCTACTCGCTGCTCACCGCGTGGTCTGCCCTCGGGGGCCACGACAAAGCATGACAAAGGTGGAACCCGGCACTGCCTGCTCGGGGGTTCAAGCAGTGCCGGGTCCGTTTGATCAGGCTAGATGAACTTCGCGAAATGCCGCAATACGGACACTTCGCTCGGCTGAACCGTACATCTGTGCCGGACCGGTGCGCGGTGGCGCGTTACGGCGCCACGCGCCCGTTGGCGTTGTAGGCCGCGTGCGTGAGAGGCATGAGCCGGGACCACTCCGCCTCCATCTTCTCGGCGACCATCTCGATCTCCCGCTGCGGGAACGACGGCACCTTCGCGAGCTCGTGCTGGGTGCGCAGTCCGAGGAAGTGCATCAGCGAACGGGCGTTGCAGGTGGCGTACATCGAGGAGAAGAGTCCGACCGGAAGGGTGGCGCGGGCGACCTCGCGGGCGACACCGGCCTTCAGCATCTCCTGGTACGCGGCGTAGGACTGCCGGTAGGACTCCTCCATGGCCCGGGTGACGGTCCTGTGCTGTTCGGGGGTGCCCTCGACGAACTCGTACTTGCCGGGGCGGCCCTGCTGGACCAGCTTGCGGTCCTCGGCGGGGACGTAGAAGACGGGCTCCAGCTCCCTGTAGCGACCGGACTCCTCGTTGTACGACCAGCCCACGCGGTGCCGCATGAACTCGCGGAAGACGAAGATCGGCGCGCTGACGAAGAAGGTCATCGAGTTGTGCTCGAAGGGGCTGCCGTGACGGTCCCGCATCAGGTAGTTGATCAGGCCCTTGGAGCGCTCGGGGTCCTTCTGCAGCTCCTCCAGCGACTGCTCACCGGCGGTGGAGACGCGGGCGGCGAACAGCACGTCGGCGTCGGAGGCCGTGTGCTTGATCAGCTCGACGGTGACATCGCCGCGGAAGCTGGGCTTGAGGTCGTCGGCTGGGGTGTCGGTCACGGTGAGCGGGGTCCTTCCATCACTGGCTTCGGGCGGCGACCACTCTACGGCCCGGCACCGACAACGGGCGTTCGGTGCCGGGCCGCGACATTCATCGGCGAACTTCTGCGAATTCGGTGATTCCGGGCACCTCTTGTAACGTTCGCCCGTCTGTATGAGTGAGAGCGACGTGTTCGAGAGGTTCGCGCCGCTTGCCATCGGATCGCCCCGGTCGCCCGGAACACCCAGGTCGCCCGGAACACCCCGGATCACGTCACCGTGCCCGCAGGCCCCCCAGAGGAGAAGCACCGCCCATGTCCAGTCGGCGCGAGCCCGTCCCGTTCGCCTTCACCGCCGAAGCCGACTCCTTCCGCAGCAACGTCACCCCGCCGCCGCGTGAGCGGTCCACCGCCGGGCAGATAGCCGGCCGGTGGCTCTTCGGCCTCACCCTGGCCGCCGGGATAGCCGGATCCCTGATATTCGGAATGCCCGCCCTGTCACAGGATCCGTCACCCGCGCAGACGCAGCACTCCGTGGCGTCGGACGGCCGCTGACTCTTCCGGACCCCCAAGGGTGGTGAGCCGGCAGCCGGCTCGATAACCTCACCGGGCACTGCCCTTGTGTGGATCGAGTGAGGATCGAACGTGCCCCTGGCCTTTCTGACGGCGGACCGCGCCTTTGACGAGGCGGCGGAGGATGTCGCGCTTCCCTTCGACGACCGCGACCGCTGGAGGCGCCCCTACCGGCCCGGCCCCTGGCGGGTGGGCGCGGCCGCGCTCGTCCTGCTGCTCGCCTCGTACGTGCTCGTCGCGGCCGTGATCATCGCCGTCGCCGGGACGCTGCCCGGTGCCGCGGCCTGCATGGCCGCCGCGGCGGTCGTCATCCTGTGCGCGCTGCGCCTGCTGCGCATGGGCGTGTGGGTCAGCGCCCGGGGGCTGCGCCGGGTGGGCTTCTTCGTCACGCGGACGACCCCGTGGAAGCAGGTCCTGGCGGTGCGCACGGTGCAGCAGCCGGTGCGCTGGATGGGGCTGCCCCGCACCGTCCAGGGCCAGGCTCTGACGCTGGTGAGCACGGACCGGGAGCCGGGGGACGTGCCGCCGCTCATGACCACGCACAACGCCGACTTCCTGGCGCGTACCGAAGCCTTCGACCGGGCGGCGGACGTCGTCGAGGTGTGGGCCGACGAGTACCGCCGGGCCTGAGGCGCCGGGGAGAAACGTCACGGCGAAGGGGCCGGTCCGCACGGGGTGCGGGCCGGCCCCTTCGCCGTACGAGGACGACCTGGTCAGGCTTCCAGGGTCCGGCCCTCGTGGAGGGCGATGGCCCGTTGCATGGCCTTGCGGGCGCGCGGGGTGTCGCGGGCGTCGTGGTAGGCGACTGCGAGACGGAACCAGCTCCGCCAGTCGTCCGGGGCGTCCTCGGTCTCGGCCTTGCGGCGGGCGAAGACCTCGTCGGCCGAGTCGCGGTCGATGCGGCCGTTCTCGGTGCGCCGCAGTTCGTCGACGGGCAGTCCGCCCTCGGCGTCGAGCACCGAGGCGAGCCGGTTGGCCTTCCGGACGAACTGGGTGTTCTGCCAGAGGAACCAGATGCCGATGACCGGCAGGATGAGCACCGCGACACCGAAGGTGACGGTGATCAGGGTGCCGTTCTGGATGAGCAGCACCCCCCGGCTGCCGACCAGGACGAAATAGACGACCAGGACGGCGGCCGTGATGGCATAGGTGATCTTCGCGCGCATGTCTGCCGGCTAACTGTCGTACGTCCCCGGCTCAGCCGAGGTCGAGGAAGTGTTCCAGACCGAAGGTGAGGCCCGGGGTGGTCACCACGCGGCGGGCGCCGAGCAGGATGCCCGGCATGAAGCTGCTGTGGTGGAGGGAGTCGTGGCGGATGGTCAGGGTCTCGCCCTCACCGCCGAGGAGGACCTCCTGGTGGGCCAGGAGACCGCGCAGCCGGATCGCGTGCACCGGGACGCCGTCCACGTCGGCGCCGCGGGCGCCGTCCAGGGCGGTGACCGTGGCGTCGGGCTGCGGGGCGCTGCCCGCGCGCTCACGGGCCGCCGCGATGAGCTGGGCGGTGCGCGTGGCCGTGCCGCTGGGCGCGTCCACCTTGTTCGGGTGGTGCAGTTCGACGACCTCGACGGACTCGAAGTACGGCGCGGCCGCCTCGGCGAACTTCATCGTCAGGACGGCCCCGATGGAGAAGTTGGGCGCGATGAGCACGCCCGTCTCCGGGGACGCGGCGAGCGAGGTGCCGAGCTGCGCGAGGCGCTCCTCGGTCCAGCCGGTCGTGCCGACGACGGCGTGGATGCCGTGCCGGACGCAGAAGTCGAGGTTGCCCATCACCGAGGCCGGGGTGGTCAGTTCGACCACGACCTGGGTGCCGGCCTCGACCAGCGTCTCCAGCTTGTCGCCACGGCTCAGCGCGGCCACCAGCTCCATGTCCTCGGCGGCGTCGACGGCTCGTACCGCCTCGGCTCCGATCCGGCCCTTGGCACCGAGGACCGCCACGCGCAGCTTGCTCATTGCTTCGTTCCTTACCGAGACGGGATTTACGCGACCGCGTCGTGCAGCCGGGACGCCTGCTTGTCCTTGACCGGGCCGATGACCGCCAGCGAGGGCCGCTGTCCCAGGATGTCCCGGGCGACGGCGCGGACCTCGTCGGGGGTGACCGACGCTATCCGGGCGAGCATGTCGTCGACCGACATCTGCTCGCCCCAGCACAGCTCGCTCTTGCCGATGCGGTTCATCAGCGCGCCGGTGTCCTCCAGGCCGAGGACCGTGGAGCCCTGGAGCTGGCCGATGGCGCGGCCTATCTCGTCGTCCGAGAGTCCGTGCTCGGCGACCTGGTCGAGCTCGTCGCGGCACAGCTTGAGGACGTCGTGGACCTGGCTCGGGCGGCAGCCCGCGTAGACGCCGAAGAGGCCGCAGTCGGCGAAGCCCGAGGTGTACGAGTACACGCTGTAGGCCAGGCCGCGCTTCTCACGGACCTCCTGGAACAGGCGCGAGGACATGCCTCCGCCGAGGGCGGTGTTCAGGACGCCGAGGGCCCAGCGGCGCTCGTCGGTGCGGGCCAGGCCCGGCATGCCGAGGACGACGTGGGCCTGCTCGGTCTTGCGGCCGAGGAGCTCGACGCGGCCCGCGGTGCGGATGCTGCGCAGGCCGTCGCGCGGGGCGATGGGAGCGGCCGTGGCGTTCTTGAAGGCGCCGGCCTTCTCGAAGGCGGCGCGGACCTGGCGTACGACCTTGTTGTGGTCGACGTTGCCCGCGCAGGCGACGACGAGGTGCGTCGGGTCGTAGTGCTTCTTGTAGAAGCGGCGGATGCGGTCCGCGGTGAGCGCGTTGACGGTGTTGACCGTGCCGAGGACCGGGCGGCCGAGGGGGGTGTCGCCGAGCATGGTGTGCGCGAACAGGTCGTGCACGCAGTCGCCCGGGTCGTCCTCGGTCATCGCGATCTCTTCGAGGATGGCGCCGCGTTCGACGTTGACGTCGTCCTCGAGGATGAGCGAGCCGGTCAGCATGTCGCAGACGACGTCGATGGCCAGCGGCAGGTCGGTGTCGAGCACGCGTGCGTAGTAGCACGTGTACTCCTTGGCCGTGAACGCGTTCATCTCGCCGCCGACCGCGTCGATCGCCGAGGAGATGTCCAGGGCGGACCTGCGGCTGGTGCCCTTGAAGAGCAGGTGCTCCAGGTAGTGCGTCGCGCCGTTCAGGGACGGCGTCTCGTCGCGGGAGCCCACGTGCGCCCAGATGCCGAACGTGGCGGAGCGCACGGAGGGGAGCGTCTCGGTGACGATGCGCAGCCCGCCGGGCAGGGTGGTCTTGCGGACCGTGCCGATGCCGTTCGCGCCCTTGATGAGGGTTTGGGTACGGGCGACGGCCCGCGCCTCCGAAGAGGTGCGGGCCGTCGTCGTGGAGCTACTCGACGTCACTGGTCGGTGTCGTCCTTCTTGTCGTCGTCGCCTTCGCCCTCGACCACGGGGATGAGGGAGAGCTTGCCGCGCGAGTCGATCTCGGCGATCTCGACCTGGACCTTCTGGCCCACACCGAGGACGTCCTCGACGTTCTCCACGCGCTTGCCGCCGGCGAGCTTGCGGATCTGCGAGATGTGCAGCAGACCGTCCTTGCCCGGGAGCAGCGACACGAACGCGCCGAAGGTCGTCGTCTTCACGACGGTGCCCAGGTAGCGCTCGCCGACCTCCGGCATGGTCGGGTTGGCGATGCCGTTGATCGTGGCGCGGGCGGCCTCGGCGGCCGGGCCGTCGGCGGCACCGATGTAGATGGTGCCGTCGTCCTCGATCGTGATCTCGGCGCCGGTGTCCTCCTGGATCTGGTTGATCATCTTGCCCTTGGGGCCGATGACCTCACCGATCTTGTCCACGGGGATCTTGACCGTGATGATCCGCGGGGCGTTCGGGGACATCTCGTCCGGCGTGTCGATCGCTTCCATCATCACGTCGAGGATGTGGAGGCGGGCGTCGCGGGCCTGCTTGAGGGCCGCGGCCAGGACGGAGGCGGGGATGCCGTCCAGCTTGGTGTCGAGCTGGAGGGCGGTCACGAACTCCTTGGTGCCGGCGACCTTGAAGTCCATGTCGCCGAAGGCGTCCTCCGCACCGAGGATGTCGGTGAGGGCGACGTAGTGCGTCTGGCCGTCGATCTCCTGGGAGATGAGACCCATGGCGATGCCCGCGACGGCGGCCTTCAGCGGCACACCGGCGTTGAGCAGCGACATCGTGGAGGCGCAGACCGAGCCCATGGACGTCGAGCCGTTGGAGCCGAGGGCCTCGGACACCTGACGGATCGCGTAGGGGAACTCCTCGCGGGTCGGCAGGACCGGCACGATCGCGCGCTCGGCGAGCGCGCCGTGGCCGATCTCGCGACGCTTCGGGGAGCCGACGCGGCCGGTCTCACCGACGGAGTACGGCGGGAAGTTGTAGTTGTGCATGTAGCGCTTGCGGGTCACCGGGGAGAGGGTGTCCAGCTGCTGCTCCATGCGGAGCATGTTGAGGGTGGTGACGCCCAGGATCTGGGTCTCGCCACGCTCGAACAGCGCCGAGCCGTGCACGCGCGGGATGGCCTCGACCTCGGCGGCCAGCGTACGGATGTCCGTGACGCCGCGGCCGTCGATGCGGACCTTGTCCTTGATGACGCGCTCGCGGACGAGCTTCTTGGTCAGCGCGCGGTAGGCGGCGGAGATCTCCTTCTCGCGACCCTCGAACTGCGGGAGCAGCTTCTCGGCGGCGATCTCCTTGACGCGGTCCAGCTCGGCCTCGCGGTCCTGCTTGCCGGCGATGGTGAGCGCCTGGGCGAGCTCGCTCTTGACCGCGGCGGTGAGGGCCTCCAGGACGTCGTCCTGGTAGTCGAGGAAGATCGGGAACTCGGCGGTCGGCTTGGCGGCCTTCGCGGCGAGGTCCGACTGCGCCTTGCACAGGACCTTGATGAAGGGCTTCGCGGCGTCGAGACCGGCGGCCACGACCTCCTCGGTCGGCGCCTCGGCGCCACCCTGGACGAGCTGGATGGTCTTCTCGGTGGCCTCGGCCTCGACCATCATGATCGCGACGTCGCCGTCCTCCAGGACGCGACCGGCGACGACCATGTCGAAGACGGCGTCCTCGAGCTCGGTGTGCGTCGGGAACGCGACCCACTGGCCGTTGATCAGCGCGACGCGGACGCCGCCGACCGGGCCGGAGAAGGGAAGACCCGCGAGCTGCGTGGACGCGGAGGCGGCGTTGATCGCCACGACGTCGTACAGGTGGTCGGGGTTGAGCGCCATGATCGTGGCGACGACCTGGATCTCGTTGCGAAGGCCCTTCTTGAAGGACGGACGCAGCGGACGGTCGATGAGACGACAGGTGAGGACGGCGTCCTCGGAGGGGCGGCCCTCACGGCGGAAGAAGCTGCCGGGGATCTTGCCCGCGGCGTACATCCGCTCCTCGACGTCGACCGTCAGGGGGAAGAAGTCGAGCTGGTCCTTGGGCTTCTTGGAAGCGCTGGTGGCCGACAGCACCATGGTGTCGTCGTCCAGGTACGCGACGGCGGAGCCGGCGGCCTGCTTGGCCAGGCGGCCCGTCTCGAAGCGGATGGTGCGGGTGCCGAAGGAACCGTTGTCGATAACGGCCTCGGCGTAGTGGGTCTCGTTCTCCACTAGCGTTTTCTCCTCGTCTTCGTCCCGTCCTGCCCGTGTGGCAGGGGGACGGTGGCGGAGAAGCGCTCCTTCTCGTGCGGGCCGGTCTTCGATCGAAGCACCCGGGGCTCTGACGCCCGGGGGCCACTACCGAGGACCGGCGGCGATGAGGCGCGCTTCTCCTCGTTCGTTGTCGTGAGATGCCCTACCCGGCGGGTACGGCGTCGTCACGCTGTGTTCGTCCGTGCTGTTTCCTGCGTATTGCGTTGTGCTACCACACTACAAAGCGTCGGTGACACTCCGCACGTAGAGAGCTCCCTCGGCAGCACATACAGCAAAAGGAGCGGTCCCCAAGAGGTGGGAACCGCTCCCTTCACGGCGTCTTACTTGGCGCCCGCCGCACCGCGGCGGATGCCCAGGCGGTCGACCAGCGCACGGAAGCGCTGGATGTCCTTCTTGGCCAGGTACTGGAGAAGGCGGCGACGCTGACCGACCAGGATCAGCAGACCACGACGGGAGTGGTGGTCGTGCTTGTGCGTCTTGAGGTGCTCGGTCAGGTCCGAGATGCGGCGCGAGAGCATGGCGACCTGGACCTCGGGGGAGCCGGTGTCGCCCTCCTTCTGACCGAACTCGCTGATGATCTGCTTCTTCGTAGCGGCGTCGAGCGACACGCGTACTCCTCGTAGTCTCATGTGTGCCACCGAGTGCCCCTGGTCCACTTCTCAGGGGAGCTTCCGTAACTCGGGAGGCGGGGATCCGCTGGGCGCGGCCTCCAGAGCAGCGCTCCGGGGGTGCGTACACAAACGGCCGTTACACAGGGTACCAGCCGGGGCGGATACGTCTGTCCGGGTCCGCGAACCTCCCCGGACGGCGCGGACCAGGCCACTAGGGTGACGGCAGAGGTCATTCATACGTGGGGAAGGGGCCGGCGGAACATGGCCGAGGAAGCGGAGAACGACGTCAGGGCGCGCAAGGAGCGGGAGAAGGACGAGCTCTACGCACTCGACATCTCGGGCGCCGAATGGCAGAGCGCGCCGGGCACCGAGCAGCACGAGGAGCGGGTCGAGATCGCCCACCTGCCCGGGGGCGCGGTGGCCATGCGGTCCTCGCTCGACCCGGGGACGGTCCTGCGGTACACGGAGGCGGAGTGGCGGGCCTTCGTGCTGGGCGCGCGCGACGGCGAGTTCGATCTGGAGCCGGCTCCGCGCGCGGGGGGACTGCCGGCGGAGTAGCGGGGCGTGGGGAACCGGGGCCGGTGCGGAGAGTCTTCCGCGGCGGCCCTTTCGTCTGCCCGGCCGTAGTCCGTCCGTGCCGCGTGCCTGACCGTCGTCCGTCCGTGGCGCGTGCCTGACCGTCGTCCGTCCGTGGCGCGTGCCTGACCTTTCGTTGTCCGTCCGTGTCCGTCCGTGCCGTGCGCCCGGCCGTCGTCCCGCAAGTGTCCTTCCGGTGCCGTCGTTTGTCCGCTTTCGGGGTCAATGGTGAGCGTGCGTGGGCCACTTCTGGGCAGGGTGTGCCGTAACGGGCTTCCGCGGTGCGGTGGACGGGCCTGCCCCGCGAACAGTCATGGTGATTAGGCTGGGACCGGGCGCGACGCCTGAACCCGTGCACGGGGGGCTCGCGTTATCCGGGGGGCCGGTCAATCCGGGCGGTCTCGTACGGACTTCGGGCGGCCTCGGTCGTCCGTGAACGTCAACGGACGACAAGCAGACGGTCGACCCGGCACGGCTTGCGGGTGCTCGGCCACACCAGGAGGAATTGTGAACAGCGATCGGGGCGGGATCCGCGGGGGCTGGGCCACGCCCGGCGATGACCAGTCCGACGCCGAGTCCGCCGTCGAGACGACGGGCGAGTTCACCATCGACTACGCGCCGCCCGCCTGGTACACGCAGAACGCCTCGGCCGGTTCCGGGGATTCGGGCGGCACGGGCGACTCGGGGGACTCGGACGGTCCGGTGGGCTCGGAGGGCTCGGAGGAGTCCGACGGCCCGAAGGAGGCCGAGGGCGTGACGGACACCGGGGAGCGGCAGGAGTCGCCGGGTGCGGAGGAGGTCGCGCCTTCGGGTGACTCGGCTGCCTCGGACGCCGCGGAGGGCTCGACGGCCGACGACCACGGTCCGGTGGCTGCTCCGTCGGCTGCTCCGGTGACCGGCTCGGCGCCCGTCGCCGGTCCCGAGGGTGGGCCCGACGCCGGTCCCGAGGGCGTCCGGCCGCCTGTCGCCCCGCCCCATGTCGTACAGCCTCAAGCGCCCGCGCCGGAATCGGCACCCGCACCGACTCCGGTCGCGGAAGTCGGTGGCCCGACCGCTCTGCCGAACCTGCCCGCGGGTGGGTTCCAGGCACCGTGGACGGCTGCCGCTCCGGTGGCCTCCGTTCCCGGCCCCGCGTCCGACGCGCAGGACTCCGCGAGCGGGGACCTCGAGAGCGGCGCGACCATGCGGTTCTCCGCTGTCGCGCTGCAGCGGGAGATCGCGGAACGGGCGGCCGCCGAGGAGGCGGTCGTCGCCGAGTCCGGCGACACGGACGCTCAGGCCGAGGGCCCGGCCGAGACGGAGGCCGAGGCCGAAACCGCCTCCACCTCCACCTTCACCTCCGACGAAGGCGACGACCGGGGCGACGAGGGCACGGTGTCCGGCGAGGACGCGGCCGAGGCCGCGGGCCCGCCCGCAGCCCTGGCCCTGGTCCGGCCGGAGGACGCCGCCCCGTCCGAGCAGGGGGCTCCCGACCGGCCCGTGGCCGCGCCCGAACCCGCCCCCTCCCCCGCGCCCGCGCCCGTCATCGATCCCGTGCTCGCCTATCAGTCGCTCGAGGCGGCCTCCCAGTCCCAGCGCGGCGTTTCCGACGTGCCGGTGGCCGATCGGTCCGCCCCGGCCGACGCCGTCGCCGTTCCCTCCGGCTTCGAGACCACCGGGGTCCCGGCCGAGACCGACGGCGCGGTCCGCACGGACACCGGTACAGACGCCGGTACGGACGGCGTCACCGACTCGGGTGCGCACGACGACGCCGAGTACGAGCTCCAGGACGTCTCACGCCAGGACGGTGAGCCGCAGGACTCGGTGCCCCAGGACAGCGAGCCCCAGGACGCGGTGCCCGTGGTCCGGCCGCAGGAGCCCGAGGGTGTCCAGGACGCGCCTCCGGCCTGGGCTCCGCCGCCGCTGCCGCAGGGTGGGCTGCCGCCGCTGCCGCCCTCCTACCAGCCCGCCGCCCCCGCTCCGGCTCCGCAGTGGCCCGCCACGACGGAACCCGCGCCGGCCCCGCAGGGCCAGGTGCCGCACCAGGCGCCGATCCCGCAACAGGCACCCGTGGCTCCGGCTCCGGGCCAGCCCTTCCAGGCACCGGCCGCACAAGCACCGGCTCCCGGTCAGCCCTTCCAGCCCCCGGCCCCACAAGCACCTGCTCCCGGTCAGCCCTTCCAGGCACCCGCGCCGGCGCCTGCTCCCGCACCCGGTCAGCCCTTCCAGCCCCCGGCGCCGCAGCACGTACCGGTTCCCCCGCAGGCCCAGCCCGCCGAGGCGCCCGCTCCTGCCGCGCCGCAGCAGGGGAGTTACGGGTTCCCGCAGTCCGGCGCCCCGGACCCGGCGTTCGCCCCGCAGGGCAGCTACGGCTTCCCGCACCCCGGCGTGCCCGCTCCGGCCCCCGCTCCCGCGACCCCGCCCGCCCCGGCCCCGGCCCCGGCCCCGGGCTACGGATTCCCCCAGCCCGGCACCGCACCCCAGGACCAGCAAGCGGCCCACCCCGCCGCCCCGCAGGCAGCACCCGGCTACGGCTTCCCGCAGCCCGCCCCGGCCGCCCAGCCCGCGCCGGACCCCGTACCGCAGCAGGCCCCGGCACCCGCCCCTGCTCCCGCTCCTCAGCCCGGCTACGGCTTCCCGCAGTCCCAGGCCCCGGCACAGCCGGCCCCCGGGCCGGGTTACGGCTTCCCGCAGCCGGGCACCGCACCCCAGGACCAGCAGGCCGCCCACCCCGCCGCCCCGCAGGCCCCCGGCTACGGGTTCCCGCAGCCCGCGCCGGACGCCGCGCCGCCGCAGGCCCCGGCGCCCACCCCTGCTCCCGCTCCTCAGCCCGGCTACGGCTTCCCGCAGCCGGCATCCGACTCGCCCGCCCCGCAGCCCGGTTACGACCTCGCGCAGCCGCAGGCCGCCCCGGCCCACCCGGCACCGGCTCAGCAGCAGCCCCCGTACCAGCCGGGTCCGCCGGCCGGGCAGCAGCAGCCCGCCGCCCCGGCCGCCCCCGTGGACCCGCGGACCGGTACGGCCTGGCCGCAGCCGGTGCGGCACGACCAGCGGCAGCCGACCAACCCCGGTGCGGCGCCGCTCGGTTACACCGCGGCGGTGGAGCTGTCCTCCGACCGGCTGCTCAACAACAAGCGGCAGAAGGTCAAGAGCGGCCGTCCGGCCGCCGCGCAGTCGCGGTTCAAGCTGGGCGGCAAGAAGGAAGAGGCCGAGCGGCAGCGGAAGTTGGAGCTGATCCGGACCCCGGTGCTCTCCTGCTACCGGATCGCCGTCATCAGTCTCAAGGGTGGTGTGGGCAAGACGACCACGACCACCGCGCTCGGCTCCACGCTCGCCACCGAGCGTCAGGACAAGATCCTCGCCATCGACGCCAACCCGGACGCCGGCACGCTCGGCCGCCGGGTGCGCCGCGAGACCGGGGCCACCATCCGTGACCTCGTGCAGGCGATCCCGTACATCAACTCGTACATGGACATCCGGCGGTTCACCTCGCAGGCGCCCTCCGGGCTGGAGATCATCGCCAACGACGTCGACCCGGCCGTGTCCACGGCCTTCAACGACGAGGACTACCGGCGCGCGATCGACGTCCTCGGCAAGCAGTACCCGATCATCCTGACCGACTCCGGCACGGGTCTGCTGTACAGCGCCATGCGCGGGGTTCTCGATCTGGCCGACCAGCTCATCATCATCTCGACGCCCTCGGTGGACGGGGCGAGCAGCGCCAGTACGACGCTGGACTGGCTGTCGGCGCACGGGTACGCGGATCTCGTCTCGCGGTCCATCACGGTCATCTCCGGAGTGCGCGAGACCGGCAAGATGATCAAGGTGGACGACATCGTCAGCCACTTCGAGACGCGCTGCCGCGGTGTCGTGACCGTGCCGTTCGACGAGCACCTGGCCGCGGGTGCCGAGGTCGACCTCGACATGATGCGGCCCAAGGTGCGCGAGGCGTACTTCAACCTCTCCGCGATGGTGGCCGAGGACTTCGCGCGGCACCAGCAGTCGCACGGGCTGTGGACCAACGACGGCAACCCGCCGCCGGTGGCCGCACCTCCGATGCCGGGTCAGTACGTTCCCGGGCAGTACGTTCCTGGACAGCAGGTTCCGGGACAGCAGGTTCCGGGACAACCCGCGCCTGGTCAGGCCCCGCAGCAGCCGCCGCAGCAGCCGCAGCAGCAAGGGCCGTACGGACAGCCGGGACAGCCCTATCCGCCGCAGCCCGGTCAGCCCTATCCGCAGGCGCCGGGACAGGGCCACCCGCAGCCGCAGCCGCCCCAGCCCGGTCAGCAGTACCAGCCGGGGCAGCCGTACCAGCCCGGTCAGCCCTACCAGCCGAACCAGGGGCAGAACCCGCCGCCGCCGGCGCCCCCGCAGCAGTAACGGCCCGGCTCCCCGGCGGACACCGCCGGTGAGCCGGTACGTGTGAAGGCCCGCACCGTCCTGAACGGTGCGGGCCTTCACATGTACCGGGCGCTGTCCGGGCTCTGTCCGAGCTCGGTCGGGGCGCTACTCCCCGTCGTACGCCTCGATCAGTTCGCGCGAGCGCTTCACGTCGTCGCCGATGGCCACCAGCAGGGCCTCGATGGAGTCGAACCTGGCCTGGCCGCGGACGAACGCGAGGAAGTCGACGGCGACGTGCAGACCGTAGAGGTCGAGGCCGACGCGGTCGATGGCGTATGCCTCCACCGTGCGCTCGGTGCCGTCGAACTGCGGGTTCGTGCCCACCGAGATCGCGGCGGGCATGGCCTCGCCCTGGGCGTGCAGCCAGCCGGCGTACACGCCGTCGGCCGGGATCGCGGTGTGCGGCAGGGTCTCGACGTTCGCCGTGGGGAAGCCGAGTTCGCGGCCGCGCTGGGCGCCGCGGACGACGACGCCCTCGACGCGGTGCGGCCGGCCGAGGATCTCGCGCGCGCCCTCGACATCGCCCTCGGCGACGAGACGCCGCGTGAGGGTCGAGGAGAACGGCTCGCCGCCGCCCGCCTCGCCGGACACGAACAGGTCGACGACCTCGACCTCGAAGTCGTAGGTCTCCCCCTGCTCACGCAGGAAGTCGACGTTGCCCGCGGCCTTGTGGCCGAAGCGGAAGTTGGGGCCCTCGACGACCGCCTTCGCGTGCAGCTTGTCGACCAGCACCTTGACCACGAAGTCGGCGGGCGACAGCTTCGAGAACTCGGTGGTGAACGGAAGGATGAGCAGGGCGTCGACGCCCAGTTCGGCCATCAGTTCGGCACGGCGGTGGTGCGGGGCGAGCAGCGGGGGGTGGCTGCCCGGGCGGACGACCTCGCTGGGGTGCGGGTCGAAGGTGACCACGACGGACGGGACGCCCAGCTCGCGGGCACGGTCCACTGCATGCCGGATGATGACCTGGTGTCCGCGGTGCACCCCGTCGTAGGAACCGATGGTGACGACGCTGCGCCCCCAGTCCTCGGGGATGTCCTCCAAGCCACGCCAGCGCTGCACTGTGACCGCTCCTTGTCGAACCCGTGTCCGTGATTGCCTTATTCGCAGCTCTAAGGGTGCCATGCCGTGCGCTCTCGGCTTGCATCGGCATCAGGCTGTGACCGATCGCTCAGCGCCGCGGTGTGCGGTGCCGAGTGCGTCGGGGTGCTCGTCACCGCGGGCGTCGCGGTGCGGGCGTGGGTCAGGCGGGAGCCCTCGCCCCGGCCAGGTCCTCGATCAGGTGGCGGGTGCCGGGGCTCAGGAGGACGGCCCCTTCCTCGGGGGTGTCGGTCACCCAGCGGGCGAGCAGGGCGGCGAAGCCGGGGACGCGCCGGGCCAGATCGGCCAGGCCCCGGTCGAAGGCGCCGGCTCCCGCCGGGGTGCGGACGAGGAGGAGGCCGACGCGGTGCACCAGCTCGCGGGTGGGGGTCTCCCCCCTGCGGTCGAGGCCGTCGGCGGCGGCTCTCAGCACGGTGTCGAGGACGACCGGATCGCGCTCGTGCGCCAGCAGCAGATCGAGCAGTTCGCGTCGCAGCGGGGCCGCCGCCCGGTCTCCCCGCTCCGGCTCTCCGGGCGTCGCCAGGACCTGGGCGAGCGCGCTGCGCACCGTGCCGCCACACGTCTCCAGCAGTCCGCTGACCAGGGGGAACAGTGCGCCTTGAGCGGCGCTTCCGTGGTCGATGCGGCGGTCCACGTGGGCGGCCAGGTACGCGGCGACTCCCGGGCACAGCTCCACCGTCTCCCGCACCAGCGCGGCGACCGGGCGGGCCAGCGCGGGGGTGGTGGCGTCGGCGAGGGCGCGCAGCAGCTCGGCCGTGTCGGGGCCGAGGCGCCGCAGCCGGTCGCGGAACGCGGCGAGGACGGGCTCCGGGTCGGTGCCGAGCGCGGCGGCCAGAGCGCTCGCCGGCAGCCGTGGGTCGCCGGCCGCGAAGCGCTCCAGGGCCTGCGGCAGGCACCGGGCCCGCGCGAGCGGATCCTGTACGAGGATGCCGAGCGCCCCGCCGTGCAGGGCCCGGTCGGCGGGACGGGCGAGCAGGGCGAGCGCCGCGTGACGCAGTGGTTCGCGGTCGGCCGGGCGGGCCGCGAAGGGCGCCGCGCGCAGCCCGTGGGCGACGGCCGCCGCCCGGCGCCCGGGCCGTTCGTCCTGGGCCCACCGTTCGACCGCCCGGCACACGGCCGAGGGTTCCTCCTCGGCCAGCACGGCCAGCAGTTCGTCGCCGCGTGGGTGGGAGGCGGTCATCAGGGCCTCGGTCAGATCGTCCGGGGCGCGCCGCCGGTGCGCGTACAGCAGTGCCTGTGCGGCGGTCGCGACGGTCGCGTCCGGCGTCGCGGCCAGGGGTCGCTCGTCGTCGAACCAGCGGGTGAGGTGGCGGTGTACGGCGACGGGGTCGGCGGCGAGGAGCCGCGAGACCGTGTCGAGGTGGCGCGGGGCGGCGGGGGCCTCGTCCGGGTACGGGGGCTCGGTGGTGGGCGGCCTGCGGGGGTCGGCGGCCACCAGGCGCCTGAGCAGGTCGAAGCGTTCCGCGTCCGGGACGGGCAGCGCCACCCAGAAGCCCGGGCCGAACGCGTCCGGAACGGCCCTGCCCTGCCGCCGCCACACCACGATCCGTTCGGTGAGCAGCCGCAGCGCGCTGATGTACGGGGTGGCGTCGGGCACCCGGAGCAGGACGGTCGCGCACAGGCGGGTGGCCCACCACAGGGGGTCGCCCGTCGGGGCGGTGGGCCGGTCCGGGGTTTCGGGCGGGGGCAGCAGGTCGTCGACCGCGTGGACGAGGTCTTCGAGGTGGAGCGTCAGTTCGGCGGTGGCCTGGCGGCGGGCCAGCAGGAGCAGGGTCTCGACGACGGGGCCGATCCGGTGGCGGGGGACGGGCAGGGCGCCCGTCCCGGGGGCCGGGGTTCTGACGTCGGGTGCCCCGGCGTCGGGAGGGGCGGACCGGGCGCGGCGGGCGTCCCGGCGGCCGGGTGCCGTGGTGGGCGTCGACCCGGGGCCGAGGGTGGGGCGGCCGCGGTGGACCAGGCTGTCCAGGGCCCCGTCCAGGTCGAGATGGGTGCCCTGGATCCAGTCGGCGAGCTCCTCGTGGGCGAAGCGGTAGCCGTCGCCCGCGGGGACGAGGAGTCCTTCGGTGAGGACGGCGGACGCCCAGCCGGTGATGCCGGTGAGGTGTCCCCGGGAGGGGCCCCAGGGGAAGACGCTCTCGAAGGAGGCCCGGTCCAGTTGCCCCTGTCCTGGGCCGAGGCAGCGCCGGGCGGCCTCGTGCACCTGGCCGGAGACGCGGGCGGCGAGCCGGCGCACGGCGGTGCCGCGCAGTCCGTTGGCCGCGGCGAGGCGGACCGCGACGCGCAGGCACATCAGGTCGAGGTGAGCGGCGAACACGTCGTCCCGGTCGAGCGGTTCGGACCGCGGGTCCACGGGCGCGGCCATCACCTCGGCGAGCAGCCGCAGCACCAGGGGGCGGCGGGCGTCGGCCGGCGCCAGGGCGCCTTCCGGAATCCCGGCTCGCGCCCGCGCCGATCGTGCCTCCGCCTCGGTCAGTTCACCGAGCAGCACACAGGCGGGCAGCCTCCCGCCCGCGTCCGGCGCCGACACGCTGGCCCCGTCCGGCGCCGACACCCCGGCCCCGTCCGCCGACGGCGATCCGCTCGCGCCCGTCCGCGCCCACGCGTCCGCGTACACCGGTCCTCCGATGTCCTCCGCCGCGCCCTTTCCGAAGCCGGACGCCTCCCCGGCCGAGTGGGGTGCCGGGTGGTGCAGCAGCGCCGTGGGGAATTCCGCCCCGGCCCGTTCCCAGTACTCCGCGCGGCAGGCGACCGCGAGCCGGGTGCCGGTCTCCGTCAGCCAGGCCGTCGTCGCCTCCGTCCAGGCCGGGAGGCGGTGGGCGAGCTCGGGGGGCATCTCCTCGGGGCCGTCGAGCAGGAGCAGCAGGGGCCGGCCCGCTGCGCGTGCGGGCGCGGCCA
Organism: Streptomyces sp. NPDC056738; assembly: GCF_042790435.1. Lineage (NCBI taxonomy): Bacteria > Bacillati > Actinomycetota > Actinomycetes > Kitasatosporales > Streptomycetaceae > Streptomyces > Streptomyces sp. NPDC056738. The sequence continues at coordinate 19,723 of NZ_JBHTZF010000011.1, forward strand.
GGCGGTCCGGCGCGATGTCGCCCAGTTCGCCGCCGTACCCCTCGGGGGGCAGGACGCTCCGGTCGGCCGTGGCGCGCCGCGCGGCCGCCGCTCCGGTCGCCCCGGTGGTGCGCCGGGACGCGGCGACGATCCGCCCGGCGCGTTCCAGCGCGCGTGTCGCCGCGTCGGCCACGGAGGTGTCGTCGGCGCGGAGGTCGGCGCCGCGCAGCCAGAGGGTGGGAGCCGGCTCGGGACCCCGCAGGCGGCGGGCGGCGAGGGCGGCCAGTTCCGTCGTACGGCCGCTGCCGGGCGGGCCGACGAGGCCGAGGACGAGGGCCGGGCCGCGCTCGAAGGACGCGAACTCCCCGACGACATCGGCCCGTTCGACGATCCCCGGGTGCGGGCCCGGGGATCCGGACGGCACCGGTGGGCGGGGTCCGTCCGAGCCCACCGAGGTCGCGGTGAGCTCCAGCGCGGCCGCGAGGTTCAGATCGGCGCCGTAGGCGGCCACGGTGGCCGCGTTGCGGGCCAGCAGCTCGGCGAGCGGCCCCGCGCCGCGCCGCAGGGGGACGGCGGATCCCGGCGCCCGGCGGCCCGGCGGGGTGTCCCCGGGCGCGGTGCCGTCCGGGCCGGCGGCGCGGGGGGCGGTGCGGACGACCGCGACGACGGCGCCGGTGCGGGCGTCCAGGACCGGCCCCCCGGCCGCCCCGCCGCCCGGCCTGAGCGCGTCCGCGCCCGCCGTGCCGATCGCCAACTCCAGTGCTTCGTGAGGAAGACGGGCCCGGCCGCCGGCCGGGGGCGGCACGGCGGAGGAGCCCAGCACGCGTGCCTCGCGCCAGCCGCCCGCGGCGAGCCTGACGTAGGTGCCGGTCGCGACGCGGTCCCGCACGGTGACGGGGAGCGGGAGGAGGCCGAGACCTCGGGTGCGTACGAGGGCCAGTCCCAGGTCGGGCAGTGGAGTGACGGCGTCGGCGCCCAGCACACACGTGTGGCCGCCGGGGGCGTGCAGGACGAGCCGGTCCAGGCCGTCGACGGCGTCGTGGCTGGTGATCACCGTGCCGTCGTGATCGGCCGCGAATCCCGTGCCGCGTGGCCGGCCGGCCAGGTCGTGGACGCGTACGAGGGCGTCGTCCCCCGGCTGAACGGTGCCGTCCGCCGCCTCTTCGTACCCCGTCCGCGGGCCTCGCCCCGCCATACTCGAACCTCCCCGCCGCGCTCCTGCTCACGACGGTAGGGGTGAGGTGATCAATGGGACAGATCGTGAGGCGAACGCGCCCCCCTCTACTCCCCTGGTTCACTCCGAGCGCCCGCCCGATGGGGTGAATACGGCAGGTCGGATGGATACACCCTTGGGTGGGGGAACCGAGGGGGGACCGTCGAGCGGCGGGCACGAGACCCCGTGACCGCCGCTCCACGGGCGCCCTGTCCGCCCGGTCTCGCGACCGGCAGGTCCGCCGTGTCGCGCGCGACCGGCAGTCCGCCCGGCCGCGCGTCCGACGCGGGCGGGCGGTCCTCAGGCGAAGACGGCCAGGCTCTTGGCCTTGCCCTTCTGTTCCTCGACCAGCGCGACGAACGCGCCCTCGGGATCGAAGACCGCCACGGTGCCGTTGCCGGCGTACTCGTCGGGCATCTCCAGCCGGACGCCGTTGAGCAGCAGCCGGGCCCGCTTGGCGTCGACGTCCCAGCGCGGGAACGCGGCCGCGGCCGCCTCCGCGATCGGCATCACCGTCAGCTCCTCCTGGAGCTGGTCGAGCGTGCGCGCGGAGTCCAGCTTGTACGGGCCGACGCGGGTGCGGCGCAGGGCGGTGAGGTGACCGCCGACGCCCAGGTCCGCGCCGAGGTCGCGGGCGATCGCCCGGATGTACGTCCCGGAGGAGCAGACGACGGAGACGACGAGGTCGAGCACCGGGGTGCCGTCCTCGGCGACCGCGTCACGGATGTCGTACACCGTGAACGACGAGATGGTCACCGGGCGGGCCGGGATCTCGAAGTCCTCGCCCTCGCGCGCCCGCTTGTACGAGCGCACGCCGTCGATCTTGATGGCGCTGACCTTGGACGGCACCTGCATGATGGCGCCGGTCAGCTTGGCCACCCCGGCGTCGATCGCGTCGCGCTTCACGGCGGAGGCGTCCGTCGAGGAGGTGATGTCGCCCTCGGCGTCGTCGGTCAGCGTGTTCTGGCCGAGCCGGATCGTGCCGAGGTACTCCTTCTCGGTCAGCGCGAGGTGTCCGAGGAGCTTGGTGGCCTTCTCGACGCCGAGGACGAGAACGCCCGTCGCCATGGGGTCGAGGGTGCCCGCGTGGCCGACCCGGCGGGTTCTGGCGATCCCGCGCATCTTGGCGACCACGTCGTGCGAGGTGAAGCCCGACGGCTTGTCGACGATGACAAGCCCGTCGGGCGTTTTGGTCTGCTGCGTCATCGAGCCGAGTCGTCCTCGTCCTCGTCGTCCTCGCCCGGCTTCTTGTACGGGTCCGCGTCACCCGCGAAGGCCGCGCCGGCCGAGACCTCGCGCACCTTCGCGTCCGAGGCCCGTGCCTTGTCGAGCAGGTCCTCGATGGTCTTGGCGGTGTCCGGCAGGGCGTCCGCGACGAACGTCAGCGTCGGCGTGAACTTCACGCCCGCCGCCGCGCCGACCGCCGAGCGGAGCACGCCCTTGGCGCTCTCCAGGCCCGCGGCCGCCTCGGCGCGCGCCTCGTCGTCCCCGTACACCGTGTAGAAGACGGTGGCCTCCCGGAGGTCCCCGGTGACCCGGGTGTCCGTGATGGTGACGTGAGTGCCGAGCCGCGGGTCCTTGATCCCGCGCTGCAGCTTCTGGGCCACCACCTCTCGGATGAGGTCCGCCAGCCTCTTCGCCCGCGCGTTGTCGGCCACTGGTCCGTCTCCTTCTTCGCCTTGCGTGTTGCGTCGGTCTTCGTCAGTCTTCGTCGCTGTGGAGTCTGCGTCGTACCGACAGCAGTTCCACCTCCGGTCGGGCCGCTACCAGCCGCTCGCACCGGTCCAGTACGTCGGTCAGGTGCGTGGTGTCCCCGGAGACCACCGCCAGGCCGATCTCCGCCCTGCGGTGAAGGTCCTGGTTGCCCGTCTCGGCGGCACTCACCGCGTACTTCCGCTGGAGTTCGGCGACGATCGGCCGGACGAGAGAGCGTTTCTCCTTGAGCGAGTGAACGTCGCCGAGGAGCAGATCGAAGGACAGCGTCCCCACATACATGTGTAACCGGATGTCCCGCCGGTACGGGGTAGATGGCCTGCCAATGCACTTGGCAGGGACATCAGAACCGTACAACGAACCGTCGGCTCGCTCGACGGGGTTTCCGGGCCCGGTCACGCGATTCCCCGCGCCCCGGGAAGGGACGCGGGGAGTCGCATGATCCCGCAAAAGCCAGGCTGGCCGGCGGTGACTGCTCACCGCCGGCCAGCCTGGGAACCGCTTTACGAGCGCGGCTTCTCGCGCATCTCGTACGTCGCGATGACGTCGTCGACCTTGATGTCGTTGAAGTTTCCGAGGTTGATACCACCCTCGAAGCCTTCGCGGATCTCGGTGACGTCGTCCTTGAAGCGACGCAGCCCGGAGATGTTGAGGTTCTCCGCGATGACCTTGCCGTCGCGGACGAGGCGCGCCTTGGTGTTGCGCTTGACCTCGCCCGAGCGGACCAGGACACCGGCGATGTTGCCCAGCTTGGACGACTTGAAGACCTCGCGGATCTCCGCCGTGCCGAGCTCGACCTCCTCGTACTCCGGCTTGAGCATGCCCTTGAGGGCCGCCTCGATCTCCTCGATGGCCTGGTAGATCACCGAGTAGTACCGGACGTCGACGCCCTCGCGCTCCGCCATCTGCGCCGCGCGGCCCGCAGCGCGGACGTTGAAGCCGATGACGATGGCGTCGGAGCCGGTCGCCAGGTTGATGTCGGACTCGGTGACCGCACCCACACCGCGGTGCAGGACACGGATGTCGACCTCGTCGCCGACGTCGAGCTGGAGCAGCGAGGACTCGAGAGCCTCCACCGAACCGGACGCGTCGCCCTTGATGATGAGGTTGAGTTCCTGCACCAGACCGGCCTTGAGGGCCTCGTCCAGGTTCTCCAGGGAGAACCGGACACCCCGGCGGGCGAAGTTGGCGTTGCGCTCGCGCGCCGCCCGCTTCTCGGCGATCTGACGCGCCGTGCGGTCCTCGTCGACGACCAGGAAGTTGTCGCCGGCGCCCGGGACGTTGGTGAGACCGAGGACGAGGACCGGGGTCGAGGGACCCGCCTCTTCCACGTTCTCGCCCTTGTCGTCGAGCATCGCGCGGACACGGCCGTACGCGTCGCCGACCACCATGGTGTCGCCGACCCGCAGGGTGCCTCGCTGGACCAGGACGGTCGCGACGGCACCGCGGCCGCGGTCGAGGTGGGACTCGATCGCAATACCCTGCGCGTCCTGCTCCGGGTTGGCCCGCAGGTCGAGCGAGGCGTCCGCGGTCAGGACCACGGCCTCCAGCAGGCTCTCGATGTTGAGGCCCTGCTTGGCGGAGATGTCGACGAACATCGTGTCGCCGCCGTACTCCTCGGCCACCAGACCGAACTCGGTGAGCTGTCCGCGCACCTTGGTCGGGTCGGCACCCTCGACGTCGATCTTGTTGACCGCGACCACGATCGGCACGTCGGCCGCCTTGGCGTGGTTCAGCGCCTCGATCGTCTGGGGCATCACACCGTCGTTGGCCGCCACCACGAGGATCGCGATGTCGGTCGACTTCGCACCACGGGCACGCATGGCGGTGAACGCCTCGTGACCCGGGGTGTCGATGAAGGTGATCTTGCGCTCTTCGTCGTTGACCTGGGTCGTGACCTGGTACGCACCGATGTGCTGGGTGATACCGCCGGCCTCGCCCGCGACGACGTTCGTCTTGCGGATGGTGTCGAGAAGGCGGGTCTTACCGTGGTCGACGTGACCCATGACGGTCACGACCGGCGGACGCGCGACGAGGAACTCCTCGCCACCCTCGTCCTCGCCGAACTCGATGTCGAAGGACTCGAGCAGCTCGCGGTCCTCCTCCTCCGGGCTGACGATCTCGATGACGTAGTTCATCTCACCGGCGAGGAGCTGGAGGGTCTCGTCGGAGACGGACTGCGTGGCAGTGACCATCTCGCCGAGGTTCATCATCACGGCGACGAGCGACGCCGGGTTGGCGTTGATCTTCTCCGCGAAGTCGGTGAGGGAGGCACCGCGCGACAGGCGGACGGACTGTCCGTTGCCGCGAGGCAGCATCACGCCGCCGACCGACGGGGCCTGCATGGCCTCGTACTCCTGGCGCCTCTGCCGCTTCGACTTGCGACCACGACGCGCCGGACCGCCGGGACGGCCGAACGCACCCTGCGTGCCACCACGGCCACCGGGACCACCCGGACGACCGCCGAAGCCGGGACGACCGCCGCCGCCACCACCGGGACCACCCGGACGGCCGGCGAAACCGCCGCCACCGCCACCGGGACCACCGGGACGGCCGGCGAAACCGCCGCCACCGCCACCGGGACCGGCCGGACGACCGGCGAAGCCGCCGCCCGGACGACCGCCACCGGGACCACCGGGACGACCGCCACCGGCACCGGGACCACGGCCACCGGGGCCGCCGCCGGGACGCGGGCTGCCCGCGGCCGGACGCTGAGGCATCATGCCGGGGTTCGGACGGTTACCGCCCGGACCGCCGCCGGGACGCGGGGCCTGCGGACGGGGCATGCCGCCCGGAGTGGGACGGGCACCGCCCGGACCGCCCTGCGGACGCGGAGCGCCGCCGGGACCGCCCTGGGGACGGGGAGCACGGTCCTGGCCGCCGGCACCCTGCGGGCGCGGGCCACCGGGGGCACCGGCGCCACCGGGACGCGGGGCACCGCCGGGACGGGGCGCCTGCGGGCGCGCCATGCCGGTGGAACCACCAGAGGTGAACGGGTTGTTGCCCGGACGGGGACCCGCGGGACGGGCACCCGGACGCGGAGCCTGGCCGCCGGGGCGCGGGGCGCCCTGACGGTCGCCGCGCTCGGGACGGTCACCACGGCCCTGACCGCCCTGGCCGGGACCACCGGCCGGACGGGCACCGGGACGCGGGGCCTGACCGGCGGGACGCGGGGCGCCCGGACGGGGACCCGCGGCCGGAGCCGAGGGGGCCTGCTGCTGCGGCGCGGCCGGCGCCGACGGGGGCGCGGTGAACTCGGCCGCGACCGGAGCCGGAGCCGCCGGAGCGGGCTTCGGGGCCGGCTTGGGACCCGGAGTCGGGCGCGGGCCCGCAGCCGCCGGGGTCACCGGAGCGGCCGCGGGCTTCTCGGCCGCGGCCGGCTTCGGGGCCGGCGGGCGCGGGGCGGCCGGACGTGCGGCCTGCGCCGGAGAGGGGGCGCCCGGCTTGGCCGGGGCAGCCTTGCGCGGGGCGGGCTTGCCGCCACCGTTGCCCTGCTGGAGGGCATCTGTCAGTTTGCGTACGACGGGGGCCTCGATCGTCGAGGACGCCGAACGGACGAATTCACCGAGTTCTTGGAGCTTGGCCATGACGACCTTGCTCTCTACGCCGAACTCCTTGGCGAGTTCGTATACCCGGACCTTAGCCACTTCGCTCCTTTTAGGTCCGGGTCTGCGTCCGGACCGTCGCTACTTCATGGGCGTACTCATCGCGTGCTCATCGAGTGCTCATCGCAATCTCGACCTACTTCCAACTCGCGGAATACCAGGCCGCACGGGGGTTCCGTACGACGCGTCTTACGGTGTTGCCTGCTCGACGTAGAGGCGCAACGCCGCGGTGTCGAGCGGTCCCGGAGCGCGCAGCGCCCGCGGGATCGCCCGGCGGCGGACCGCCAGATCGAGACAGACCAGAACGGGATGCACGTACGCACCCCGGCCGGGCAGCGTACCGCGATGATCGGGGGCGCATTCGCCCTCGACCGCCACGATGCGCAGCAAGTCTCTCTTGGCCGCTCGCTCCCGGCACCCCACACAGGTGCGTTCAGGGCATGCGCGGGCTCGCGTCCGGCCAGACACTCTTAAGTCTACCTCCCCGTACCGACCTCACCCCTTTGGGGCAAGAATCGAACGGTTGTTGTCGTGATGTAAGCGTTGCGCGGGCCGGATCTATTCCCGGTCTATTCCCCGCGCTGCTCGGCGGGCTGCTCGGTGTCCGGACGGATGTCGATCCGCCAGCCGGTGAGGCGGGCGGCGAGGCGGGCGTTCTGGCCCTCCTTGCCGATCGCCAGCGAGAGCTGGTAGTCGGGGACCGTCACGCGCGCCGAACGGGCCGCGAGGTCGACGACCTCGACCTTGGAGACCCGGGCCGGGGAGAGGGCGTTGGCCACCATGTCCGCCGGGTCGTCCGACCAGTCGACGATGTCGATCTTCTCGCCGTTCAGCTCGGCCATCACGTTGCGCACCCGGCCGCCCATGGGGCCGATGCAGGCGCCCTTGGCGTTCAGACCGCTGCGGTTGGACCGGACGGCGATCTTCGTGCGGTGGCCGGCCTCACGGGCGATGGCGGCGATCTCGACGGAACCGTCGGCGATCTCCGGCACCTCCAGCGCGAAGAGCTTCTTCACGAGGTTGGGGTGCGTACGGGACAGGGTCACGGACGGACCGCGGACGCCCTTGGCCACCCGTACGACGTACGAGCGCAGGCGCAGGCCGTGCTCGTAGTTCTCGCCGGGGACCTGCTCCTGCACCGGCAGGATGGCCTCCAGCTTGCCGATGTCGACGAGCACGTTCTTCGGGTCGCGGCCCTGCTGGACCACACCGGTGACGATGTCGCCCTCACGGCCCGCGTACTCGCCGAGGGTCGCGTCGTCCTCGGCGTCCCGCAGACGCTGCAGGATCACCTGCTTGGCGGTGGTGGCGGCGATCCGGCCGAACCCCGAGGGGGTGTCGTCGAACTCGCGGGCCTCCTGCCCCTCCTCCAGGTCCTCGGGGTCCTCCTTCGCCCACACGGTCACATGGCCGGTCTCCCGGTCGAGTTTCACGCGCGCGCGCCGGCGGCTTCCCTCGGTGCGGTGGTAGGCGATGAGGAGGGCCGACTCGATCGCCTCGACCAGCAGGTCGAAGGAGATCTCCTTCTCCCGCACCAAACCCCGCAGGGCACTCATGTCGATGTCCACGGCTACGCCTCCTCTTCCTTCTTGTCCTTGCGGCTGAACTCGACCTGGACGCGGGCCTTGACGATGTCCCCGAACGCGAGCCGTCTGGCGGTGGGCTTGCGCCCCTTCACACCCGGCACCTCGACGTCGAGCCCGTCGTCCTCGACCCGCAGGATCCTGGCGAGCAGTTCGCCTTCCTCCGCGAGCTGGAACTTCACCAGGCGGTCGGTGGCGCGTACGTAGTGACGGTGTTCCTTGAGCTCACGCTCGGCACCGGGGGTTCCGACCTCGAGGGTGTACTCACCCGAACCCATCACGTCGGTCTCGTCGAGCTTCGCCGAGAGCGCGCGGCTCACATCGGCGATCGCGTCCAGGTCGGCACCTTCGTCCGAATCCACGACGACGCGCAGTACACGCTTACGGCCTACGGACTCCACTTCGATCTCTTCCAGATCGAGGCCCTGGGAGCTCACGAGCGGATCCAGGAGTTCTCGAAGCCTCTCGCTCTGGGTCGTGCTCATCCGGGTGACTCCTCGGCCGCGTGTGCTGTTGTGGGTTGGTCGCGTGTCAGCTCAAAGGGTATCCGGTCGCGGAGGGTGTTGCCGTCCACCGGGCGGGTGCTCCCACGCGGACGGGTGCCCGCCGACCGCCCCGGAACAGCGCCGTGAACAGTTGGAGGAGAGCCGCTGGGCCGTGATCGGCCCCTGCGCGGGTACCGTGATCACGGGCAGTTCGCCCATACATTCGTACGAGCCCTCCGAGGACGTCTTCCGTGTCGTTCCCCCTGCCGTCGCGCACCCCGTCGGGTCCGCGCCGAAGGACCCTGCTCGCGGCCGCCGCGGGTGCCTTCGCGCTCGCGGGCTGTTCCGCCGCTCCCGAGTCGTCGAACGACACGACCGGCGGGAGCCCCTCGCTCGCCGACCGCGCCCGCGCCCGCGCGGCCCGGGACAGCATGACGCTCTCCGACCGGTACACCGCGGTGATCGCCGCCCATCCCGGGCTCGCGGAGCGGCTCGGCCCGCTGCGGGCCGAGGTCGTCCGGCACGCGACGGCGTTCGGGGGCGGCAGCGCGGGGGCGTCCGGGGCCGCGTCGGCACCGGTGTCCGGGGCGCCCACGGCGTCGGCCTCCTCGGGCGAGTCCCCGTCCGCCTCCTCGTCCGCCCCGGCCTCGGAGTCGCCGTCCGCTTCCGGTTCGGCATCGAGTTCGGCATCGAGTTCGGCATCCGCCGGGGTCTCCCCCGGTGTCGCGGCGCGGCCCAAGGACGCGCTCGCCGACCTCGCCTCCGCCGAACTGAAGCTCGCGGACGAACGGACCCAGGCCCTGGTGGACGTCCCCGGCGAACTCGCCCGGCTGCTCGCCTCCGTGGCGGCGGCCGGAGCGGCCCACGCGTTCCTGCTGACGAAGGCGGCGAAGTGAGCAAGCGGAGCAAGACCGAGGAAGCCGAGCTCAAGGCCCTGCAGGCCGCGCTCGGCGCCGAGCACGCGGCCGTCTACGGCTACGGCGTCGTGGGCGCCCGGATCGGCGCGGCCCGGCAGTCGGACGCCCGGTCGGCGTACGACGCCCACCGGGCCCGGCGGGATGAACTGACCCGCGCGGTCAAGGACTTGGGCGCCGAGCCCGAGGCCGCGTCGGCCGCGTACATGCTGCCGTTCCCCGTGACGGACACGGCCGCCGCCATACGGTTCGCGGCCGAGCTGGAGGAGCGCGTCGCCGACGTGTACTCCGACCTCGTGCGCGCCTCCGCGGACGACCGGCGGCGCATGGCGGCCGGGGCGCTGCGCGAGGCCGCGGTCCGCGCGGTGCGCTGGAGCGGCGAGAGCGTAGCCTTCCCTGGGCTCGCCGAGCGGGCGGGCACCCCGTCCGCCACGGCACCCTCGCCGACGTAACGCGAACTGGAAGGAAACATCTCGCGCATGGACTCGCGCATGGCCTTCGATCCGCCGCAACGCCTTGTCCGGGCGCTCGGCGAGACCCGCCGCGGCGGGCCGGAGGGCGCCGACGAGGCCGACGAGTGGCTGGAGCGCCTGCCCGAGCTGGCCCGACGGGCCGTCGCTCTGCGCGAGTTGACCGTGGAGCGGGTACAGGCGCCGGGCGGGCGCAGCAGTCTGGTCGTCCTGGTGCGCCGGGCCGACGGCACGCCCGCCGTGCTCAAGCTGGCGCCCGGACGGGCGCGGCCGGAGGCCGAGCGGGTCGCGCTCGCCCACTGGGACGGCCGCGGCGCGGTCCGTCTCCTCGACGCCGACGGCGCTCCGGACGCGCCCGGCACGGATGACACGGACGGCGTCCTGCTGCTGGAGCGGCTGCACCCGGACGTCTCGGTGCGGTCGCTGCCCGAGGCGAAGGCCCTGCTGGAGGCGTCCGGGACGCTGCGGCGGCTGTGGGTCGAGCCGCCCGCCGACCCCGTCTTCGAGACCGTCGCGGAGCGGACCGGGCGGCAGGCCGAGGCCATGCGGGCCACGGTCGCGGCCGGCCCGGGTGCAGGTGCCGAGACCGCGGCCCTGGTCGACGCCGCGCTCGCGGCCCGCGAGGAACTGCTGGCCGGGCCGCCGGAGGAACGGCTGCTGCACGGCACCTTCCGGCAGAGCAAGGTGCTCGCCGGGGAGCGGGTGCCCTGGCTGGCGGTGGGGCCGGACCCGGTGGTCGGCGAGTGCGCGTTCGACCTGGCCCGGCTGGTCCGCGACCGGGTGGAGGACCTGATCGCCTCGCCTTCGGGGCCGTCGATCACCCGGCGGCGGATCAAGCGGCTCGCCGAGTCCCTGGAGGTGGACCAGGCGCGGCTGCGCGGCTGGACCCTGTTCCGCGCCGTCGAGTCCGGTGTCCGGGCGTCCCGCGTCGGCCGCCCCCAGGACGCCGAACTGCTCCTGGAATTCGCCGGCTGGCTCTGAGGACCGGGCGGCCCACGGTGCCGGGCCCGACCGCGGGCGTGACGGCGACGGGCCTGATCGGGCCGGGCCCGCGGACGCCGTGCCGTCCCGCCGGCGCAGACGGTGGTCCCCCGCGCACGCCACACCCTGCCCCGCCGCCCGACCGGCGCACCCCACTCCCCACAGCGGACGGCACGCACAGCGGACGGCACGCACGGCGGACCCGGGCCGCGCCGGCCCCTCACGCCCCCGAAGGGAGACGGCCCACGCGGGCGGAGCGCCCCGACCCGTCAGCGGGGCCGGCACGCCGACTCCCTCCCGGGCGAACGGCATGAGCGGCCAACCCAGGCCGCGCCCCGGCCCTTCACGGCCCCCGAAGGACCACGGCCCACGGACGGCGACGCGCCGGTGCCCCGTGCCTCCGGGGAGGAGGTACGGGGCACCGGGAGGTCAACGGCTACGCCGTCAGGCGGGCGATCGCCTCTTCGACGGTCAGTTCCTCGCGCTCGCCCGTGCGGCGGTCCTTCAGTTCCACGACGCCCTCGGCCGAGCGGCGGCCGGCGACCAGGATCTTCGGGACGCCGATCAGCTCGGCGTCGGTGAACTTCACGCCCGGGGAGACGCCCGCACGGTCGTCGACCAGGACGCGGACGCCCGCGGCGGAGAGCTTCTCGGACACGTCGAGCGCCAGCTCGGTCTGGAGGGCCTTGCCCGCGGCGACCACGTGCACATCGGCCGGAGCGATTTCCTTGGGCCAGCACAGGCCCTGCTCGTCCGCCGACTGCTCGGCCAGCGCGGCGACGGCACGGGAGACGCCGATGCCGTACGAGCCCATGGTCACGCGGACCGGCTTGCCCTGCTGTCCGAGCACGTCGAGGCCGAAGGTGTCGGCGTACTTGCGGCCGAGCTGGAAGATGTGGCCGATCTCGATGGCGCGGTCCAGCTTGAGGCCGGCATCGCACTTCGGGCAGGGGTCGCCCTCTTCCACCACGACGACGTCGAGGTAGTCGTCGACCTCGAAGTCACGGCCGGCCACGACGTTCTTCGCGTGCGTGTTGATCTTGTTGGCGCCGGTGATCCAGGCGGTGCCGGGGGCGACGCGCGGGTCGGCGATGTAGCGGACCTTCTCCAGGCCCTGCGGGCCCACGTAACCGCGTACGAGATCACCGCGGCCCTCGAAGTCCTCGGCCGTGACGAGCTCGACGACGGCCGGGGCGAGGTGCTCGCCCAGCTTGCCGAGGTCGACCTCGCGGTCGCCGGGCACGCCCACGGCCACGATCTCGCCGTCGACCTTGACCAGCAGGTTCTTCAGGGTCGCCGAGGCCTTCACGCCGAGGTGCTCGGCGAGCGTCTCGATGGTCGGGGTGTCGGGGGTGTCCAGCTCCTCGACCGGGCCGTGCTCCTCGGAGACGGGCGTGAGCTTGAAGGTCACGGCCTCCGTGTTGGCGGCGTAGTCGCAGGCCGGGCAGTCCACGAACGTGTCCTCACCGGCGGGGGCCGGCGCGAGGAACTCCTCGGAGGCCGAGCCGCCCATGGCGCCGGAGACGGCGGACACGATGCGGTAGTCGAGGCCGAGACGCGCGAAGATCTTCTGGTAGGCCTCGCGGTGCAGGCGGTAGGACTCGGCCAGACCCTCGTCCGTGATGTCGAAGGAGTACGAGTCCTTCATCTGGAACTCGCGGCCGCGCAGCACACCGGCGCGCGGACGGGCCTCGTCGCGGTACTTGGTCTGGATCTGGTAGAGCATGACCGGCAGGTCCTTGTACGAGGCCACCTGGTCCTTCACGATCAGCGTGAAGATCTCCTCGTGCGTCGGACCGAGCAGGTACTCGGCGCCCTTGCGGTCCTTGAGACGGAACAGGAGGTCGCCGTACTCCTCCCATCGCGCCGAGGCCTCGTAGGGCTCCTTGGGCAGCAGGGCCGGGAGGAGGACCTCCTGGGCGCCGATCGCGTCCATCTCCTCGCGGACGACGCGGGAGATGTTGTCGAGGACCTTCTTGCCGAGCGGCAGCCAGGTCCAGATGCCCGCGGCGTTGCGGCGCACGTAACCGGCGCGGACGAGCAGCTTGTGGTTGAGCGTCTCGGCGTCCGCCGGGTCGTCACGCAATGTCTTGACCATCAAACGGGACATGCGCTGGACCTGGGCCATGGTTCTCGACTCCTGCTGCGTAAGGGTGATGCCTGGAGGTTATCCGGGCAGCGGCCGTCCCCGGAAATCCATTAGGAGTGTCGCAGGGGGAGCGGGGCGCCCATCACGGCGTACGGCTTGGGTGCGCTGGGGAACAGGACCTGCCGTGCCAGGTCCTCGTAGCCGAGGGAGCGGTACAGGCCGCGGGCCGGGCTGTCGATGTCGATCGCGGACAGGATCGAGCGGGGTTCGGCCGCCGTGTCGGTGATGGAGGTGATCAGCGTGCGGCCGACGCCCCGGTTCTGGAACCGGGGGTGGACGTGCAGTTCGGTGATCACGAAGGAGTCGTCGAGCCAGCCCTCGTGGCCCCGGCCGCGCAGATACGGCTCGACGACGGTGGACCACCAGTGCGCGCGGTCGTTGGGCATGCCGTAGACGAATCCCACGAGCCGTCCGTCGGTGGTGGTGGCGCCGAGCGCGCGGGCTCCCGGGTACGTGAGGTGGCGCAGCACGATCTGGCGGCGCACGGCGATCTCGTCGGCGCCGAGCCCGAAGGCGAGCGCCTGCACGGCGAGCGCCTCGTCGACACGCGCGGCGAGATCGAGCGGGCCGATGACCACGTCGGCGTCGCGGTGGCCGTGACCGGGGAAGCGCAGCATGCCGGGAGACTACCTGGCGGACCGTGTGACGCGTGAGGTGCCGACGGGCCCGTGGCAGGCGTCAGAACAGGACACTCATGAACGCGCCGGCCTCCTGGAAGCCGACGCGGCGGTACGTCGCCCGGGCCGCGGTGTTGAAGTCGTTGACGTAGAGGCTGACGACCGGGGCGACGTCGGCGAGGGCGTAGCGCAGCACGGCGGCCATGCCGGGGGCCGCGAGTCCCCGGCCGCGGTACTCGGGGGCCACCCACACGCCCTGGATCTGGCAGGCCTCGGCGGTCGCGGCGCCGATCTCCGCCTTGAAGACGACGTTGCCGTCCTGGTCGAGGCGGGCGAAGGACCGGCCGGAGCCGACGAGCTCGGCGACGCGGGCCTGGTAGAGCAGGCCGCCGTCGCCGGCCAGCGGGGAGACGCCGACCTCCTCGGTGAACATGGCGACACAGGCCGGCATGATCGTCTCCATCTCGTCCTTGCGGATGCGGCGGACGTACGGATCCGGGGTGATGTCGGCGGGCAGCCGGTCGGTGACCATCAGCGGCTGGTGGGCGCGGATCTCGCGGGCGGGGCCCCAGCTCGGTTCGAGCAGCCGCCAGAGCTGGGCGGTGGATTCGGCGGGCCCGACGATCGAGGAGCAGCGGCGGCCGCTCCTGCGGGCGCGGTCGGCGAAGCCGCGTACGGCGCGCGGGGTGGCGCAGATCGGGACGAGGTTGGCGCCCGCGTAGCAGAGGGACTGGAGCATGCCGTCCTCGTACCAGCCCCACATCTCGCCGCCGAGCCGCCATGGGTCGAGTCCGGCGATCTGTACACGGGAGGTGACGAACGCGTTCGCCACCGGCTCGCGGCCGAGGACGGCGAGCGCGGCGTCCAGGTCACTCGGTTCGAGGACCCTGGTGGTGGTCTGGGTCAACACGTGCGGGGCCCTCACCCTGGGATCTGCTGATCTCCGCACTGTACCTGGCGAGGTTGTGCCACGCCGCCCCTCGTCCCGGCGCAGCGGTCCCACCGGGGCGCCCGGTCAGGGGGCCACGAGCTGCTGGCCGCCGTCCACGTCGAAGGTCGCCCCGGTGAGCGCTTCGTTGACCATGACGTGGACGGCGAGCGCGGCCACGTCCCCGGGGCCCACGACCCGTCCGATGGGAAGCGTCCGGCGCAGCTCCTCCCGGCGTGCTTCGAGCCGGTCGCCGAGGAGCGCGGCGGACAGGGGGGTGTCGACGAATCCGGGGGCGATGAGGTTCGCCCGGATCGGTGCGAGTTCGAGCGCCAGGTTGGCGGTGAGGGCGGGCAGGGCCGCGGTCATGGCGCCCACGACCGCCATGCCGGGTCCGGGCCGGCGGCCGCCGGTGCCGCCGATGAAGATCAGGGTGCCTCCGGCCCGGACCTTGTCGCGGCTGCCGAGGGCGACACCGAGGGTCATGGACAGACGCTGGGCGAACGCCCGGCTCGCCTCGGCCAGGTCCATGGTGTCCAGGGGCATGTAGGCCGGGCTCCCCGCCGTGAGCAGGATGTGGTCGACCGGCCCGGACAGGTTCTCGAAGAACTCCGCGAGGCGTCCGCTGTCGCTCGCGTCGAAGGCCGCGGTGGCGACCGGCCGGAGTTCACGTGCCGCTTCCTCCAGACGGTCGGGATTCCGGCCGACCAGGACCAGGCGCCCGCCGCCCGCGCGCACCTGCCGGGCCGTCTCCCGTCCGATACCCGCGCTCGCTCCGATCACCACGACCGTCTGGCCGGCGATGTCCGGCGGGCGAGGTGTCACCCGCTCTTCTCGATCAGCGGTCATGGTGTGCCTCCTGGGCCGGGCGTCCGGCCGTGCGGTCGCGTGAGGGGGACGGTGGTCGCGCCCTGCCCTTCGTGCCTGCGGAAACCGGCGCCGGATCCGTGTCGTCCGGCGCACCGACCCATCGTCGCTCCCGGACCCGCCGCGCGCCTGTCGGTGAACCCGGGCCGCCGGACGCGCCGGAACGGCGAAGGCCCCCGGTTCCCCGCGCTCCCCGAGTGCCCTGCCGGTCCGGTGTCGGATCGCTGGGTTCGGGGGACGCGCGGGGCCCGGGGGCCTCGTACGAACTGCCGGGGGCGTCAGCCCGCCACGGAGACCGTCGGCTCGCCGGAGGCGATTCCGTCGGCCTCCATCTGCTCGGCGAGCTTCATCGCCTCTTCGATCAGGGTCTCCACGATCTTCGACTCGGGGACGGTCTTGATGACCTCGCCCTTCACGAAGATCTGGCCCTTGCCGTTGCCGGAGGCGACGCCGAGGTCGGCCTCGCGGGCCTCGCCGGGACCGTTGACGACGCAGCCCATGACGGCGACGCGCAGCGGGACCTCCATGCCGGTGAGCCCGGCGGTGACCTCTTCGGCCAGCTTGTAGACGTCGACCTGGGCGCGGCCGCAGGACGGGCAGGAGACGATCTCCAGGCCGCGCTGGCGCAGGTTCAGCGACTGGAGGATCTGCAGGCCGACCTTGACCTCCTCGACCGGCGGGGCCGAGAGGGAGACGCGGATGGTGTCGCCGATGCCCTCGGAGAGCAGGGCGCCGAACGCGACGGCCGACTTGATGGTGCCCTGGAAGGCGGGGCCGGCCTCGGTCACGCCGAGGTGGAGCGGGTAGTCGCAGGCGGCGGCGAGCTGGCGGTAGGCGTTGACCATGACGACCGGGTCGTTGTGCTTGACCGAGATCTTGATGTCACGGAAGTCGTGCTCCTCGAAGAGGGACGCCTCCCACAGCGCGGACTCGACGAGCGCCTCGGGCGTGGCCTTGCCGTACTTCTGGAGCAGCCGCTTGTCGAGCGAGCCGGCGTTGACGCCGATCCGGATCGGGGTGCCGGTGTCCTTGGCGGCCCGCGCGATCTCCTTGACCTGGTCGTCGAACTGCTTGATGTTGCCGGGGTTGACACGGACGGCCGCGCAGCCGGCGTCGATCGCGGCGAACACGTACTTCGGCTGGAAGTGGATGTCCGCGATGACGGGGATCTGGGACTTCTTGGCGATGGTGGCGAGCGCGTCGGCGTCGTCCTGGGTGGGACAGGCCACCCGCACGATCTGGCAGCCGGACGCGGTCAGCTCCGCGATCTGCTGGAGCGTGGCGCCGATGTCCGACGTGCGCGTGGTCGTCATCGACTGCACCGAGACGGGAGCGTCTCCGCCCACGGCCACGGTCCCGACCTGGATCTGCCGGGTCTTCCGGCGCTCGGCCAGCTTGGTCGGAACGGACGGCATGCCGAGAGAAATCGCAGTCATCTGCTGTGCAACCCCAAGTTATGGATCAAGGTCCCGGAAATCGTGGGCTCCGGGCTTCGAGATTACGGTACGAGCGCGCCACCGAGCACATCACGCCCCCGGCACTCAAACCCACTCAATGGAAGGCGGCCGGACACCCAGGGTGTCCGGCCGCCACCAACGCAGTATGACTAAGAGATTTTCACGGGATTTACGACGTCCGCGATGAGGACGAGGACCGTGAAGCAGACGAAGATCCCGGCCACCACGTAGGCCACCGGCATCAGCTTCGCCACGTCGAACGGGCCCGGGTCCGGGCGGCGCAGCACCCGGGCGAGGTTCCGGCGCAGGGACTCCCACAGGGCGCCCGCGATGTGCCCGCCGTCGAGCGGCAGCAGCGGGAGCATGTTGAACAGGAACAGGGAGAGGTTGAACCCGGCGACGAGCAGCAGCATCATTGCGACCTGCTGCGACGCGGGGATGTCCAGGGTGAAGACGTCGCCGCCGATGCGGGCCGCGCCGACCACGCCCATCGGGGAGTCGGCCTTGCGCGGAGCGTCGCCGAAGGCGGCGTTCCACAGGTCGGGCACCTTGCCGGGCAGCGAGACCAGGGACTCGATGCCGTTCTGCATCATGTCGCCCATGCGGTCCACGGACTGGCCGAAGGACTGCTCGACGATGCCGGAGGCGGGCGTGAAGCCGAGAAAGCCGGCGTACACGTACTTGCCCTCGACGTAGCCGCCGTTGCCGTCGGTCTTGCTCACCTGGTTCTTGATCAGGTGGGCCTTCAGGGGGACCTGCTGTCCGTTGCGCTCGACGGTGATCGTGACGTCCTTGCCGGGGTTGGCCCGGATGTCGGACTGGAGGGCCGCCCAGTCGTCGACCGGCTTGCCGTCGAAGGCGACGATCTTGTCGCCGCCGCGGAGCCCGGCGGCCTTGGCGGGGGCCGCCTGGTCGTCCTTGGCGCACTTCGTGCGGTTCTCGCTCTGCTGGATGACGCAGTCGGAGACCTTGCCGACCGTGGTGGTCTGGGTCTGGACGCCGAACGTCATCATCACGCCGAGGAAGATCGCGACGGCGAGGATCAGGTTCATGAAAGGACCGGCGAACATCACGATCACGCGCTTCCACGGCTTGCGCGTGTAGAAGAGGCGGGTGTCGTCGCCGGGCTGCAGTTCCTCGAAGGCGGCCGACCGGGCGTCCTCGATCATGCCCCGGAAGGGGGACGTCGAGCGGGCCTCGATCCGGCCGTCCGGGCCGGGCGGGAACATCCCGATCATGCGGATGTAGCCGCCGAGCGGAACGGCCTTGATGCCGTACTCGGTGTCGCCCTTCTTGCGCGACCAGATGGTCGGCCCGAAGCCGACCATGTACTGCGGCACCCGGATGCCGAACAGTTTGGCCGTCGACAGATGTCCCAGCTCGTGCCACGCGATCGAGATCAGCAGGCCGACCACGAAGACGACTATGCCGAGGATCATCATCAGGGTCGTCATGCACGAGCCTCCGCGATTGTCGTCTGTGCCGTCAGTTCACGGGCCCGGGCCCGTGCCCAGGTCTCCGCTTCGAGGACGTCCGCGAGGGTCAGGGAAGTTCCCGTACGCGGTGTGCCGTGTTCCTCGACGACCCGGGTGACGGTCTCCATGATCCCGTTGAACGGCAGTGTGCCGTTCAGGAACGCGTCCACGCACTCCTCGTTGGCGGCATTGAACACCGCCGGGGCCGTACCCGCGAGCTGCCCCACGTGCCGGGCGAGTCCCACCGACGGGAAGGCGTCGTTGTCGAGCGGGAAGAACTCCCAGCTCGACGCCTTCGTCCAGTCGAAGGCGGGCGCCGCGTCCGGGACGCGTTCGGGCCAGCCGACACCGATGGCGATGGGCCCCCGCATGTCGGGGGGCGTCGCCTGGGCGATCGTCGAGCCGTCCGTGAATTCCACCATCGAGTGGACATACGACTGCGGGTGCACGACCACCTCAATGCGGTCGAAGGGAATGTCGTAGAGGAGGTGTGCCTCGATGACTTCCAGTCCCTTGTTGACCAGGGTCGCGGAGTTGACGGTGATGACCGGGCCCATGGCCCAGGTGGGGTGCGCGAGGGCGTCGGCCGGTGCCACGTTCGCCAGCTCCGCCTTCGTACGGCCGCGGAACGGTCCCCCGGAGGCGGTCACCACGAGCTTGCGCACATCGGCACGGGTACCCGAGGCCAGCGCCTGGAACAGGGCCGCGTGCTCGGAGTCGACCGGGATGATCTGGCCCGGCTTCGCCAGCGCCTTGACCAGCGGGCCGCCGACGATGAGCGACTCCTTGTTGGCGAGCGCGAGGGTGCGGCCCGCCTCCAGCGCGGCGAGGGTGGGCGCGAGGCCGATGGAACCGGTGATGCCGTTGAGGACGGTGTGACAGTCCGACGCGGCGACCTGGGTGGCCGCGTCCGGTCCGGCGAGGATCTCGGGCAGGGTCTCGCCGGGCGCGTACAGGGCCGCGAGGGCCTCCCTGAGCGCCGGGACGGCGTCCTCGCGCGCGACGGCGACCGTCCGTACCCGCAGCCGGTGCGCCTGCTCGGCGAGCAGGGCGACCCTGCCGCCGGCGGCAGCCAGCGCGGTGACCCGGAACCGGTCGGGGTTGCGCAGCACGAGGTCGATGGCCTGGGTGCCGATCGATCCGGTGGAACCGAGGATCACGACATCCCGGACTCCGTTCACGGGGTCGAAGACGAGATGCGGATCAGCGAGGGGGGCTGGACTGTCGCTCATCCCCCCATTGTGGCCGCATCGCGGCCGCCGAAAGACAGGGCGTCCCTCATTCCCACCGACTCTCCCCGTGAACGGGGTGCCCGGGCGCGTCGGGAAGCCCGGGCGGAGGCGTGCGTCCAGGTTGCGTCCGGACGTGTGTCCGGGTGTGCCTCCCGGTGCGCGCCGCCTCGGGTCGTGGGCCCCGGCGGCCGCCGGGTACGGCCGCGCACGGGCCGTCCGCCGGCGGGCCCGTGCGCGGTCGCGGGACGAGGGTCAGCGAATGGGCCGGTGCACGTTCTCCCGGGTGCTCGCGCCGGGAGTGGCGTCGGCGATCCAGGGGCCTTCGCCCGAGGGGTCCAGGACGCCTTCCTCCAACCAGGTGTAGGTGCCCGACAGGACCCCCTTGACGACCTTGCGGTCGAGGTCGTCGGTGTTGGTCCACAGGCGTCCGAAGAGTTCCTCGACCCGGATGCGGGACTGGCGGCAGAAGGCGTCGGCGAGCTGGTAGGCCTCGCGCCCGTGATCGCCCTTCTTGCGCAGGTGCTCCGCCCGTACACAGGCCGCGCTCATGGCGAAGAGCTCGGCCCCGATGTCGACGATCCGGCCCAGGAAGCCCTGCTTGGTCTCCATGCGGCCCTGCCAGCGCGACATCGCGTAGAAGGTGGACCGGGCGAGCTTGCGGGCGTTGCGCTCCACGTACCGCAGATGCGTGGAGAGGTCCACGTCCTGGTCGAACTCGCTGTACGAGCGCGGGAGCTGACCCGCGCCGGCGACCAGTTTCGGCAGCCACTTGGCGTAGAAGACACCGGCGTTCGCGCCCGCCTTCGCCTTCTCCGAGAGGGACTTGTCGGGGTCGATGAGGTCGCCGGCGACCGAGAGGTGGGCGTCGACGGCCTCCCGGGCGATCAGCAGGTGCATGATCTCCGTGGAGCCCTCGAAGATGCGGTTGATGCGCAGGTCGCGCAGGACCTGTTCGGCGGGGACCGCGCGCTCGCCGCGGGCCGCCAGAGACGCGGCCGTCTCGAAGCCGCGGCCGCCGCGGATCTGGACCAGTTCGTCGGCCATCAGACAGGCCATCTCGGAGCCGTACAGCTTGGCGAGCGCGGCCTCGATGCGGATGTCGTTGCGGTTCTCGTCGGCCATCTGCGAGGACAGGTCGAGCACCGCCTCCAGCGCGAAGGTGGTGGCCGCGATGAAGGAGATCTTGGAGCCGACGGCCTCGTGGAAGGCGACCGGCTTGCCCCACTGCTCGCGCACGGACGTCCACTCACGGGCGATCTTCAGGCACCACTTGCCGGCGCCGACGCACATCGCGGGCAGCGAGAGGCGGCCGGTGTTGAGCGTGGTGAGGGCGATCTTCAGGCCCGCGCCCTCGGGTCCGATGCGGTTGGCGGCCGGCACGCGCACCTGGTGGAAGCGGGTGACGCCGTTCTCCAGGCCGCGCAGGCCCATGAACGCGTTGCGGTTCTCGACGGTGATGCCCTCCGAGGCGGCCTCCACCACGAAGGCCGTGATGCCGCCCTTGCGGTCCTCGGACTTCGGGACGCGCGCCATGACGACGAGGAGGTCGGCGACGACGCCGTTCGTCGTCCAGAGCTTCACCCCGTCGAGGATGTAGTCGTCGCCGTCCGGCACGGCGGTCGTGGCGAGCCGCGCCGGGTCGGAGCCGACGTCCGGCTCGGTGAGCAGGAAGGCCGAGATGTCGGTACGGGCGCAGCGGGGCAGGAAGACGTCCCGCTGCTCCTGGGTGCCGAAGAGCTTCAGCGGCTGGGGCACACCGATCGACTGGTGGGCCGAGAGCAGCGCGCCGAGCGCCGGGTTCACGGAGCCGACCAGGGCGAGGGCCTTGTTGTAGTACACCTGGGTGAGGCCCAGGCCGCCGTACTTGGTGTCGATCTTCATGCCGAGGGCGCCGAGTTCCTTGAGCCCGGTGATGGTCTCGTCCGGGATCCGTGCCTCGCGCTCGATCCGGGCGGAGTCGATCTTCGTCTCGCAGAAGTCCCGCAGTTTGGCCAGGAACTCCTCGCCGCGCAGCGTGTCCTCGTCGGCCGGGAGCGGGTGCGGGTGGATCAGGTCGAGCCGGAAGCGGCCGAGGAAGAGTTCCTTCGCGAAGCTGGGCTTGCGCCAGTCCTGTTCGCGCGCGGCCTCGGCGACCTGTCGGGCTTCGCGTTCGGTGACTGTGGGCTGGTGGGGTGTGGCGGACATGAGGCTCACCTCGCCGCGAATAGGGATCTTGGGACAGTCCATTACCGACCGGTTCTACTCGATCGTATTTACCCGATTCCGGATGACCCCACCAGTCCTCGCGCAGCGTTCGGCCCGATGCGCTCCCCCGCGAACCGGCCATGGGTGTTGCGCCGGGGGCCCGCTCCGGGGGACGGTCTGGATGCGCCGAACGGGGGACGTGTCGCTCGACGTGCCGCCCGACCGCCGGGAGGTGCGTCGCGGCCGGGACCCACCATCGCGTCGCGGCGGGGAACCGAGGCCGGGAAAGGGCTGTCGAAGCGCTTCGACAGCCTATGGACACCATTCCTCCACCGGGCTAGTGTCGAGCCACCCTCATTCGCCCCGATCGGTACCGCGCGCACTGTCGAAGCGCTTCACAAAACTGGGAGAGCTGGATGGTCACCCTCGCCGAGGTCGCCCAGCACGCCGGAGTCTCGGCGAGCACGGTGAGCTATGTCCTCAGCGGCAAGCGGTCCATCTCCGCGACCACCCGGCAGCGGGTCGAGCGGAGCATCCAGGAACTCGGCTACCACCCGAACGCGGGCGCCCGCGCCCTGGCGAGCAACCGGTCCAACATCATCGCGCTGATGGTCCCGCTGCGCACCGACATGTACGTACCGGTGATGATGGAAATCGCCATCGCCGTGGCCACCTGCGCCCGGACGCACGGGTACGACGTCCTGCTGCTCACCGGCGAGGAGGGGCCCGACGCGGTGCGCCGGGTCACCGGCAGCGGGCTCGCCGACGCGATGATCCTGATGGACGTCGAACTCGACGACGAGCGGCTGCCGTTGCTGCGCGCCACGGACCAGCCGTCCGTGCTCATCGGGCTCCCCGCCGACACCACCGACCTGACCTGCGTCGACCTCGACTTCGGGGCCACGGGTGCGCTGTGTGCCGAGCATCTGGCGCTGCTCGGTCACCGTGACATCGCTGTCATCGGCGAGGCCCCCGCCGTCTACGAGCGGCACACCGGTTTCGCCGTGCGGACGCTCGACGGACTCCGCGCCCGCTCGCGGGAGTTGGGGCTGGGTGTGCTGCACCGGCCCTGCGAGGGCGGCTACGACGCGATGGCCCTCACCCTCGCCCGCATCCTCGACGAGCGCCCGGGCACCACGGGCTTCGTCGTGCAGAACGAGTCGGCGGTCGAACCGCTGCTCGCGCTGCTGCGCCAGAAGGGCCGTGCCGTGCCCGAGGACGTCTCGGTGATCGCGATCTGCCCGGACCAGGTCGCCACCCAGGCCTCGGTGCGGCTGACGTCGGTCGCCATCCCCGCGCAGGACATGGGCCGCCATGCGGTCGAGCATCTGATCGCCAAGCTCGAAGGGCGGGGCAAGGACGAGGTCGTCCTGCTCGCACCCGAGTTGACGGTACGGGCGAGCACGGGGCCGGCGCCGGCCGCTCCCTGATCCGCTTCCCCTCGGGGGCACACCCGGCCGGCGCCCCCGTCGTGAGACCCCGGCGAACCCTCCGCCGGACACCGCTGTCCGCGTGCCCTCCCCGTGCCGCTCTGTCCGCACCCCGCCTCAGGACCCCGCTTCAGGACCCCGCTTCAGGAGCATCCACGTGAATCAGTCCGCCGCAGTCCAGCCCCAGGTCGGCCTCGCGCAGTCCTCCCCCACCGTCGGCACGTTCCGTGAACGGGACGGCGCGCTGGAGTGGAGCGGGCGCACCGAGACGGTCCGGATCGAGCCCTGGGGTCCCGATGCCGTGCGGGTCCGCGCCCGGCTCGGCGGCCCCCTGCTCGAAGGGCTGCCCGGAGCGCTGCTCGACGAGCCGCGGGACACCGTGAGCACGCTGGAACTCGGCGACGCCGAGAGCCGGTTGACGGTGGGCACGCTGACCGTCGAGGTGAGCGCCGAGGGCCTGATCCGCTTCACCCGGACCTCGGACGGCGGTGAACTCCTCGCCGAGGAGCGCGCCCACTTCTGGTGGCCCGGATCACGGCTGTACACCCCCACCGGCAACGGCCACCACCGGCTGGAGCAGCGCTTCGCCGCGTACGACGGCGAGCGGCTGTACGGCCTCGGGCAGCACCAGCACGGGCTGTTCGACCAGAAGGGCGCGGTCCTGGACCTGATCCAGCGCAACGCCGAGGTCACCGTGCCGGTGCTCACCTCCAGCCGCGGCTACACCCTCCTGTGGAACAACCCGGCCATCGGCCGGGTGGAACTCGCGGGCAACGGCACCCGCTGGGTCGCCGACTCGGCCCGGCAGATCGACTACTGGATCACCGCGGGCACGCCGGCCGACGCCCAGCGCCGCTACAGCGCGGTCACGGGCCGGACGCCGATGCTGCCCGAGTGGGCGGCCGGGTTCTGGCAGTGCAAGCTGCGCTACCGCACCCAGGACGAACTCCTGGACGTGGCACGGGAGTACAAGCGCCGAGGTCTGCCGCTCTCGGTCATCGTCTGCGACTTCTTCCACTGGACCCATCTCGGCGACTGGAGGTTCGACCCGGCCGAGTGGCCCGACCCGGCGGCCATGCAGGCCGAACTCGCCGGTCTCGGCGTGAAGCTGGTCGTGTCCGTCTGGCCGTCGGTCTCGCCGCTCTCGGAGAACCACGCGCTCATGGAGCAGCGGGGCTGGTTCATCGGCACCGAGTACGGGCCGATGGCGCACGCCGACTGGCCGGACAAGCAGGTCGCGTCCACGGTCCAGGTGGCCTTCTACGACGCCACGAACCCCGAGGCGCGTGACTTCCTGTGGTCGCGGGTGAAGGAGAACTATCTCGACCCGTACGGGATCTCGGCCTTCTGGCTGGACGCGTGCGAGCCGGAACTGAAGCCGGGCTTCTCCGAGAACCTCCGCTATCACGCGGGCCCGGGGCTCGAAGTGGGCAACCTCTACCCGCGGGAGAACGCCCGTACGTTCTACGAGGGCCTGCGCGCCGCCGGGGAGACCGAGATCGTCTCCCTCAACCGCTCGGCCTGGGCGGGCAGTCAGCGCTACGGTGCGGCTCTGTGGTCGGGCGACATCGGGACCGACTTCGCGACCCTGCGGCGGCAGATCGCCGCGGGGCTCAACACCGCGCTGTCGGGGATCCCCTGGTGGAACACGGACATCGGCGGCTTCCACGGCGGCGACCCGGACGACCCGGCGTATCGCGAGGTCATGGTGCGCTGGTTCCAGTTCGGCGCGCTGTCGCCGCTGATGCGGCTGCACGGCTTCCGCGACCCGGGGCTGCCGCTCGGTCCCGCCATGACCGGCGGCCCGAACGAGGTCTGGTCGTACGGCGAGGAGGCCGGCGCCGTCATGGAGAAGTACCTGCGGCTGCGGGAACGCCTGAAGCCGTATCTGCTGGACGTGATGCGGGAGGCGCACGAGGAGGGGCTGCCGGTGATGCGCCCGCTGCTCCTGGAGTTCCCCGGCGACCAGGCGGCCTGGTCGGTGGACGACGCCTATCTCCTGGGCCCCGATCTGCTGGTGGCTCCGGTCCTGACCGCGGGCGCGACGGCCCGTACGGCGTATCTCCCGGCGGGCGCGCGCTGGACGGACGCGTGGACCGGGGAGTCGTACGAGGGCGGCGCGTGGGTGACGGTGGACGCGCCGCTGGACCGGATCCCGCTGTTCCTGCGGGACGGCGCACGGCTGCCCGTGGCGGACACGGCCTAGAGCGTCCCCAGGTGCGGCCGGCCCCCGGCGAGGGACCGGCCGCGCCTTCTGCCCGGGTCAGCCGCTGCTGACCGTCAGGTTGTTCGTGACGAAGTCGAGGCCGCCCGCCGAGGAGGTGATCTCGAAGCCGAACTGCACGTCGCCGATGGTCGCGCCGCTCGACATCCAGCCCTTGGTGTTCGCGATCCACCGCAGGATCGGGAGGATGTTCATGGTGCCGGAGCTGGAGTCGGAGCTGCGCAGGAACGAGAAGACGTCGTTCGCGCCGTTGTTGCCCTTGTACACGGTCCAGGTGTTGCCGTTCAGCGTGAGCGTTCCCTGCGAGGTGCCGAGCGCGCCGACGGCTCCGTTGTAGTTGACCCACAGCATGATCTCGTGGGCGTAGCCGGTGTCCCAGATGTCGTACGAGGTGTTGTACGCGCCGGAGGACGGGACGGTGACGTCGTAGCTGCTGGTGAGGGAGGACAGCCCGGCGATCGTCTTGCCCACGTACTTCTTGGAGTTGGGGTAGGACTTGATGCCGCCGGTGGCGGGGTGGTTCGCCCAGACGCCCCAGTTGGTGCCGGAGTTGGCCCAGACGCACTGGCTGCCCGCTCCGGAGCCCCAGATGTTGTTGTAGAGCGTGTAGCCGTTGAGGGTGGTGTTGCCCCACTGGTCGCAGGAGGACCAGACGGCGGCCTGGGCGGGGGCCGAGGCGAGACCGATCGTCGCTCCGAGCGCCAGGGCGGGGGCGATCAGGGCTCTGGTGATCCTGTTCCGTGTACGAAGCGCCATGAGGTCCCTTTCATGGGTGGGGGGATGTTCAGGGGGCTACCGCGGCCCCAGGGTGAGGACGCGGTCTTCTCCGGCGCTCAGGGAGAGCGGTCGCGCGCCGGCGGAAGTCCGGAGTTCGATGCGGCAGGTGCGGTCCGGCCGCAGGACGACGATGGCGCCCTCGGGGGTCCAGGTGAGGTCGGCCCGGGCGCCGAACCTCGTACGGACGCCGTGGAGTTCGCCGCTCGGCAGGCTCGTGGGGAGCGCCGGGAAGAGGACGAGCCGCCGTGGGGTGGACTGGACGAGTGCCTCGATGAGGACGGCCGGCAGGGTGTGGGCGGCGTCGGCGTTGTAGACGTGCCGGTTCGGGTAGTGGGCGCTCATCAGGGAGACGTGGAAGAAGTCCCCGGCCAGGACGTCGTCGAGGGCCCCCGCCACCCGTCCGGCGTCGCGCAGCCGGGCGGCCACCAGGGCGTGGTGGAGGTGGCCGTGCGCCGAGTCGTTCTCGGCACCGCGCAGTTCGAGGGCGCGGTGGGCCGCGGCGGCGAGGCCGGGGGTGTCGTAGGGGTTGATCTCGTCGAGGGGCCAGACGCCGTAGAGGTGGCTGAGGTGCCGGTGGTCGTAGGTGTCGTCGAGTCCGGGGCGGGCCCATTCGGCCAGCGCGCCGTCGGAGTTGACCCGGTGGGGCGGCAGCCGGTCGACGAGGGCGAGCCAGCGTTCGGCGGCGGGGCCCGGGTGGTAGGCGGCCGCCGTGTGCAGGGCGTGCCGGGCCGCCGAGAGGTCCATGGCGGCGTTGACGGTCACCCAGCTCGCGTTCGCGGGCCGGTTCTCCGGGGAGTAGGACGGCACGATCACCAGGTGGCCGGCGGCGTCGGTCCGGGTGAGGAAGTCCTCGTAGAAGCGGGCGGTCTCGGCGAGGGCGGCGGCGAGGCGCGGGTCGCGGGCGCCGCGGGTCTCGTCGTGGTCCACGAGGGGCTTGAGCAGCCAGTCGGCGCCCGCGGTCCACACGTGCAGCGGGTAGGCGCGGCTGAGGTGGTAGGTGTGGCCCGACTCGCCGTCGGTGTGGGCGGGGGCGACCACGCCGCGGGCGCCGAAGACGGCCCGGGCGTTGTCCCGCCAGTGCGGCAACTGGCCGTGGACCAGGGCCGCGTGCGCCTCGGTGACCTCGGGGAGGGCGGCCGCGGCGGCGGACGCCGTCTGCAGGTTGAGGTTGGCGTCCGTGGTGAACGCCCCGGACCAGGCGGTGTCCCAGTCGCCGGTCCACAGGCCCGTCAGGCGTGGCGGGAGGGTGCCGGACGCGGACAGCAGGTGGTACCGGCCGGCCGCGAAGAGCCGTTCCAGGAGGGCCGGGCTCCTCGGGCGCAGGACCAGTTCCGATCCGGGCAGCGCCCGTTCGGCGGGGTCGGCGCCCAGGTCGAGGGTGACGCGGAGGTAGGCGGCGCGGTGGAGGTCGGTGTGCCGGGCGAGCAGGTGGGCGTACGCGTGCCCGGTGTCCTCGGGGCCGTGCCCGGCCTCGGGCAGCAGGTCCCGCAGTGCGCGGAGCTCGGCGAGGACGTCCGGGGCCCCGGGGTGCCGGCGCACCCGGGTGAGCAGCAGCATCGAGCGGGCGCCGTCGACGCGTACGCCGGTGAGCGCGGGACGGACGGCGCCGTCCGTGACGAGGAGGGTGACTCCGGTGTACGCCAGGTCGCTGCCGGGATAGCGGGCGCGCAGGGTGAGCAGGGCGCCCTCGGGGGTGTGGACGGCTCCGTGCTCCACGGCCAGGTCCGGGGGCGCTCCCGGCAGCCGGTGGTCCAGCGTCACCTCGGTCGCGGGGCCGGGAGCGGTCACGTACTGCGTGATCACGTCGTCTGCGCGCGAGACGAACACCTCGGCGCGCCGGTCGCCGCACAGGGCGCGGACGACCCCGGTGGTGAAGTCGCTCTCGCGCCGGCAGCCGCGCGGTTCCCCGACGGGGCGGCGCAGCCGCACCTGGAACGCCGGGTGGAAGGGCTGCACCCACAGCAGCGGCCGGCCGTCGGTGAAGTCCTCGCCGGCTCTCACGTCTCCGGCGAGCAGCCGGTCCTGCACGTCGGTGAGGCGGTCGGCGAGTTCGGGCGGGCGGGCCCGCGAGCTGCCGTTGGGGCGGACCAGACGGTGATGGGTGACGATGACCCGGTCGTCGTCCGGATCGCCGAACACCATGGCGCCGTGGGTGCCGTTGCCGCTCAGGAAGGCGTCCTCCCAGCGGGCGGCGGGCCGGGGTTCCCAGGTGCCGTGGACGGGAACGGAGCCGGGGCCGTCCTCCGCCGCGGGGCGGTCCGTGTGGGGGCCGGGGCGGGCCTGAGCGGTCATGGGGCGAGCACCGCCGCTCCGTACCGCTCCAGTCGTACGGAGTCCCGCACGGACGCGCCGCCGAGCAGGTCGCGGTGGCTGCCCGGCACCTCGACGGTCACCGGGGCGCGCCCGTGATTGAGCAGGAAGAGCAGGTCGCCGCGCCGGACGGCCTCGACCCCCTCGGGCAGTCCGTCGAGCACCGTCCGGGCGCCCGCGCTCAGGGCCGCCCGCGCCAGCAGGGCGCGCAGGGCGGCCGGTTCGGGGAGCGTGGAGAGGTAGCGGGCGGTGCCCCTGCGGAGCACGGCGGGCAGTCCGTCGAGTTCGCCGCCGCGGTAGCGGGCCTCGACGGCCGCGGCGTCCTCGGCCTCGATCTCCTCGGACCAGAGCGTGCCCGTGAAGCCGTCGCACGCCACCTTCTCCCCCGCGTCCAGCGGCCACCATTCGTGCAGCACCCGGATGCCGAACAGCGCGCGCAGCCGCTCGTCCATGCCGCCCG
Organism: Streptomyces sp. NPDC056738; assembly: GCF_042790435.1. Classification (NCBI taxonomy): domain Bacteria; kingdom Bacillati; phylum Actinomycetota; class Actinomycetes; order Kitasatosporales; family Streptomycetaceae; genus Streptomyces; species Streptomyces sp. NPDC056738. The sequence goes on from NZ_JBHTZF010000011.1 coordinate 48,776, forward strand.
GCCGCACCCGGTCGTCCTGGTCCGCGACTCCGGTGAGGAAGCCGCAGACGAGTGTGCCGCCGGCGCGCGCGTAGGCGAGGAGGTTCTCGACGGCCGCGTCGGTGAGCAGGTAGAGCTGGGGCACGACGACCATCCGGTACGCGGAGAGGTCGTGCTCGGGATGGGCGAACGCCGTGGTGAGGTGGGCCTCCCACAGGGCGCGGTGCCAGGCCCGTACGACCTCGGCGCAGTCGTTCTCCGCGGACAGCCGGCCGTCGTGCGCTCCCGCCCACCAGGAATCCCAGTCGTGCAGGACCGCGATGTCCGCCTCGACCCGGGTGCCCGTCACGTGTGGTGCGAGGAGTGCCAGTTCGGCACCGATCCGTTTGATCTCCTGGAAGGTACGGCCCCGCTCCCCCGCGTGGCCGATCATCCCGGAGTGGAACTTCTCGGCGCCCTGCCGGGACTGGCGCCACTGGAAGTAGCAGACGGCGTCGGCGCCGCGCGCCACGGCCTGCAGGGACCACAGGCGGTTCAGCCCGCGTGGCTTGGGGTGGTTCACCCCGCGCCAGTTGACCGCTCCGGCGGCCTGTTCCATGAGCATCCAGGGGCCGCCCGCCGCCTGGGAGCGCGTCATGTCCTGGACGAGTGCTCCGTGCTGCGCTCCGAGGGGGTCGCGCGGGTCGGGGTAGAGGTCGACCGAGACGACGTCCTCCTCCCGGGCCCACCGCCAGGCGTCCTGGCCCACCCACATCGGCATGAAGTTGGTGGTCACCGGGATGCCGGGGCTGTGGCGGCGGACGATGTCCCGCTCGGCGAGGTGACACTCCAGGAGCATGTCGGAGGTGAACCGTTTGAAGTCGAGGACCTGCGTCGGGTTCTTCATGTAGTGGGCTCGGCGCGGTGGGATCACCTCGTGCCAGTCGTCGTAGGCCTGGCCCCAGAAGGCCGTGCCCCAGGCCGTGTTGAGTGCCTCGACGGTGCCGTATCTCCTCCGGAGCCAGCGCCGGAAAGCGGTGGCCGCTTCGTCGCCGTGGTCGAAGGTGCAGTACTCGTTGTTGATGTGCCACATCGTGAGCGCGGGGTGGCCCGCGTAGCGGGCGGCGAGGTCCTCGGTGATGGCGGCGGCACAGCGGCGGTAGACGGCGCTGGAGTGCGAGAAGTGCTGTCGTGACCCCCACCATTCGACGCGGCCGTCCTCGTCCCGGGGCAGGGTCTCGGGGTGCAGCCGGCCCATCCAGGGCGGTGGCGAGGAGGTGGGGGTGGCGAGCACGACGCCGACACCGTGCTCGTGCATCAGGTCCATCAGCCGGTCCAGCCACCCGAACTCGCGGGCTCCCGGGCGTGGTTCGAGTCTCGCCCAGGAGAAGACCCCGACGGTGACGGAGTTGACGCCGGCCTCCTTCATGAGGCGGACGTCCTCGTGCCAGATCTCCTCGGGCCACTGCTCGGGGTTGTAGTCGCCGCCGAACAGGATGCGGCCCCGGGTGGCGTCGCTCAGACTCGGCCGCCCGGTCTCTTCGCCGGTTCCTGGGGGCGTGCGCATGAGCCACCTCGATCGGGGTGAGAGATGTGGTCCGCCGCGGCCGGCCGCCGGTCAGGAGCAGGCCGGCCGCGGCGAGCTGGAGGGATGGCGCGGGCGGTTGGGGTGTCCCGGCGGGGAGGGCCGGCCGGGTCAGCCCTTCACGGCGCCGGTGAGCATGCCCTTCTTGAAGTGCCGCTGGACGAAGGGCGAGAGGACGGCGACGGGCAGCAGCGCCAGCACCATGACGGCCATCTGGACGGCGAGCGGCGACAGTTGGCCGGTGTTGATCTGGGTGGCGAGGCCGACCGGCCGTTCCTGCTTCTGCACCAACTGGATCATGACGTTCTGCAGCGGCATCATGTCCTGGTCGCTCAGGTAGATGGAGGCGTTGAACCAGGCGCTCCAGTAACCGACCGCGTAGAACAGCGAGATGACCGCGAGGACGGCGCGGGAGAGCGGCATCACGATCTGCCACAGGATGCGCCAGTCGCCCGCGCCGTCGATGCGGGCGCTGTCGACGAGTTCGGGCGAGATGCCCATGAAGAACGCCCGCAGCACCAGGATGTTGAACACGCTCACGGCGCTGGGGAGGATCAGCGCGAGATAGGTGTCGGTCAGGCCGAGCGCCTGTACCAGCAGATAGGTGGGGATGAGGCCGGCGCCGAAGAACATCGTGGCGAGCAGCAGCATCAGGAACCAGCGGTGGCCGAGCGACCCGGTCCGGGAGAGGCCGTACGCGCACAGCACCGAGACCGCCATGCTGAACAGGGTTCCGGTCAGGGTCACTCCGACGCTGACGAGCGCGGCGCGCTGCACCTGGCCGCCGGTGAGCAGTTCCCGGTAGGCGATGAAGGTGACGCCCTGGGGGACGACGACGAGGCCGCCGGCCGCGTCGATGGTCTTCTTCGACTGGAGACTGGTGACGACGACGATCCACAGCGGGAAGAGGATCGCGAAGGCGGCCAGGCCGAGGGCGATCCCCTTGCCCGCGAGGCCGGCCTTCGACGGCTCCTCCTCCCAGGGCGGCCGGGGCGGCGCCGCCCAGCGGCGGTGCCTGTCGCCCGGTGCCCGGGTCACGGCGGTCATTTCTCGTACACCCCCTGCTCGCCCATGAGGTGGGCGGCCTTGTTGGCCGCCAGGACGAGCCCGAGGCCGACCACCCCCTTGATCAGTCCGGCCGCCGCGGCGTAGCCGAAGTCCTGGTTGCGGATGCCGTTCCACCACACGTAGGTGTCGAGGACCTCGGAGGCTCCGGGGCCCACCGCGTCACGTTGGAGCAGGAGTTGCTCGAAGCCGACGGTGAGCGCGTCGCCCACGCGCAGCACCAGCAGGAGGGCGATCACCGGGCGCAGGGCGGGCAGGGTGATGTGCCACATCCGGCGCCAGCGGCCGGCCCCGTCCATGGCGGCGGCCTCGTACAGGTCGGGCGACACGGACGCGAGAGCGGCGAGGAAGACGATGATGCCCCAGCCCGCGTCCTTCCAGACGCCCTCGGCCGTCACCAGGAACTTGAAGATCCCCGGGTCGGTCATCAGGTCGATGCCCTGGTGGCCGTGGCGGCGCAGGGTCTGGGCGATGATCCCCGCGCCGCCGAAGATCTGCTGGAAGACGGTGACGACGAGGACCCAGGAGAAGAAGTGCGGGAGGTACATGACCGCCTGGGCGACGGCCCGGACCCGGGGTCTGACCACGCTGTTGATGAGGAGGGCGAGGGCGACCGGGATCGGGAAGTAGAGCACGAGCTGGAGGAAGAACAGGACGAACGTGTTCTGCACGGCGTGCCAGAACTGCGAGTCGGCGAAGATCCGCTGGAAGTTCTCGAGTCCGGTCCAGGGGCTCTCGAAGATGGCGACGAAGCCGTTGTCGCTCAGATAGGGGTCGTAGTCCTGGAAGGCGACCACGTTGCCCAGCACCGGTATGTAGGTGAAGACGAGCAACAGGGCGACCGCGGGCAGGGTCATCAGGATCAGGGTGCGGTCGCGTCTGAACCGCAGCCGGAAGGCCTGCTTTCCCGCGCCGTGCCGGGCGCTCCCGGCGGCGGGCTCCGCGGCCGCGCCGTCCGGCGGGTTCCCGTCCTGCGCCTTCTCGCCCGCCCTGGCCCCGGCCCTGCTCCGAGGCACCGTGCTGTGGGACACGGCCTTCTCCTTGCCTCAGTTCCGGGTCACTTGGCCGTGGAGCCGTTGTCGTCGAGCAGCTTCTTGTACCAGGCGCGCAGGTCGTCGCCGCCCTTCTGCTTCCAGTCCGCGACGGCCTGCTGCATGTCGGCGATCTTCTTGCGGCCGCGGACGATGTCGTCCTCGAGCTGCTCGAAGTCGTTGGCGAGGTTGGTCCACCGGCTGGGCTCGGTGATGGTCAGGCCGTAGAAGGAGGACTTCTTGGTGAAGGCGCCCATGCGCTGCTGCCACTCCACCTGGAGCTTGGCGATCTCGGGCAGATCGGGGTGGGCGAGGTAGGCGGCCGGGTCCCCGGTGTAGTCGTAGGCGCCGTTGACCTCGTTGGTGCCCTTGGTGGTCTTGGTGGGCAGTCCGTTCTTGACGGTGTAGTCGGTGCCCTCGACGCCGTAGACCGTCAGCATGTACTCCTTGGTGCCGTACGGGGCGGCGCAGAAGTCGGCGAGCGCGAGGAAGTCCTTGATCTGCTGCTTGGACGCCTTCTTGCTGACGAAGGTGAAGATCCCGGCGGGCTGGGTCGCCCAGAGCGTGGGGTCGCCGCCGTCGGGGCCGAAGATGTCGAAGGCGCCCATCTCGAAGCCGGTCTTCTGGGTGCGCTGTTCGGCCGTCGATCCGTACCAGTAGGACAGGTCGCCGTTGAAGACGAGGGACTGGCCCGCGGTGAAGCGGTTGGACGCGTCGCCCTTGACGGCCTTGGCGTCGGGGTGGACGACACCCGCCGCGTACAGCTTGCGGGTCCACTCCAGGGCTTCGAGGTAGGCGTCGGTCTCGATCCGGTTGACGAGCTTGCCGTCCCTCAGGTCCCACCACAGGGCCTTGTCGCTGCCGTTGAGGACGCCGTAGATGTTGAAGGCCGTCCACTTGAGGTCGTCGCAGGCCCACACCTTCGCCTTGGCGTCGGTGGCCTCCTTCGCCCAGGCCAGGAACTCGTCGGGCGACTTGGGGAGGGTGTAGCCCTTCGCGGCGAAGACGTCCTTGCGGTAGAAGGGCGCGATGTTGGTGACGTACGAGGCGGGCATCGGGATCGCGCGGAGCCGGCCGCCGAAGATGGAGCGCTGCCAGGCGTCGGTCGGTACGGCCGCGAGGTTCGGGTAGTCCTTGACCTTGTCGCCCGACAGGTACGGGCCGAGGTCGGCGAACTTGGCGTCGATGGCGCTCGGAATCCTGCCGTTCAGGTTCCAGCCGGGGACGACCACGACGTCCGGGATGTCGCTGGAGGCGAGGACCGCGCCCAGTTTCTCGTCGTAGGTGTTGCCGTCCTGGTTCTGCCAGGTCGCCTTGATGCCGATGGCCTCGTTCATGGCCGTGTAGTAGGCGTTGTCGCCCGCCGGCGGGGTGCCCCAGAACGGCGACATGATCTTCAGGTCGCCGCCGGTTCCCAGCTTCTTCGGGACGGACGTCTTCAGCGCGTCCAGGTCGATCGCCCTGGTGAAGCCGGCCGCCGATCCGTTCTTCGACGGCAGGTCGGGCGTGACGATGCTCGACGCCACGAACGCCGGAAGGATCTTCTGGGCGTCCTTCCCCGAGGTGGTGCCGTCCTTGCTGCCGTCCTGTCCTCCGCCGCACGCGGCGAGCAGGGGCGTTCCGCCCGCCACGGCGGCCGCTGCGACCGCCGTGGAGGCGAGGAAGCTTCTCCGGCTGGGGGCGGATGGGGCGGAGTTCGGCGTCATTGCGTCAACCCTTCATGGCGCACAGCAGGACACCCGGCGGTGGAGCCGTCGGCTGCGGTGTCTTGAGTGGATCTGCCTGAGCTGAAGCGGTCCTCGGGGGACTGTTCCCGGGAAGAGGGGAGCCCGACAATCGAAGCGCTTCGATGTTGCTGCGAGGTTAAGTGAACGCCTGGGGGTGCACAAGGGTCGCTCCCAAGATTCCTCGGAGGCTCGGACAACAGAGCATGTCCATATGGCACTTGACCCCGTTGGCGAGAAACGGAGGCCGTGCGGTCAGGTGTCTTGACACCCACCCGTCGGTCGATCGAGCATCGAAGCGCTTCGAAAGACCTTCGATGCCCCACCGCGAAGGGATCACCACGTGCCCGAAGAGATGCCACCGATGCCGCCCTTCCGTGACGCGAGCCTGCCGTTCGCGAAGCGCATCGACGACCTGCTGACGCGGCTCACCCTGGAGGAGCGCATCGCGTTCCTGCACCAGTACGCGCCCGCCGTCGAGCGGCTCGGGGTGGCCGCCTTCCGCACCGGCCAGGAGGCGCTGCACGGGGTCGCCTGGATGGGCCCGGCGACGGTGTTCCCACAGGCCGTGGGGCTCGGCGCGACCTGGAACACGGAGCTCGTGCGCCGGATCGGGGAGGCGGTCGCCGCGGAGGCCCGCGCGATGCGCACCCGGGACGACCGCGTGGGGCTCAACGTCTGGTCCCCCACGGTCAATCTGCTGCGCCACCCGTTGTGGGGCCGCAACGAGGAGGGCTACTCGGAGGACCCGGCGCTCACCTCCGCCGTCGCCACCGCCTACACCCGCGGACTGCGCGGCGACCACCCGGTCTACTGGCGCACGGCACCGGTCCTCAAGCACTGGCTCGCGCACAACAACGAGACGGACCGGGACACCTCGTCCTCCTCCGTCCGGCCGCGCGTGCTGCACGAGTACGACCTGCGCGCCTTCCGCGACACCGTCCTGGCGGGCGCCGTCGCCGGGGTCATGCCCGCGTACAACCTGGTCAACGGCCGCCCCAACCACGTCTCGCCGTATCTGCGCGAGCACCTGCGGGCCTGGACCGACCAGGAACTGCTGGTCTGCTCGGACGCGGGCGCGCCCTCCAACCTGGCCGACTCCGAGCACTACTTCGACACCCACGAGGAGGCGACCGCCGCCGCGCTCCTCGCCGGCGTCGACAGCTTCACCGACCACGGCACGGACGGCTCGCGGATCACCGCACGCGTCCGGGGTGCCCTGGAGCGCGGCCTGCTGACCGAGGCCGACATCGACACCGCGGTCCGGCGCCAGCTCGCCGTGCGCTTCCGGCTCGGCGAGTTCGACCCGGAACTCGACCCGTACGCGGGCACCGGGGACTTCGACACGCCCGCTCATCGCGCGCTCGCCCTCGAGGCCGCGGAACAGGCGGTCGTCCTGCTGAAGAACGACGGACTGCTGCCGCTGCGCCCCGGCGTCCGCCTCGCCGTCGTCGGACTGCTCGCCGACGAGTGCAAGCTCGACTGGTACAGCGGCACGCTCCTCCACCGGTCGACACCGCTGGAGGGCCTGTACGAGCGTTTCGGCGCCGAGCGGGTGGACTTCGCCGAGGGCGTGGACCGCGTACTCCTGAGGACCGCGTCCGGCCGGTGCCTCGCGGTGCCCACCGTGGACGACGCGTCGGAGGAGGCGCGGGGTGCCGGGGCGCGGGGTGCCGAGGGCGCCCTCGATCCGGCGCTGATCGCGGGCCGCACCGACCTGCCCCCGCTGACCGCCGACGCCGTCGGCACCGAGCTGGCGCTGACCGACTGGGGCGAGGGCGTCCTCACGCTGCGTGCCCCCGACGGCCGCTACCTGTCGGTCGCCGAGGACGGATTCCTCCGCGCCTCCGCCGAACAGCCGGGCGGCTGGGTCGTCCAGGAGACCTTCCGGCTGGAACCCTGCGCACCCCATCGAAGCGGCCACCTCCTGAAGCACCTCGGGACGGGCGGATACGTCTGTGTCGCCGCCGACGGCGTGAAGGTTGCCGGGCGGGACGCCCGGGAGGCCGAGATCTTCGAGGTGGAGTTCACCGAGCGCGGGGAGGACGCCGTGGCGCGGGCCGCCGCCTCGGCGGACGTGGTCCTCGTCGTCGCGGGCAACGACCCGCACATCAACGGCCGCGAGACCGAGGACCGTACGACGCTGCGGCTGCCCGCCCACCAGCGGCGTCTGCTGGAGGCGGCCCGCGCGGCGAACCCGCACACCGCGCTGGTCCTGGTCTCCGCCTACCCGTACGCCGTCGACCACACCGGTCTGCCCGCCCTGCTGTGGACCGCGCACGGCGGCCAGGCCGCGGGCACCGCGCTGGCCCGAGTCCTCGCCGGGGACGTCTCCCCCGCAGGTCGGCTCCCGCAGACCTGGTACGCCGGGGACGACGACCTGCCGGGTCTGCTCGACTACGACGTGATCGGCGGCCGGCAGACCTACCTCTACTTCGAGGGCACCCCGCTCTTCCCGTTCGGGCACGGGCTGTCCTACGCCTCGTTCGCCTACGCGGACCTGCGGGTCCTCCGCGGGGACGACGCACTGACCGTCTCCTGCGCCGTGACGAACACCGGGGCCGTGACCGCCGACGAGGTCGTCCAGCTCTACACCCGGGCGGTCGCGCCGTCCGCGCCCCGCCCGCGCCGCGCGCTGGCGGCGCACCGCCGGATCCGGCTCGCCCCGGGCGCCTCGACCGACGTCACCTTCGAACTCCCGCTCTCCGAGATGGAGTTCTGGGACGTGGCCTGCGGCCGCCGACGCCTCGAACCCGGCGCGTACGAGGTGCTGGTCGGGGCATCCAGCGACGACGTCCGGCTGACCGGGACCGTCGAACTCGACGGAGAACCCGGCGCGTTCCGTCCGGTGCGCGAACACGGCCTGAACGCGGCCGACTTCGACGAACAGACCGGCATCGCCATCGTCGACCGTACGAGGTCGGCGGGCGACGCGGTGACCACGGTGGACGGCGGCTCCGGCGAACTCCTCTATCTGGGCTGCGACTTCGGAGCGGGCGTCGGCGGTGTGGTCGTCGAGGTGGCGGGCGAGGGGGTCGTGGAGGTCTCGCTGGACGAAGGCCCGTCGGTGCGCGTGTCGACGCAGGCTCTCGCGCCGGCCGCCGTGCAGGGCCCCGACCCGGTCACCGGGGAACCGCCGGGCTCCGGTCCTGCCGTCGAACTCGCGTCGAGCGGGACGGACGGCCCCTACGACTACCGCGTTCTCACCGCCGCGTTCACCGCCGCGGGTGTCCGCGACGTCCGCCTCGGACTGCGCGGCCGGCTCCGGCTCGCGCACGTCGGCTTCTCCGGTTGAGGGTCCGGAGAGGCCGGCACGGGGGCCCGGCACCGGAAGGCATCGGTGCCGGGCCCCTCTTTCCCGACGTTAACTGAAAACGATTGCCACTAGACACGCCGTTTTCGGTCACGTCCGAGGCCCCGGGTCCACCTCGCACGACGGGACCCGGCATCGGGCGGAGCATGCCCGAAAGGGAAAAGCCGACGGCCCGAACCCCCGCACAGTCGGGCTCGGGCCGTCGGCCTCGGGTGGGTCTCCGTCAGAGTGCGAGACCCGTGAGAACGAGCACGCGCTCGTAGGTGTAGTCGTCCATCGCGAACTTGACGCCCTCGCGGCCCACGCCGGACTGCTTGGCGCCGCCGTACGGCATCTGGTCGGCGCGGTAGGACGGAACGTCGCCGATCACGACGCCGCCCACCTCCAGGGCGCGGTGCGCGCGGAACGCGGTCTGCAGGTCGTGCGTGAACACGCCGGTCTGGAGGCCGTACTTGGAGTTGTTGGCGGCCTCGAAGGCAGCCGCCTCGCCGTCCACCTTCTGCACGGTCAGGACCGGTCCGAAGACCTCCTCGCAGGAGATCGTGACGTCGGCCGGAACGTCCGCGAGCACGGTCGGGGCGTAGGAGGCACCGTCGCGCTTGCCGCCGGTGAGCAGCGTGGCGCCGGCCGCGACGGCCTCGTCCACCCAGGACTCGACGCGCTCGGCGGCGGCCTCGCTGACCAGCGGGCCGACGTCCGTCCTGTCGTCGGACGGGTCACCGGTGACCTGGGCCTCCACGGCGGCGACGATGCGCGGCAGCAGGCGCTCGTACACCGCGGCGTCCGCGATCACGCGCTGCACCGAGATGCAGGACTGGCCGCCCTGGTAGTTGGAGAAGGTCGCGATCCGGGTCGCGGCCCAGTCCAGGTCCGCGTCGCTCGCGAAGTCGGCGAGGACGACGGCCGCGCCGTTGCCGCCGAGCTCCAGGGTGCAGTGCTTGCGCGGCACCGAGTCCATGATCGCGTAACCGACCGTCTCGGAACCGGTGAAGGAGATGACGGGAAGGCGCTCGTCCTGGACCAGGGCGGGCATCTTGTCGTTGGCGACCGGCAGGATGCTCCATGAACCGGCGGGCAGGTCGGTCTCGGCGAGCAGGTCACCGAGGATCAGGCCGGACAGCGGGGTCGCGGGCGCCGGCTTGAGGATGATCGGGGCACCCGCGGCGATGGCCGGGGCGACCTTGTGGGCGCACAGGTTCAGCGGGAAGTTGAAGGGCGCGATACCGAGGACGACACCCTTGGGGAAGCGGCGCGTGAGAGCCAGTCGGCCCTGGCCGCCCGCGTCGGTGTCGAGGCGCTGCGCCTCGCCGCCGTTGAAGCGGCGGGCCTCCTCCGCGGCGAACCGGAACACGGACACCGCGCGGCCGACCTCGCCGCGGGCCCACTTGATCGGCTTGCCGTTCTCGGCGGAGATGAGCTGGGCGATCTCCTCGGTGCGCTCGGCCAGCCGGCGCGAGACGTGGTCGAGGGCGGCGGCGCGTACGTGGGCCGGGGTCGCGGCGAACTCGTCCCGCACGGCGTACGCGGCGGCCACGGCCTCCTCGACCTGGGCCTCGGTGGGCACGCTGACCTGACCGACGAGGCGGCCGTCCCACGGCGAGGTGACGTCGAAGGCGGTCTCGCCGGTGGCCTGGCGGCCGGCGAGCCAGAAGGCGTGGGTTGAAGTCATGTGCGAGTCCCGGGCCCTTACGTAGTGGGGGTGACGACTGGGATGTTTCTGGTGGTGCTGCGCTTTCCCGTCCACGGTAGGTCCGCGAGCATCACCGGTCGTTTGTCCGACGCGTAACAGTCGGAGGGCGAGGTGCGCCGGTTTGGCCTGGTCACCCGCGGGCGGGCGCCTCATGTCCGGGCGGGCCCCGCCGACGGCCGGACGAGCGGTCCGGGAAATCCGTGAGCGGGCCCCGTCACGGAGCACCGTTACGGAGCCCCGTCAGGCAGCCCCGTCAGGGAGCCCGGTTCACTCGCCGGTCGCGGCCGTCGCCTTCAGGGCCAGCCAGAGTTCCATCCGGACGTCGGGGTCGTCCAGGGAGCGGCCGAGGATCTCCTCCACGCGGCGCATCCGGTAGCGCAGGGTGTGGCGGTGGACGCCCAGGTCGGCGGCCGCCGCGTCCCACTGGCCGTGCCGGGACAGCCAGGCCCGCAGTGAGGCGACGAGGTCCCCGCGGCCGGTGGCGTCGTGTTCGTGCAGGGCCCGCAGGAGGCCGTCGGCGAACGCGCGCACGGCGTCGTCCGCGAGCAGCGGCAGTACGGATCCGGCCGCCAGCTCCTCGTGCTCGACGAGGACCCTGCCGCGGCGCCTGGCGACGGACAGGGCCTGCTCGGCCTGCTTGTAGGCGGCGCGGGCGGCGATCGGCCCGGCGGGGGCCGAGAGCCCGACGACGATCTCGTCCTCGTCGCCCGCGGCCCCGGCGGACTGCTCGCGCGGGACGGCCCGCGCGGACTCCAGCCCGACGGCGTAGTCACCGCAGGCCGCGACGGCGGCGCCGCCGTCCACGGCGAGCACGACCAGCCGTTCCCCGTCGGGCACGACGAGCACGGACTCCCCCGCCCGCGCGGCGGCCGATTCGACGACCTCCGCGAGGCCGCCCAGGGGATCGCCCTTGACGTCGGGCACGGCGACGGCGGTCTTCGAGGGCGCGGCGGCGTTCACGCGCGCGTGACCGTCGGCGTGCGCCCGGCCGGCCGACCCGGACACCGACTCGGCGATGATCAGCCGGAAGGGGGCGTCGAGCAGTTCGCCGTACAGGTCCCCGGCGACGGCCCGCGCGTGGTCGGGTTCCCCGGCGAGCAGCATGCCGAGCACGGCCGCGCCGATCCGCTGCTCGGCGGCGTGCAGGGACCGCGAGCGTTCGGTGGTCAGGGTGAGCAGGGCGATGGCCGAGTGCACGGCGTAGCGCTCGGCGGTGCCGAGGGCGCCGGCGGTTCCGACGGCGAGCGCGGCGCGCGGCCTGCGTCCCGTGCCGAGGGAGTGCAGTTCGACGCGGTCCTCGCCGCCCACGACCGAGCTCGCGGGCGCGGGCCGCTCGCGCAGCCGCTCCACGTCGGGGGTGAGCCGGGCGGCGCGGCGGCCCGCCCAGTCGGGTGCGGCGGCGACGACGGCGCCGGAGGCGTCGTAGAGCGCGGCCCAGCCGTCGACCTGTCCGGCGAGCGCGGTGAGCAGTCCTTCGGGGCCGTCGTTCAGGGCCTGCTTGGTGAGCTCGCGCTGTGCGGCGAAGCCCGCGGTGACGGCGCGGTACTGGTCCGCGGCGATGGCCGCGGACACGGCCTTGCTGATGGCGAGGAAGGGGGTGCGCCGGGGCACTTCGAGGAGCGGCAGCCCCTCCTCGTCGGCGGCGTCGACGAGGGCCTTGGGGATCTCGTCGTAGTTGACCCCGACGGCGAAGCCGATCCCGACGACTCCGGCGCCGGCCAGCCGCTTCACGTACCGCCGCATGACCTCGGGGTCGTCCGCGTCCAGCTTGAGCGCGGTGATCAGCAGCAGTTCCCCGCCCTCCATGTACGGCACGGGGTCGGCGAGCTCGCTGACGTGGGCCCAGCGGACGGGCACGTCCAGGCGGTCCTCGCCCGCGCGCACAGTGAGCTTGAGCGCGGAGTGGTGGACGAGCGAGGCGAGCGTGGGGGGCATGGGGCCTTCAGGTCGGTGTGAGCTCGGTGATCTCTGTGATCTTTTGGCCGCGGCGTATGAACGGCCTGTGTCGATTCTGCCTCACCGTACGGTCGCCGTGTGCGTTCATCCTCATACGCCCAGGTCAGCGGGTCCGCACGTCCTTACCTTCGGCCGCCCGCCAGGCCCGCCCCGGCAGCCCTCCGTCCCGCGTCCGGCCGCCCCTCAGCCCCGCAGGTCCACCAGGAGCGGCGGGGCGTGTTCGCCGTCCACGCTGGTCAGCGACAGTACGGCGTGGCCGGGCGGGACGGCGTGGGCCAGTTCGGAGGCGGACCAGCGTTCCCGCTCGACCTGCCGCACGGTCACGGCGTCCGTGGTCACCGCCTTGCCGGTCACCAGTTTGCGCAGCGCGTGGATGGCGCGGGTCATGGGCTGGTCGGCGAAGACGGTGTGCTTGGCCACGTCGCGCGCCTCCACCCACTCGGTGCCCCAGGACTCGGCGAAGCGGCCGCCGTCCCAGGTCGTGACGCCGGAGAAGGCCATGCGGCAGCCGACCGCGCCGTACAACGGCCCGTGCAGCGCCTCGGGGATGTCGCCGATGGTCCGAAGAGCGAGGACCACTCCGGCGTTGTGCGCCCGCAGGCCCTGGATGCGGCGTACGGTCTCGGCGGTCAGGGCGCCGGTCGCGTCGTCGAGGACGAGGCAGGCGAAGTGCCCGCGCCGGTCGCCGCCGCGGACGACGGCGGCGAACTGGGCGAGCAGGAGCCGGGTGACGAGCTGCGACGCCTCTTCGTAGCCGCGTTGCGGGAGGTCGACGCGGACCCGCAGCGGATGATGGGCCACCGCCCGCAGCGAGAACGGCCGGGCGCTCGTGCCGGCGCCGAAGAAGTCGGCGAAGACGGGCCGGTCCAGCAGCGCCAGCCGGTCGGCGAGTACCGGGCCCGGGTCGTTCGGGCCGCCGCTCTGCCGCAGCCGCGCCTCCAGTTCGCGGAGCATCGCGGGGTGGCCCCCGGCGGACAGGCCCTGCCGCAGGGGTTCCAGCAGCGCGGGCACCCCTTCGAGCAGTTCGCGCAGCACGGGGATCGTGGGGAACGTGCCGTGCACGGCTCGGTAGGGACCGAGCAACTGGGCCAGGGCCGTGGCGGCGCGCCGCACGTCGACGCCGTCGGCGCCGCCGACCAGGCCTTCCGCGAGGAACGCGGCGGCCTCGTCGGCGTCGTCGCAGTCGGCGTACAGGTCCAGGTCGTGGACCGACTCGGGGTCGCCGAGCTTCACGACGACGTCGTACGACCCGTCGGGGCCGACCGGGGTCCCGGCCGCGGCCACGACCACGACGGCGCAGCGCGCGGTGAGGGCCTGCAGCCCCAGGGATTCGGCGACGGGCGCGACGAGGTGGCGGGTCTTGCCGGAACCCGCCGGTCCGACGGCGAGGAGGGAGGTGCCGAGCGTCGCCGGGCCGAGAGCGGCGCCCGCGCCGGAGTAGGCGAGCGGAGTGCGCTCCCTGGCGACCCAGCGGCCGAGCCGCACCTGGGCGGCGAGCAGGTCGTGGGAGGCGGCGCGGACGGGCAGGTCGCGGGCTCCGGAGGGATGGGTCCAGGCCGCCGCGCCGCGGCGCAGCACGGTGTCGCTGAAGACGCCGAGCTGTCCGTCGCACCTGGCCCGGGTCCAGGCGCGCAGGATCCTGGCGCAGTCGACGTCGTTCATGCGCTCGGTCAGCACCTCGGAGGACAGCAGTTCCGCCGCCTTGTGCTGTCCGGTGGCCCTCAGTTCGGGCCATTCGGCCGGGGGGCCGGACGGCTCTTCCGGTGCGGCCGGGGAGGCCGTCGCGGTGCCGGTCGCGGCGCCGGTGGCGGCCGGCCGGGATCCGAGGCGCTCCTTGAGGAGGGGCCACCAGCCGCCCAGCTTGGCGAAGGGCAGCACGACGAGCACGGTGACCAGCGTGTAGACGCCGTAGGTGATCCCGAGCGATGCGAACACGTCGTCGCCGCCGGCGATCAGCGCCACCAGGGACAGCACCGGATTGACGATCGGGAGGGGCTCCCAGCCGACGCCGGGGAAGGCGTCGGGCCACACGAACGTGAGGGTCAGCAGGGCCCCGAGGGCCGCGATGACGGCCCGGCCCGGCTGCGCGCGCTGTACGACGAAGTGGTGGGCGATCTCGCGCCAGCTTCCGAGGCGCCCCATCGTGTAGATCAGCGCGGCGAAGAAGAGGCCGTCGTAGACGACGCGGGCGTCCACGCCCTGCCAGCTCTTCGGGGCCGTCGTCCCGCCCCACCACCAGTCCTCCGGGGTGAAGAGTTTCAGGACGACCAGTTGGTAGGGGACGTTCCCCCGGCGCCACAGGGACCAGACGACGAGCCCGAGCACCAGGGGGATCACCAGGCCGACGATCGTCACGGAGGGCAGGCGCCGCCTCTCCTTCGACTCCCGGGGGGCGGTGTATCCGTACCGCCAGATCCCGAGGGCGGCCTCCGGGCGGGGCGCGTTGAGCCAGTCGCGCAGGGCGGGGCGGGCCGTCGGCGGGCCGGACGGGGCGGGCGGCGGGCTCGCGGGCCTGGGCGGAGCGCCCCCGGGGACGGCCCCGGGGGGTGCGGCCGGACGAGGCACGGGGTCGGCATGCGTGCCACGTGCGTCGCGCGTACCGTCGAAGTCCATCGTGTGCGCCCCCTGACCAGCCAGTCCGCCTGTCACTCTCAGGCCAATCTAGTGGTCCCGCGGGGCGAGTTCACCGTTTACGCGGCCGGGCCCGCGGTGGGACGGGAGGACCGGGCGTCCGCCCCTCTATGTCCATCGCGGACAACGGATTCCTCCGACAACGCCCACATGGCGCATGCCGAGCCCCCCTCGTCGGCTCTAGCCTGCGAAGAAAGAAGGCAAGCGTCCGAAAACCCCCCGCCCGGACCGCCCCGCATCCGTCGGGGACCGTCCGGTTCGCAAGATCATCAGGGAGCCCCTCATGACCGCACTTCCGCAGGAGCGCCGCGTCGTCACCGCCATCCCCGGCCCGAAGTCGCAGGAGCTGCAGGCCCGCCGCACCGCCGTGGTCGCGGCCGGTGTCGGGTCGGTGCTCCCGGTCTTCACCACGCGCGCCGGCGGCGGGATCATCGAGGACGTCGACGGCAACCGCCTCATCGACTTCGGCTCCGGCATCGCCGTGACGTCGGTCGGCGCGAGCGCCGAGGCGGTCGTGCGCCGGGCCTCCGCCCAGCTCCAGGACTTCACCCACACCTGCTTCATGGTCACGCCGTACGAGGGTTACGTCGCCGTCGCCGAGGCGCTGGCCGAGCTGACCCCGGGCGACCACGCCAAGAAGTCCGCGCTGTTCAACTCGGGCGCCGAGGCCGTCGAGAACGCCGTCAAGATCGCCCGTGCGTACACCAAGCGCCAGGCCGTCGTCGTCTTCGACCACGGCTACCACGGCCGTACGAACCTGACGATGGCGCTGACCGCCAAGAACATGCCGTACAAGAACGGCTTCGGCCCGTTCGCGCCCGAGGTCTACCGCGTGCCGGTCGCCTACGGCTACCGCTGGCTGACCGGCCCGGAGAACGCCGGCGCCGAGGCGTCCGCCCAGGCCATCGACATGATCAACAAGCAGATCGGCGCCGACAACGTCGCCGCGATCATCATCGAGCCGGTCCTCGGCGAGGGCGGCTTCATCGAGCCCGCGAAGGGCTTCCTGCCGGCCATCAGCAAGTTCGCCAAGGACAACGGCATCGTCTTCGTCGCGGACGAGATCCAGTCCGGCTTCTGCCGCACCGGCCAGTGGTTCGCCTGTGAGGACGAGGGCATCGTCCCGGACCTGATCACGACCGCCAAGGGCATCGCGGGCGGTCTGCCGCTCGCCGCCGTGACGGGCCGCGCCGAGATCATGGACGCCGCCCACGCGGGCGGTCTGGGCGGCACCTACGGCGGCAACCCGGTGGCCTGCGCCGGTGCGCTCGGCGCGATCGAGACGATGAAGGAGCTCGACCTCAACGCCAAGGCCAAGCACATCGAGTCGGTCATGAAGACCCGCCTCGGCGCCATGGCGGAGAAGTTCGAGATCATCGGCGAGGTCCGCGGCCGCGGCGCCATGATCGCCATCGAGCTGGTCAAGGACCCGGCCACCAAGGAGCCGAACCCGGAGGCGGCCGGCGCGCTCGCCAAGGCCTGCCACCAGGAGGGCCTGCTGGTCCTGACCTGTGGCACCTACGGCAACGTCCTCCGCTTCCTGCCCCCGCTGGTCATCGGCGAGGACCTCCTGAACGAGGGTCTCGACATCATCGAGCAGGCCTTCGCCCGCATCTGACGACGACGGCACCCGCAGCACCGCGTCCCCGAATCCGCCCCCGGGCGGATTCCGCCGGGGGCGCGGTGCTGCGGCGTTCCCGTGGGGGCGTGTGAAGAAGGTGTGCGAGGTGCATGGCGGGACGCGAATCCGTCTGTCGGAGGCGCACCCCCTGCCGTAGGTTCTAACCAGATCAGGGATGCACCCGCCCGCAGGGAACTGTGGGCTGTACAGGGCCGAGGCCTCCCCAGCTTCGCCCTGGTCGTGCCCTCGCGCACACACCCGGAGCTTGCGGCTCCGGTTCTCCTCACCGATCGGACGGTCGCCCGCCCCAAACCCCCCGGGGCGCGCGGCATCTCCGGTCCTGCGGCCGCCCCGGAACCACCCCCCCTGTTCCGGGGCGGCCGACTCCTTCTCCGGCCGGCCCCCGGACCCCGCTCGTCCGCGGGCCCCTTCCTTCCGCTTGTTCGGCTCGGCCGCATTTCCGCCGTCGACGGCGGGTGGGCGCGCGCCGCGGCGGCCGCGGACAGTGGCAGGCTGTCCCCCATGTCCCGCACGCCTCTTCTGTTCGGCCTGCCCGGCCTGTGTTTCCTGCTCATCACCTGGCAGGTCGTGGCCGACGGTCCGCTCGTGCGTCTGGACGAGCGGCTGAGCGGCGGCCTCGTGCACCCGGACCGCTTCTCCGAACTGCTCGCCGACCTGGGCAGCGTCCAGGTGGCGGTCCCGGTGCTCACGCTGGCGCTGGTCCTCGTCGCCCTGCACAACCGTGCCACCGGTCTGGACCGCTGGTGGCTGCCCCCGGCCGCCGCCGCGGCCCTGATGCTTCTCGTGCCCGCGGTGATCGTGCCCCTGAAGGAACTCGTCTCCCGGCCGGGCCCCCCGGTCATGGGGCCCGGCACCGGCTTCTATCCCTCGGGGCACACCGCCACCGCCGCCGTCGCGTACGGCGCGGCGACCCTGCTCCTCCTTCCCCTGCTGCGCTCCGCGGGCGCCCGCGGTGCGCTGCTGTGCGTGTGCGTGGCTCTCAACGCGGGCGTGGCCTTCGGCCTGGTCCGGCGCGGCTACCACTGGCCACTGGACGTGGTGGCCAGTTGGTGCCTCTGCGCGGTGCTGCTGTCGGCCCTGTGGCTCTTCGTCAGCCGAAGTACGCGTCGAAGTTCCGCGAGAACTCCCAGCCTCCGAACCGGTCCCAGTTGACCGACCACGTCATCAGACCGCGCAGGCCGGGCCAGGTCCCGTGGGTCGCGTACGAGCCGCAGTTGGTCTTCTTCGTCAGGCAGTCCAGGGTCTTGGTGACCTCGGCCGGGGCGACGTAGCCGTTGCCCGCGTTGGTGGTGGCGGGCATGCCGATCGCTATCTGGTCGGGGCGCAGGGGCGGGAAGACGTTGTTCGCGTCGCCCGCCACCGGGAAGCCGGTCAGCAGCATGTCGGTCATCGCGATGTGGAAGTCGGCGCCGCCCATGGAGTGGTACTGGTTGTCGAGGCCCATGATCGACCCGGAGTTGTAGTCCTGGACGTGCAGCAGGGTCAGGTCGTCGCGCAGGGCGTAGATCACCGGGAGGTACGCCCCGGCGCGCGGGTCCTGGCCGCCCCACTTCCCGGTGCCGTAGTACTGGTAGCCGAGCTGGACGAAGAACGTCTCCGGGGCCATGCTCAGGACGAACTTCGAGCCGTACTTGGCCTTGAGGGTCCTCAGGGCCGAGATGAGGTTGACGATCACCGGGGTGGTCGGGCTCTTGAAGTTCGTGTCGCTCGCGTCGAGGGACAGCGAGTGGCCCTCGAAGTCGATGTCCAGGCCGTCCAGGCCGTAGGTGTCGATGATCTTCGAGACCGAGGAGACGAAGGTGTCGCGGGCGGCCGTCGTGGTGAGCTGGACCTGTCCGTTCTGCCCGCCGATCGAGATCAGCACCTTCTTTCCGGCGGCCTGCTTGGCCTTGATCGCGGCCTTGAAGTCGGCGTCGCTCTCCACCGTGGGGCACTCGCTGACCGGGCAGCGGTTGAAGCGGATGTCGCCCGAGGTGACCGAGGTGGGTTCGCCGAAGGCCAGGTCGATCACGTCCCAGCTCGCGGGCACGTCGGCCATGCGCGTGTAGCCGGCGCCGTTGGCGAAGCTCGCGTGGAGGTAGCCGACGAGCGCGTGCGTGGGCAGGTCGGAGGAGCCTCCGCCGCCTCCGCCCGAGCCCGCCGAGGTGGTCGCGGTGACGGTCGCCGACTTCGCGGACTCGCCCGCGTCGTTGGTCGCGGTGACCTGGAAGGAGTACGCGGTGGAGGCCGTCAGCCCGCTCACGGTGGCCGAGGTCCCGGTGGCGCTCTGGACCTTCACCCCGTCGCGGTAGACGTTGTAGCCGGTCGCGCCGGACACCGCCGTCCAGGACAGGCCGACCGACGAGGACGTGACCGTGCCGGCCGTCAGACCGCCGGGCGCGGCCGGCGGCTGTCCCGCGTCGACGCCGGGGCCGGTCAGCGAGAGGTCGTCGGCCCAGTAGGAGCCCGTGCCGTACCAGCCGTGCGTGTAGATCGTGACCTGGGTGGTGGACGCGCCGGTGCGGAAGGTGGTGGCGAGCTGCTGCCAGTCGGCGGCGGACGGGGTCCAGGTGCTGACGTCGGTGGTGCCGGTGCCGCTCGCGCCGAGGTAGACGTAGGCGCCGCGGACGTAGCCGGAGAGGGTGTACTGCGCGTCCGGCTTCACGGTCACGGTCTGCGAGCACTGCGCGTAGTCGCTGCCGGCCGGGGTCGCCATCATCGCCGACCCGCCGCTGTGCACAGGCGAGTTGACGATCGTGGACGCCGTGCAGGTCCAGTTGCCCAGGCCCGACTCGAAGCCGCCGTTCTTGGCCACGTTCACGTCGGCCGCCTGGGCGGTGGTGGAGAGCGCCACCAGTCCGGGCACGGCCAGGACGGTGGCCGCGCAGGCGGCGAGCAGCCTGCGGCGGCGGGGTGCGAGGGGTCTGTCGTGTCTGGTGGGGGCCATGAGTGCCTCCGGGCAGGGGGGAGTTGGGGGATGGAGCGCGCGCCCAACTTGGTCCAGACCAATTCGGTTGTCAAGACCCCTGGCGGGCAACGGAGTTCACCTGACCGCCGGAACCTCCCCCTCACCACCGCCGACCCTCCTCACCGGCGAGGCCGGCCGCGGCCTCGTGCATGGCCAGTTCGAGCAGCGCCGGATCCGTGAGCGTGCCCGAGCCGTCCGGCGCGACGAGCCAGCGGACCCCGCCGGTCGACCGTCCCGGGTAGGGCACCACGATCCAGGTGCCGAGGCCGGCCGTGCGCACGCCCGTGCCCAGCCACCGGGCGGCGGTGCCCGCGGGCACGAAGAAGCCCATCCGGGCGTCGCCGAAGTCGACGAGCACCGGCCCGGGCTGGTCGAGCACCCGGGTCAGGACGTCGAGGGTGGGATAGCCGAGCCCGGCCGGCAGGATCAGGACGTCCCAGGCCTTCCCCGCCGGCAGCAGCGCGACCCCGCGGGGGCTGCGCTCCCATTCCCAGCGGCAGGCCTCGGGGTCGGGTGCCACGGATGCCAGCCACTCGACCGCCGCCTTGGGCCCTGTCATGACGGAACCTCCCTCTCGTGTCGACGCGGGTCGCGTCACAGAGGAGAGGGAGGTCCGGGCGGTTCATTACGCGGGTTCGGACGACGAATTGACAGAAATTCAGTTCGCCGGTCCGGCACGGGGCCGGGCGGTGCGCCGTCGTCGGCGGCCGGCCGCCGCGCCACCGGCGCCGAGCCGCCCCCGGTCACCAGTCACCGGTCACTTGTCACCGGGACTTGCGTGCCCCTAGCTGTCGAAGCCGAGGCCCAGCTTGTCCATCGTCTTCAGCCACAGGTTGCGCCGGCCGCCGTGCGTGTCCGCGCGGGCCAGCGACCACTTGGTGAGCGCGATGCCGGTCCAGGCGAACGGCTCGGGCGGGAACGGCAGCGGCTTCCTGCGGACCATCTCCAGCTCGGTGCGTTCGGTGCGCTCCCCCGCCAGCAGGTCGAGCATCACCTCGGCGCCGAACCGGGTGGCGCCCACACCGAGGCCCGTGTAGCCGGCCGCGTAGGCGACCTTGCCCTGATGAGCGCTGCCGAAGAACGCCGAGAACCGGGAGCAGGTGTCGATGGCGCCGCCCCAGGCGTGGGAGAAGCGCAGGCCCTCCAACTGCGGGAAGCAGGTGAAGAAGTGCTCGGCGAGCTTGGCGTACGTCTCGGGCCGGTCGTCGTACTCGGCACGCACCCGGCCGCCGTAGGGGTAGATCGCGTCGTACCCGCCCCACAGGATGCGGTTGTCGGCCGACAGCCGGAAGTAGTGGAACTGGTTCGCCGAGTCGCCGAGGCCCTGGCGGTTCTTCCAGCCGACGGAGGCGAGCTGGTCGGCGGTGAGCGGTTCGGTCATCAGCGCGTAGTCGTAGACCGGGACGGTGTACGGGCGGACGCGCTTGACCAGGTTCGGGAAGATGTTGGTCCCGAGGGCCACCCGGCGGGCACGGACGGAGCCGTACGGGGTGCGGACGGCCATGCCGGCACCGGCCGGCCTCAGTTCGAGGGCGGGCGTGTGCTCGTAGACCCGCACGCCGAGCTCCACGCACGCGCGCTTGAGGCCCCAGGCCAGCTTGGCCGGGTGGAGCATGGCGACCCCGCGCCGGTCGTGCAGCCCGGCCAGGAAGGTCGGGGAGTCGACCTGTTCGCGCACCGCGTCGGTGTCGAGGAACTCGATGCCTTCGGCGAGGCCCCTGCGTTCCAGTTCCTCGTGCCACTCGCGCAGCTCGGCCGCCTGGTGCGGTTCGGTGGCGACGTCGATCTCGCCGCTGCGCTCGAAGTCGCAGTCGAGGGAGTAGCGGGCGACGGCCGCCTCGATCTCGTCGAGGTTGCGGGCGCCCAGCTCCTCCAGCTTCGCGATCTCGTCCGGCCAGCGGGTGAGCCCGTTGGACAGACCGTGGGTGAGGGAGGCGGCGCAGAAGCCGCCGTTGCGGCCCGAGGCGGCCCAGCCCACCTCGCGCCCCTCCACCAGGACGACATCCCGCCCGGGGTCGCGCTCCTTGGCGATCAGCGCGGTCCACAGTCCGCTGTAGCCGCCGCCGACGACCAGCAGGTCACAGGTCTCGGCGCCGGTGAGCGCGGGCTCGGGGTGGGGTTTACCGGGGTCGTCCAGCCAGTACGGGACCGGCTGGGCGTCGGAAAGGGATTTCGTCCACTGATTACCACGGGTCATGGCGCTTGGGGCCATGATTTCAACTCCCTACAAGGGTGACGGTTATGCCTTCTGCCTGTTCCGGCGATTTCCGATGATCATTCCGGACAGGACGAACAGTACGGCGACGAGGAACATGGCCGTACCGATGACATTGATCTGAACGGGTGTTCCGCGCTGCGCCGAACCCCAGACGAACATGGGGAACGTGACGGTCGAGCCGGCGTTGAAATTGGTGATGATGAAATCGTCGAAGGAGAGCGCGAAGGCGAGCAGCGCGCCCGCGGCGATTCCGGGGGCCGCGATGGGCAGGGTGACCCGCAGGAACGTCTGCGCCGGGCCGGCGTAGAGGTCCTGGGCGGCCTGTTCCAGCCTCGGGTCCATCGACATGACACGCGCCTTGACGGCCGTGACGACGAAGCTGAGGCAGAACATGATGTGGGCGATCAGGATCGTCCAGAAGCCGAGCTGGGCACCCATGTTGAGGAACAGGGTGAGCAGCGAGGCGGCCATGACGACCTCGGGCATCGCCATCGGCAGGAAGATCAGCGAGTTCACGGCGCCGCGTGCGCGGAAGCGGTAGCGGACGAGCGCGAAGGCGATCATCGTGCCGAGGACGGTGGCCCCGATCGTCGCCCAGACGGCGATCTGGAGGCTGAGCCCGAGCGAGCCGCACATGTCGGCGACGCCGCACGGGTCCTTCCAGGCGTCGGTGGAGAACTGCTGCCATTCGTAGTTGAAGCGCCCCTTCGGTTTGTTGAAGGAGAACACGGTGACGACGACGTTGGGCAGCAGCAGATAGGACAGCGTCAGCAGTCCCGCGATGACGACGAGATGGCGCTTGAGCCAGTTGACGAAGGGCATTTAGACCAGATCCTCCGTCCCGGACCGGCGGATGTAGACCGTGACCATGAGGAGAATCGCGGCCATGAGAATGAAGGAGAGCGCGGCGGCCGTCGGATAGTCCAGGATCCTCAGGAACTGGGTCTGGATGACGTTGCCGATCATGCGGGTGTCGGTCGAGCCGAGGAGTTCGGCGTTGACGTAGTCACCGGCCGCCGGGATGAAGGTGAGCAGCGTTCCGGAGACCACGCCCGGCATCGACAGCGGGAAGGTGACCTTGCGGAAGGTCGTCCAGGGCCTGGCGTACAGGTCGCCCGCGGCCTCGTGCAGCCGGCCGTCGATGCGCTCCAGCGAGGTGTAGAGCGGCAGGATCATGAACGGCAGGAAGTTGTACGTCAGACCGCACACCACGGCCAGGGGTGTGGCGAGGACGCGGTCGCCCGCGGTCCAGCCGAGCCAGTCCGTGACGCTCAGGATGTGCAACGAGTTCAGCGCGTGCACGACCGGACCGCTGTCCGCGAGGATCGTCTTCCAGGCCAGGGTGCGGATCAGGAAGCTGGTGAAGAAGGGCGCGATCACCAGGATCATGATCAGGTTGCGCCAGCGGCCCGCGCGGAAGGCGATCAGGTAGGCCAGCGGGTAGCCGAGCAGCAGGCACAGGACCGTGGCGGCGGCCGCGTAGGAGACCGAGCGCAGGAACTGCGGCCAGTACTCGGCGAGCGAGTCCCAGTAGGTCGCGAAGTGCCAGGTGACCTTGTAGCCCTCCTCCAGGGAGCCCGTCTGCACGGACGTGGAGGCCTGGTAGATCATCGGCAGCGCGAAGAAGACGACCAGCCAGAGCAGGCCGGGCAGCAGCAGCCAGTACGGGACCAGGCGGCCCCGCTTCTTCGGCGGCTTCTGCTCGGGCGCCGGCGCGAGGGGTGGCGCTTCGGCCTCGGTGACGGTGGCCATCAGGCGGCCTCCTCCTCGGCCGTGTCGACACCCGCGTCGATGTCCTGGGCCGCGTCGAGGCCGAAGGTGTGCGCCGGGCTCCAGTGCAGGACGACGTCCGCGCCGGGGACGAGCCGGGAGTCGCGCTCGATGTTCTGGGCGTAGACCTCGAACTCGGGGCAGACGGCGCTGTCGATGACGTACTGCGTGGACACACCGATGAAGCTGGAGTCGGCGATCTTGCCGGTGATCCGGTTGCGGCCGGCGGGTATCGCGCCCGCGTCGTCGGCGTGCGTGAGGGAGATCTTCTCCGGGCGGATGCCGACGAGCACCTTGCCGCCGGCCCCCGTCGGTGCGGAACATCGCGCCTGGGGCAGCACCAGCTTGCCGCCGCCCGCCTTGAGGACGATGTCCTCGCCGCTCCTGGTGTCCACCTCGGCCTCGATGAGGTTCGAGGTGCCGAGGAAGTTGGCGACGAACGTGGTCTGCGGGTTCTCGTACAGGTCGGCGGGCGAGCCGAGCTGTTCGACGCGGCCCGCGTTCATCACGGCGACCGTGTCGGCCATGGTCATGGCCTCCTCCTGGTCGTGCGTGACGTGGACGAAGGTGATGCCGACCTCGGTCTGGATCCGCTTGAGTTCGAGCTGCATCTGGCGGCGCAGCTTGAGGTCGAGGGCGCCGAGGGGCTCGTCCAGGAGCAGCACCTTGGGGTGGTTGATGAGCGCGCGGGCGACCGCGACGCGCTGCTGCTGGCCGCCGGAGAGCTGGTGGGGTTTCTTGCGTGCCTGCTCGCCGAGCTGGACGAGGTCGAGCATCTCCTCGACCTGCTTCTTGACGCTCTTGATCCCGCGCCGGCGCAGGCCGAAGGCGACGTTCTCGAAGATGTCCAGGTGCGGGAAGAGCGCGTACGACTGGAAGACGGTGTTCACCGGCCGCTTGTACGGCGGCAGGTTGGTCACCTCCTGGTCGCCGAGGTGCACGGTGCCGGAGGAAGGTTCCTCCAGACCGGCGATCATGCGCAGGGTGGTGGTCTTGCCGCAGCCCGAGGCACCGAGCAGGGCGAAGAAGGAGCCGTGCGGCACGGTCAGGTCGAGCGGTTGCACGGCGGTGAAGCCGTTGTCGTACGTCTTGCTGATTCCGGAGAGGCGGACGTCGCCGCTGTTTTCTGTCGTCATGATCGTCACGCCCCTGTGAGCTTCGCGAACTTCTCTTCGTAGGCGGTCTCTTCCTTCTGGCTCAGCGCGCGGAAGGAGTGGGACCTGGCCTGCATGGCCTTGTCGGGGACGATCAGCGGGTTGTTCGCCGCGTCCTGGTCGATCTTGGCAAGGTAGGGCTTCACGCCTTCGACCGGCGTCGCGTAGTTGATGTACGCGGCGAGCTCGGCGGCCTGCTGAGGCTCGTAGTAGAAGTCGATCAGCCGCTCGGCGTTCGTCTTGTGACGCGCCTTGTTGGGGACCAGCAGGTTGTCGGTCGACGTCATGTAGCCGCTGTCGGGGATGACGAAGTCGACGTCCGGGCTGTCGTTCTTGAGCTGGACGATGTCGCCGGCCCAGGCGACACAGGCCGCGATGTCGCCCTTGGTCAGGTCGGACGTGTAGTCGTTGCCCGTGAAGCGGCGTATCTGGCCCTTGTCGACGGCCTTCTGGAGCCGGGCGATCGCCGCGTCGAAGTCGTCGTCGGTGAACTTCGCCGGGTCCTTGCCCATGTCCAGCAGGGTCATGCCCATGGTGTCGCGCATCTCGGACAGGAACGAGACGCGGCCCTTGAGCTTCGGGTTGTCGAGGAGGTCGGAGACCGACTTCACCTCGATCCCGTCGAGGGCCTTCTTGTTGAAGGCGACGATGGTGGGGATGCCCTGCCACGGGTACGAGTAGGCGCGTCCCGGGTCCCAGTCGGGGTTGCGGAACTGCGGCGACAGGTTGGTGTAGGCGTGCGGCAGGTTGGACGGGTCGAGTTTCTGCACCCAGCCCAGGCGGATCACGCGCGCGGCCAGCCAGTCGGTGAGGACGATCAGGTCACGGCCGGTGGGCTGGCCCGCGGCGAGCTGCGGCTTGATCTTGGCGAAGAACTCGTTGTTGTCGTTGATGTCCTCGGTGTACTTGACCGAGATGCCCGTCCGCTTGCGGAAGGTCTCCAGCGTCGGGTGGTGCTTGCCGCTGTCGTCGAGGTCGATGTACTCGGTCCAGTTGGAGAAGTTGAGGGTCTTCTCCGTGGCCGAGTGGTCCTGGGCGGACGTGCCGCCCTGGGTCCTGCCCGCCGCGGGGATCCCGCAGGCGCTCAGCGCCCCGAGTCCGCCGACGGCCAGCGCGCCGCCCGCCGAGGCGCGCAGCAGTGAACGACGGGTGAGGGACGCCCTGCCGTTGCGGAAGCTGCGCCGCATGGCGGCCAGTTGCACCGGGGACAGGCGTTCGGGCTCGTACTGCTCCATGCTCTGGTGCCCTTTCGAGAGGGTCGCGGCCGTGGTCGCGGCCTGGTCTGCCACAGGGCCGTAGCCGGTGAACGGACTACGGCCGGTCCCCGAAGACCGTGCGGTGCCAGTC
This sequence comes from Streptomyces sp. NPDC056738, assembly GCF_042790435.1. Classification (NCBI taxonomy): domain Bacteria; kingdom Bacillati; phylum Actinomycetota; class Actinomycetes; order Kitasatosporales; family Streptomycetaceae; genus Streptomyces; species Streptomyces sp. NPDC056738. The sequence goes on from NZ_JBHTZF010000011.1 coordinate 74,807, forward strand.
CTTCCTGGCGACCGCGGTGTTGTCGAACATGACGTGCTTGACCTGTGTGTACTCCTCGAAGGAGTAGGCGGACATGTCCTTGCCGAAGCCGGATGCCTTGTAACCGCCGTGCGGCATCTCGCTGATGATCGGAATGTGGTCGTTGACCCACACGCAGCCGGCCTGGATCTCGCGGGTCGCGCGGTTGGCCCGGTAGACGTCGCGACTCCAGGCGGAGGCGGCCAGTCCGTACGGGGTGTCGTTGGCCAGCGCGATGCCCTCGTCGTCGGTGTCGAACGGGAGCACCACGAGGACCGGGCCGAAGATCTCGGCCTGCACGATCTCGCTGTCCTGCCCGGCGTCGGCGACGAGCGTGGGCGCATAGTACGCGCCGCTCTTGAGGTCTCCCTGTGGAGCCTCACCGCCGGTCACCACGCGCGCGTAGCCGCGGGCCCGGTCGACGAATCCGGCGACGCGGTCGCGCTGGGTGTGCGAGATCAGCGGGCCGAGGTCGGTGCCGGGCGCGAACGGGTCGCCCACGCGGACGGTCGCCATCAGGGCGGCGGTGCGCTCGACGAACGCGTCGTAGAGCGGCCGCTGCACGTACGCGCGCGTGGCGGCCGTGCAGTCCTGGCCGGTGTTGATGAGCGACCCGGCGACCGCGCCGTTCACGGCGGCCTCCAGATCCGCGTCGTCGAAGACGAGGAAGGGGGCCTTGCCGCCGAGCTCCAGGTGGAGGCGCTTGACGGTCGAGGTGGCGATCTCGGCGACGCGCTTGCCGACGGCGGTCGACCCGGTGAAGGACGTCATGGCGACGTCGGGGTGGCCGACGAGGTGTTCGCCTGCCTCCTTGCCCAGACCCGTGACGATGTTGACGACACCGTCCGGGATGCCCGCGTGGGTGGCCGCCTCGGCGAACAGCAGGGAGGTGAGCGGGGTCAGCTCGGCGGGCTTCAGCACGATCGTGTTGCCGGCCGCGATGGCCGGGAGGATCTTCCACGCGGCCATCTGGAGCGGGTAGTTCCAGGGCGCGATGGATCCGACGACCCCGATGGGCTCGCGGCGTACGTACGAGGTGTGGTCGCCGGAGTACTCACCGGCCGACTGGCCCTGCAGATGCCGGGCGGCGCCCGCGAAGAACGCGGTGTTGTCGATGGTTCCCGGGACGTCGAACTCGCGGGTCAGCTTGAGGGGCTTTCCGCACTGCAGCGACTCGGCCTGCGCGAACTCCTCGGCCCGCTCGGCGAGCACGGCGGCGAACCGGTGCAGCGCGTCGGACCGCTCGCCCGGGGTGGTGGCCGCCCAGCCGGGGAAGGCCGCGCGGGCGGCGGCGACGGCCGCGTCCACGTCGGCGGTGCTCGCCAGCTCGTAGGTGTACACCTCCTCGCCGGTGGCGGGGTCCACGACCGCGTGCGTGCGACCGGAGGTGCCCTGGATGAAACGGCCTCCGATGTACTGCGCGCCGTCCGCGAGGCGGTCCTGCGCCTGGAAGCGATGGCCCGGATTGTGCATGTCGCTCTCCTCCGCCGTCCTCCCCGTCGAGACGGGGGTCGGCGTAGCTCCAGCTCGATTTGAGTGCCGATCCTGGCAGAGCAAAGGGACTCCAACAAGTGATTCCGTTGTTGCCTTTTGGTTACGCGACGGAATCCTTTGACCAGGTGTCGAGTCCTCCCGGAAAAGGCGGGACGGTGTGTCAGTGGTGCGTGCCAGAGTGGCGTGCATGGGGATGATCGACACTCGGGACGCGCTGGTCAGTGCTGTCGCGTCCGGGACACCGGTGAAGTATCTGCATTTCTGGGGGCACCGCCCGAGGCCGGACGGCCAGGTGGGGACGAGCTGTCTCAGCCAGTGGTGGCCGTCACCCTTCGTGGTCGAAGGGGTCGCATACGCTACGGCCGAGCACTGGATGATGGCGTCCAAGGCCCGCCTCTTCGGCGACGCCGAGGCCGAGCGGCAGGCGGTCGGCGCGGCGAGCCCCGCGCTCGCCAAGAAGGCCGGACGGCTGGTGCGCGGCTTCGACGAGACCGTCTGGCGGCGCGAGCGGTTCGGGATCGTCGTCGAGGGCAGCGTCCACAAGTTCTCCGCCGACCCCGGCCTGCGGGCGTTCCTGCTGGGCACGGGCGGGCGGGTGCTGGTCGAGGCGAGCCCCATGGACCGCATCTGGGGCATCGGGCTCTCCGCGAACGACGACGGCGCCTTCGACCCGCGCCGCTGGCGGGGTGAGAACCTGCTGGGCTTCGCCCTGATGGCGGCACGGGAGCGACTGCGCGCGGCGCCGACGCCCACGGAGGCGGGCGCCTAGGAACCGCGCCCGAGGGCGGTACCCCAGGGGCCGGAGCGGCGGTCACCGGAGGCCGGGGGGCCGCTCCGGGGTGGCGATCACCGGATGCGGCAACGCCCCCACCGGCCAAAACTGTCCGTGTGACGGGCATGTACGCAAAGCAGAACCACGTCTCGTCCACCGCGCCCGGCGCGCCCCGCCAGTCCCTGGCGCTGGCGGCGATGCTGTTCGCGGTGGCGATGACCTTCATCGACCAGACGATCGTCTCCATCGCCGCGCCGGACATCGTCCGCGAACTGGGGCTCTCGGCGTCCGGCATGCAGTGGGTGGTCAACGCCTACCTGCTGTCGCTGGCGGCCTTCTTCGCCCTCGGCGGGCGGCTGGCCGACCTGCTCGGGCCGCGCCGGGTCGTGGTCGTCGGCACCCTCGTGTTCGTCGTCTCGTCGGTGCTGTGCGGCTGTGTGCCCAAGGGAGACTTCGCCCAGACCTGGCTGATCGTCTTCAGGGCGACCCAGGGCCTGGGAGCCGCCCTCCTGTTCCCCGCGGCACTGGCCGTGGTCGTGGCCGTGTTCCCGGTGGAGCGGCGTGGCCGGGCGCTGGCGCTCTTCTTCGGGCTGTCGGGAGCGCTGACGGCCATCGGACCGCTGCTGGGCGGCTGGCTCACGGCATGGACCTGGCGGGCGATCTTCTGGGTCAACGTGCCCGTCGCCGTGGTGGCGCTCGTCCTGACCGTGCTGGCGCACATCCCCGACCGGCGGCGCGACGAATCGCTGGACGTCGTCGGGGCCGTGCTCATCGCGGTGGGCATGGGAGTGAGCGTGCTCGGCTTCCAGCAGGCCGCGTACTGGGGCTGGGGCAGCGTGGCGACCTGGGCCTGCATCGTGGGCGGCCTCGTCGTCCTGGTCCTCTTCTGCCGCTACGAACGCGACCGGCGCCACCCGCTGGTCAATCTGGCGGTCTTCCGGGACAGGGCGTTCACCGTGGACTCCCTGGTGCTCTTCTTCGCCATGCTGGCGTTCGTCCCGGTCTTCTTCTTCGCCTCGGTGTACGCGCAGGTCTCCCTCAGCGCCTCGCCCAACCAGGCGGCGCTCTACCTGCTGTACTTCTTCGCCGGCTTCGCGATCGCCTCCCAGTGGGGCGGCCGCATGCTCGACCGGCAGGGACCGCGGCCGGCGCTGAAGATCGGCACCATCCTGGGCGCGGTCGGCTTCTACCTCTGGGCCGGCAAGCTGACCGACCTGTCCATGCACGACCAGTGGCCCTACGTCGCCCTCGCGGGAGCCGGGATCGGGTTCATCCTGGCGCCCGCCTCCACCGACGCCGTCAACCGGTCCATCGGGGCCTCCTACGGCGAGGTCACCGGCATCACCCAGACCGTCCGCAACTACGCGGCCAGTGTCGGGCTGGCGATCTTCGGGACGATCCTGACGCACAGGATGACGGACAACGTCGTCTCGACCCTCACCTCCCACGGTCTGTCGTCGGCCAGGGCCCACGACGTCGCCGACGACATCGCCCAGGCCGTCACGGGCAACGCCGACGCCCAGCAGCCCACCGGCACCGGCGCCGCCGCGTCGACCATGCGCGAGGTGATGTCGAACGTGCGGACGGACTTCGCCGAGGCCAACCAGTACGTCTTCTACGGCATGGCGATCGCGCTCGCCGTCGGCTTCTTCTGCGCCCTGCGCCACCCCGGGGGCCGCGGCGGGACGACGGAGGAGGAGCAGGAGGAACCCCCGCCGTCCGGCTGACCCCACCGCGTCATCGCCGGTGGGTCACCAGGGAAGCCGGTGTGTCACCAGGGAGGTGGAGAAGCCGTCGTCGCCACCCGTGTCGCTGCCGCCGTCGTCCGGTGCGTAGAGGATGACGAGGACGAACACGGCGACGGCGAGGAGCAGCCCGACGGCTCCGCAGATGACCCCGGCCAGCGCCTGCCCGGCGTTCGTGGCCTCGCCGCGACGCGCCTTGGCCCCGCCGACGAGCCCGAAGATCACGGCGAGGACGCCCAGCACGATCGCCAGCGGCCACACGATGAAGAGGACCGCCGCGATGATGCCCAGCACGAGGCCGGCGGTTCCGAGCCCGTTGCTCGGCATCGGCTGCCCCACGGGCCAGCCGTATCCGGGCGCGCCCGGATAGGCCCCACCCGCGGGAAAGCCGGGGTACTGCGGGTAGCCGTAGCCGTACGGGAGGCCGGGGCCGCCGGGGGCGATCGGTGGCGGCGGGACGGGCTCGCCGGGTGAGGGCTGCGGGTAGGGGGTGCGGGCCGCCGGTGGTGCGAACGGGTTGTCCCAGGGACCGCCGGGGTTCCCGGGTCCGGACGGGGCCGGCGCGCCGGGCAGCGAAGTGATCGTCGGAAGCCCGTACGCAGGAGGGGGCGTGGCACTCCCCCGTACGGTCCTGGCGGGCGAGGCCATCTCCTCGGGCGGGGCCCAGGGGTCGAGTTCGGCTCGCGGGCCGGGGCCGGGCTTCCCGAGCGAGACCCGGGTGTCGGGTGCGGCGAAGGGGCCGCCGCCCTGCGCGGGCACCGAGGCTGCGGGCGCGGCACCGAAGGCCCCGCCCGGCACGGGTGCCGCGTGCCCCGGTCCCTCGTCGAAGGCCCTGTCCACCCACAGCGCGGCCTCCTCGGCGCCGGAGCCGGCTCCACCGCCCGAGCCGCCGGCCGGACCCTCGTCCCTGCCGGGGTCCGTCTGAGGTGCCGCCCGACCGGGGCCGGCGGCGGGTGCCGTGTGATCAGGGCCGGCCGCGGACGCCGCGTGGTCCCGGTCGGCGTGGTCCCGGTCGGCCGCGGGTATCGCACGGTCCGGACCTGCCGCCGACGCGCGATCGGCGCCGGGTGCCGCGTCCTCGGCGGGACCGGGCTCGGTGCCCGCACCGGACGCTCCACGCCCCTCGGGTGACCCGTTCCGGTCCGGCGTCGGGTTCGACCCGCCCGGTGGAGCCCACGTACCCGCCTCGCGTGGGGCTGTCGGCCTCTGGGCGTCGTCGGACATGGTCGAGTCCCCTCTCTCGTACGTTCCGTCATGCTACGGCCCGTGCCGCGGCGGCGGATCTCCCTCGTGCGACGGCCCGCTCGCCCCGCGTGGGGCCCACGGGCCCGGACGGCGGTGGCCGCCTACGATGATCCCGAACCGTCGATCAGCCGATCACCCGCGTCCGGACCCACACGGCCCAGGGACGCCGTTCCGGGGAGGAACCCGTTGACCGAGCACATCACCGCACGCGACGACGCCCGCGACCTGCACACCTTCATCGCGGGGCTGCCCAAGGCCGAACTGCACGTCCACCACGTCGGCTCCGCCTCCCCGCGCATCGTGTCCGAACTCGCCGCCCGCCACCCCGACTCCAGGGTGCCCACCGATCCCGAGGCGCTGGCGGACTACTTCACGTTCACGGACTTCGCGCACTTCATCGAGGTGTACCTGTCCGTCGTCGACCTCATCCGCACCCCCGAGGACGTGCGGCTGCTGACGTACGAGGTCGCCCGCGACATGGCCCGTCAGCAGGTGCGCTACGCCGAACTGACGATCACTCCGTGGTCGTCCACCCGGCGCGGAATCGACGAACGCGCCTTCATGGACGCGATCGAGGACGCCCGCAAGGCCGCCGAGGCCGATCTCGGTGTCGTGCTGCGCTGGTGCTTCGACATCCCGGGCGAGGCCGGTCTCGAGGCCGCCGAGGAGACCGTGCGGCTCGCGACCGACGACCGGCTGCGGCCGGAGGGGCTCGTCTCCTTCGGACTCGGCGGCCCCGAGATCGGCGTGCCCAGGCCCCAGTTCAAGCCCTACTTCGACCGTGCCCGCGCGGCCGGACTGCGGTCGGTGCCGCACGCCGGTGAGACGACGGGCCCGGAGACGGTCTGGGACGCGCTGAACGTCCTCGGCGCCGAGCGCATCGGCCACGGCACGAGTTCCGCCCGGGACCCCCGGCTGCTCGCCCACCTCGCCGAGCACGGCATCGCGCTGGAGGTGTGCCCGACCTCGAACATCGCCACCCGCGCCGTGCGCACCCTCGACGAACACCCCGTCAAGGAGTTCGTGGCGGCCGGGGTGACGGTCACCGTCAACTCCGACGACCCGCCGATGTTCGGCACCGACCTCAACACGGAGTACGCGGTCACCGCCCGCCTCCTGGGTCTCGACGAGCCGGGGATCGCGGAGCTCGCCAGGAACGCGGTGCACGCCTCGTTCCTCGGCGAGGCGGAGAAGGCCGGACTCGCCGCGGAGATCGACACGTACACCGCGACCTGGCTCGCGCTCTGACCCGGTCACAATGGCCCCATGCGCACCGTGACCGCCGTCGCCCACCGCGGCGACCCCTATCGCGTCCGTGAGAACACGATCGACTCCCTGCGTTCCGCGCTCCGACAGGGCGCGGACGCCGTCGAGATCGACGTACGCCTGACGCGCGACCGTGTACCCGTCCTGCTGCACGACGCGACGCTCAAGCGTCTGTGGGGACACGACCGGCCGCTGAGCTCGCTCTCCGGCGACGAGGTGCGCGGGCTCACCGAGGGCGGTGTGCCGACGCTGGCGGACGCCCTCGAAGCGACCGGGGACAGCAGGGTCATGGTCGATCTGCCGGGAGCGGTGGACGCGCGGGTCGCGCGCGAGATCGTGGACGTGGTGCGGGCGTGCGGGGCCGGCGAGCGGGTGTACTACTGCGCGTCGGCCCCCGCCATGCTCGCGGTGCGGGCCGCCGACGCGTCCGCGGAGATCGCGCTGACCTGGACGACCGTGGCCCCGCCGCGCCCGGGCCTGCTCGACGTCGTACGCCCGCGCTGGCTCAACTACCGTTTCCCCCTGGCGAGTCGCGAGCTCGTGGCCCGGGTTCACCGCGACGGCCACCTGGTCTCCGTATGGACGCCGGACACCCGGCGCTCCATGCGCCGCCTGCTCGACGCGGGGGTCGACTCGATCACGACCAACCGGATCGACACGCTGACCGCCCTGCGCCGGGACTGAGACGAGGTCAGCCGGCGGCCGCCGGCACGGGCACCGGTCCGGCGCCGAGGGCTTCCAGGCGCTTGATCTTCTTCCGTACGACGTACAGCGGGATCACCCCGAAGATCCCGAAGGACATGTCGACGACCGTCCACCAGAAGGGAATTCCGCGGATCGGTCCGCAGATCAGGGCGAGCGGGACGATGCCGGCACAGGCGATCATCCCGAACTCGACGACCCAGATGTTGCGGACCGGATCGCGGTACGGGCCGTAGAACGCGACCGCGATGACGAGATGCGCGAACGCCAGCCAGTCCGTTCCGTAGAGCAGGAACGGGTATTGGGCGTCGGCGGTGTCGAGGCCGCGGCTCACGCGTCCGATCCAGTCCATCAGGACGGGCAGGTGTTCCGGCACGGACAGGGTCCGCAGCAGGTCCTCGGTCCAGTGCAGCTCGTGCACCAGCGGGAAGGCCGTGGCGCCACTGAGCACCAGGCTGACGACGAAGAAGGCAAGCCAAACGCGAATGCCCCGGAGCAGGGCGGCTCTGTCGCTCATACCGGGAGCGTACGCCCCGACTTGAACGTGTTCAAAACCGCCCCGGTCCGGGGCTCCGATGGCTCAGGCGCCGCTCTCCCGCAGCATGTCCTCGCGCTCGACCAGCTTCACGCGCTCACGGCCCTGCGGTTCGCCCAGCGCCTTCTCGGCGGCGTCGAGCCGGTACCAGCCCTCCCACGTGGTGAAGCGGACGTCCCGCTCGCCGAGGAAGGCGTCGACGGCCTCCGGCTCGGGCGACGTGGGCGTGAGCAGACGGCCGTTCGCGTGGTCGTCGAGCAGGCTCGCGACCGTCTCGTTGGCGTCGCCCTTCGTGTGACCGATCAGACCGATGGGACCGCGCCGGATCCAGCCGGTGACGTAGGTGGAGGACAGGTGCTCGCCCGAGTCCTCCAGCACCCGGCCGGCCGCGTCCGGAACGGTGCCCGAGTCGACGTCCCAGGGCAGCTTGGGCAGGCTGTCGGAGAGGTAGCCCACCGCGCGGTAGACCGCGCTGACGTCCCAGTCCTTGAACTCGCCGGTGCCCTTGACGTTCCCGGTGCCGTCGAGGGCCGTGCGCTCCGTGCGCAGGCCGACGACCTCGCCGTTCTCGCCGAGGATCTCGGTGGGCGACTCGAAGAAGTGCAGGAACAGCTTGTGCGGGCGGTCGCCGGTGTCGCGGATCGCCCAGTTCTCCAGGGTCTTGGCGACCATGTCGGACTGCTTGTTGCCGCGCCGGGTGGCGATCGAGCCCTCGTCGTAGTCGATGTCCTCGGGGTCGACGATGACCTCGATGTTCGGCGAGTGGTCCAGCTCGCGCAGCTCCATCGGGCTGAACTTCGCCTGCGCGGGGCCCCGGCGACCGAAGACGTGGACCTCCAGCGCCTTGTTGGCCTTGAGCCCGTCGTACACGTTCGGCGGGATCTCGGTGGGCAGCAGCTCGTCCGCGGTCTTGGCCAGGATGCGGGCCACGTCGAGCGCGACGTTGCCGACACCGAGGACGGCGACCTTCTCGGCCTCCAGCGGCCAGGTACGCGGGACGTCCGGGTGACCGTCGTACCAGGAGACGAAGTCCGCCGCGCCGTACGAGCCGTCGAGGTCGATGCCGGGGATGTCGAGGGCGCGGTCGGCCGTCGCGCCGGTGGAGAAGATCACCGCGTCGTAGAAGGCGCGCAGATCGTCGAGGGTGATGTCGCGCGGGTAGTCGACGTTGCCGAAGAGGCGGATCTGCGGCTTGTCGAGCACCTGGTGCAGGGCGGTGATGATGCCCTTGATCCGGGGATGATCGGGGGCGACGCCGTAACGGATGAGACCGAACGGGGCCGGCATTCGCTCGAACAGGTCGATGGAGACACCGGGCTCGGCGGCCACTGCGGATTTCAGCAGCGCGTCGGCGGCGTAGATTCCGGCGGGGCCGGCTCCGACAATGGCTACCCGCAGAGGGCGAGGCATGATCAGATTCCCTTCGAGCAGGGGCAGGGGACTCGTCGGGAAGCCTAAACTGAGGCAAACCTAAGTCAGTAGGCGGGTCCGGGCTATGACCTCATAAGGCCGACTTATGGCTCCTGAAGGACCGCTTTATGGGTGGCGTCGTCCTCTGCCGCCGGTCCCCCTGAGCAGTCACCTCTGGTCCGCCCTGGACGGCGTGGGAACGGCCCCGGTGCGGGCGGCGGACGGGCGGGCGGTCGCGGGGGTGGAAGCGGACGCCCGCGTGGCCGACGGAGTGCGGGTGAGCGTCGGAACGGCGGTCGTACGGGCCGTGGGCACGCTAGCGGGCGCCGACGTCCGGCGCGCAGGACCGCTCCCGCGGGGACGGGGGACGGCGCTCTCGGGCGAGACCGACGGAGTGGGCTCGGGCGACGGGCCGCTCGCGGGCGGCGGGGCCATCGGGACCACCGGGGACACGGGCGCCTCGGGCGCGGCCGACCGGAGCGGCAGCACGACGAGCGCGCCGAGCGCGCACGCCACGGCCGCCCCGGCGGCGGCGCGCAGCAGCCGGCGCCGGGCAGCGCCCCGGCGGATCGCCTCGTAGCGGCCGGGCGGTGGCGAGAGGTACTCGGACGGGGGCCGCATGATGACGGCGAGCGGGTCGTCGGGGCCGAAGTCCGGACCGTCGTCAGAGTGTGTGATCAAGACTTCTCCTCAGATGGGCGCGGAGCGTTTCGCGGGCCGCGTGGAGATCGGCCTTGATCGTTCCTTCCTTGCGCCCGGTCAGCGCGGCCACCTCCCGGATCGGCATGTCAGCGTAGTAGTGCAGCAGGATCGGGACGCGCAGCCGTTCGGGCAGCGACTGCACGAGCAGGCGCACGGAGGGATCGGCCTGTTCGTTCGGCGGGCCGACGGCGGCCTCGGCGGTGGCCCGGTGCACGGCCCTGCGCTCCCGCTCCAGTTTGCGCCAGTGGTCCCGGACGAGGTTGGCGGCCGTGACGTAGAGGAATCCCCGCGGCTCGGCCACGGAGGTCCAGCGGGACCACAGCCGGGTGAACGCCTCCGAGGCGATCTCGTGGGCCGTGCCGTCGTCGTCGACGAGACGGCGGCACCAGCCGGCGAGGCGCGGGTAGAGGGCGGCGAACAGCTCGGAAGCCGCCTTCTCTCGGGACCCTTTCAACATTCTCCATGGTCGTGACGGTGCCGGGAGCGGACGATCCCGGGCCGCGGGGGTACGGTCCTGCGGCCCAGGATCCCGGACTGCCGGCCGGGGGTCAGGGGCTCGCGGACGTCAGCGCCGCGAACACGATCACGTTGTCGCGGTAGCCGCTTCCGGAGCGGGGACCTCCGCAGGTGATGAGCCGCAGCTCCGGGCGGTCCACGTCGCCGTAGACCGCGTCCGACGGGAAGTCGGCCTTGGCGACGGTACGGACGTCGTCGACGGTGAACCCGGCCGACCCTCCGTTCTCCAGGCGCACGACGATCCGGTCGCCGTGGCGCAGGCGCGCGAGGTGACGGAAGACGCCGTCGCCGTACGGGCCGACCGTCACATGACCGAGGATCACCGAGGGACCCTTCTGGCCCGGCGTCGGCGAGTACCGGTACCAGCCGGCCCGGTCGTGTGCCGTGACCGGCGGCACCTGCACGCCGCCGTCCGGTGCCAGTCCGAGCCGCGTCAGCGGGGTGTCGACGCCGATGGCCGGTATCCGCAGCCCGACCGGCGCCGAACGTGCCATCGCACGCACGGGCTTCGCGGCGGACGGCGAGGCCGTGGAGCCGCCGCCGGGCCGCGCGGTCGCGGGTGTGCCGCCGGGCTTCGGCTGCGCGGACGAAGTGGCCGGACGGCCGCCGCACCCCACGAGCAGCGCGGCCGCCGCCGTGGCGACGAACGCGCGCCTGGAGAGGGAGGTCATGCCCCGGTCGCCCGCCGACGGCGTACGGCGAAGACGCCCGCGCCCACGGCGAACACGGCGGCGGCGCCCCCGCCGACCAGCCCGGCCGCCGGGCCGGAGGACGGCGTCGCGGTCGGGGCCACACCGGTGTCGGGCGCTCCGTTCGGCCGGACGGAGACCTGCCGCGAGGCCGGCGCCCGCGTCGGCGCAGCGCTGGGCACGGCGGAGGGCACGGCGGAGGGTGCCCGGGTCGCGGTGGGGCTCGCCGGGGCGGGGGCCGTGGTGGGGCTCGCGGAGGCCGGGGCCGCGCTGACGCTCGGTCGGGTCGAGGGGCGCGGGGACGCCCCGTCGGCGAACGCGGGCACCGTGCCCACCAGCACGGCGGTGCACGCGAGTGCCGTGGCACTGAAGACGGTTCGGCGCATGGATCGCTCTCTTTCGTCGGTCCGCCCGCCGGTGGAGCGGCGGGCCGGTTACGGATCGAGCGGAGAGACGAGCGGGCGGTGGACGGGGTTGTAAAGAGCGGGCAAAGACGACGAGGGGAAAGGCGGTTCGCCCGCGAGCGGAGCGACCCGCTGCCGTTTCCGAGGCCAACTTCGGCCAGGGCGACCCGCTCCCGTTCCGGCGTCGGCCTCGGTCAGGGCGACCCGCTCCCGGTCCAACGCCCACCTCGGTCAGGGAGACCCGCTCCCGGTCGGTGCCAACCTCGCCCGGCGCGCTCGGCGTTGGTGTGAGGGTTGGGGCGGGCGAGGTCTGGTTCGGCCTGGAAAGAGGGCAGTTGTACGGCCGGGCCGAGCCCTGTAATGCCCGAGTAACGGCGTCTGCCTAGCGTCCGTGCTCCCCCTACCGTTCCCGGAGGAGCACCCCCGATGCACCTGCCCCAACCGCCCCGGCGCAGAGGCGCCGTCTGGGTGGCGGCCGCCTTCACCGCGACCGCCCTGCTGACCGCGTCGACCCCCGCACTCGCCGCCGGCGCCGCCCCGTCGTCGTCGGCCGAGGTCGACTCCGCGCTCACCGCCGCCGTGGCCAAGGGCGGTGACGCGACGTTCTTCGTCGTCCTGAAGGACCAGGCCGACCTGTCCGGCGCCAAGAAGCAGAAGACGCACGCCGCGAGGGCCAGGGCCGCCTTCAAGGAGCTGCGCGCGAAGGCCGCGGACAGCCAGGCCTCCCTCAAGTCCTTCCTGGACAAGAAGAAGATCGGTCACCAGGACTACTGGATCGCCAACGCGATCCAGGTCACCGGTGGCCAGGACCTCGTGAACGAACTGGCGAAGCGTCCGGACGTCGCGTCGATCGTCAAGGAGCAGCACTACAAGCTCGACGACATCGAGACCGCCGACAACAAGATCACCACGTCGCGCACGGACTCCTCCGCGAACGGAGACGACACCCCCGAGTGGGGCGTCGCCGACATCAACGCCGACGACGTGTGGAACCAGTACGACGACCGCGGCGAGGGCATCGTCATCGCGAACGTCGACTCGGGCGTGCAGTACAACCACCCCGATCTGGTCGCCCAGTACCGGGGCAACAACGGCGACGGCTCCTTCACGCACGACTACAACTGGTACGACCCGACCGGCCAGTGCGGCACCAGTGGCGTCCCCTGCGACAACAACGGCCACGGCACCCACACGATGGGCACGATGGTCGGCAAGCACGGCATCGGTGTCGCGCCGAACGCCAAGTGGATAGCCGCCAAGGGCTGCGAGTCCTCCTCCTGTTCGGACGAGTCGCTGCTGGCGGCCGGCCAGTGGATCCTCGCGCCGACCGACCACAACGGCCAGAACCCGCGCCCGGACCTCGCGCCGAACATCGTCAACAACTCCTGGGGCGGCGGCGACACGACGTTCTACCAGGACATCGTCGAGGCCTGGAACGCCGCCGGCATCTTCGAGGCGTTCGCGGCCGGCAACGACGGTGACGGCAAGACCTGTTCCACCGCGCACGCCCCCGGCTCGCAGGCCCCGTCCTACGGCGTCGGCGCCTACGACTCCACCGGCACCATCGCCTCCTTCTCCGGCTTCGGCCCCTCGCTCGTCGACGGCTCGATGAAGCCGAACATCTCGGCTCCGGGTGTCAAGGTCGAGTCCACGTGGCCCGGTTCGTCCTACAACACCGAATCCGGTACGTCGATGGCGACCCCGCACGTCGCGGGCGCGGTCGCGCTGCTCTGGTCGGCGGCCCCGTCGCTGATCGGCAAGATCGACGAGACCCGTGCGCTGCTGAACCAGGGCGCGCGCGACGTCGACGACACCCACTGCGGCGGCACCGCCGACATGAACAACGTGTGGGGCGAGGGCAAGCTCGACATCCTCGCCTCCGTGGACAAGGCCCCGCACACCGCGGCCACCGTCACCGGCAAGGTCACCGACAAGGCGACCGGCGCGGCCCTCGCCAACATCACCGTCAAGGCCACCGGCACGGGCGGCGACGTCCGCACGGTCACCACCGCCGGCGACGGCACGTACAAGATCGCGCTGCCGGCCGGCACGTACGGCTTCGCCTTCAGCGGCTACGGCTACGCGAACGGCTCGACCACCGGCGTCACGGTGGTCGAGAACCAGGCCCTCACCCAGGACATCGCGCTGACCGCGGTGGCCTCGCACAAGGTCGGCGGCACGGTGCTCGACGTCACCGGAAAGGCGCTCGCGGGTGCCACGGTCGAGGTGACCGGTTCCCCGGTCCCCGCCGTCACCACGGACGCCAAGGGCGCGTACTCCTTCACGAAGGTCGCCGAGGGCACCTACGGACTGACGGTCAAGCCCGCGGCGCCCGTCCTGTGCAACGGCGTCTACACCGGCACCGCCACCGTCGCCTCGGCCGACCTGACCAAGAACGTCCAGGTCCCGGCCCGCACCGACGACTCCGGCAACAGGTGCGCCCCGGCCGCCTACTCCTGGATCGCCGGCACCAAGAAAGTCTCCCTGACCGGTGACGAGGACTCCGCGACGGTCTCCCTGCCCTTCCCGGCGAAGCTGTACGGCGTCTCGTACTCCTCCGCCTCCGTCACGACCGACGGCCTGGTGAACTTCCTGTCCTCGCGCGTCGGCGACTACTCCAACACCGCGCTGCCGACGACGGGCGTGAACGGCGTCAAGGGCATCGTCGCCCCGCTGTGGGACGACCTGACCCTCGACAAGAAGTCGTCGGTGCAGACCGCCACCACCGGCACCACCGGCAGCCGCAGGTTCGCCATCGTCTGGAACAACGCCGCCTACGCCAACGGCACTTCGGGCCGCGCCACCTTCGAGGTCGTCTTCGACGAGGCGACCGGCGCGGTGACGGTCCAGTACCAGTCGGTCGCGGACAAGGGCGCGGGTGCCACCGTCGGCATCGCGAACCAGTCCGGCACCGACGCCCTCCAGTACTCCTTCAACCAGTCCGTGATCGCCGACGGCACCGCCGTCCGCTTCACGCAGGGAGCCAAGTGATGAGAGCCCCCCAGTCCCGGCGGGCCCTGCGGCTCGCCTCCGCCCTGGTCGCGGCGGGCCTGTGCCTGAGCGTGAGCCCGCAGGCCCTGGCCGCCGACGACAGCGGCTCGGCCATGAAGCTGACCAGTGCCGAGGCCGAGACCCTCGCCGCCCACGTCGCCCTCGACCCGAACGCCGGTGCCGGCGACACCGCCACGGTCAGCCCGAAGTCCCCCGACTCCCCGAAGCCCGCCGACGACGGCACCGGAACGGACACCGGCTCCGGCACGGACACCGGCAGTGGCAGCGGCTCCCAACTGGACGGCGCCTCCACGGACGCCGACGCGAGCGCCAAGGTCACCCTGACCGCCGGGGCCAGGCTGGAAGGCGTGCGCGGCATGGGCGCCACCGTGCCGGTCGGCAGGAACGGCGACTACTTCACCTTCAACAGCATGGGCTACGTGCAGCGGCACGCGGCCGACGGCAGTGAGGTGTGGGCCCGCACCAGCAGTTCGTTCTACCCGGAGTGGCAGGTCAAGCCGACGCAGCCGTGGCGGACCGAGCCGTACCCGGCGCAGATCCTGATGGGCTACAACGCCGTCTCGCCGTTCTCCGCCAACTCGGACAACGGCTACTCGACCGGTGACCTGACCGGCGACGGCGTCCCGGACGTGGTCTTCTCGGCGCAGGTCGGCACCACCCCGTACCCGCGTCCGTTCACCTCTCCTGGCTCGTCGCTGACCACGGGCACGTTCGTCACCGTCCTCGACGGCAAGACCGGCAAAACCGTGTGGTCGAAGCTGTACAACCGCGCCTCCATGGTCAAGATCGTCGACGGCACCCTGCTCGTCGCCGACGCACCGAGGATGAGCGGCGACTCCAAGGTCCCGGCCGCCGCCACGATGACCCTGACGGGCATCCGCTTCTCGTCCGCGGACGGCGTGCTGACGCCGGCGACGACCTGGACGTACGACACCGGCGAGGCCCGCAAGGGCAACTGGGGCGACATCCAGGACCTGGGCAAGGGCAAGGTCGTCGTCTCCTGGAACCTGGCCAAGGCCACCGGCGTCGACGCGCGCGGCCGCACCCTCGTGCTCGACACCGCGGACGGCTCGGTCACCTGGCAGACCGACAGCATGCTCTACAGCCGTCAGCTCCGCGTGGACGCGGGCCGCAAGCGGATCGTCGCGCTCGACCAGCAGGACTCCACCGACGCCGTGCGCTACGAGGTCGCCTCCTACGACCTGAAGACCGGTCACCGCGCCACGCTGGAGACCCGGGACAACGTCCTGCCCACCGCGCTGACGGTCGGCGACCTCACCGCGAAGGACGGCGACGAGTACGCGGTCGCCGAGTCCTCGCTCGACGAGGACTACTACGTCAACGCCAGCACGGTGCGTGTGCTCGACGGCACCGACCCCGACAAGCTCCTGTGGTCGAGCACGGTCAAGCGCGACGCCGGCAACGCCAAGGACGCGGCGAGCGTCTGGCGCCTCGCGGTGGCCGACGGCAAGCTGGTCACCTCCGCCCAGGACGACCGCGAGATCAACGGCGCGGGCAACCCCGGTGGCGGCCGGTACGCGTCCCTGACCGTCTACAACGCCAAAGGTGTGGTCGGCTGGCAGAGCAGGGGTGTCGCGGCCGCGCCGATGTACCAGGACGTGTTCAGCGACGCCGCGGGCACGCACGTGCGGATCGTCGACCAGGCGGAGAACATCCGCACGTTCAAGCTCGCGAGCGGCAAGGCCGAGGACGTGACGCCGCTGATGGGCGACATCGCGTACGCCAAGGCCGCCGACCTGAACAAGGACGGCAGGAACGACGTCGTCATGGCGGGCCAGTCCGACGGTGTGTGGGCCTACTCGGGCCCGTCGCTGGTGAGCGGCAAGCCCGAGAAGCTGTGGCAGGCCACCGTGCCCGGCGCGGTGCACGACATCGAGACCGGTGACGTCAACGGCGACGGCAGGCCGGAGATCGTGGTCGCGGCCGACACCGCCGTGGTCGTCCTCAACGGGAGGACCGGCAAGACCCTCGCGACCATCGAGGGCGGCGCGGGCCAGTACGTCCGCTCCGCGAAGCTGGCCGACCTGGACGGGGACGGCGAACTGGACATCCTCGTCCCGACCGACGCCCTGCGCGCCTACTACGGCGACGGCCACGCGCTGTGGACGTACAGCGCGCCCAAGAGCGCGGGAGACGTCCGCTTCACCGACCCGTCCGCCGGCGACGGCAAGGTGTACGCGGCCTACGCCAGCCTCGACGCGTACGACCTGGACAGCCCGGTGACCGACGCCGTCGCGCTCGACGCCAAGAACGGCAAGGTCCGCTGGGACCTCGCGCCGAAGGCCCCGGCCGACGCGGTGGGCCCCGTCCGCACCGCCACGCCGAACGACGGCATCCTCGCTTCCAAGGAGATCCCGTACGCGGACGGGCACGCGGTCGTCTACCAGTGGAACCTCACCGCGCCGATCAACATCAACGGCGCCGAGTCCCTCAGCCCCCGGAACTACTTCGAGATCCGCGACGGCCGCACCGGCGAGGTGCTGCACTCCGGCTACGACGGCGGCCTGTGGACGCACTTCAGCTACTGGGCCGAGGACGGCGCGCTGTACGAGGGCGGCACGGCCGCCTTCCGCCGGTACGAGGCCGACGGCAAGGACAGCAAGGCCGGGACCGTCGCCCAGTCGTACGGCGGCGGCTTCATGACCGGACCCGGCGGGCGCAAGCTGCTGGTCGCCGGTGCCGACGGCGGGCTCGACCTGTGGGACCCGAGCATCTTCGACAGCCCCGACACCTGGTCCAACAGTGTCGGCGGCGTCACCCTGATGGGCGCGCGCAACTATCTCGCCGCCGACCTGGACGGCGACGGGGTCGACGAGGCGCTGTCGCTCGCGGGTGACGACAACGGTTTCGACCGGACGGCCGAGGAGTTCGGCGGCCGCTACTACATCCCGAACAACGCCATCCACCAAGTAGCCACGTACAAGCTCTCCTGACCGGCTCCACACCGGTCCGACCGGAACCCCCTGGGCCTCGCCCAGGGGGTTCTCGGCCTGCTCGGCTACGCTGTCGCCCCTATGAGCACGCGCCAGACGAACGGGACGGAATTCAGCCCTCCGTTGCTGCGTCTGCACCTTTTCGACGGCTTCCGGGCTTCACGTGACAGCGGCCCCGAGCCCGCCGAACGCTGGCCGCGGCCCGGCGCCCGCACCCTGGTGAAACTGCTCGCCGTCGTCCCCGGCCACCGGCTCCACCGCGGCCAGGCCATGGACATCTGCTGGCCCGACGCCGACCCGCAGGCCGCCGCGGGCAGCCTGCGCGTCGCCCTGCACGCCGCACGCCACGCCCTCGAACCCGAACTGGCCAAGCGCGCCGCCTCCTCGTACCTGATCTCCGACGGCACGCTGCTCCACCTCGACCCGGCCACGGTGTGGATCGACGCCGACGACGCCGAGACGGCGGCCAGGTCCGCCCTCGCCGACGGCGGCGTGGACGAACTGACCGACGCGCTGGGCCGGTTCACCGGTGAGATCCTGCCGGAGGACCGCTACGCGAGCTGGGCCGGGGAACGCCGCGAGCAACTCGCACTGCTGCGTGAGCAGCTGCTCCTCCGGCTCGCCGAAGCGCAGCTGGAGCGGGGCGCCGCCGCCGAAGCGGCGGCCGTGGCCGAACAGGTCCTCGCACAGAGCCCGGCCGAGGAACTGGCGCACCGCGTGCTCATCGACGCCCTGCTCCGCCAGGGGCTGCGCCGCCAGGCCGTACGCCAGTACCACGCGTGCCACGAGGTCCTCTCGGCGGAACTGGGCGTACGGCCCGGACCGGAGACGGAGCGGCTGCACCGGGCCGCCCTGGCCGCGGCGCCCGCCCCCGCCCCCACCGCCCCGCCGCTCCCCGCCCTGCTGCGGGCCACCCGCAGCGCACCGCCGCTGCGGGGCCGGGACACCGTGCTCGCACGGCTCCTCGCGACGGACGGGCCGCCCGTCACCCTGCTCACCGGCGAGGCGGGCGTCGGCAAGACCCGCCTGGTGAGCGAGGTCGCCCGGCGTGCCGCCGCGGAGGGCACGGCCGTGCTCTGGGGCGGCGGCCAGGACGCCGAGGGGCACACGCCGTACGGGGTGTTCGCGGAGGCGCTGGAGGGCTGGCTCGCCGGGCACGGCGCCGCCGAGCGGGCCCGGGTCGGGTCCGAGTACCCCGAACTGGCCTCGTTCCTCCCCTCGCTCGGGCAGGTGGGAACCTCCGGCGAGCGCAGCCCGGAGGAGGAACGGGACCGGCTGTTCCGGGGCATCACGGCACTGCTGGGCGACCTCGCCGCTGCCCGTCCCGTACTGGTCGTCCTCGACGATCTGCACGCCGCCGACACGGGCTCGTACCGCCTGCTCGGCCATCTGGCCCGGCGGGCCGTGGAGCGGGACACCGCCCTGCGGTTCCTGGCGACCTACCGCGAGGAGGAGCTGCCCGACGGCGACGCGCGCCGCTCGGCCGTGGCCTCCCTCCTGCGCCGGCGTCACGGCGTACGCGAGGAGCTGAGCCGCCTCGACAAGGAGGCCTGCCTGGCGGTCGTCCGCGACGCGGCCGCGGACCCCTCGCACGAGGAACGGGTCCACCGGGTGTGGGAACTCTCCCTCGGCAACCCGCTGTTCGCCCTCGAACTCGCCCACGGCCTGGCCGACGGGGACGGCGCAGGCCTCGCCCCCGAAGGGGTACGGGGGCTGGTGGCCGACCGGCTCGTACGGCTCGACGCGGACGCCCGCCGCGTCGTCGAGGCGCTCGCCGTCGCCGGCGGCGACACCGCGCTGTCCGAACTCCTGGACGTCGCCGAACACGGACTGCACCCCCCGGTCGCCGGGGCCGCGGCGGCCGACGCCCTGGAACAGGCCATCGCCGCCTCGCTCGTCGAGGAACGGCCCGTCGTGGTGGCCGGGCGGTCCGAGGAAGGTGTGGCCTTCCGGCATCCGCTGGTCCGGCTCACCTGCTACGAACAGCTCGCGGCGGTCCGCCGCCGGCAACTGCACGCCGCGTTCGCGCAGGCGGTCAGACGGCGCCGTCCCGACGCCGTCGACACCCTGGCCTCCCACTTCGCCCGCGCCGACGACCCGCGGGCGGCCGAGTACCTGCGCCGGGCGGCGGAGCGGGCCGCGGCCCTGTACGCGAACGACACCGCCGACCGCTACTACCGCGACCTGGTGGCCCGGCTCGACGTCGACGCGGCCCGCGCCCGGCTCGCCCACGCCCATGTCCTGCGGAGGATGGGCCACTTCGAGCAGGCGGCCGACGCCCTGCGGCTCTCGCTCGCGGAGTTCGAGCGGCGCGAGGACCGTGACGAGGCCGTCCTCGCCTCGGCGCTGCTCGCCGAGACCCTGGCCCGGACGAGCGCACCGGCGGCCGCCCGTCGCACCCTGCGGGAACACCCGGTGACCGCGGACACCGGTCCGGAACCGGCAGCCAGTCACTTCCTCGCCCTGTCCGTGATCCGCTGCGTCCAGGGGCGGTACACCGCCGGGCACGAGGCCGCCCGGCAGGCCCTGACCTCGGCGCGGAACGTGCCGGGAGCGTCCGGCCAGCGGCTGCTGGCCCGCGCCTTCGCGATGCAGGCCGCCAACCTCGGGCTCGCCGGCCGCTTCGACCAGGCACGCGAGGCGGGCGACCAGGCGCTGGCACCGGCCGAGGCCTACGGCGATCCGACCCTGCTCGGCTCGGTCCTGTCGATGCTGCGCGAGAACGCGCGGCGGGCGGGCAGGCTGCGGGAGGCGGTCGACATCGGAACCCGCGCGCTCGGCCTCGCCGAACAGTCGGGTGATCCCACCGCCGCCGCGTTCGAGCGCGGGAACCTCGCGGAGCTGCGGCTGCTGCTGGAGGAGCCCGGGCCCGCCCTCGCCTTCGCGGAACAGGCGGTCACGGGCGCGGAGGCGTACGACGCCTGGTGCCTTCCGTACGCGCTCGCGACCCTGGCCCGCGTACGGGTCTTCACGGGCGCGGCGGAAGCGGCCGTGCCCCTCCTGGACCGCGCGGAGGCGGTCGCCGCCGAGCTCGGGGACCGGCAGGCGGAGCACGAGGTGCGCACGGCGCGCGCCGAACTCGCCCTGCGCACCGGCCACCCGGACCGGGCGCTGCGCGCCCTGGACGGTCACACCGACGACGCGCCGGTGCTGGTGGCCTGGGCGGAGCTCCTGTCGGGACGGGCCGAGGCCGCGCTGCGGCTCGCGCGCGCCGAGGCGGCCCGGGCCGAACGGACCGGGGAACGCCTCACCGAGGTGGAGGCGCGCATCGTCCTCGGCGCCTCGCTGTCGCGGCTCGCCCCGACGCGGGAGGGCGCGAGGGAGCTGACGCGGGCGGAGTCGCTGGCCCAGGCACTTCCCTATCCGGCCGGGACCCGTCGGCTGACCCGCGCCCGGGCCCTGCTGCGGGAGCTCTGAACCCGGTCTCCTCTTGCGTCGTTCGCGGGCGTCAGAGGGCCCGGGCCGGCCAGTCCAGCAGCCGTGCGCCGATGACCGCGGTCTGGAGCATGTAGCGGTGGGCCGGGTCGGCCGGGTTGGCGCCGGTGAGCTTGTGGATGCGCTCCAGACGGTAGGTCAGGGCGCGCACGCTCAGGCTCAGACGGCGGGCGGCCTCGGCCGCCACGCAGCCGCAGTCGAAGTACGCGGTGAGGGTGTCCAGGAGCGGCTGGGCGCCGCCGCGGCTCGTGGTGAGCGGTCCGAGGGTGTCGAGGACGAGGTCGGCCATGGCCTGGCGATCCCGGGTCAGGACCGGGTAGACCAGGAGGTCGGCGGCCCGCAGGACCGGATCCTCGAGGCCCAGGCGTTCCCCCAGTTCGAGGGCGTTGAGCGCTTCCTCATAGGAATGGACGACGCCACCGGGGCCGGGCTGGGGGCGGCCGATGGCGACGCGCCCTCCTTCCGCGGCGGCGTAGGCCTGCTTGGCGAAGTAGCCGAGGACGTCGTCCTGATGGCCGGGCGCGACGCACAGCAAGCGCCCGTCCTTGGTGGTGATCAGGACGTCGCGGTCGCCGAACCGGCCGATGAGCGCCCGTTCGACCTGCCGCAGCACCGGGTCGCTCTCGTCGTACGCGGCCGGGCCCTGGGCGACGGCGACCGCGTGGGCGTGCGAGAGGCGCAGCCCGAAGCGTTCGGCGCGTTCCGCGAGGCGGCCCAGGTCGCTGCGGCCGTAGAGAAGGTCGTCGATGAACTCGCGGCGCGCGGCCTCCTCCTGACGTACGGCATGGCGCTGGGCGCGCTCGTAGCCCTCCGCGAACGCGTCTATCGCCTGCTGCACGGCGCCCAGAGCGGCGTCGGTGGAACCGGGTGAGGCGGGCCAGGCCGAACGCGCGGCGGTCAGATGGTCGCTGACGAGGGTGCGCAGCCCGTGTCCGGCTTCCGCCGCCCGCTCACCCAGGGCGCGCCGGGAATCGATCTCCTCGCGCGTGAGGCGCCGGCCGGTGGCCGAGACCGCGGCCAGGATCTCGGCGTAGCCGTGCAGATGGTCCACCGGATGCTCGCGGTCGGTCACGTCGTCCCCCGAATCTTGACGCGCCGGTGACGGTTTCTTGACGGCCCTCCGGCATGCAGACCCTAGTGAACGCTGCCGGGAATCGGCAATGCGGGTGCGCGTCCCGGCCGTGCACCATGACGTGCGGGGAGCACTGTGAAGGTTCTGGTGCCGGACACCGGCAGGTGGTGCCCGGCCCGGAACCGGGAGGGGAGCAGCGCCCCGGGGCGTGTCCGGTCCGCTCACGGACCGTGCAGGCATCGGCGGCCAACGCACCGGTGAACCGCTCACGCGAGTCTCGGGAATGGTTGATAAGGCCCGACCCTGCCGGGAACCGGCAATCTCCTGGTGGTGCTGCGGTTCGGCGCCGCCGGGGTCAGCCGCACTCGGCAGGCCCGGCCCCCCGGTTCACAGGCCGGCTATCGCGTTCCAGCGCTTGGCGAACGCGGTGCGTTCGCCGGCGGTGATGTCGCGGGCGATCGCGAGGCGCTTGCGCATGGTCGCGTCCGGGAAGATCAGCGGGTCCTCGGCGAGGGCCGCCGTGTCCTTGTCCTTGGAGGAGGCGAGGACGTCCTGGGCGGCGGGGACCGGACAGACGTAGTTGACCCAGGCCGCCAGCTCGGCGGCGACCTCCGGCTGGTAGTAGTAGTCGACGAGCTTCTCCGCGTTGGCCTTGTGCCGGGCCAGGTTGGGGATCATCAGCGACTCGGCCCACAGTTCGGCGCCCTCCTCGGGGACGACGAAGCGGATGTCGGGGTTGTCGGCCTGGAGCTGGATCACGTCGCCCGAGTAGGCCTGGCAGGCGAGGACGTCCCCGCTCGCGAGGTCCTTGATGTAGTCGTTGCCGGTGAAGCGGCGGATCTGCCCGCGGCGCACCTGCTTCTCGACCCGGTCGCACACCCGGTGGAAGTCGTCGGCCCGCCACTTGGTGATGTCGACGCCGTCGGCCTGCATGAGCAGCGCGAACGCCTCGTCCAGGCCGGAGAGCAGGGTGACCCGGCCCTTGAGGTCGTCGGCCCACAGGTCGGACACGTGCTTGATCTCGCGGCCGAGCTTGCGGCGGTTGTAGGCGATACCGGTGATCCCGGACTGCCACGGCACCGAGGACTTGCGGCCGGGGTCGAAGGCGGGCGAACGCAGCAGCGGGTCAAGGTACTTGGCGACGTTCGGCTGCCGGGACCGGTCCATCTCCTGGACCCAGCCGAGCCGGACGAAACGGGCACACATCCAGTCGCTGATGACGATCAGGTCGCGCCCGGTCCGCTGGTGGTTCATCAGGGACGGGCTGATCTTGCCGAAGAACTCGTCGTTGTCGTTGATCTCCTCGACGTAGTCGACGGCGATCCCGGTGCGCTCCTCGAAGGCCTCCAGCGTCGGCCGCCGGCTCGTGTCCTCGTCGTCGGTGTCGATGTACAGCGGCCAGTTCGCCCAGGTCAGCCGCTTGTCCGAGGCGGAGAGGTCGGCTCCGGACCGGTCGCCGGGTGCCACGTACGCGGCCGGTACGCCGCATCCCGCGAGGGCTCCGAGGGCGGCACCGCCGCCCAGGGCGCGCAGCAGGGACCGGCGGGACGGGGGCGAGGTCTTCCGATTCACGGGCACGCGCGCAGCATGCCGAACCCGGCTCCTTCCGGACAATGGACGCTGCGTCGATCAGTCGCCCGCCGACCCGACACCCTGTCGATCCGTTTCCGGGCGGCGCTTCGAGGACTCCGGACGCGTGACCGGCGGCCGGCCCCGGCCCGGCTCACGGCCCGGGGCGTTCGCGGGCGGGGCGCACGCCGGGAACGTGACCCGTACCGACAGGCCGCCCTGCGGACGGGGCCACGCCTCCACCGTGCCGCGGTGGGCGGTGGCGACGGCCGTGACGATGGACAGGCCGAGGCCCAGCCCCTCACGGGGGCGGCCCTGCCCGTGCGGGCGGGTCCGGGGCCGTGCGCGGGTCCGTTCCGTGCCGAGCCGCCGGAACGGCTGGAAGAGTCCGGCCACCTGGTCGCGCGGGATCACCGGGCCGGTGTTGTCGATCCGCAGGACCGGGAGCCCCGCCTCCGTCCCGGTCCACACACGGACCCACCTCTCACCGGCCCCGCCCGCGTTGTGCCGTACGGCGTTGTCCGCGAGGTTGACCACCAGGCGCTCGATCAACTGGGGATCGCCCAGCACGGGAGCCGAGCCGAGGTCGGCCCGTACGGTCGGCGCACCGGCCTCGGACCCGGCGTCCGGCAGCAGTTCCCGCACCGTCTCGGCGAGGTCGAGGAACTCCCTGCGCTGCAGACCGCGTTGGCTGCGGGCGAGGGTCAACAGGGCGTCGATGAGCCGCTCCTGTTCCTGCCCGGCGGCCCGGACGCGCAGGCACGCGGCCCGCAGGGTCTCCACCGACGCGCCGGGGTCGGCGAGCGCGACGTCCACGATCGCCTGCTGGAGCGTGAGAGGCGTGCGCAGTTCGTGCGAGGCGTTGGCGACGAACTGCTTCTGCGCCTCGAACGCGCCCTCCAGCCGCCCCAGTACGTCGTCGAAGGTGTCCGCCATCGCCTTGAGTTCGTCCTCGGGTCCCGGCACGGCCAGCCGCTGGCGGAGGTTGTCCGCGGAGATCCGCCGGGCGGCGGCGGTCATCGTGCGCAGCGGGGCGAGGACCCGGCCGGCCATGATCCAGCCCAGGGCCACGGAGGCGAAGGTCATCACGGCGAGCGCGACACCCGCCTCGACGAGCAGTTGGTGCAGTTGGTCGGCGCGCAGGGCCTCGGCGTACGTCGTGAGCGCCGGCGGGTCGGGAGTGGTGAGGGCCTGCCCCGCGGGCAGCCCGGGTTCGATGGACGAGACGACGCCCGCGGAGGGCCGGGACCGTGACACCAGGAAGTAGGTGAAGCCGAGCAGGGCCGCGCCCGCCGCCACGAACAGGGCGCTGTAGAGCAGGGTCAGCCGCCACCGGATACTGCGCGGCACCATCGGCCGGCGCACCCCGGCGGGCCCCGGCCGCCGGAGACCCCGGGGGCTCCACCGCCGGCTCCCACCCGTGTTCGTCATGCGATGCGGTATCCCGCCCGGTCCACCGTCGCGATGAGCGGCGGCTCCCCCAGTTTGCGGCGCAACCGGCTCACCGTGACCTTCACGGTCTGGCTGAAGGGGTCGGCCGCCTCGTCCCAGGCCCGCTCCAGCAGTTCCTCGGTGGAGACCACGGCACCCTGCGCGGCCAGCAGGAGTTCGAGCACGGCGAACTCCTTCGGGCTGAGGGCGAGGCCCGAACCGCTCCGGGTCGCCTGCCGCCGTGCCGGGTCGAGCCGCAGTTCCCCGCGGACCAGGACGGGAGGCAGGGCCGGTTGCGCCCGGCGCGCCAATGCCCGTATCCGCGCGACGAGTTCGGCGAACGCGAACGGCTTGGAGAGATAGTCGTCGGCTCCGAGGCCGAGTCCCGTGACCCGGTCGGCCACCGTGCCGGACGCGGTGAGCATCAGCACCCTCGCGCGGCTGCCGCCCGCGGCCAGCGTCCGGCACACCTGGTCGCCGTGGACCCCGGGCAGGTCGCGGTCGAGCACCACGACGTCGTACCCGTTGACGGTGGCGCGTTCCAGCGCCGTGGGCCCGTCCAGCGCGAGATCGACCGCCATGCCCTCGCGGCGCAGCCCGGCGGCCACGGTCTCGGCGAGCTCTTCATGGTCCTCGACCACCAGCACACGCATGGCGGTCAGTGTGACGCGCCGCTGGTTACACGGGGATAAGGGCCCGTTGGCAGAGTCCCCCGTCGCGGGAACCGGGCCGGGCCTGTCGCGGCGCCGTAAGGAAGACCGTTCCCGTGCCGTAACCACCCCCCGGCTTGGCTGGAGCGCAGCACGGCACCGGACGCCCCGCCCCGACCCGCCGGACCACGGCGCGTGACGGCACGGCGGTGCGTCACCGTGCGCCATCGCGTCCGAACCGGCGGCACCGCCGCCCGCCCCATGGAGGAAAGCCCATGCGTGCACCGGCCACCCGGCCCCAACGACTCGCCCTGGCCTGCGCCTTGATCTCGGCCGCCACGCTGGGGACCGTCAGCGCCTCTGCGGCGACGGCCGCCTCGGCGTCCGACCGGACCACCGTGACCGCCGCGACGACGGGGACCGCCGGCGCGCCCCTGCTCAGGCGGCACGGCGGGACCGGGGTACCCCCCAAGGGCGGACTGCCGTCCGGCGGAGCCCTGCCGGCCATCGCCTACCGTCCGACCTCGCACGCTCCCGGCGACGTGAACACGGCCGACGACGCGTTCGCGGCCTGCATGCGCGACCACGGCCAGAAGTACTTCCCGGCCTTCCACGCCTCGAAGGACAAGCGGGGCCGGATCCGGTTCGACGTGCGGATGAGGGCGGGCAAGGGGTTCGACCCGGCCTCGAAGAGCTACCGGACCGCGCAGAAGGCGTGCGCGCCGATCCTGAGGAAGGCCGGCGTCACCTTCTCGACCGGGTCCGGCCTGCCGCCGGTGACCGTGCCCGGCAGGCCCGGCAAGGGGTCGGGAGGCGGCTTCGGCGAGCTGCCCGGCTTCCACACGGAGAAGAGTGAGCCGGGCGCGCCCGACGGGCCCTCGCTCTCCGGCGTGACCGAGAGCGCCTGAGCCGGCGCCCGGGGGAAAGGCGTGGCCCCGGCCGGGATCGACTCCCGGCCGGGGCCACGCTCACACCTGGGTGCGGTCAGCCGTCCAGCGACGTCATCACGTGCTTGATGCGCGTGTAGTCCTCGAAGCCGTAGCCCGACAGGTCCTTGCCGTAGCCGGACTTCTTGAAGCCGCCGTGCGGCATCTCGGCGACCAGCGGGATGTGGGTGTTGATCCACACGCAGCCGAAGTCGAGGGACTTGGACAGGCGCATCGCGCGGCCGTGGTCCTTCGTCCAGACCGAGGAGGCGAGCGCGTAGTCGACGCCGTTGGCCCACTCGATCGCCTGGGTCTCGTCCGAGAAGGACTGGACGGTGATGACCGGGCCGAAGACCTCGTTCTGGATGATCTCGTCGTCCTGCTTCAGGCCGGAGACGACGGTCGGGGCGTAGAAGTAGCCCTTGTCGCCGACCTGCTGGCCGCCCGCCTCGACCTTGGCGTGCGCGGGCAGCCGCTCGATGAACCCGGCGACCTGCTTGAGCTGGTTGGGGTTGTTCAGCGGGCCGTAGAGCACGTCCTCGTCGTCCGGCTGACCGGTCTTCGTCTCGGCGGCGGCCTTGGCGAGCGCGGCGACGAACTCGTCGTGGATGGAGTCCTGGACGAGGACGCGGGTGGCGGCCGTGCAGTCCTGGCCGGCGTTGAAGAAGCCCGCGACCGAGATGTCCTCGACGGCCTTGGGGATGTCGGTGTCCTCGAAGACGACGACCGGGGCCTTGCCGCCCAGCTCCAGGTGGACGCGCTTGACGTCCTTGGACGCCGACTCGGCGACCGAGATGCCCGCGCGGACGGAGCCGGTGATGGACGCCATCGCCGGGGTCGGGTGCTCGACCATCGCGCGGCCGGTGTCGCGGTCGCCGCAGATGACGTTGAAGACGCCCTTGGGCAGGATGCCGCCGAGGATGTCGGCGATCAGGACGGTGGAGGCCGGGGTGGTGTCCGAGGGCTTGAGGACGACCGTGTTGCCCGCCGCGAGCGCCGGGGCGAACTTCCACACCGCCATCATCATCGGGTAGTTCCACGGCGCGACCTGGGCGCAGACGCCCACCGGCTCACGGCGGACGATCGAGGTCATGCCCTCCATGTACTCGCCGGCCGAGCGGCCTTCGAGCATGCGGGCGGCCCCCGCGAAGAAGCGGATCTGGTCGATCATCGGCGGGATTTCCTCGGACCGGGTCAGACCGATCGGCTTGCCGGTGTTCTCCACCTCGGCCGCGATCAGCTCCTCGGCCCGCTCCTCGAACGCGTCCGCGATCTTCAGGAGGGCCTTCTGACGCTCGGAGGGGGTCTTGTCCCGCCACTCCGGGAAGGCCGCGGCGGCGGCCGCCATCGCGGCGTCCACGTCCGCCTGGCCGGAGAGCGGCGCGGTCGCGTACGCCTCGCCGGTCGCGGGGTTGACCACCTCCGTGGTCCGTCCATCGGCGGCATCGCGGAACTCTCCGTCGATGTAATTGCGCAGACGACGCAGCTCGGTGCTCACTGCCCGGCCCTCCTGTCGGATGTACAACGGCCCAGGTGTCCACTACCTGAGATGCCTGGACCCCACCCTAATCCGTGACTCCGCGTTTTCAACACCCCCGAACGGCCCAGAGCTGCGAAATCCGCAAGACACGTACCCGTAAACAACGAATTTCATCGCCTGAACCTTGCGGAACTGTCGATACGTCGTGCACAGTGGGGTCGTGGTCAGTCGAAGCGCGGAACCAAGGGACTCCCGCGAGTCCAGGAACGGCAGTCCCCAGTTGGACACCGTCTCCCTCGCCATCATCGAGCAGCTCCAACAGGACGGACGCCGCCCGTACGCCGCGATCGGCAAGGCCGTGGGCCTCTCCGAGGCTGCCGTGCGCCAGCGGGTCCAGAAGCTGCTCGACCAGGGCGTCATGCAGATCGTCGCCGTCACGGACCCGCTCACCGTGGGATTCCGCCGGCAGGCGATGGTCGGCGTCACGGTCGAGGGCGACCTCGACCCGGTGGCGGAAGCGCTGGCTGCCATGTCGGAAGTCGAGTACGTGGTGATGACCGCGGGCTCGTTCGACATCCTCGCCGAGATCGTCTGCGAGGACGACGACCACCTGCTGGACGTCATCAACAAACGCATCCGGGCCCTGCCCGGGGTGCGCTCCACCGAGAGCTTCGTCTACCTCAAGCTCAAGAAGCAGACCTACATGTGGGGAACCCGATAACCGTGAGCACCAAGGACCTCAGCAAGACCGCGTACGACCACTTGTGGATGCACTTCACCCGCATGTCCTCGTACGAGAACGCGCCCGTTCCCACGATCGTCCGTGGTGAGGGCACCTACATCTACGACGACAAGGGCAAGCGCTACCTCGACGGTCTCGCGGGCCTGTTCGTGGTCCAGGCCGGCCACGGCCGCCGGGAGCTGGCCGAGGTGGCCGCCAAGCAGGCCGCCGAGCTGGCCTTCTTCCCCATCTGGTCCTACGCCCACCCCAAGGCCGTGGAGCTCGCCGAGCGCCTCGCGCACCACGCGCCGGGCGACCTGAACAAGGTCTTCTTCACCACGGGTGGCGGCGAGGCCGTCGAGACCGCGTGGAAGCTGGCCAAGCAGTACCACAAGCTCACCGGCAACCACACGAAGTACAAGGTCATCTCGCGCGCGGTCGCCTACCACGGCACCCCGCAGGGCGCCCTGTCGATCACCGGCCTGCCGGCCCTGAAGGCCCCCTTCGAGCCGCTCGTCCCGGGCGCGCACAAGGTGCCGAACACCAACATCTACCGCGCCCCGATCCACGGCGACGACCCGGAGGCCTTCGGCCGCTGGGCCGCCGACCAGATCGAGCAGGAGATCCTCTTCGAGGGCGCGGACACCGTCGCCGCCGTCTTCCTGGAGCCGGTGCAGAACGCCGGCGGCTGCTTCCCGCCGCCGCCCGGCTACTTCCAGCGCGTGCGCGAGATCTGCGACAAGTACGACGTGCTGCTCGTCTCGGACGAGGTCATCTGCGCCTTCGGCCGTCTGGGCACCTACTTCGCCTGTGACAAGTTCGGCTACATCCCGGACATCATCACCTGCGCCAAGGGCATGACCTCGGGCTACTCCCCGATCGGCGCCGCGATCGTCTCGGACCGCATCGCCGAGCCGTTCTACAAGGGCGACAACACCTTCCTGCACGGCTACACCTTCGGCGGCCACCCGGTCTCCGCGGCCGTGGGCCTCGCCAACCTCGACCTGTTCGAGCGTGAGGGCCTCAACCAGCACGTGCTGGACAACGAGGCGAACTTCCTGAAGACCCTCCAGAAGCTGCACGACCTGCCGATCGTCGGCGACGTCCGCGGCAACGGCTTCTTCTACGGCATCGAGCTCGTGAAGGACAAGGCCACCAAGGAGACCTTCACGGACGAGGAGTCGGAGCGCGTGCTCTACGGCTTCGTCTCCAAGAAGCTCTTCGAGTACGGCCTCTACTGCCGTGCCGACGACCGCGGCGACCCGGTCATCCAGCTCTCGCCGCCGCTGATCTCCGACCAGTCGACCTTCGACGAGATCGAGGGGATCGTCCGCCAGGTGCTGACGGAGGCGTGGACCAAGCTCTGATCGCGAATCCCGCCGATCCCCGGCCGTGAACCCGGCTCCGCCGACTTCCCCACGGCGGGCCCGGGTCTTCCGTCCGACTGATCAACACCGGCCCCGGTGCCGCCCGTTCGAGTGAGAATGGGCGGCCCGGGGCCGCGTGCTGTCCGGCCTCCCCGCCCCGACTCCTTAGCGTGCCCTGTGACCGATCGGCCCTGCCTTCGTTCCCCCGTCCGGGGGACCGAGCGACCTCGAAGAGGTCGCCGGGCACGGCACATCAGCTCTGAACGAGGTGTACGCGATGGTGGCCCCGCCTGACAACGACGTGCTCTGGGCACGCGCCCTGCACGTCAAGCACAACGGCTCGCCCGCGCTCAGCGGTGTCTCGCTCGGCATCCGTGAGGGCGAGATCCTCGCCGTCTGCGGCCCGCGCGGCAGCGGCAAGACGACCCTCCTGCGGTGCCTGTCCGGCCAGCTCCTGCCCCAGCAGGGCGAGGTCTGGTTCAACAGCTCGCCCGTGCACACCATGGGCCCGCTCACCCGCGAGCGGCTGCGCCGCGACCGGTTCGGCTGGATCGACCCGGTCCCGACCCTGATCCCCGAGCTGAACGCCTGGGAGAACACCGCCCTCCCGCTGATGCTGCGCGGCTGGACCCGCCGGGCCGCCAAGACCGCCGCCCTTGAGTGGCTGGAGCGCCTGGACGTCGGCCGCTGCGCCCGCAAGCGCCCGCACGCCCTGCTCCAGGCCGAACGGCAGCGCGTGGCCGTCGCCCGCGCCCTCGCCCCCACCCCCACCGTGCTGTTCGCCGACGAGCCGACGGCCCCGCTGCACCGCGCCGACCAGACCCAGGTCCTGCGCACGCTCACCTCGGCGGCCCGCTCGCACAACATCACCGCCGTCCTCGCCACCCACGACCCGGACACCGCGGCCCTCGCCGACCGCACGATCTCGCTGCTCGACGGACGGCGTGTGAACACCGTCCACCTGCCCCCGGTCACCGAGACGGAAGGCCGGGCCGCGTGCTCGCTCTCCGTCTAGCCCGCGGGGGCCACCCCCTCGTCCAGCTCCGCCGGCTCCTGGTCGCCGCCGCCTCCGCGGGCACCGGGTTCCTGCTGCTGTGCACGCTGGGATACGCGATGAGCCACCCGGACGCCTCGGCCGCCGGCGCGCTGCGCCTGGCCTGGTGCGTCGTGCCCCTCGCCGCCACGGTCTACTTCGCCGTCGCGGTCGCCCGCACCGACCCCGCCACCCGGCCCCGGCCCGGCCTGTCCGCCGTCGGCCTCGGCCCCGGCCGGCTGATGGCGATCTCCGCCGCCACCACCGCCCTGTCCACCCTCCTCGGCTCGCTGATCGCCCTGCTCCTGTTCCTCCATCTGCGCGGCGACCTGACCGGCGGCCCGATCGGCGGCGCGGCGGAGGACTTCCTCGCCTCGGGCCTCTCGCTGCCCCTGCCCGCGGCGCTCACGCTGCTCGGCCTGGTTCCGGTCGCGGCCTCGGGCGCGGCCGCCCTTTCCCTGCGCCCCCGGGACAGCGGTCCCGTGCGCGCCGCGTGGTCCTACGGCCGTACGTGGATGTCGACGCGGCAGAACCCCGTCGCGAGCACTCCACGGACCGTCGTGCGCCGTGACGCCCTCCCCATCGGCAGCGCCCCGGGCACCCTCGCGCCGTTCACGGCACCCGGTGGGCCCACGGGCTTCGCGACGGCCGGCCTGACCGAGGGGCTCACCTCGACCGGCACGGGCGACGGTGTCACCGTGACCGGCACGGGCGACGGGTTCCGGACCCCCTCGGCCGCCCCCGGCGGCGCCGCCCTGCCGGCACCCGACCCGCTCGCCCCCGGAGCGAACGGCTCCGGCGGCCCCGACTTCCACTGGACCGCCGAGGCGTACGCCTCCGGGGAGACCGGGACGACGGCGGCCGAGGAGCACCGGGCCGCCGTCACCCACGGAACGCCGTCCTCGTACCAGCGCGTGGACCTGCCGTACGTCGACACGGACGCGGTGTACGAGGACCCGCGACCGGCGTACGAGGGCGCCGCCGTGCCCGGGGCGCGCCCGGACCCGCGCCGGGTCGCCGAGGCCGGCGGGCTGCCCGCCGCGCCGGGCTACCCGAACGGTCTCCCCTGGGGCGCGGCCACGCTCGCGGCCGGGCTGGCCGTGGAGACGTACGCGAGCCGCTCGGGACCGGCGCCCGCGCTCGCGCTGCCCGGCGGATTCGCCGGCGGTCCCGCCGGGGTGCTGCTCGGCTGGGTGCTGACCGCGGTCGGTCTGGCCCTCGCCGGGCCCGCGATCACGTATCTGTGCGGATGGCTGCTCCAGGCCGTACGTCCCGGCGCGCTGCGGCTGCTGGCCGGGCGGGTGCTCCAGTCGGAGGCGCGGCGCATCGGACAGCCGCTGGGCGTGGTGTGCGCGGTGGCGTCGGGCGCGTTCGCCATGACGACGCTGTACACCGGCGCCCGGCCCGACTTCGGTCCGCTGACCACCCTGGGCGCCGCGCTGGTCGCCGGGTGCACGGTGCTGACGCTCGCGACCGCCGCCGTCGAGGCGCGGCAGGCCCGGGCCGACACCACGGCGGCCCTGCTGCGGCTGGGGGCGCCCGCCACCCTGCTGCGCGGTGCGGCGGCCCTGCGTGCCGGGGTGCTGTTCCTCGCGTTCGCCCCGCTGACCTGGGCGGTCGCCGAGCTTGCCGCGCTTCCCCTGATCCGCTGACCGGCCCGCGGAGCACTCCGCGCGACGTACGGGAAAAAGGGTCCGCGCCGGGCGATGAGTTCCGGGCGGACCCCCGGTCTATCCCTGCGAACAGCACGACACCGACGGGAGAACCTCGCATGTACCAGCAGATGATCTTCGTGAACCTGCCCGTGTCCGACGTGGCCGCATCCAGGAAGTTCTTCACGGAGCTCGGCTACTCGATCAACCCCCAGTTCTCCACGGACGACTGCGCCTGCGTGGTGATCAGCGACACGATCATCGCGATGCTCCTGAGCAAGCAGCGCTACGCGGACTTCACCAAGAAGGAGATCGCGGACGCGACCAGGACCAGCGAGGTGCTGCTGTGTCTGAGCGCCGAGAGCCGCGAGAAGGTCGACGAACTGGTCGACGGCGCCATCGCGGCGGGCGGCTCGGGGTCCGGCGAGGCACAGGACCAGGGCTTCATGTACGGCCGCGCCTTCGACGACCTGGACGGCCACACCTGGGAGGTCATGTGGATGGACCCGGCAGCGGTCCAAGGCTGACCCTCCCTCCCCAAGGCCCGGCGCGCGGTACAGGGGTCCGCGCGCCGGGCCTTGGGGGATTCAGCCCCTCCTGCCGACCTTTTCGGCTGCGGGAGCAATTCCAGCTCCGCCGACCGGCCTTCCCTGCCCGGGGGCAGATTCAGGCACTCCGGCCGGGGAAGTCTCAGGCATTCCGGCCGGGGGAAACTTCAGGCGCTCCGGCCGGGAAAATTCAGCCCCTCCGGCGTTTGAGGAGCGGGGTCTGGGGCGGAGCCCCAGGGGGTGGAGCGAGGTCCGGGGGCGGAGCCCAGCTAGGGAACAGGGTCCGGGGCGGAGCCCAGCTAGGGAACAGGGTCCGGGGCGGAGCCCAGCTAGGGAACAGGGTCCGGGGCGGAGCCCAGTTAGGGAACGGTGGCCCGGAACCCCGGTGTCCCTCGGGCGGCAGCCCCTAGCATGGGCGGGATGCTGCCACCTCCCCCGCACGTCTCCCCCGACCGCGAGATCGAATCCCTCGCCGAGTTCGACAAGGTCGTCTCGACGGACGCCTCGCTCGCCGGATTCCGCGTCCAGGCGGTCGACCTGACGGCCCGTACGGCGGACCTCCTGTCCGTGGACACCACGGGCGCCGTCTTCCTCGGCTGCCCGATGGAGCCCGAGGCCGCCGAGCGGGTCCGCCTCTCCGGCGCCCTCGTCTTCCCGCCCGTACCAGGCCTCCCCCTCGACCCCTACCGGGGTCACCTCTACTCGCCCGACGAACTCTTCGCCTCGCTCGACGCGGGGTACGAGTCGACACCCGACGCCCGCGCGTACGCCTGGTTCCAGAAGACCAAGGCCGACGGCGACATATTCGCGTCGATGGTGCGCGCGGTCCACGACGACTCCGTCTCGGACGCCCTCGACGAACTCCTCACCGGCGTACGGGTCGTGGGAGTGATGGGCGGCCACGCGATGGCGCGCGGCACGGAGGCGTACGCGGGAGCCGCACGCCTCGGCCGCACCCTCACGCGCTCCGGCCTCATGGTCGCCACCGGCGGCGGACCCGGCGCCATGGAGGCGGCGAACCTCGGCGCGTACGCGGCCCCGTTCGACGACGGCATGCTCGACGAGGCCCTGCGCATGGTGGCGGCCGTCCCGTCGTTCACCCCCTCCGTCACCGACTGGGCGCGCGCGGCGTTCGAGGTGCGCGAGCGCTGGCCCTCCGGCGGCGCCTCGGTCGGCATCCCCACCTGGTTCTACGGCCACGAGCCGCCGAACGCGTTCGCCGCGCACATCGCCAAGTACTTCGCCAACGCGACCCGTGAGGACGGGCTGCTGGCCCGCTCGAACGCGGGGGTCGTCTTCCTGCCGGGCGCCGCCGGGACCGTACAGGAGATCTTCGACAACGCGACCCCGAACTTCTACGGATCCAGGGGCGAGCCGACCCCCATGGTCCTGGTGGACCGGACGCACTGGACCGAGAAGTACCCCGCCTGGGACCTGCTCACGTCGCTGGCCAGGGAACGGGCGATGGAGTCGCGGATCGCCCTCGTCGATGGCGTCGATGACGCTCCGGAAGCGCTCAAACACCTGGGACGTTAACAACTCGGCAAAGCCAACAGCGAGGCAGGACCTACGCATTGACAGCACTTAGGTCGCGCTTATAGACCTGTGAGACTCCTGGGGGCGCTGTTGCTGGAAAGACCGCAGCAAATCCCCCCACACCCCCCGCAGTTGCGCAACCTGTGAAGGGCAATCGTGTCCATATCTCGACGCACCGCACGTACCGTGCGAATCCTCGGCGTTGCCTCCGCCTCTGCCGCGCTCGCGCTCGGCGTCGCCGGCAACGCACTCGCCTGCAACATCAAGGACTTCTCGGCTGCCGCCACTTGTGACGGCAACGGGAAGGGCATCATCACCGTGACCGACGTCGACTCCTCCGCCAAGGAAGCCACCATCACGGTCTTCCTGGAGCGCAACGGCGCCGACGACCACCAGGTCGGAGACGCCCAGAAGGTCACCGGCAGCAAGGACGGCGCCACCGTCTCCTTCTCGGAGGACTGGGCGCCCAAGGCCGAGTACCGCATCCACGTCAGTGTCCCGGGCATCGTGGACAAGGACATCTCGCCGAACCTGGTGACGAAGGACGAGGCCTGCAGCACCAAGTCGGAGTCGCCGTCCCCGTCGGCGAGCCCCGAGCCCTCGGAGTCCGCCCCGTCGGACACCCCTTCGGACTCGGCCACCCCGTCCGACTCGGAGAGCAGCGCCGCTCCGGCCACCCCGGGCGACAACCAGCCGTCCGCCGCCGCCGGTGAGTCCAACCTCGCCGAGACCGGTGCGAACTCCAACACCCCGATGATCGCCGGTATCGCCGGCGCGTTCGTCGTCGTCGGTGGCGGAGCGGTCTACTTCGGCATGCGCCGCCGCGGCGCCTCGAAGGCGAGCTGACCCGCTTCCCGAACGACCGTGTGGCCCGCCCCCGTTTCGAGGGGGCGGGCCACACGCCTGTCCGGACACCGCGCTCGACCGGTGTGCCGCGCCGGTCCTTTCCCCGGGGTCACGCCCCGAGGACGACGATCTCGCCCGCGTCGAACTCCACCCCGACCACGTCCCCGGACTCCGGAGCGTCCCGCAGCGCGCACGCCGCCTCCAGCTCGGGCGCGCCCTCCGGCCGCAGCCGTACGGCGACGTGCGTGCCCCGGAAGGTGCGCGCGGCGACCGTGCAGCGCAGCCCGTCCGCCGCGGCCACGAGCCGCACCCCGGCGGGCCGTACGAGGAGCGTCCCGGGCCCCTGGGGGGTGCCCTCGGGCACGGGGACCTTGCCCCACGGGGTGTCGGCGACGCCGGCGCCCACCGTCGCCTCGACGACGTTGTCGAAGCCGAGGAAGCGGGCCACGAAGGCGTCCGCGGGCCGCTGCCAGACATCCAGGGGCGTACCGGACTGGGCGATCCGCCCGTCCCGCATCACCACGACCCGGTCCGCGAGCGCGAAGGCCTCGCCCTGGTCGTGCGTGACGGCGAGCACGGTCGTGCCCAGCGCGCCGAAGAGCTGGCGCAGTTCGACGACGAGCCGTTCGCGCAGCGAGCGGTCGAGCTGGCCGAGCGGTTCGTCGAGCATCAGCAGCCGGGGGCTCGGGGCCAGGGCGCGGGCCAGCGCCACGCGCTGCTGCTCCCCACCGGACAGCGAGGCGACGGCGCGGTCACGCGCTCCGGGCAGACCGACGAGGTCGAGCAGCTCCCCCACCCGGGCCGCCTGCCCGTTCTTCGACGTGCCGTGCATCCGCAGCCCGAAGGCCACGTTGCCGCCCACGTCCCGCTGCGGGAAGAGCTGGTGGTCCTGGAACATCAGGCCGACGCCCCGCTTGTGCGCGGGGACACCCCCCTGGTCCCGCCCGTCCAGCAGCACCCGGCCCGCGTCCACCGGCTGGAGTCCGGCCACCGTCCGCAGCAGCGTGGACTTGCCGCTGCCGCTCGGCCCGAGCACGCAGACGATCTCGTGTTCGGCGACGTCGAGGTCGACGGCGTCGAGCACGGCCCGCCCGCCGAAGCGTACGGTCGCGCCCTGAAGGCTCAGCAGCATCTAGAACTCCCCGGTCCGGTCGGTCCGTACCCGCTCCAACAGCAGCAGCGCCACCGCGCAGACCACCATCAGGATCGTCGAAAGGGCCATGGCCTGGCCGTAGTTGAGGTCGCCCGCGCGTCCGAGCAGCCGGGCCACGGCGACCGGGAGCGTGGGGTTGTCGGGGCGGGCGATGAAGACGGTCGCGCCGAACTCGCCGAGGGAGACGGCGAAGGCGAAGCCGGCCGCGATCAGCAGGGCCCGCCGCACCATCGGCAGATCGACCTCGCGCCACACCCGCCACGGCGACGCCCCGAGGACGGCGGCGGCCTCCCGCAGCCGCCCGTCCACCGCGCGCAGCACGGGCAGCATGGTCCGCACGACGAAGGGGACGCCGACCAGCGCCTGGGCCAGCGGCACCAGGATCCAGCTCGCGCGCAGGTCGAGCGGTGGTTCGTCCAGGGCGATCAGGAACCCGAAGCCCACGGTGACCGCGGAGACGCCGAGCGGCAGCATCAGCAGGGCGTCGAAGCCCCGCATCAGCCGGCCGGCGCGGCGGGTGAGGGCGGCCGCGGCGAGACCGCCGATCAGCACGGCGATGGCGGTGGCGGCGAGCGCGTACTCGAGCGAGTTGCCGACCGCCTCGATCGGGGCGACGAGGAAGACGCCTCCGTCGGCGTCGGCCAGGGCCCGGTAGTAGCCGAGTCCCGGGGCGTCGAGGGAGCGCTGGACGAGGACCGCGAGCGGCAGCACGAGCAGCACCGCGATGCTCACGAGCACGCCCGCGAGGAGCGCCCACTGTCCGCCGCCGCGGGGCCGGCGCGCGGTGGTGTCCGGGGCCACCAGCCGCAGGGCGGTCTCGCGTCGGCGTACGGTCGCCGCGTGCACGGCGAGGATCGCGCCGACGGCGGCGAACTGGACGATCGTCAGCACGGCCGCCGTCGTGAGGTCGAAGATCTCGGAGGTCTGCCGGTAGATCTCGACCTCCAGGGTCGAGAAGGTCGGGCCGCCGAGGATCTGCACCACCCCGAACGAGGTGAAGGTGAAGAGGAAGACCATGAGGGCGGCGGCGGCCACGGCGGGCCCGAGCGCCGGCAGCGTCACCTTGCGCCAGGCCGCCAGGCGCGAGGCGCCGAGCATGCGCGCGGCCTCCTCCTGGCGCGGGTCGAGCTGCGACCAGAGCCCGCCGACGGTCCGTACGACCACGGCGTAGTTGAAGAAGACGTGCGCGAGCAGAATCGCCCACACGGTGGTGTCCAGGCGTACGCCCCACAGGTCGTCGAGCAGTCCGCCCCGGCCGACCAGCGCGAGGAACGCCGTGCCGACGACCACGGTCGGCAGCACGAAGGGCACCGTCACCACGGCCCGGAGGATCTGTTTGCCGCGGAAGTCGAAGCGCGCGAAGACGTACGCGCCGGGGAGCGCGACCAGCAGCGTGAGCGCCGTCGAGGCGAGCGCCTGCCAGGTGGTGAACCACAGCACGTGCCGGATGTCGGAGCGGGTCGCGACGTCCCAGACGCGGCCCAGTTGCCAGCCGCCGTCCCCGTGGAGCCCGCGCGAGACGATCGCGGCGACGGGATAGGCGAAGAAGACCGCGAAGAACGCGACGGGCAGCGCCATCAGGGCGAACCGCACCGCGTTCTGTCCGCGGGCCCGGCGCGGAGCCCGGTCGGCACGGTCCCGCCCACCGGGCCCGGCCGGTCCGGTGGTCCTCTCGGGACCGCCGGCCTTCACCGTCCCGTCGGCGGCTACTTCAGTACGAGCGAGGTCCACGACTTGACCCACTGGTCGCGGTCGGCGGCGATCTTCGCGGGCGCCAGGATCTCGGGATCCTTGGCCTGCGGACCGTACTGCGTGAACTCGGCCGGCACCCGCGCGCCCTCACGGACCGGGTAGACGAACATGTTGAGCGGCATGTCCTCCTGGAACTCCTTGGTGAGCAGGAAGTCCAGGAGCGCCTTGCCGCCCTTGGTGTTCTTGGCGTTGCTGAGCAGGCCCGCGTACTCGACCTGCCGGAAGCAGGTGCCGTCCGCGACGCCGGTCGGGGCCGTGGCGGGCTTCGGGTCGCCGTAGATGACCTCGGCGGGCGGCGAGGAGGCGTACGAGACGACGAGGGGCCGGTCGGCCTTGGCCTTCTTGCCGCCCGCGGACCCCGAGAACTCCTCGTTGTACGCCTGCTCCCAGCCGTCCACGACCTTCACGCCGTTGGCCTTGAGCTTCTTCCAGTAGCCCTGCCAGTTCTCGTCGCCGTAGTGCGCGGCGGACCCGAGCAGGAAGCCGAGGCCGGGCGAGGAGGTGGCGGCGTTCTCGGTGACCAGGAGGTTCTTGTACGCGGGCTTGGCCAGGTCGTCGAAGGACCGCGGCGGCGCCAGCTTGTGCTTGCTGAACCAGGCCTTGTCGTAGTTGACGCAGATGTCGCCCGTGTCGATGGGCGTGACCCGGTGCTTGTCCTGGTCGGTCCGGTACTGCGGCAGGACCTGGTCCGCGCCCTTGGCCTCGTACGACTGGAAGAGCCCGTTGTCGAGCGCGCGGGAGAGCAGGGTGTTGTCGACGCCGAAGAAGACGTCGCCCTGGGGGTTGTCCTTGGTCAGGATGGCCTTGTTCACGGCCTGTCCGGCGTCGCCGTCCTTGAGGACGCGGACCTTGTAGCCGGACCGCTTCTCGAAGTCGGCCAGGACGTTCTTCGACACGAGCCACGAGTCGTGGCTGACGAGCGTGATCGTCTTCGAGTCGCCCGAGCCGGCGCTGTCGGACGAGCCGCACGCGGACAGGACGGGCAGCGCGACGAGACCGAGCCCGACGGCCGTGACCGCGAGCCGCCTGCCGCCGCTGGTGTTGGTGATCACTGATTCCTCCTGGGTGACCAGGAAGAGACGCGGCCCTGCCCGGGACCTCTGACGGTTCCCGGGCAGGGCGCAACAGCTTGAGTAAGTGACCGAACTTCCTACCCAGAATGACCTGGGCAAGGTTCAGAGGGTCTGCGGTCTGTCCCGCACTCTCAGCGCTGTGGCGCTCCCCTGTCGGAATATGAAGATGTCGGACGGTGATGTGCCGGGCCGGACTCGTCGACTCGTGGAGCCTTCGGCTCGCGAAGCGGACGAGACGGACCGACTCGGTTCAGACTACCGCTCGGTCGCGGCGAGCTGACCACACGCTCCGTCGATCTCCTGGCCACGGGTGTCCCGGACGGTGACCGTGACGCCGTGGGCGGCGATCGCCTCGACGAACGCCTTCTCGTCCTCGGGCCGCGACGCGGTCCACTTCGAGCCCGGGGTCGGGTTCAGCGGGATGAGGTTGACGTGCACGGGCTTGCCCTTGAGCATCCGGCCGAGCCGGTCGCCCCGCCAGGCCTGGTCGTTGATGTCGCGGATCAGCGCGTACTCGATGGACAGACGGCGCCCGGACCGGTCCGCGTATCCCCAGCCGGCGTCCAGGACCTCGCGCACCTTCCACCGTGTGTTCACGGGGACGAGGGTGTCGCGCAGTTCGTCGTCCGGGGCGTGCAGGGAGATCGCGAGCCGGCACTTGAAGCCCTCGTCCGAGAACCGGTTGATCGCGGGAACCAGGCCGACCGTCGAGACGGTGATGCCGCGCTGCGACAGCCCCAGCCCGTCCGGCTCCGGGTCGGTGAGGGCACGGATCGCGCCGACCACCCGCTTGTAGTTGGCGAGCGGCTCGCCCATCCCCATGAAGACGATGTTGCTCAGCCGCGCCGGACCCCCGGGGATCTCGCCGTCACGCAGCGCCCGCATCCCGTCGACGATCTGGTGCACGATCTCGCCGGTCGACAGGTTCCGGTCGAGGCCGGCCTGTCCGGTGGCGCAGAACGGGCAGTTCATCCCGCAGCCGGCCTGCGAGCTGATGCACATGGTCACCCGGTCCGGGTAGCGCATGAGCACGGACTCGACGAGCGTGCCGTCGAAGAGGCGCCACAGGGTCTTGCGGGTGGTGTCCTGGTCGGTCGACAGGTGCCGCACGACCGACATCAGCTCGGGAAGCAGCGCCTCCTGGAGCTTGCCGCGCGAGGCGGCCGGGATGTCCGTCCACTCGGCGGGGTCGTGCGCGTACCGGGCGAAGTAGTGCTGCGAGAGCTGCTTGGCACGAAACGGCTTCTCACCGATCGCGGCAACCGCCTCTTTGCGCTCGGCGGGCGTGAGATCGGCAAGGTGCCGCGGCGGCTTCTTGGCTCCGCGCGGCGCGACAAAGGTGAGTTCTCCGGGCTTCGGCATAACCCTTCCAGTGTCGCAGATCAATACCACCGGCCCGGGCCAGAGCGGGGTGGGGGCGGTCACCTGCGGGCGCCGTCCGTCGGCGTCGGTCGACCTGGGACGGCCCGGAGACGGCCCAAAACTCGGCGGGCCCCGGTCGGCCATCCCCCGGCAGCGGCACCACCACCCATCACTCCAGTTGCACGGGAGCGACGGGGAGCTGTTCCCTGTACGGCCAGGTGAAGGTGCGGTCGGGTTCGAGGTGGGCGTCTCCCCAGTGGATGGCGTGGATGCCGTTTTCGGCGTCGGCCGTGAAGAACACGCAGACCAACCTGGTGGAGGCTCCCAGCTCCTCGAAGGCCTCGTGCAGCCCCAGGTACTCCTCGGTCGCCAGGTCCTCATCGACATCGAACAGCGTTTCCGGAGGCTGTGGCCCGTGGGCCCGTAACAGCCGGTGCCGAGTCGGCGACGCGTTGGCAGGCAGCCGGGCTCGGTCCAGGGGCCTCGGCCGGTCCGCGTACCGGAAGGGGAAGAGTGCGTGATCGTTGATCACCGCATACTCATACCCGCGCACATCGCGAACGGCTTCCTCCAGCTCGCGTGCCGTCTCCGCCAGGTTCTCGCGCACCAGGCCCGCAAGGGCGACACCGTACGGACTCCGCTTCTTCAGTCCCGCGGCGAGGTGCGCGGCATGGGCCTTCGCATGTGCCTCTGCCAGCCGCACCGGGATCGCGGCGGCCAGGGCGCCGGCACGCCTCCCGAACCGCTCGACGGCCCAGGCCGACGGCCCTACCGGATAGCCACCCAACACCGACATGCAGTGCCCCCTCCCCCAGGTCCCCGCCTCTGAACTGTGTGACACGCACCCGAAGGACCCACAAGGGGGCGATCCGGCCAGTCCGCGACCGAGCATCGCTCTGACCTGATGCCGAGCTCTCGACGCCTGTCGACGTTGGTCACCATCGAGCGCCCTCGCTTTGCTTCGTGAGTACGCGTACTCATGCGCGGCGCCCCTCAGGGTCAGCATGCTGGGGTGCGCGCGATCGGCGGACTGGCATCTGCGAACAGATCGGGGTGGGCGTGGAACGCGGGAGTGCGCCGTATGTTGGCGCGCAGGTGATGGTCGGCGTGTTGCTGCTCGCCTGCGACCTGGTGGTCATTACCGGCCTGTGGTTCGGTTACGGGCTCGCGGGATGGACCGACGACGGCAGCATCGCGCCCGAGGCGCAGATGTTCGCACGGCGAGCAATGTGGTGCTTGGCCGGTGGCGCCGTGGTCACGGGCGTTGGCCTTCTGGCCCTGCGATGGCGCATTCCCGGCGCGGTGCAGCTCATCACCCTGGGGATCGGAGCACTCAAGTTCCAGGCCCTGGCCGCCCCTCACTAGCGCTGGGCCCAATTCTTCAAGCCGGCGAGCACCGGGCGGAACGACCACCACCTGGTCCGGGCCCGGAGACGCCGCCTGATCGGTCGGTGCGGAAGACGGGATAGGCGACGTCGACAGACCTGCGCGCACCCTGCCACACCGATCCCAATCGCACTCGGAGGCCCCTCGCTGCGAACTGCGGGTACGACGGTCAGTGAGGTCTGCTTGGCTGGTCCCGCGATCGCGTGTGGGTGCTGACGGCTGACTCGGGTCGCGACGGTGGCTGTACCTCGCTGCACTACGGCACGAAGGGCTCTGCTTGGATCGGCCCATGATTTCTGTCGGCACCCCGGACGAGACGCAAGAGAAGGCGCAGCTTGCGGTCTGGTTCGGCGGGGCGTCCTTGGCGTTGTGGTTCTGCTGTCCGTTCTGGATACTGGTCAGCTTCGTCGCGCTGCCGCTGGCGCTCGTCGGCCTGGTGCGGGCCTTCGTCGAGTACCGCGCATCAAAGTCGGGGCGAGCGAACGGGACGCGAGCTGTCGTGGGCGGCGTGTTGTCCCTCTTGGGGGCAACAGCCGCGGTCGCTTACATGATCTTCCTGGCCACCCATCCTGATCTTCCCGTCCAGGGGTAGCCGCCTCATCAGTGACCTGCTCGATGCGGGTCAGGCGGACGAATGGGCCCACCGTTCAGGAGCGAGGTTGGGCGACCGCGTGCATGACCTGCGGATTCCCCAGACCCGAATGGCTGTTCCGTCAGCGGGCTTCCAACTCTTCGGCCCGTCGCACGAGTTCCGCCGCGATGGCATCCCCATCAGGCCCGTGCAGCCACAGATTCTCCGCGGCCTCCCGCAGAAGAGCCGACTCGTCCGGCCTCTGCAACAACAGAAGGCGATAGGCGAGATTACGGATCCACACCGGGAGATGGCCGTCGACGATCTGTGGACAGAGCTCCCGCAGCATCGAGAGGATCGCGTCGGCATCAGCGAAGGTCAGCTCTTCGACGAAGTAGTGCTCGCGATGTTCCTGACCGCACGCCGGTGTCGGACGGTACTCGTCTCCGTAGAGACACCGGGCGTGCTCGGTCAGCGTGCTGTGCATGCGCCGCAGCCTACGACGTCATGATGTGCCAGCCGGAAACTAGGCGCGAGGCGTGGTCACTTGCTGCCAGCCGTCGGTGGATCGCGTCACGAACATCACGCGATAGACCTCGCGGGTCCACACCGTTGCGCCTTCCCCGTGGTCGGGGAGTTCCTCGAACGCCTCGCTCTCCGAGTCGTAGCTGTACTTGCGGCCTTTGGCGTCCCGGACCATCCACTCTCTGCCGGGCATCCCCGCGGCTCCCATGACCATGACGATCTTCCCTCCCCTGGGTGTGGAGCGAGATGCTAGCTCTCGCA
Organism: Streptomyces sp. NPDC056738; assembly: GCF_042790435.1. Taxonomy (NCBI): domain Bacteria; kingdom Bacillati; phylum Actinomycetota; class Actinomycetes; order Kitasatosporales; family Streptomycetaceae; genus Streptomyces; species Streptomyces sp. NPDC056738. Next base: position 118,620 of record NZ_JBHTZF010000011.1, read on the forward strand.
GGCGTGCGCGCTCCACACCAACTCCTCCTGATCGGCGAGCGGTCGACCGAACGGGCATGAGAGGGCGCGTCCATCGCTGGCCGAGCAGGAGCTCCAGGCGTTTGGCCAGGCAAGGGCCCCGGGCGTCCGGCTGGGCAATCCGTGGGGAGTGTGTCAGGATCCGGCCGAAGTGGAGGCCGATCATGTTCTGGCAGTGCATCGAGATGGTCGGCGCGTCGGTGCTGATCGTCGGGGGAGTCGCCACCCTTGGTGGGGGCTGGCTGCCGTCGTGGGTCCGTGACAGCGTCCGCCGGCCGGTCATGTTCGGCTGGGCACAACTGACCATGGCTGTCGGACTGATCGGCTATCTGGTCAGCGATTCCTTGACCGGCACGTCACACCTCGGCCTGGCCGTGAAGGCATCCGGCTGTGCCGTCTGGCTGCTGGGCCTCACACTGCTCGACCTCGCCGATCGCGAGTCGCGGCGCCGCTGACCGGGCCGGGCGGTCAGACCGTTCGTTCACTGGCCGCAGGCGCATCCGGCGGCTGCGGGGGCGGCTTCCTCGGTTTCCTCGGTGGTCCCGCCGGTGCAGCAGCCGTCGCCGGTCGGGGACGGGTCGGCGCTCTTGCCCAGCGTGGCGGCGTCGGCCTTGACCACGTACACCTCCCACGGCTCCTTGCCGGGGCCGTGCACCCACACCTTGTCCTGGAGGGCGTAGCAGCAGGACGTGTCGTTCTCCTCGAAGGTGGCCAGGCCGGCGTCCTTCAGCCGGGTGGTGGCGGCGCTGACCTGGTCGGTGGACTCGACCTCGACGCCGAGGTGGTCGAGCCGGGTCTCCTCGCCGGGCCCGCCTTCGATCAGGACGAGCTTGAGCGGCGGCTCGGTGATGGCGAAGTTGGCGTAGCCCTCGCGCCGCTTGGCGGGTTCGGTGCCGAACAGCTTCGAGTAGAAGGTGATCGACGCTTCGAGGTCACTGACACGCAGGGCGAGCTGGGCACGGGACATGGCGGTCTCCCATCGGCTTGCATTGATGTCTGTCGATACAAGCTTGCGCCCCGCATCGAAGGGTGTCAACATAGACGTATGTCGAAGCAAGAGCTTGTGGTCCTCGGGCAGGCCGACGAGAGCGGGGCGTGCTGCCCAGGCCTCGTGACCGCGCCGCTGGACGAGGACCAGGCGGCCGAGCTGGCCAAACTGTTCAAGGCGCTGGGCGACCCCGTACGCCTGCGACTGCTGTCGATGATCGCGTCGCGGGCCGGCGGTGAGGTCTGCGTCTGCGACCTGACCCCCGCCTTCGACCTGTCCCAGCCGACGATCTCGCACCACCTCAAGCTCCTGCGGCAGGCCGGTCTCATCGACTGCGAGCGACGGGGCACGTGGGTCTACTACTGGGCGCTGCCCGCCACCCTCGACCGGCTCGCCGCCTTCCTGAAGACGTCGCAGCCCGCCGAGGCGACCGCGTGAGCGTCCCACTGGCCCGCCGGGCCGCCACCGAGGCGGTCGGCTCGGCCGCCCTGGTCGCGGTGGTCGTCGGCTCCGGCATCCAGGCCACCGAACTGACCCACGACGTGGGCGTGCAACTGCTCGCCAACTCGCTGGCCACCGTCTTCGGTCTCGGTGTGCTGATCGCGCTCCTGGGTCCGGTGTCCGGGGCGCACTTCAACCCCGCCGTCACCCTCGCCGCCTGGGCCACCGGCCGCCGCACGGGGGACGGACCCACCGGGCGCGAGGTCGCCGCGTACATCCCGGCCCAGGTCGCCGGGGCCGTCGCGGGCGCGGTCCTGGCCGACGCGATGTTCGGCGAACCGCTCGTACGGTGGTCCACCCACGACCGCTTCGCCGGTCACCTGTGGCTGGCGGAGGCCGTCGCGACCGCCGGCCTCGTCCTGCTGATCTTCGGCCTGGCCCGCACCGGCCGAGAGCGCTACGCGCCCGTGGCCGTGGCCTCGTACATCGGCGCCGCGTACTGGTTCACGTCATCCACCTCGTTCGCGAACCCCGCGGTCACCATCGGCCGGACCTTCACCGACACGTTCGCCGGAATCGCCCCCGGCTCCGTCGGCCCGTTCGTCGCGGCCCAACTGGTCGGCGCCGCACTGGGACTGGGTCTGGTCGCCACCGTCTTCGGACGCCCGGCACCCGCGCCGGAGGCCGCCCCAGAGTCCGGCACGGAGTCCGACCCGGACCGCCTCCGGAGCGAACCCGAACCCGCCGCCCCCGCACTCCCCTGACCCGCCCCTCCCCCGCGCTCCCCTCACCCGCCCTCGCCAGAAAGCGCCCCCGCCGTGAACACCCCTGCCGACGCGAACACCCCCGCCGACGACAACACCCCCGCCGAACAGCCCTCCGTGCTCTTCGTCTGCGTCCACAACGCCGGACGCTCGCAGATGGCCGCCGCCTTCCTCACCCACCTGGCCGGCGACCGCGTCCAGGTGCGCTCCGCCGGTTCCGCTCCCGCCGACACCGTGAACCCCGCCGTCGTCGAGGCCCTGGCCGAGAGCGGCATCGACATCTCGGCCGAGGTGCCCAAGGTCCTCACCGCGGAGGCGGTCCGGGCCTCCGACGTCGTCATCACGATGGGCTGCGGCGACACCTGCCCGGTCTACCCCGGCAAGCGCTACCTCGACTGGCAGCTCCCCGACCCCGCCGGGCAGGGGGTCGCGGCCGTCCGCCCGATCCGCGACGAGATCGAGAAGCGCGTCCGCGTCCTGATCGAGGAGATCGCCCCAGGGAATCGGTGATGAGTACCGCTGACGGGGTCCGCGTCGCCACGATGACGGCCGAGCACGCGGACGAGGTCCTGGCCATCTATCAACACGGCATCGACGAGGGCGACTCCAGCTTCGAGACCACGGCTCCGTCATGGGCCGAGTTCGACAGGGCCAAGCTCCCGCACCATCGATACGTCGCCCTGGGCGCCTCCGACGAGGTGCTGGGCTGGGTCGCCGCGGTGCCGGTCTCGGACCGCTGCGCGTACGCGGGTGTCGTCGAGCACTCCGTATACGTACGTCCCGACGCCCGCGGCCGGGGAATCGGGAGCGCCCTGCTGAGCGCCCTCATCACCTCGACCGAGACCGCGGGCATCTGGACCATCCAGTCGGGCGTCTTCCCCGAGAACACCGGCAGCCTCGCCCTGCACCGCACGGCGGGATTCCGGGTCGTCGGCACCCGCGAACGCATCGGCCGCCATCATGGCGCCTGGCGCGACGTCGTCCTGATCGAACGCCGCAGTCCCCTCGTCTCCTGACAGCCCTGCACGCCACACTTCCCCGCGAGGCGGCAACACGACCGGGCCCGAGGCGCCTACGCGCCCGGCGGCCGGAACGCGACCTCCCTGCGGGCGGCCTCGTCGATCTCGTCGAGGGTGAGGAGCGGGGTCGCCCGGGTCTGCAGCGCTCCGCTGGCCTTGACGCTCAGGCTGACGGCGGCCATGGAGACCGTGTCGGGGAAGTCGAGGACGCACACGAAGTCGTCCTCCCCGAAGGAGAAGTACATCGCCTCGACGGTCCCGCCGAGGCCGGCGACGACGTGCTCGACGGCGGCGCGGCGGCCGCTCGCGCCCTCCTTGAGAACGCCCTTGGCCCCCTCGGGCGTGTAGCGGGCCTGGATGAGGAACTTCGGCATCGGGGTGCTCCCTGCCTGTGACGTGACGTGTCGGGTACGCGGAAGGCCTTCCCGCCGCCGCCCCGGCCGCCGGTCGGAGAACGGGAGGATTCACTCGTACGACACCTGTCCGGCGGGCGATCTCGCGAACACCACCCGGCGGCCGATCCCAGGAGCACCGGTCCGACGGCCGATCCCGGGAGCACCGGTCCGGGGCCGACCCCGGGAACACCGGCGGCCCGGCGGGCGATCCGAGTCCGGCCCGGTGAGCGCCGGACCCGCCCCGCCCATCCCCGACTACGCGAACTGGCCGGGCCGGTAGTCGCCCGCCGGCTGCTGGATCATGACGTTGGCGCGGTTGAAGGCGTTGATGAGGGCCACGCAGCACACCAGGGCCGCGAGCTGCTCCTCGTCGTAGTACTTGGCGGCGTTCGCCCAGCACTCGTCCGAGACGCCACCGGCCGCGTCGGCGATGCGCGTGGCCTGCTCCGTCAGCTCCAGGGCGGCGCGCTCGGCGTCGGTGAACACGGTCGCCTCCCGCCAGGCCGCGACCAGGTTGAGGCGTACGGAGGTCTCGCCCGCGGCCTCCGCGTCCTTGCTGTGCATGTCGGTGCAGAACCCGCAGCCGTTGATCTGGCTGGCACGGAGCTTCACCAGTTCCTGCGTCGCGTGCGGCAGCGTCGACTCCGCGAGCGGCCTGCCCGCGGCGACGATGTGCTTCATGAACTTGGCCGACACCGGGCTGGCGAAGAGGTTCAGACGGGCTTCCATGTGCGCTCCTCAGGTTGCTTCTCGTGGTTACACCTGATTGACGGAGCGGCCCGGCAAGGTGTGACCGACCCGGATGTGACCTGCGTCTCCTCGCGGCGCGGAAGGCGGCGCCGCCTTCCGCGGGAAATCCACCAGGTTCGGGCCGGGGCGCGGGCGGGCACGCGAGGGGTGCTGTCACGACTCCACGCCAAGCCCTAGAATCGAATATGTGTCCGAAAAAGTGTCCCGCCTGCAGCACCTGCGCAGCGTCCGCGCCTGGCTGCTCTGGCAACTGCGCCGCACCGACGACACCATCGCCGAGCTGGAGCGCCAGGAGGTCGCCGCCACACGTGCGGCCCGTACGTCGCCTCCGCCGCCGCGCGGCTGGAAGCTCGCGATGCGACGGTCGGGCGGTGACGGTACCGGCGCGACCCCCGACGCCGTCCACACCGGCGACTGCGGCATGGCGGGGAAGAACACGAGGCCGCTCGCCCGCGAGCAGGCCCTCCGGGCGATCACCGAAGACGGCGTCACGGCCTGCCCGTACTGCCGCCCCGACACGGATCTGGGTGTCCTGTGAACCACGAACGCATACAGCCGAACGACGACCACGCACAGCAGGACGACGACCACGCGCAGCCGGACGGCCGGCAAGCGGCGCCGGACCACGACCGAGCGCGGCCGGACGACGAGCACACACCGGCGCCGGCGCCCGCGCCCATCACCGTCGGCCGCCCCGCCGGCACCGGCGGGCGGCGCGTCACGATCCGCGGGCGGAGCGCCGGCATCGCCCACAGCGACGCCGACGTGGTCGAGTTCCTGCGCCGCGCGGGCCTGCCGGACGCGTGGGACTACCTGGACGATCCGCAGTGGGTGGACTGGCAGGACGGCGGACCCCGTACATACGACACCACCCCTCCGGGTCACGGGGATCACGGTGAGGTGATCGGATGACCCGAAGGGGTGGTGTCGTCGATGTGCGCCCGTCGCGGACGCGTACGCCGTGGACACGTACGCGTCGCAAACGCGTGCGGAAAAACGATCAGCCGGATCCGACGAAGAGCACGAGCAGCAGCCAGACGACCGGAGCCGTCGGGAGCAGGGAGTCCAGCCGGTCCATGATGCCGCCGTGGCCCGGCAGCAGGGTGCCCATGTCCTTGATGCCCAGGTCCCGCTTGATCATGGACTCGCCGAGGTCACCGAGCGTGGCGCTGGCCGCGACCGCGAGGCCGAGGACCAGACCCTGCCACCAGGTGCCGTCGTCGATCAGGAACTGCATGCACAGCGCACCCGCCGCCATCGCGAAGGTGACCGCTCCGAACAGGCCCTCGCGGGTCTTTCCGGGGCTGATCCGCGGTGCCAGCTTGTGCTTGCCGAAGCGCCAGCCGATGGCGTACGCCCCCGTGTCGCTGACGACCGTCAGAAGCAGGAACGTGAGAACGCGGCGCGGGCCGTCGTCGGCCGTGAGCATCATGGCCACGAAGGTCGCCAGGAACGGCACGTAGAAGGCCGCGAAGACCCCCGCCGTGACGTCCTTGAGGTAGCCCTCGGGCGGTTCCGTCATCCGCCAGACCAGGACGGCCAGCGCGGTGAGCGCCATGGCCACCCAGGCACCCTCGGCGCCGCGCACGTACCCGGCGACGACCATGGCGGCCCCGCCCAGCGCGAGCGGCACGAGGGGCGCCTTGATGTCCTTGCGTTCCTGCAGCCGTGACGTGAGCTCCCAGAGGCCCACCACCACGGCGACCGCTATCACGCCGACGAAGACGGCCTTGACGACGAACAGCGACGCGACGATCACCGCGCCGAGCCCGACACCCACTCCTATGGCCGCGCCCAGGTCGCGTCCCGCACTCTTCTTCTGAGGTGCGGGGGCGGGCTCGGGTGTGGTGCTGGGCATGGGCTCCTGCGGGCTCTGCGGGTTGTGCGACGGCTCCCCGTAAGGCGCCGTCGGTGGCGTGTCGTTGCCGACCGAGGGGCCGCTCAGCCGAGCGGCCCCCCTGTCGTCATCCTGGTCTCCGCCATGTGCGGGTACGTCGGGCGCGGTGGGCATGGGCCGAGTGTGCTGCGCGTCATGCGCATCGTACGTGGGACCCGCCGGGGCCGCCCCCTGAGCAGGCCCCTGCTCGGACGGCCCCCAGTACCCGGCTTGTGGCGGCGCTCCCCAGGAAGAGTCGTTCATCAGACCTCGAGCAGCTCCGCTTCCTTGTGCTTCAGGAGCTCGTCCACCTGGGCGACGTACTTCGCCGTGGTGTCGTCGAGTTCCTTCTCCGCACGGCGGACCTCGTCCTCGCCGGACTCCTTGTCCTTGACGAGCTTGTCGAGAGCGTCCTTGGCCTTGCGGCGCACGGCGCGGATCGAGACCTTGGCGTCCTCGCCCTTGGTCCGCGCGACCTTGATGTAGTCCTTGCGGCGCTCTTCGGTCAGCTCGGGGAACGTCACCCGGATGATGTTGCCGTCGTTGCTGGGGTTGACGCCCAGGTCGGAGTCGCGGATCGCCTGCTCGATGTTGCGCAGCGCGCTCTTGTCGAACGGGGTCACCACGGCCATGCGCGGCTCCGGAACGGAGAACGAGGCCAGCTGGTTGATCGGCGTCAGCGCGCCGTAGTAGTCGGCCACGATCTTGTTGAACATCGCCGGGTGCGCACGACCGGTGCGGATCGCGGCGAAGTCCTCCTTGGCGACCACGACGGCCTTCTCCATCTTCTCCTCGGCCTCGAGGAGGGTCTCTTCGATCACCACTTGCTCCTGCGTGTCTTGAGTAGGCCCGGCAGCGGTTCCTCGTAGGAGTCCGGCGGCCGGCTGCGTCGCGTCTTGTTCCTGCACGGTTCCGGACCGGCAGGACATTGTCCATCCCCCGGTCGGGGTCCGTCCCGGACCGGAAGGCGTCTCCGGTCCGGCGCGTTCCCCGTCAGGCCCGGCCGCTCTGGTCGCCCACGAGTGTGCCGATCTTCTCACCCTTGACGGCCCGCGCGATATTGCCCTCCGCCAGGAGTTCGAAGACCAGGATCGGCAGCTTGTTGTCACGGCACAGCGTGATGGCGGTCATGTCGGCGACCTTGAGGTCCCGGGTGATGACCTCGCCGTAGCTGAGCGCGTCGAACTTGACCGCCTCGGGGTTGGTCTTCGGGTCGGAGTCGTAGACCCCGTCCACACCGTTCTTGCCCATGAGGAGCGCCTCGGCGTCGATCTCCAGGGCCCGCTGGGCGGCAGTGGTGTCGGTGGAGAAGTACGGCATGCCCATGCCCGCGCCGAAGATGACCACACGGCCCTTCTCCAGGTGCCGCACGCCGCGCAGCGGGATGTACGGCTCCGCGACCTGGCCCATGGTGATGGCGGTCTGGACGCGGCTGTCGATGCCTTCCTTCTCCAGGAAGTCCTGGAGGGCGAGGCAGTTCATGACCGTGCCGAGCATGCCCATGTAGTCGGAGCGCGCCCGGTCCATGCCGCGCTGCTGGAGTTCGGCGCCGCGGAAGAAGTTGCCGCCGCCGATGACGACGGCGATCTGGGCTCCGCCGCGCACGACGGCCGCGATCTCGCGGGCGATCTTGTGCACCACGTCGGGATCGACGCCCAGTCCCCCGCCACCGGCGAACGCCTCGCCGGAAAGCTTCAGCAGGAAGCGGCCCGCGCCTTTGCCGTCGTCGCTCTTCTCGCCGTTTCCGGCCTGGGTGGTGGTCATGGAGATCTCCTCATGGTGCACATACGAAGAAGGCCATTGCCGGTGGGGTGTGTTTGCATCCCATGCTCGGCAATGGCCTCCTCGTCAGATCTGCTGTCGTCCGGCACACACGTATGGGTGCCGACGTACGCGGACGACTGCTGTCGACCCTATCGGGGTCGCGCGTCGATCGCTGTACGGACTCAGATGCCGACCTTGATGCGCGAGAAGCGCTTCAGGGTGACACCGGCCTCGTCCAGAACCTTCTGGACGGACTTCTTGTTGTCGAGCGCGTACGGCTGACCGAGGAGGGTGGCCTCCTTGAAGAAGCCGTTGACGCGACCCTCGACGATCTTCGGGAGCGCGGCCTCGGGCTTGCCCTCGGCGCGCGTGGTCTCCTCGGCGACGCGACGCTCGGTCTCGACGACCTCGGCCGGAACGTCCTCACGGGAGAGGTACTTCGGCGCGAAGGCGGCGATGTGCTGCGCGATGCCCTTGGCGAGGTCGGCGTCGGCCTTGTCCAGCTCGACCAGGACACCGATCTGCGGGGGCAGGTCGGGCATGGTGCGGTGCATGTACGCGGTCACGAACGCGCCGGAGAACTGGGCGAAGCGGTCCAGGACGATCTTCTCGCCCAGGTTGGCGTTGGCCTCGTCGACGAACGCCTGAACCGTCTTGCCCGGCTCGATCTCGGAGCCGAGGAGCGCCTCGATGTCGGCCGGCGACGTCTTGACGACGTGCTGGGCGATCTCGTTCGCGACGGCCTGGAACTTCTCGCCCTTGGCGACGAAGTCCGTCTCGCACTTCAGCTCGACCAGGACACCGGAGGTGTTGTCGTCAGCGATGATGGAGACCACGGCGCCGTTCTCGGCGGAGCGGCCCTCGCGCTTGGCGACGCCCTTCTGGCCCTTGATCCGCAGCGCCTCGACGGCCTTGTCGACGTTGCCGTCGGCCTCGTCCAGCGCCTTCTTGCAGTCCATCATGCCGGCGCCGGTGAGCTCACGGAGCTTCTTGACGTCGGCGGCGGTGTAGTTCGCCATGATTCCTGGAATCTCTCTCGAAGTCTGAAGATCTACGGGACGAACGGCGGGGGCTTTTGGGCCCCCGCCGTTCACAAACCCGAAGGGGTGAGGGGTCAGGCCTGCTCGGCGTCCGCGGCGGGGGCCTCGGCAGGAGCCTCGGCGGCGGCCTCGGCCGGAGCCTCGGCCTGCTCGGCGTCGGCGACCTTCTCCGTCTCGGCGGAGGTCTGGACCTCGGCGTCGTCGGCCTTCTTCTCGCCCTCGAGCAGGTCGCGCTCCCACGCGGCGAGCGGCTCGCCCGCGGCCTTGTCACCGGCGGCCTTGCCGGCGCCGGAGCGGGAGATGAGTCCCTCGGCGACGGCGTCGGCGATCACGCGGGTGAGCAGGGTGACGGAGCGGATCGCGTCGTCGTTGCCCGGGATCTTGTAGTCGACCTCGTCCGGGTCACAGTTGGTGTCGAGGATGGCGACGACCGGGATGTTGAGCTTCCGGGCCTCGCCGACCGCGATGTGCTCCTTCTTGGTGTCCACGATCCAGACGGCGCTGGGCACCTTCTGCATCTCGCGGATACCGCCGAGGGTCTTCTCCAGCTTGGCCTTCTCGCGCGAGAGCACGAGAAGCTCCTTCTTGGTGAGACCGGAGGCCGCGACGTCCTCGAAGTCGATCTGCTCGAGCTCCTTGAGGCGCTGCAGACGCTTGTAGACGGTGGAGAAGTTGGTGAGCATGCCGCCCAGCCAGCGCTGGTTGACGTAGGGCATGCCGACGCGGGTGGCCTGCTCGGCGATGGCCTCCTGCGCCTGCTTCTTCGTGCCGACGAACATGACCGTGCCGCCGTGGGCGACGGTCTCCTTGACGAACTCGTAGGCGCGGTCGATGTACGACAGCGACTGGAGCAGGTCGATGATGTAGATGCCGTTGCGCTCGGTGAAGATGAAGCGCTTCATCTTCGGGTTCCAGCGACGGGTCTGGTGACCGAAGTGGACGCCGCTTTCCAGCAGCTCCCGCATCGTGACGACGGCCATGGCCGTTCTCCTCGGTTTTCTCGGTTGTGCCGCGTGTGCCGGACGGCACTCGCGCCTGACGCCCGCGACGCGCCTTGCCACAAAGGACCGAGAGGCGCTGACACCGGTGGTGACCGGATGTCGGGGCGTGCGAAGTCGACCCGATGACCCGGGTCGCCATCAGAAGTGTACGGGACCCGAGAGGGCGCAGGTGACGCCGCTGTCCACAACCGGCCGGTACTCCACAGATCCCGGCCATGATCCGTCCGATGCGCGACGGTTCCCGCATGCGAGTGAACCGATGTGCGCGTACGTGGCTTCTGCTGGGCCTGGCCGTGACCCTCCTCGGCGCCTCGGACCCGCCGGCGCCGGCTACCGGAACCGGTCCCGGGCCGCGCGCCCCGGCCGCTCCGGCAGGAAGGCACGGGCCGCAGGCTCTGGGCGCTCCGGCGGGAAGGCACGGCTCGCAGGCCTTGTCCTCTCCGCCGGCGGCCGACCCCTCGGTGCCGGCCCTCGCGCGCGCATGGCCCGTGGGTGTCAGGCCGTTCGTCGTACGGGGCTGGGAACCGCCGGCGACGGCCTACTCCCGGGGCCATCGCGGAGTCGACCTCACGGCCGCGCCCGGCGCCCCGGTGCGGGCCGTCGCGCCCGGCCGGGTCTCCTACGCGGGCCGGGTCGCGGGGCGCGGGGTCGTCTCGGTGGAGCTGTCGGGCACGGGGGCGCCTCCGCTGCGGACGACGTACGGTCCCGTGCGGGCCTCGGTGCACAAGGGCGACGAGGTGCTCGCGGGCCAGGTGGTCGGCACCCTGGAGGCGCCGGACCCGCACTGCGGAGCGACGCCCTGTCTGCACTGGGGTCTGCGCAGGGGCCCGGACTATCTGAACCCGCTGGCCCTGCTGCCCCCGTGGCTCCTGAACACCGGTCCGTCCCGCCTGCTGCCGGTCGACGGACCGGCCACCCGCTCCTGACCTGGGAGGACCAGGGCGGCCAAGGGGACGAGAACGCGGCGCATGCGTAGGCGGCGGGACCGGGAGACGGGCCGGCCGTCGGCGCCGGTGGTCAGCCCCGGACGCCCCGGAGCGCCATCGTCACGGCCGCCTCCGTGATCGCGGAGGGGTCCTCGGCGGCGCCCAGCTCGATGCGGCGCACCGCGGCGTCCACCACGCCCTGGAGGAGCATCGCGGCCAGCCGCGGCTCGGCGTGACCCATCGCGGCGAGCGCCTCGCCGATCATCGTGACCAGCCCGCCGTGCGCGGCCCTGATCTTCTCCCGGGCCCCCGCGTCGAGTTCGCTGGCGGAGATGGCGACGACGGCCCGGTGTCTGCGGTCCCCGACCAGGGCGAGCTGACTGCGTACATAGGCCTCGACCGTGGCCTCGGGGCCGTCCGCCGCGGCCATCGCGGCCGAGACCTCGGCCGCCCAGACGGGGAAGTCGACCGCGCACAGTTCCTCGACGACGGCCGCCCTGGAGCGGAAGTACTCGTACACGGAGGACCGCGCGAGCCCCGTGCGCTCGGCGAGCGCGGGGAAGGTCAGCGCCTCCGTCCCGCCCTCGGACAACAGGGACCGCGCCGCGTCCAGCAGGGCGGCTCGCTGCATCGACCGGTGCTCGGCCACGGAGGCCGCTCGAATCCTTGGCACGTCAACCACTGTACGGACGCGGCGCCGCGGACGGGAACCACTCCGGCCAGCCCGCGGGAGTGGGCTCCGCCGCACCGGTCCGGCCGCCCGGCGGGACTGTCCGGCGGCACGGCGGGACCGTCCGGGCGGCACGGCGGGACCGTCCGGGCGGCACGGCGTGATCGTCCGGCGCCACGGCGGGACCATCCGGGCGGCACGGCGGGACCGTCCGCCGTCGCGGCACGACCGGGCTCAGCGTCCGAAACTGGCCAGTTTGGCGCGGAGCTGGAGCACCGACTTGGTGTGGATCTGGCTGACGCGGCTCTCGGTCACCCCGAGCACGTTGCCGATCTCCGCCAGGGTGAGCCCTTCGTAGTAGTAGAGCGTGACGACGGTCTTCTCCCGATCGGGCAGTGTGTTGATCGCCCGCGCCAGCAGTCTGCGCAGTTCCCGGTCCTCGGCCACCTCGACCGGATTGTCGGCGGCGGTGTCCTCCAGCGTGTCCATCAGGCTCAGCCGGTCACCGCCCTCGCCGCCGGCGTGCAGCAGCTCCTCCAGGGCGACCACGTTGGCCAGCGACAACTGGCTGAACACCGCGTGGAGTTCCTCAACGCCGATGCCCATCTCGGCGGCGACCTCGCTCTCCGAGGGGGTGCGCCGCAGCCGCGCCTCCAGCGTCGCGTAGGCGCGCTCGACATTGCGCGCCTTCTGCCGCACCGACCGCGGGATCCAGTCCAGCGCCCGCAGTTCGTCGATCATCGCCCCGCGGATACGGGTGATCGCGTACGTCTCGAACTTGATCTCGCGTTCGATGTCGAACTTCTCGATCGCGTCGATGAGTCCGAACACTCCCGACGAGACGAAGTCGGCCTGCTCGACATTGGCCGGCAGACCCACGCTGACGCGGCCCGCGACGTACTTCACCAGCGGTGAGTAGTGCAGGATCAACTGTTCCCGCAACCGTTCGTCACCGGTCGACTTGTACGACCGCCACAGCTCGTCGAGTGTCGAGGGCGCGGGCGGGCGCACGCTGCCGCCGTCGCGGGCGGCTGGCGGGATCGCCGTCCGGTCGGACCCGGAGGTGTGCTGGGGCATTCGTCGCCTAGTGCCGTTCTGCCGTGAACTGGGATGACCTGGGTGTCCTGTCGGCCTCGTGCCGAGATCGCGTGCCTGCTTCGGATCCTTGTGAGCGTAGCGTGACTGAGCTGTCGCAGTGCGCGAAGAGCGGGCTGTCACCCGCACGCGAAACCTTTCCCCGGGACGTCTCCCGGAGTCACGACGGTCGCCCTGTGTCACCGTCATGGGTCGCCAACTGCGAGGATTCCCAGGCGTGTCGGCGTTCCCCCGGACGGCCGAACACGCTCGGTCAGCATCCCTTCCGATCACCTCCGACGGGGGCCGTCGCCTGGCGTGTCAACTTCCAGCCGTCGCCGTGTCGTTCGACGAATCCAAGTGCTCGGAGTTCGTACAGTCTCCCGACCGCGTCGTCCGCGCTGGTCGCCGCGCGCCGGGCGATCTCCCCGGTCCCGGCCGGATCCCGCGCCGGCAGCGCGGCCAGGACCCGGGCCGCGTCCGGGTCCAGCAGGTCGCGGGGCAGCACGGGACCACGCCGGTCCGGCGCCAGCTCCCCCATGTCGCCCACCTGTTCGGCGACTTCCGCGGCGTCCGACACCAGGACGGCCTCCCCGCGCAGCAGTTCGTGCACCCCGGCGGACAGGGCGCTGGTGGCCGGTCCCGGTACGCCCATCGTGAACCGGCCCAGCCGCTGCGCGGCACGGGCGGTGACGAGCGCTCCGCTGCGGTACGCCGCCTCGACGACGACGGTGCCCCGGGTGAGCGCGGCGATGACCCGGTTGCGGAGGATGAATCTGCTGGGCGTCGGGTGCTCGCCCGGCGGCAACTCCCCCACCACGAGGCCCTGTTCCGCGATCCTGGTGATCAGCCCGGTGTGTCCGCGCGGATAGGGCCGGTCGACGCCGCAGGCGAGCACCGCGACGGTGGCACCGCCCGCTCCGAGGGCTCCCCGGTGGGCGGCGCCGTCGATGCCGTAGGCGCCGCCCGACACCACCACCCAGCCCCGCTCCGCGAGTCCGGCGCCGAGGGTGGCGGCCATGTGCGCGCCGTACTCGGTGCAGGCGCGGGCGCCGACGACGGCGACGGATCTCAGTGCCCACAGCCGCAGGCCGGCCCTTCCTCGCACCCACAGGCCGACGGGCCGGGCGTCCCCGAGGTCGTCGAGCTGCGCGGGCCATTCGGATTCACCGGGACAGATGAAGCGCACCCCGGCGTCCCGGGCGAGTGCCAGGTCGCGCTCCGGGGCGGCCCGCGCGGCCCTGGCCCGCAGCCCGGCCCACCTCCGGTCGGTCATGCCTCTCGGCTGCCCCGGTTCCCCGTAGAGCCATCGCACCGCTTCCGGGGCTCCGACCTCCCTGATCCAGCGACCGCAGACCTCGTCGCCCGGTTCGACGACCCGGGACAGCGTGACCCGGGCCAGGCGCTCGCCGGCTGTCATGCCGGCGAGCCGATCGCCATCGGCACCCCGCGCGGAACTCCGGTGCGCAGTTGCAGGGCCAGGGCGACGTCCCCGGCGTCGGGCCGGTCGTGTCCCGACAGGTCCGCGACCGTCCACGCGACCCGGAGCACCCGGTCGAGCCCCCGGGCGGTCAGGACCCCGCGTTCCAGGCCCCGCTCGGCCTCGTCCATCGCTCCGGCGCACGCCTGCCAGCGTCCGCGCAGCTCGCGTCCCGGCACCTCGCTGTTGGTGTGCCAGGGAGTCCCCTTCAGGCGCTCGGCGGCCCGCTCGCGTCCGGCGAGGACCCGGTCCGCGACCGTCTTCGTCGACTCGCCCCGCGCCCCGCGCGCGGTGAGCTCGGCACGGGTGACCGGCTCGACGTCCACCCGCAGGTCGACCCGGTCGAGCAGCGGCCCGGAGAGCCTCGCCTGATAGCGGCGGATGAGCGAGGGCGGACACTCGCAGAAGTCGTTCGTCGTGCTGAAGCGTCCGCAGGGGCAGGGGTTGGCGGCCAGGACCATCAGGAACTTCGCGGGGAACCTCACGACACCGGCGCTGCGCGCGATCACCACGTGTCCCGCTTCCAGCGGCTGCCGCAGGGCGTCCAGCGCGAAGCCGCTGAACTCCGGTGCCTCGTCCAGGAACAGCACGCCTCGGTGCGACAGGGACACCGCGCCGGGCCGCGCGAGCCCCTTGCCGCCGCCGACGAGCGCCTGCATGGTCGCGGAGTGATGGGGCGCGCAGTACGGGGCGACGTCCACCAGCGGTTTGCCGGGCGGCAGCAGGCCCGCGACGGAGTGGATCGCCGTGACCTCCAGGGATTCCTGCCGGGTCAGGCGCGGCATGATCAGCGGCATCCGCTCGGCCAGCATCGTCTTGCCGGCGCCGGGTGGCCCCTGGAGGAAGACGTGATGGCCGCCGGCCGCCGCCACCTCCATCGCGGTGCGCGCCGAGTGCTGGCCGACGACGTCCCCGAGGTCGTGGCCCGGGTCGTGTTCCGGCACGGCGATGCCGCACAGGCCGGTGGCCTCGCCCGTGCCGGGCAGGCGCAGGCCGGCCGCCAGCGGGTCCGGGCGGCCCCGTTCGTCCGGCTCCTCCTCGGGCACCGGTTCGTCCGCCAGCACGGCGATGAGCTGGCGCAGGCTCCGGACTCCGAGCACCGAGATTCCGGGGACGAGGGAGGCCTCGGCCGCCGCGCACTCGGGGACCACCACCTGTTCGTAGCCGGCGTCCGCCGCGGCGATGACGGCCGGCAGGATGCCGCGGACCGGGCGCACCCGGCCGTCGAGTCCCAGCTCCCCGATCATCACGATGTCGGCGAGCACCCGTGGATCGATCCGCTCGGCGGCGCCCAGCACGGCCGAGGCGACGGCGAGATCGAAGCCGGAGCCGCCCTTGGGCACCGAGGCCGGGCTCAGCCCCACCGTCAGCTTCTTCTGCGGCCAGGTCGCGCCGGAATTGACCACCGCGGCCCTGACCCGGTCCCGGCTCTCCGTCAGGCTCTTGTCGGGGAGCCCGACCAGGGTGAAGGCGGCGATGCCCGGTTCCAGGTCGGCCTGGACCTCGACGACGACGCCCTCCACGCCCACCAGGGCCACCGAACACGTACGGGCGAATCCCATCAGGCCACCCCCCGCGCGTGCTCGACCACGGGTGCGCCGCGTTCGGGGATCAGGACGCCGACCAGGTCGATGCGGACGCCGCCCGGCGGGGCCCCTCCGTGTTCCTGGAGCCAGCGTTCGGCGAGGCCGCGCAGCCGGCGGGCCTTGGCCGGAGCGACGGCCTCCATCGGATGCTGGAACGCTCCCGCCCTGCGGGTCTTGACCTCGCAAACGACCAGCGCGTCGCCGTCCCGGGCCACGATGTCGATCTCGCCCGTACGTCCACAGCGCCAGTTGCGCGCCAGGACCGTCATGCCGGCCCCGGTCAGCCGCCGTGCGGCCAGTTCCTCGCCGTAGGCGCCCAGTGCGTTGCGTGCCTCGGATGTCTTCATGTCGGCACCACCTCCGGCACCGACGATGAGGCCGGATCACACAACTTTTGGATCTTGGTGGACGAACGGGTGACTGTGGAAAACCCAGTCACCCGTACGAGTCACCACCCAGTTTCAGGGCCTCAGCCGCCCGGCAGCTCCAGATCGCTCTTGTTCAGCTCTTCGATGTTCACGTCCTTGAATGTCAGGACACGCACCTGTTTCACGAAGCGGGCGGGGCGATACATGTCCCACACCCAGGCATCCGCCATGGACACCTCGAAAAACACCTCACCCTGGACCGAGTGCACCTGCATCTCGTAGTCGTTGGTGAGATAGAAGCGCCGTTCGGTCTCGATCACATATTTGAACAGACCGACGACATCGCGGTACTCCCGATAGAGCTTCAGCTCCATCTCGGTCTCGTACTTCTCGAGGTCCTCGGCGCTCATGGCATGTTCCCCTTCAGCCGTGCGTCCCCCTATTGTGCGCCAGCCCCGAGAGCCCCTAGACGATTTCCGTGTCGAGGACCTCGGGCGTGGCCGGGGGACCCTCGTCGAGCACCCTGCGGAGCAGCCCGGCGAGCTTGGTCGGATACACCGTCTCATGTGCCTCGGTCAGTTCCCGGCACGTCCACCAGCGCGCTCCGGCGACGCTGCGCCGCTCCAGGTCCGTCAGCCCCGTGGCCGCGGTGGCGGTCTGGGTCGTACGGGCCAGGAAGTACCACTCGTCCTGGTCCCAGCGCCTCCCCGCGAACGGGAACGAGCAGATCCGCCGCCACAGCACGGGGCCGAGTTCGACCTCGGTGATCCCGGTCTCCTCGACGAGTTCCCGCAGAGCCGCCTGCTCACGGGTCTCGTCGCCCTCGACCCCTCCGCCGGGCGTGAACCACCAGTCGTCGGAGGGATCGTCCGGCTCGTGGCCGTGGAGCAGCAGGACGCGGTCCTCGGGGTCGAGCAGGACGACCCGGGCGACCTTGCGCAGCCCGTCCCGGCCGGAGGCCTCGTCCGCCGCGTCAGCGGGCACCGGCGGACTCCGTGCGCGCCCGGGACCGCCCGGCCAGCTTGGCGACGGGCCCGTAGGCCGCTCCGCCCAGCACGAGAACGGCGCCGGCGATCACGAGGGCGATCATCGTGGGGAGGGGTCCGGGCTGGGACAGGGCGCCGAGCACCTTGAAGCCGTCGGGGCGGGCGAGCATGCCGTTCATGGGCCAGGCGACGGCGTCGACGCGGGCCTTCACGGCGCCACGCGCCACGGTGCCGCTGGCCGCGTCCGTCAGGTGCGCGGTGGAGTCAAGAGAGCCGCGCCGCTCGTCACCCAGCAGGAACAGCCGTCCCTCGGGGACCTTCACGGTCGGGAAGCCGGTGAGCTCGGCGAGGCTTCCCTCGGGCAGATACGATTCGTCGATCTTCTTGCCGTTGACGGTCAGCTTGCCCTCGGAGCAGCAGGCCACCGTGTCGCCGCCGACGGCGACCACGCGCTTGACCACCGACGAGCCCGTGACCCACGTCTTGTCCTCGAAGACGACGACGTCACCGCGGCGGACCTCGCTGCCGTCGACGCGCTGCGCCAGCACCCGGTCGCCGATCTTGATCGTCGGCGCCATCGAACTCGTGGGGACGGTGTAGGGCCGGTAGTCGACCGCCGCCCAGGCGAATCCGCCGAGGAACAGCAGCAGGCCCAGCGCGACGGCCAGTCCGGACAGCCGCTGTCCGGTCTTGCTGCCCGCCGGGGCCTTGCCCGTGCCACCGCTGCGCGGGGCCGTACGTGTTGCGCTCTCGCCACCCATAAGCCCGCACCTTACCCAGGGGTACGGTCCGGGGTCAGCCCCCGCCGGATCACGATCGCCGGAGGGCACCGGATCCTCACCTGGAAACGAGCGGAGACCGGATCCTCGCCGGGAAAACGCGCGGGGCCGGCTTCCGCGGACGGATCCGCGGAAGCCGGCCCCGAAGGCCGTGAGGAGGCTCAGTCGTCCTTGGACACCTTGCGCCTGCGTCGCACCAGCACGAGCGGCACCGCGCCCAGCAGGGCCACGGAACCCGGCGAGGTGACCGCCGCGGCCGCCTGGTCGCTCAGACCGGGCTGGTCGAAGGTGTCCGGGACCGGGAGGGTGCCCCAGCGGTTGATGGGCCAGGCCTTGACGATGGCGCGGCCGACGACGTCGTTCACCGGGACCATGCCGTGGTGCTTGTCCGCCTGGTTGTAGCGCGAGTCCCGCGAGTTCTGGCGGTGGTCGCCCATCACCCAGATCATGCCCTTGGGGACCTTGACCTTGAACTGTCCGCCGTCCTCGTCCTGGCTGCACGGGGTGTTCCCCGCGTACACGTACGACGACTCGTTCAGCGCCTTGCCGTTGACCTTCAGCGGGCCGGTGCCCTTGCACTCGACCGTGTCGCCGCCGACGCCGATGACCCGCTTGATGAGGTCCTTCTCCTCGGCCGAGGGCATCAGGCCGATCCAGCTCAGGACCGTCTGCAGGGCGTTCGGGTTGGCCGTGGGCTCGCCCGCCAGCCAGTTGTCCGGGTCGTGGAAGACGACGACCTCGCCGCGCTGCGGCTCGGAGCCGAACCACGGAGTCAGCTTGTCGACGAGGACGCGGTCACCCTGCTGGAGGGTGTTCTGCATCGAGTCCGACGGGATCGAGAACGCCTGGACCAGGAACGTCTTGATAATCAGCGCGAGCACCAGAGCGATGCCGATCAGGATCGGCAGCTCCTTCCAGAAGGAGCGCTGCTTGGTGGACTTCGGGTCCCGTCCGGAACGCCCGGTCGAGGCGTCCCCGTCCTCGGAGCCGCTCCCGGAATCCGGATCGGGCTCTACGGCCGGGGCAGCCGCATCCTCGGGCCTCTCCGGCTGTCCCTCGGGACCTTCGTGCCCAGATCGCGCGCCGACCGCCACATCCCCCACATCCACTCCTCACTCCGTGCCGCCGCCGGCGCCGTATTCGGCGCAGGCCCACCACTCCCATAACGAGCGGGAGTTCCGCAGGGCTCGGGAGCGGGATCAATCCATCAGGATCCGCAGAGGCCACCCTATGCGACAGGACTGGACCGGAAGCCGACCCTCCGGGCGCGTCGGCCACCGTCGAGAACGTGTTCGGCTCGGTCAGGCGGGTCCAGTGCCCGATGGGCCAGCCGATGACCATCGCCCGGCCCACGACCGAGTCCTCGGAGACGGTGCCGCTGAACTTGTCGCTGCGGTGGTAGCGGGAGTCCGCGGAGTTGCCCCGGTGGTCACCGAGCACGAACAGACGCCCCGCGGGCACCTTGACCTCGAAGGAGAAGTCCGACGGTTTGTCCCCGGCGTAGATGTAGGGCTCGTCCAGGGGGGTGCCGTTCACGGTCACCCGGCCCTGGGTGTCGCAGCACTTGACGGTGTCCCCGCCGAGTCCGACGACCCGCTTGATCAGGTCCTTCTCGTTGTCGGAGGGCAGCAGACCGATGAAGGTCAGCCCCTCCTTGAACTGCTTGACGACCACGGGGTCGTTCTTCTTCTGGGACTCCTCGGCGGTGAGCCAGCCTCCGGGGTCCTTGAAGACGACGACGTCACCGCGCTTGGGCTGGGAGCCGAACCAGGGGGTGAACTTGTCCACCAGGACCCGGTCGCCGATCTGGATCGTGTTCTCCATGGAGCCCGACGGGATCACGAAGGCCTGGACGAGGAACGTCTTGAGGACCAGGGCTATCAGCACGGCCACACCGACGAGGAGAGGGATCTCCTTGACCGCCGAGCGGCGCCTGCGCCGCTTGATCTTGCGCGCGAGCTTGCGGCGCTCGACCCGGCTGGGCCGGGCGGCGCCTCCGGCGGCGCGCCGGGACCCGGTGGGGAGCAGGTTGTCGGCGGCACTGGCGGAGACTCCGCGCGCCCGTCCGCGGTTACCCACGGGCACCGCCGGCGGCGGGCACGCGCGCGTAGGCGTCGGGACGCGTCAGACGCGTCCAGTGGCCCGCGGGCCAGGCGATCCAGTCGGCCCTGCCGATGACGTCGCCGACGGGGACCATGCCGCCGCCGGGCGAGCCCAGATGATCACGGGAGTCGCTGGAGCGGCTGCGGTGATCACCCAGGAGGAACAGGGAGCGCTCGGGCACGACGACGTCGAAGGGCACCTCGGACGGGCTGTCGCCCTGATAGAGAAATGTCGACTCGTCGACCGCTCGGCCGTTCACCTCGAGTCTCCCCTCCTTGTCGCAGCAGACCACGTGGTCCCCCTCAACCCCGACGACGCGTTTGACGTAGTCCGCGTTCCCGAAATAACCGGTGCCGTCGAAGACGACGACATCGCCCCGCTGCGGCTCGGAACCGAAACGGTACGCCAACTTGTTTACGAGAACGCGGTCCCCGATCCTCAATCCGGACTCCATGGAGCCGCTGGGAATTTCGAAGGGCTGCATCACGAAGCGGCTGACCAGCAGCAGAAAAGCGAGACAGACCAGCGCGGTCAGGGTGATCCGGCCCCCGGGGAGCCACGCGGCGATCCTGTCGAGGAACGCAGAACGCGACCGCTCCTCCGGCCCCGCTGTGTCCGAGATCTCCTCGGAAGCGGAACGGCTGGAGGAGCGGTCGCGCTCCACGGGCTGTGCTTCGGTGTCCATCGGGGCCAGATGCTATCCGGCCTCCATGAGACGCCTTCTTACCGGCTCGACCGGCCACGGAGAACCGCGGCGGAAGGAGCTCAGTTGTCGCGCTTCTCCTTGATCTTCGCGGCCTTGCCGCGGAGCTCACGGAGGTAGTACAGCTTGGCGCGACGGACGTCACCGCGGGTCACGAGCTCGATCTTCTCGACGATCGGGGTGTGCACCGGGAAGGTGCGCTCGACGCCGACGGAGAACGAGACCTTGCGGACCGTGAAGGTCTCGCGGACGCCGGAGCCCTGGCGGCGGATGACTACGCCCTTGAACTGCTGCACACGGGAGCGGTTGCCCTCGATGACGCGGACGTGGACGTTGACGGTGTCACCCGGGCGGAAGGCCGGGATGTCGGTGCGCAGCGAGGCGCCGTCGACGGTGTCGAGCAGGTGAGACATCGTGTCTGCTTTCTTCGCTGATGCCACAGGTCATCAACGGGAGAGAGGTTCGAAGATGATGCCGTCTCGTCGGGACGGGCGTCGTGTCCCCCTGTGGCAGGGGCGCACGCCGGACGACGGAGAGCAGCGGCCTATTCTTCCACGACGTCCGGCCTGCGCCAAAATCGGCCGCCGGCGTCCGGCTGCCAGCCCAGGATCGAGAGCATCTCGCGGTCCTTCTTGTCGAAGGCGGAGGCGTCGCAGCGCTCGATGAGGTCGGGGCGGTTCGCCGCGGTACGGCGCAGGGCCTCGTCGCGGCGCCATCGGGCGATCTTGCCGTGGTGGCCGCTGACCAGGACGTCGGGGATCTCGCGGCCGCGCCACCGCGGGGGCTTGGTGTACACCGGGCCCTCCAGGAGGTTGGCCATGGCGCCGGGGGCGAACGAGTCGTCCCGGTGGGACTCGGCGTTGCCGAGGACCCCGGGCAGCAGCCGCGCCACGGCCTCGGTCACGACCAGGACGGCCGCCTCGCCGCCGGCGAGGACGTAGTCGCCGATGGACACCTCGTAGACGGGCATCCTCGTCGCGTACTCGTCGATGACGCGGCGGTCGATGCCCTCGTAGCGCGCGGGCGTGAAGACCAGCCAGGGGCGTTCGGAGAGTTCGACGGCGAGCTGCTGGGTGAACGGGCGCCCGCTGGGGGTGGGGACCACGAGGGCGGGGCCGTGGGCGCCCGTCTCGTAGCCGTCCGCCAGCGCGGTGTCCAGGGCGTCGCCCCAGGGCTCGGTCTTCATGACCATGCCGGGGCCACCGCCGTAGGGCGTGTCGTCGACCGTGTTGTGGCGGTCGTACGTCCAGTCGCGGAGGTCGTGCACGTGCACGTCGAGCTGCCCGCGCGCGCGGGCCTTGCCGACGAGGGAGACGTTCAGCGGTTCCAGGTACTCGGGGAAGATCGTGACCACGTCGAGCCGCATCAGGCGTCGGCCTCCGTGGCGTCCTCGCCGGCCTCGGCGGAGCCGCTGCCCGTGTCACCGGCGGAGGCGTCCTCCGCGTCCCGGGTGGAGGCGATCTCCGCCCGGTCGTCGATCAGGCCGGGCGGCGGGTCGATGACGGCCCGCTGCTCCTCTAGGTCGATCTCGACGACGATTTCCTCCACGAACGGGATCAGCACCTCGGTGCCGTCCGGGCGCTCGACCACGAACAGGTCCTGCGAGGGCAGGTGCGAGATCTCCGTGATGCGCCCGACCTCGGCGCCGTCCACGGTGACGACGTCCAGGTCCATGAGCTGGTGGTCGTAGTACTCGTCCGGGTCCTCCGGCGCCTCGTCGGGGTCGACCTCGGCGATCAGCAGGGTGTTGCGCAGCGCCTCGGCGGCGTTGCGGTCCCGCACGCCCGCGAAGCGCAGCAGGAGACGGCCGCTGTGGACGCGGCCCGTCTCGATGGTCAGTGGTCCGGTGGAGGCCGGATCGGTGAGCAGGACGGCACCGGGGCCGAGCCGGAGCTCCGGCTCGTCGGTGCGGACCTCCACGGTGACCTCGCCCTTGATGCCGTGGGCACGGCCGACGCGAGCGACTACCAGCTGCACTGTGCTTGATCTCCTGTCGTGTGCCGACGGCGACGGTTCCGGACGGCCGCGGGAGCGCGGGCGTCCGTGGGGGTGGCGGGTGTCCCGCCGGGAGCGTCCGGGCGGATCCGCCCGGACGGGTTCGCAGACGACTACGGGCCGGGGACGGCTCGTAAGCCCTCCCCGGCCCGAGCCGGTGTTGCCTGCTACGTCAGCGGACGTGGTCCACGTCGACGAGGTCGACGCGGACACCGCGGCCGCCGATGGCGCCCACGACGGTCCGCAGAGCGCGCGCGGTGCGGCCGTTGCGGCCGATCACCTTGCCGAGGTCGTCCGGGTGGACCCGGACCTCGAGAACGCGCCCGCGGCGCAGGTTGCGCGAGGCGACCTGCACGTCGTCGGGGTTGTCGACGATGCCCTTCACGAGGTGCTCGAGAGCCTCCTCGAGCATGCTCAGGCCTCGGTCGACTCGGACTCGGCCGCAGCCTCGTCCTTCTTCTCAGCCTTCTTCTTCTGGGTGATGGCCTCACCCTTGCCCGTGTCCTCGCCACCGAGGGCGTCGAACAGCGGGCGCGCGGCCTTCGGCTCGGCGACGAGCAGCGGAGCCGGGGCCGGCAGGCCCTTGAACTTCTGCCAGTCACCGGTCAGCTTCAGGATGGCGAGCACGGGCTCGGTCGGCTGCGCGCCGACACCCAGCCAGTACTGCGCGCGGTCCGAGTCGACCTCGATGCGCGAGGGGTTCTGCACCGGGTGGTACAGGCCGATCTCCTCGATGGCCCGGCCGTCACGGCGGGTACGGGAGTCGGCGACGACGATGCGGTAGTGAGGCGAACGGATCTTGCCCAGACGCTTCAGCTTGATCTTGACTGCCACGGAAGTGGTGTCTCCTGGTCTTGACGGGGTTGGGCACGCAGAGATGGCCGCGTGGGGTTGCGGTACCCGAGTGCCCGATGGACGCGTCAGCCGGAGGAGAGAGGGGTCCTATGCGGCTGTCGAGTACAGCTAGCCATTCTGCCACATCCCTCGCTCCGCCCGGACCGAGGGTGTTCGAGCGCACGTCCACCGCACGTGCGCGCTCCAGGAGCAAGCCCGCGCCCGGGCGAGCGCATGCCTGTCGGGCACCCGGCGTTCCCGGGTGCCCGACAGGCATGCGCGACGTACACCGGCCACGAGGGCCTCGGAGAGACGCCGCCCGCGCGCACTCGTGCCTCCTGAATTCCCCCACGTGCTCCAGGGCAGTGGGGGAGGCACGACTGCTCACGGGCCGCACGAACTCGTCCGGCACCCACGAGACGCCGGTGGAGCCCGCTCCTCAGCTCGCGGCCGCGCCGACCACCTCCGGAATCCGGAAGGGCTTGCCGCACCCTCCGCACACGATCGGCGCCTGTGCGAGGACGGACGGGACCACGCGGACGTTGCGACCGCAGTCGCAGACGGCCTTGACGCGGACGCCTCCCCCGGAGGAGCCGTGACGGGCGGCCGGGCCGCGGAACGAGCGGGCGGTGTCCGCGGACGTGGCGGCCGTGTGGGCCTTCAGCGCCCGCTGGAGCCGCTCGATGGTCGGGCGGTAGCGGCGCTTCGCCTCGGGGTTGAGCGTGACCAGCGAGAAGCCACTGCTGGGATGCGGCTCCTCGGGGTGGTCCAGGCCCAGCTCCTCGGCGATCGCGAGGAATCTGCGGTTGTGATAGCGGCCGGCGCGCGAGGTGTCGCGGACTCCACGGGCGGCGGCGATGCCGTGGACTGCTTCGTGAAGCAGTCGCTCGAAGGAGAGTTCGTGCCCGCACGCGGACGACGATTCTCCGATCAGGGACTCTGGCGCGGCAAGATCGGGCAGTTCGGGGTGGTGCCGCTGAATGTCGGCCCACGCCCCTGCCAGCTCTGCGGCGAGAACAGGTGGTGTCGTGCTCACGTAATGAGAACGAGCGGGAGTGCCTCCGTGTTCCTATTACGGGGCATCCCAAATAATTTGCACGTACCCGTCAGTTGGCACTGATGTGAACCGACGAGGTCGGGTGCGCCGATCTGCGGAGAAGTGTCACAGCTCGTACCAAGGCGGTACGTAGTCACACGTACGCCCCGGCGCGTAGACGACATCCGTACGCCGGGGCACCTGTGGTCGGCAGATGCGCAAGGGGCGTTTCGGCCGCCCTGCCGTCCGGCTCAGTACGCGCGGGCGACGACCGCGACGTTACCGGGTGCGTCCTCGGCGTCCGGCACCGACCCGTCCTCGGCGACCAGACACCGTACGGTCACCGCGTGCTCGGCGAGCCTGGCCTCGCCCTCTTCTCCGAGGTCCGCCCAGGGAATGCGCGCCCAGCCGCCGGACACGGCCGCCTCCACGGCCGCGTCGATGGTCGACACGTCCGTCGTACGGGACTCGCGGCGCTCGCGGGACTGCCTCAGCAGGAGGGCCTGGTCCTCCTCCAGGGCGCCGGGGAGCAGGGCGGCCAGCGCGTCGAGGGCCACCGGCTCCTTGCCTCCGGGGATACGGCGGACGAGCATCGCCGTGCCGTTCTCCAGGTCACGGGGGCCGACCTCGATCCGTACGGGGACGCCCTTGAGCTCCCAGTCGACGGCGCGGCGCCCGAAGGGGGTGTCCGTACGGTCGTCGACCTGGACCCTCAGGCCCGCCGCGGTCAGCCTCGCGCCGATCTCGCGGACCTTGGCCAGAACCGCCTCGTCGCCCTTGATCGCGAGGACGACCACCTGTACAGGGGCGAGCCGGGGCGGCACCCGCAACCCGCTGTCATCGCCGTGCGACATGATCAGGCCACCCACCATGCGGGTCGAGGAGCCCCAGGAGGTCTGCCAGACGAGCTCCTGCTTCCCGTCCTTGGACAGGTACTGGGTGTTGAACGCCTTGGCGAAGTTCTGCCCCAGCTCGTGACTCGTGCCCATTTGGAGCGCCTTGCCGTCGCCCATCATGCCTTCGAGCGTGAGGGTGTTGATCGCGCCCGCGAACCGCTCGCTCGCCGTCTTCCGGCCGAGGACGACGTCGATGCCGAGGACGTTCACCATGAAGTCGGCGTACACCTCTGTGTGGATGTGCGCGGCGTAGTCCCGGGCGTCCTCGTACGTGGCGTGCGCGGTGTGCCCCTCCTGCCAGAGGAATTCGGTCGTCCTCAGGAACACCCTCGGGCGCATCTCCCAACGGACCACGTTCGCCCACTGGTTGATCAGCAGCGGCAGATCGCGGTAGCTCTGCACCCACTTGGAGAAGTACTCGTTGATGATCGTCTCGGAGGTGGGGCGGACGACGACCGGCTCCTCCAGCTCCTTGCCCCCGCCGTGCGTGACGACCGCGAGTTCCGGCGCGAAGCCCTCGACGTGCTCCGCCTCCCGGGTGAGGTACGACTGCGGGATGAACAGCGGGAAGTAGGCGTTCTGGGCACCCGCTTGCTTGATGCGGGCGTCCATCTCCTGCTGCATCCGCTCCCACAGTCCGTACCCGTAGGGCCGGATGACCATGGTGCCGCGCACCGGGCCGTTGTCGGCGAGCTCGGCCTTGTTGATCAAGTCCTGGTACCAGCGCGGGAAGTCGTCCGCCTGGGGCGTGAGAACGGGTGCCTTTGCCATGCGGCCGATGCTACGGGCCCACGTTGCCGGTATGTGAATTCTTGCGCCTTTCGCGTCCGGGCCGCAAACGGGCCCCCGAGACCCCTGGACGGCACGTCGAGGGCGGAGTTACCTGACATACGGGGGGAGTGCGGGCCTCGTGCGCGGGGGCGGAGGAGAGGGGGCCCGGCAGCAACTCTCGGCGGATTGGGGCACTTTCGATGACACCTACGCTCGTGCGGCAGCACCTTCCTCATGCGGGCCCAGCGCCCCGCTCGGACCGGGGTGCACGCGCGCGTGACTGGGCCGAGATCCAGGAGCGGATGCTGGTGCCGCTCTTCGAGGCCGTCTACGAGCGGCTCGAAGTGGGCGGTGGGACACGGCTGCTCGGGCTCGGCTGCGGGTCGGGGCTCGCCCTGCTGATGGCCGGCTCCCGCGGCGCCGCGGTCACGGGTGTCGACTCCTCGTCGCCCGAACGGCTGGCCCTCGCGCGGGAACGACTCCTGCCGTCCGAACGGGACGCCGGCCCGCGTCCCGGTGCCCGGGTCGTGTCCGGGTCCCCCCGGGACGCCGTGGTGGCGGGGGCGCCGGCGTACAACCTGGTGACCGCGTTCGAACCGATCGGGTGCGTGGCCGGCGACTCCGAGGGGCTCGGCGCGCAGCTCGCCGAGGCCGCGCCGCTCGCGGGCCGGGGAACGCCCGTCGTGCTTGTCGGGTGGGGGCCGCCGGAGCGGTGCGCCACCTCGGCCGTGCTGCGGGTGGCCACGAAACTGGCCGATCCGCTGCGTGGTGCGGCGAGCTGGCGTGCCGCCCGGCGGGACGACCTGGAGGAGGTGGCCCAGCGGGCCGGGCTGCGGCCGGACGGCTCGGGGCGTGTGGCCTGCCCGTTCGGCTACGCCGACGTGGACAGCGCCGTACGCGGGCTGCTCTCCACGGGGCTGTTCGACGCGGCGGTCGACGCCACCGACCAGGCGCAGGTCGACAAGGAGGTGACGGAGGCGCTGCATCCTCATGTGCGGCGGGACGGCACCGTGTGGATGCCGAACGTGTTCCGGTATCTGATCGCCCGTACGCCCTGAGACCGGTGGGTGGGTCGGGGCCGTGCCGGTGCATCAGCCCGTCGCCGTCGGACGGAGACGTGACCGTTGGTGGCTACGGGCATCGATGTACCCGGCACGGCCCCTCGCGCGCGTGGCCGGGTGCGGGTGATTCGTGGTGGCTACGGGCATCGGTGTACCGGCACCACCCCTCACGCCGTGTCCCGGCTGTGGGGGCGGTCCTGGGCGCCCGGTTCACACCTCCTTCGTCGTACGGGGCACCCCGGCGATCCGGTAGGCCTCGGCCTCCTCCAGCGTCTCGTTCGCGAGGAGCGCCTCCGCCAGGGCGTCGAGCTGTCCCCTGTGGTCGCGGAGCTTCTGGCAGGCCTCCTCATAACACTCGTCGACGATGCGGCGCATCTCGTGGTCGATCGAGTCGAGGGTGCCGGGGGCGGCCGCGAGACCGTAGGCCTGCTGGGCGTCGTTGGGCAGCGCCGACAGCCGGCCCACGCGTTCGCTCATGCCCCAGCGGGCCACCATGCCGCGGGCGAGGTTGGTGACCTGTTCCAGGTCGTTCTCCGAGCCCGTGGTGATGACGTCGTAGACGACGTGTTCGGCGGCCATGCCACCGAGCGCGCCGATGATCCGGCCGCGCAGATACGCCTCGGTGTACGCGTACCGGTCCGCGTCCGGTGTCGAGAGCGTGACGCCGAGCGCGCGACCGCGCGGAACGATGGTGATCTTGCGGACGGGGTCGGCGCCGGGCCGCAGCATCCCGAGGAGGGCGTGGCCGCTCTCGTGATACGCGGTGCGGCGGCGTTCCTCGTAGGGCATGACCAGCGAGCGTTCGGCGCCGAGCTGGACCTTTTCGAGCGCTTCGGAGAGGTCGCTCTGGGTGACCTCGGCCTGCTTGCGCTTGACGGCGAGGAGGGCCGCCTCGTTGGCGAGGTTGGCGAGATCGGCGCCGGTCATGCCCGGGGTAGTACGGGCCACCTGGGTCAGGTCCACGTCCTTCGCGAGCGGGATCTCGCGGGTGTGGATCTCCAGGATCGCCTTCCGGCCGCCGCGGTCGGGGGGCGAGACGTTGACGACGCGGTCGAAGCGGCCGGGACGTGTGAGCGCCGGGTCCAGGATGTCCGCGCGGTTGGTGGCGGCGATGACGATCACGCCCTCCGAGCCGGAGAAGCCGTCCATCTCGGTGAGGATCTGGTTGAGCGTCTGCTCGCGCTCGTCGTGGCCGCCCATGGCGGAGCCGCCCGACCGTGACCGTCCGATGGTGTCGATCTCGTCGATGAAGATGATGGAGGGGGCCACCTTGCGGGCCTCGGCGAACAGTTCGCGCACGCGCGAGGCGCCGACGCCCACGATCATCTCGATGAACTCGGAGGCGGAGGCGGAGAAGAACGGGACGCCCGCCTCGCCCGCGACCGCCCGCGCGAGCAGGGTCTTTCCCGTGCCGGGCGGACCCGCGAGCAGCACGCCGCGCGGCATCTTCGCGCCCATCTTTCGGTACGCGTCGGGGTTCTTGAGGAAGTCCACGACGTCGTCGACCTCGCCCGCCACCTCGTCGATGCCGGCCACGTCGGAGAACGTGGTGCGCTTGCCGCCGGGCACGAGTTCGACCGGTTTCGGGGGTGCCTTGCGTCCGAGCATGCCGCCCGCCCCGCCCATGCCGGAGCCCATCCGCCGGGCGATGAAGATCCACAGGACGACGAGCAGGATCATCGGGGCGAGCGAGATCAGCAGGTTGAACAGGAAGCTGCGCTCCTGGACCACCGGCGAGGCGGTCACCGTGACGTCGTGCTTCTGCAGGTCGTCCCACAGCTTGTCGTCCGCGAAGACCGGTCGCTGGGTCTTGAACTTGGTGTACTTCCCGTCGCCGTCGGGCTTCTCCTGGGAGGTCTTGAGCTGTCCCTGGATCGCGTCGCCCTTGGCGTAGATCTTGGTGACGTTGCCGTCGTCGACCTGCCGGCTGAACTCCGTGTACGAGATCGTCGGCTCGTTGCCCTTGTTGTAGAAGGACAGCACCAGGTTGGCGATCAGGAACACGATGAGCGCGGCCAGGGCCAGACTCCACCAGCCGCCCGGCAGCTTCCGCCGGCCGCCCGGCGGCGGTGTCGGCTCGGGTGGCGTGCCCTCGGTACGCCACGGCTGGTCCGGTGCCTTGCGCGGGGGCACAGGGTTGCTCATAAGGGGACGTTACGACAGATGGTGGACAGCGGCACCCGCGGTCATGCCACTGGGGGCGCCTCTCGTGACGAGAGGCGCCCCCAGTGGGCGATGCACGGCAGGGCCGCAGGGCCCCGTACGGGCCGAGACGTCCGTCAGCCCATGAACTTCTTGAACTCGTCCGGCAGCTCGAAGTCGTCCTGGGCGCTCTGCTGCGGGAGGCCGAAGGCGTTGCCGCCCTGCGCGCCGGCCTCGCGGCGGGCGGCCTCCTCTTCTTCCTGCTGCTTGCGCTTCATCGGGTTGCCGGAGCGCTGCTTGCCCTTGGCCACCTTCGGCTTCTTCTTGGCGCGGCCGGGGCCGCCGCCCATGCCCGGCATCCCCGGCATGCCCGGCATCCCGCCGCCCTGGGCCATGCGGGACATCATCTTGCGGGCCTCGAAGAAGCGCTCGACCAGGCCCTTGACCGCGCTGACCTCGACGCCGGATCCCTTGGCGATACGGGCGCGGCGCGAGCCGTTGATGATCGTCGGGTCCTGGCGCTCGCCCGGGGTCATCGACTTGATGATCGCGCCGACGCGGTCGACGTCCCGCTCGTCCAGGTTGTTGATCTGGTCCTTGATCTGGCCCATGCCCGGGAGCATGCCGAGCAGCTTGCTGATGCTGCCCATCTTCCGGACCTGCTCCATCTGGGCCAGGAAGTCGTCCAGGGTGAAGTCCTGGCCCTTCTTGGACGCCAGCTTGGAGGCCATCTTCTCGGCCTCTTCCTGGCTGAACGTCTTCTCCGCCTGCTCGATCAGGGTGAGGAGGTCACCCATGTCGAGGATGCGGGAAGCCATCCGGTCCGGGTGGAAGGCGTCGAAGTCGTCGAGCTTCTCGCCGTTCGAGGCGAACATGATCGGCTTGCCGGTGATCTGCCGGATCGAGAGGGCGGCACCACCGCGGGCGTCACCGTCGAGCTTGGAGAGCACCACGCCGTCGAAGCCGACGCCGTCGCGGAAGGACTCGGCGGTGTTGACCGCGTCCTGGCCGATCATCGCGTCGACGACGAAGAGGATCTCGTCGGGGCTGACGGCGTCGCGGATGTCCGCGGCCTGCTGCATCAGCTCCTGGTCGATGCCGAGGCGGCCGGCGGTGTCCACGATCACGATGTCGTGGACCTTGGCCTTGGCGAACTCGATGGAGTCCTTGGCGACCTTGACCGGGTCGCCGACGCCGTTGCCCGGCTCGGGGGCGTAGACGGCGACGCCCGCGCGCTCGGCGACGACGCTGAGCTGGTTCACCGCGTTCGGGCGCTGGAGGTCGGCGGCGACGAGGATCGGGGAGTGGCCCTGGTCCTTGAGCCACTTGCCGAGCTTTCCGGCGAGCGTGGTCTTGCCCGCGCCCTGGAGGCCCGCGAGCATGATCACGGTGGGCGGGTTCTTGGCGAACCGGAGGCGGCGGGTCTCACCGCCGAGGATCGTGACGAGCTCGTCGTTCACGATCTTCAGGACCTGCTGGGCGGGGTTCAGCGCCCTGGAGACCTCGCTGCCGAGGGCCCGCTCCTTGACGTTCTTGATGAAGGTGCGGACGACCGGCAGGGCGACGTCGGCTTCGAGGAGCGCGATGCGGATCTCGCGGGCCGTGGCGTCGATGTCCGCCTCACTGAGGCGCCCCTTGCCGCGGAGGTTTTTGAACGTCGCGCTGAGGCGGTCGGAGAGGGTATCGAACACGGTGGCTTCGGTCCTCGGAGTCGGGGTCGGTTTCGGGCTGCCCTCCAGGGTATCTGGCCCCGCAAGCGATTCGTCCCCGCACACCGCATTCGACGGGCGGCGACGCGGCCCGCGGGGGCGGGCACCCGAGTCTCCGGCCCCGCGGGACCGGCTTCCGGCGACCGGAGGACTCCCCGGGTCGCGGAGATCACATCCCGCCGGCACCGGTCGGATGCGGAACGGCCGGTGGGGGGCGGGAGGTCCGGAGCCGCGACGCCCTCCCCCGCCCGGGCCGCCCAGGCCGCCGCCTCCCCCGGCAGGGGCTCCCTGTCGGGTGCGCAACGGCCGGTGGGGGGCGGGAGGGCAGGAGCACTGCGCTTCCTCCACCGCCCGGGCCACCCAGGCCCGGGAGGTCAGGAGCGTCCTCCACCGCCGCCGGGCCACCCAGGCCCGGGACGTCAGGAGCGCAGTGCTTCCTCCACCGCCCGGGCCACCGAGGCGGCCTCCTCCCCCGGCAGGGGCTCCCCCTTCGTGCCCGTCACGTAGAAGGCGTCCACGGCGTTCGCGCCGAGCGTGGAGACGTGCATGCTCCGTACCCGCACCCGCGCCGTCTCCAGGGCCCGCCCGATGCGGTGCAGCAGGCCGGGGGCGTCGTGGGCGCGGACCTCGATGACGGTGGCCAGGCGGGACGCCGCCGGAGCGACGGTGACGCGCGCGGGGGGCGCGACGACCCCCCGGCGGCGCGGGTAGGCGGCGTCGCGTTCGGCGAGACGGGCGCTGATGTCCAGGGAGCCGTCGAGGGCGCGTACGAGGTCGGCGCGCAGCCGGGCGGCCTGCGGCAGGGAGCCGTACTCGGCGGCGACGCGCCAGTTGAGCAGCAGCACCGAGCCGTCGACACCGTCGGGCAGGTCCAGGGCGCGCAGCTCGGCGGTACGGACGGTCAGCCGGTGCATGGCGAGGACGCCGGCCACCGACGGGAGCACGCCGGGCTGGTCGGGGACGGCGATGAGGAGTTCCACGCCGAGCGGTTCCGGATCGGCCGGGGCGGCGGGTTCGGCCTCGGTGTCGAGGGGTTCCGTCTGCGCGCGCAGGGACAGGACGGGCCCGCCGGTGCGGCACGCCTCGATCGCGAGGCGTTCCATCTCGGCGGTCGGCGCGACGGCCTCGGGCTCCTCGGGAGCCTCGCCGGAGAGCACGGCCGAGACGCGTTTGACCAGGTCGGCGACGAGGGAGCCGCGCCAGGAGGACCAGGCGGCGGGCCCGGTGGCCAGCGCGTCCGCCTCGGTGAGCGCGTGCAGCAGTTCCAGGGTGCCCTGCGACCCGACGGCCTCGGCGACGGAGCGGACGGTGGCCGGGTCCTCCAGGTCACGTCGGGTGGCGGTGTCGACGAGCAGCAGATGGTGGCGTACGAGGGTGGCGAGCACCGTCACCTCCGCGCGGTCGAAGCCGATGCGGGCGGCCACGTCCCGGGCGATGATCTCGCCGGCGACGGAGTGGTCGCCGGGCCAGCCCTTGCCGATGTCGTGAAGGAGGGCGGCGACGAGGAGGAGATCGGGGCGGCCGACGCGGCGGGTCAGTTCGGAGGCGCGGACGGCCGTCTCGATGAGGTGCCGGTCGACGGTCCAGATGTGGACGGCATTGCGCTGGGGCCGGCAGCGCACCCGCTCCCAGTCGGGGAGCAGCCGGGTGATGAGCCCTTCGGCCTCCAGTGCCTCCCAGACCTCGATGGTCGGGCTGCCCGAGCCGAGGAGGGTGACGAGCTGTTCGCGTGCCTCGGCGGGCCAGGGTGTGGGCAGCGGACGTACGGCGGCGGCCATGCGCCTTACCGCGTGCAGGGACAGCGGGAGGTCGGCCTGCGCGGCGGCGGCCGCGGCGCGCAGCGGGAGCACGGGGTCGCGCTCGGGCCGGGCGGCGCGGGCGAGCACCACCTCGCCGTCCTGTTCGACCACGCCCTCGGCGAGCGGGGACCGTTCGCCGACGGGTTTGCCGCCGCCCAGCATGGCGCGCAGCCGGGGTCGCACGGAGCGTGAGCGCAGGACGCGTCCGACCTCGCGCCAGGTGACGTCGCTGGCGTACGACACGACGCGGGCGGCCTCGTACACCTGGCGCAGGAGGGTGTCGGCGTCCAGCAGTCCGAGCTCGGCGGCGACCTGGTCCTGTTCCTGGAGGGCGAGGCGGTCGGTGGCGCGGCCGGTGGCGAGGTGCAGGGCGTCGCGGACGTCCAGGAGCCGGCGGCGGGCGTCGGCGAGGCCTTCGCGGGGCGCGTCCGCGAGCCAGGAGGCGGCGACGGCGCGCAGGGCGGTGGCGTCGCGCAGTCCGCCGCGGGCTTCCTTGAGGTCGGGTTCGAGGAGGTACTGGAGTTCGCCCTGGCGTTCGGCGCGCTCCGCGCACAGTTCCTGGAGCTGGGGCAGCCGCTTGGGCGCCTGGTTGCGCCAGTCGGCGAGGACGGCCGTGCGCAGTCCGGCGGTGAGGCCGAGGTCGCCGGCGATGTGGCGGGCGTCGAGGAGGCCGAGCTGGGCCTTGAGGTCGTCGGCGGCGGTCTTGCGGGCCTCGGCCGGGGTGCGGACCGAGTGGTCGAGATCGAGGCCCAGGTCCCAGACCGGGTACCAGACGCGGTCGGCGAGGGCGGCGACGGCGCCCGGGTCGGTGCCGTCGTGCAGGAGGAGCAGGTCGAGGTCGCTGCGTGGGGAGAGTTCGCCGCGGCCGTAGCCGCCGACGGCGATGAGGGAGACGCCGCGCAGGCCCTTGGATCCGGCGGTGAACAGGCCGGTCAGCCAGTCGTCCGTCAGTTCCGCGAGGGCGGTACGGCGCGGCGGCCCGGACCGCGCCCCCTCCTGGAGGAGGCGCAGCCGGGCCGCCGCGTAGCCGCTGGGTCCCGAGTCCTCTGCTTCCACTCGCGTGTCCGTACTCGTCACCCAGCGACTCCTGTCTTTCCTCTTCGTGCGGGCCGGTCCGTCAGAGCGCGTCGGGGCCGCGCTCGCCGGTGCGGACCCGGACGGCCGTGTCGACCGGGACGGACCACACCTTGCCGTCACCGATCTTGCCGGTGCGGGCCGCCTTCACCACGACGTCGACGAGCTGTTCGGCGTCGTCGTCCTCGACCAGCACCTCGATGCGGATCTTGGGGACGAGGTCGACCGTGTACTCGGCACCGCGGTACACCTCGGTGTGTCCCCGCTGCCGACCGTAGCCGCTCGCCTCGGTGACCGTCAGTCCGTGGACGCCGAACGCCTGCAGCGCCTCTTTGATCTCGTCGAGCCGGTGGGGCTTCACGACGGCGGTGATGAGCTTCATGCGTCCACCTTCTTGGCGTCCGTGTCGGCCGGGGCGGCGGGCACGGCGGTCCGGGCGGCGCCACCACCGGCGCCGCTGAAGTCGTATGCGGTCTCGGCGTGCTCGGCCTGGTCGATGCCGGCGATCTCCTCGTCCTCGGTGACCCGCATGCCGAGGGTCTTGTCGATGACGAAGGCGAGGATCGCGGAGACGACCAGGGAGTAGCCGAGGACGGCGAAGACGCCGGCGCACTGCTTCCAGAACTGGGTCAGGCCGCCGCCGTAGAAGAGGCCCTCGACCGTGGACTGGCCGTGGCCGCTGGCGAAGAGGCCGATGAGCAGGGAGCCGATGACACCGCCGACGAGGTGGACGCCGACGACGTCGAGCGAGTCGTCGTAGTTGAACCTGTACTTCAGGCCGACGGCCATGGCGCACAGGACACCGGCGATGGCGCCGACCGCGATGGCGCCGAGCGGGGAGACCGCGCCGCCGGACGGGGTGATGGCGACCAGACCGGCGACCGCGCCGGAGGCGGCGCCCAGCGTGGTGAACGCGCCGTGCCGGATCTTCTCGTAGAGGAGCCAGGCCAGCATGGCCGCGGCGGTGGCGACCTGCGTGTTGACGAACATCAGCGCGCCGACGCCGTCGTCGTTGCCGAGCCACGAGCCGGCGTTGAATCCGAACCAGCCGAACCACAGCAGACCGGAGCCGAGCATCACCAGCGGGAGGCTGTGCGGGCGCATCGGGTCCTTCTTGAAGCCGACGCGCTTGCCGATGACCAGGATCACGCCGAGTGCCGCGGCACCCGCGTTGATGTGGACCGCCGTACCACCGGCGAAGTCGATCACTCCGAGCTCGAAGGCCCAGCCGCCCGCGCCCCACACCCAGTGGGCGACGGGGAAGTAGACCAGCGTGGCCCACAGCGTGATGAACAGGGACCACGCCGTGAACTTCACGCGGTCCGCGAGGGCACCGCTTATCAGTGCGGGCGTGATGATCGCGAACATGAGCTGGAAGACCATGAAGACGAAGACCGGGATGGTGTACCCGTCCCACAGCTCCGTCAGGCCGATGTTGCTGAGGCCGACCCAGTCCGAGGTCCAGCCGATGAACGATCCCTTGTCCGTGCCGAAGGCGAGCGAGAAGCCGTACAGCACCCACAGGATGGTGATGATCCCCATGCTGATGAAGCTCATCATCAGCATGTTGAGCGTGCTCTTGACGCGGACCATGCCTCCGTAGAAGAAGGCGAGGCCCGGCGTCATGATGAGCACGAGGGCGGAACAGATGAGCATGAACCCTGTGTTGGCGGCAGACAGCTTGGGTGCCTCTGCGGCAAGGGTGATGGCTGGTGCCATCGGCGTCTCCTCGTCGTTGGTACGGCCCCGTGCGGGCGAAGCCTGAATGGGTCGTGAGGGGTGGGCCGGTTATGCGCCATGAGATTGACGCAGCGCGGTTTCCGTGGACGCCCCTCGATGTTTCGCACCAGTGACGAAGGCGCTCTGCGTGTTACACGTTCATGAACTGCCTGATTGTGGTCGAAGCGATCGTTATCGTGACGCAATCTCCCGGGGGACGCTCGCGGCGCCCCGGGGCGCGCGGAGACCCGCCCACGACATGGCGGATTCTCGCGGGAGCGGGCCGGGGCGGCGCGTACGACGCGGGCGGGGGCCGCATACAGCGGAACCGGCCACGTCCGGCCGTCCGATGACCTGGCATGGGGGAGCCGAGTCGGGCAGTTCAGGACGACCGGCCGCGGCCGGAGTACTGCGCGGGGCCGGCGCCGCGGCCCTGGGTCAGACCGCCTCGGCGGTCTCGGGCAGGTCGACGGCGAGCTGGTCGGTGAGGTCGATGACCTCGGCGAGGTCCCCGAAGTCGCGGACGGCGGTGTCGACCGTCTTTCGGATACGAGTGTTGACGCGCTCGGAGCGCACCTTCTTGCCGATCCTCAGGGCTTCCTTGGCCAGGACGGCACTCTGCTCGGGCTCACGCTGCAGCAGGTGCACGGTGGCCATGCCGATGAGGTTGAGTGCGTACGACCTCTGGTGCTCGGAGTCCTTGCCGAAGAGGTCGACCGCCTTCTGCATGAGGGGCTCGGCCATGGAGGCGTACGTGGGGCTGCGGCCGGCGACGTACGCGAGGTCACGGTAGGAGTGCGAGTTCTCGCCGTACAGCTCGGCCCGGGAGAAGAAGCGGATCCAGTCGGGGTCCGGCTCGTCCCACTCGTGCACGTCGGCGAAGGTGTCCTCGGCCATGCGGACGGCCCGCTTGCACTTTCCGGGCTGGCCCATGTTGGCGTAGGCGCGGGCCTCCATCGCATACAGCATCGACTGGGTGCGCGGGCTCGCGCAGTCACGGCTGCCGTACTGGGCGAGGTGGATCAGCTCCAGCGCGTCCTCGGGCCGACCGAGGTGGATCATCTGCCGGCTCATGCTGGAGAGGATGTACGAGCCGAGCGGCTTGTCGCCCGCCTCCTTCGAGGCGTGCAGGGCGAGCACGAAGTACTTCTGCGCGGTGGGCTGGAGTCCCACGTCGTAGCTCATCCAGCCCGCCAGCTCGGCCAGTTCGGCGGCGACCTTGAACAGCCGCTTCTCGGTGGCGGCGGGCTGCGGTTCCTGGAGGAGGTCCGTCACCTCGTGCAACTGGCCGACGACGGCCTTGCGTCGCAGTCCGCCGCCGCACTGCGCGTCCCACTGACGGAACATCACGGTGGTGGACTCCAGGAGATCCAGCTCCGGTTGGGAGAGTCTGCCGCCGCGGCGCGTGGAGGCCGGCGGTTCGGCGGGCTCGTACGCCGCCGGCGGGGTGGGCACGAGCCAGCGCTGCATGGGCTCGATGAGGGCCGGGCCCGCGGAGAGCCCCAGCGAACTGCCGAGGAAGCCGCGCCGGGCCAGCATCAGGTCACTGCGCGAGTACTCGCTGATGAGCGCGACGGTCTGGGGGCCGGTCCACGGCAGGTCGACGCCGGACACGGAGGGTGCCTGGTGGGCGGCGCGCAGACCGAGGTCCTCCACGGCGACGACACAGCCGAACCGCTCCGAGAACAGCTCCGACAGGATCCGCGGGATCGGCTCGCGCGGGTTCTCCCCGTCCAGCCAGCGGCGCACCCGCGAGGTGTCCGTCGAGATGTGGTTGGCCCCCAACTGACGGGCCCTGCGGTTCACCTGGCGCGCCAGCTCGCCCTTCGACCAGCCACTGCGCACGAACCACGAGCCGAGCAGCTCGTTGGGGCGCCTGTCAGCGTTCGTCCCGCCTCCGCCGTTGCCGCCCACTGGAACGCCCCCACTCCCCGAGACCACTTGTCGCCGCTCTGCGCCAAGCCCTATCAGAATGCCCGTAAACGCGGCCGCGCGTCCGGTAGTTCTCACCCTTCGAACGGGAACCCGGCTTGCCCTTGGCATACTCGCGAGTAAACAAAAGCCCAGGGCTCGTGCACTCAAAGTAATCCTACGATCACGCGTCCAGCCATGGCGATCCGTGAAACGCCACCATTCGCCACCCCTTCGAATGAACTCCAGTCGCCCTGCTCGCGATTCACTTGACACAGAACGACCAAGGGTGGGCGGAGAAGCGCACTCCAGGGCGCACGGAGCCGAACACACCACCCCTTGCGCGACAAGGCGCTGTCTGGATCGCGTGAAACCGGGCAGGCAGGAACAGAGGGTGACAATCCGGTTCCGTCACGTAACCACGGGCGCACCGGACCCGTTGGAGGGGGCATGGGCTTCACGATCGGCAGTAGTCGGGCGATGCGCGACATCCGGACCGGTGCTCGGCGCCGCGGCCGCTCGTCGGAGGGCGGCGCCGTCGCCGCGTTCACCGGACTGTGGGGATGGGACGTGGTCCCGGGCGCCCGAGCCGCCGCGGGGGCGTGCTCGTG
This sequence comes from Streptomyces sp. NPDC056738, assembly GCF_042790435.1. Lineage (NCBI taxonomy): Bacteria > Bacillati > Actinomycetota > Actinomycetes > Kitasatosporales > Streptomycetaceae > Streptomyces > Streptomyces sp. NPDC056738. The sequence goes on from NZ_JBHTZF010000011.1 coordinate 156,909, forward strand.
CGGCCGGGCCGACTGCCCGGCACCGGGCGCGCACCCCCTGGCCTTCGCCCCGACGATCCCGGCGGGCACCACGCTGAACGAGGCGACGGGCGTCTGGGCGGGCTTCCCCGGCGCCGCGGTGATGCTGCCGGTCGGCCGGGCCTTCGACGTCATCGAGGTCGCCGAGGCGGCCGGGCGGCGCGCGCTCGTCCGGCTGGAGCGCATGGGGCTGCCGCTCGGTCCCGTGACGGCCGGCCCGGACGGCCGCGCCCACTTCTTCGTCTCCCCCGGTTCGGCCGCCGAACTTCCCGAGCTGCTCTACCGCATGGGCTGGGACGACGCCTTCCTCGACCTGCACGGCCTCGGCCCGGGGACGTTCATCACCGCCCCGCCCTCCGACCGCGCGGGGCTCGGCCCGGTCCGCTGGCTGCGCTCCCCCGCCCTGGACGCCGCCCCGAAGCCGCCCCCGGCCAGGCTGCTGCTGGGCACCCTCGCCTACGTGGCACACCGCTCCCGGGCCTGACCCGGGGAGCGAGCGGAACGGACGAAGCGCCCGTCCCCCGCAGTGCTGCGGGGGCGGGCGCTTCTTCGGGCACCTACGCGTTCGCGCGGGTGGTCACTCTCCGATAAGGGCGTCAACGAACGCCTCCGGCTCGAACGGCGCCAGGTCGTCCGCGCCCTCTCCGAGACCCACCAGCTTGACCGGGACGCCCAGCTCGCGCTGGACCGCGATGACGATGCCGCCCTTCGCCGTGCCGTCGAGCTTGGTCAGCACGATGCCGGTGATCTCGACGACCTCGGCGAACACGCGCGCCTGCACCAGACCGTTCTGCCCGGTGGTCGCGTCGAGGACGAGCAGCACCTCGTCGAGCGGGGCGTGCTTCTCCACGACGCGCTTGACCTTGCCGAGCTCGTCCATGAGGCCGGTCTTGGTGTGGAGCCGGCCCGCGGTGTCGATGAGGACGACGTCCGCGCCCTCCTCGATGCCCTCCTTGACCGCGTCGAACGCGATCGAGGCGGGGTCGCCGCCCTCGGGGCCGCGGACGGTACGGGCGCCCACGCGCTCGCCCCAGGTCTGGAGCTGGTCTGCGGCGGCGGCGCGGAAGGTGTCGGCGGCGCCGAGGACGACGTTCTTGCCGTCGGCGACGAGCACGCGCGCGAGCTTGCCGGTGGTGGTGGTCTTGCCGGTGCCGTTGACGCCGACGACCATCACGATGCCCGGGGTGTCGAGGTTCGAGTCGGTCTTGACCGCGCGGTCGAACTCCGGGACGAGAAGCTGGATCAGTTCCTCGCGCAGCAGGGCGCGCAGTTCGTCCGGCGTCCGCGTGCCGAGCACCTTCACGCGCTCACGCAGCCGCTCGACCAGCTCCTGGGTGGGCTGCACACCGACGTCGGCGACGAGCAGGGTGTCCTCGATCTCCTCCCAGGTGTCGTCGTCGAGGTGCTCGCGCGAGAGCAGCGTGAGCAGCCCCTTGCCGAGCGCGTTCTGCGAACGCGAGAGCCGGGTGCGCAGGCGCACCAGGCGCCCGGCGGTCGGTTCCGGGATCTCGATCTGGGGGGCGGCGGCCGGGGGTTCTTCGACGACGACCGACGGGGCGGCCGAGCCGTCGGGGAGATCCACCTCCTCCAAAGTGCGGCGCGGCTCGTCGTGCGGCGCCTCGGCCTCGTCGCCGACGTGCGGTTCGGCCGGTGGAGCGGTGATGTCGGGGGCGGCGGGGGGCGGCGGGGGCAGCTGCTTCCGCTTGCGACTGCCGACGACGAGCCCACCGAGCGCGCCGATCACCACCACGGCGATGACTACAGCAAGGATGATGGTTTCCATAACGTCCTCAGTATCGGCCATCCCCTGTGCGGGAAGCTTTCTCCCCGCGCGGGGGAACGCTTGTAGTTTCGTACGAAGACCGGAGTCCCGGGGTGGCCCCCGGACGTCCGCGGCTATGGCAACCTGACGCCCCGTCAGCTACCGTCCCCCTCCACATACGAAGGGGGGCTCCCCATGCCCGTGACGGTCGTGCGCTTCAACCTCGTCGAACCCGACGCCACCCCCGCCTCGCTCAGCGCCCGCTACCGGGCCGCCGTCGAGATGGCCACGTACGCCGACGACCGCGGGATCACCACGGTGCAGACGGAGGAGCACCACGGCGCCGTCAACAACTGGCTGCCCTCGCCGTTCGCGTTCGCGGGCGCGGTCTTCGGGGCGACCCGCAGGATCGCGGTCACGGTCTCGGCGGTCATCGGCCCGCTGCACGACCCGCTGCGTCTCGCCGAGGACATCGCCGTGCTCGACCTGCTCAGCGGCGGCCGCCTGGTGACCGTGGCCGGCATCGGCTACCGGCCCGAGGAGTACGCGCAGTTCGACGTCGACTGGAAACGGCGCGGCAGGCTCCAGGACGAGCTTCTGGAGACGGTGCTGAAGGCCTGGACCGGCGAGGAGTTCAGCTACCGGGGCCGTACGGTACGGGTCACCCCGCGCCCGTTCTCGGACCCGCACCCCCTGCTGCTGGTGGGCGGTTCCTCCCCGGCGGCGGCCCGGCGTGCCGCCCGGCTCGGTCTGCCGTTCTTCCCCAGCGCGCATCTGCCCGAGCTGGAGGCCTACTACAAGGAGCGGCTCACCGAGTACGGCACCGAGGGCTGGACCATGATGCCCGGCGCCGAGACGCCGCTGCTGCACATCGCCGAGGATCCGGACCGGGCCTGGGCCGAGTACGGCCGGCACTTCCTGCACGAGGCGCGGACGTACGCCTCCTGGCAGTCCGGTGAGATCCGCTCGGCGGTGAAGTCGGCGGCCACCACGGTCGAGGAGCTGCGCGCCGAGGGCGTCTACCGCGTCCTCACGCCCGACCAGTGCGTGGAGCTGGGCCTGGACAGCCTCGTCCTGCATCCGCTGTCGGGCGGGATGCCGGTGGACGAGGGCTGGCGCAGCCTGCATCTGTTCTGCGAAAGCGTGCTGCCCCGGCTCGGGTGACCTCTCGGTCCGGGCCGGGGCGGCACGCCCTCTTCACGAGTACGAGGAGAGGGGCAGCGGGGACTTGGCCCTTCTCCTCGAGTCCGGGGGGGGCACCGGCGGCCGTGGGGAGCCGCCGGTGACACGGGCGCTCAGCCCATCTCCTCCAGGGCCTTGCCCTTCGTCTCCTTGACGAACTTGAGCACGAAGGGGATGGAGAGCACGGCGAAGCAGGTGTAGATCACGTAGGTGGCCGAGAGGTTCCAGTCGGCGAGCGAGGGGAAGCTCGCGGTGATGGCCCAGTTGGCGATCCACTGCGCGGAGGCGGCGACACCGAGGGCCGCGGCGCGGATCCGGTTCGGGAACATCTCGCCGAGGAACACCCAGACCACGACACCCCAGGAGAGGGCGAAGAAGAGGACGAAGACGTGCGCGGCGATCAGGGCGACCCAGCCCTGGGTGGCCGGCAGCTTGCCGTCGACGAGGTCGTAGGAGAAGGCCCAGGCCTCCAGGCCGAGACCGATGGCCATACCCACCGAGCCGATGAGGGCGAGCGGCTTGCGGCCGATGCGGTCCACGAAGATCATCGCGATCACTGTGCCGATGATGTTGATGATCGACGTGGTGAAGGAGTAGAAGAACGAGTCCGTCGGGTCGACGCCGACCGACTGCCACAGCGTCGAGGAGTAGTAGAACGCGACGTTGATGCCGACGAACTGCTGGAAGACCGAGAGTCCGATACCGATCCAGACGATCGGCAGGAAGAGGAAGCTGCCACCGAGCAGGTCCTTGAAGGTCGACTTGTGCTCGCCCTTCATGGCCGTCTCGATCTCCAGGACGCGGGCGTCGAGGTCGATCTTGTCGCCCTCGACCTCCTTGAGCACCTCACGGGCGCGGTCCCTGCGGCCCACTTCGAGCAGGAAGCGCGGCGACTCGGGGATGGCGAACGAGAGCAGACCGTAGAGGACGGCCGGGATGACCATGACGCCGAGCATGACCTGCCAGGCCTCGACGCCGAAGAGCTGACCGCGCTGGTCGCCGTCGGCGGCGTTCAGGATGGCGTAGTTGACGAGCTGCGAGATGGCGATGCCGACGACGATCGCGGCCTGCTGGAACGAGCCGAGCCGTCCGCGGTACGCGGGCGGGGAGACCTCGGCGATGTAGGCGGGGCCGATGACGGAGGCCATGCCGATGGCGAATCCGCCGATGATGCGCCAGAAGGCGAGGTCCCACAGCGCGAAGGGCAGGGCCGAGCCGATGGCGCTGATGGTGAAGAGGCTCGCGGAGATCTGCATGCAGCGGATGCGTCCGATGCGGTCGGCCATGCGGCCGGCCGCCGCCGCGCCGACGGCGCAGCCGATCAGCGCGATGGCGATGACCTGGGCCAGGGCCGCGGATCCGATGTCGTAACGGTCCCGGATGGCCTCGACCGCGCCGTTGATCACGGCACTGTCGTAGCCGAACAGGAAGCCGCCCATCGCGGCCGCCGCCGCGATGAAGATGACATGCCCGAGATGCTCGGGAGGAGCCGGCTTGACTCCTGGCACAGGTGCCTGCGATGCGCTGGTCACGTAAGACTCCTCGGGCCACCGGCCTCGCTGCCGGGGGTGGGGGGCGAAAGCCTTCGCTGGTGGTTACCAGTGGCGCACAGGTTCACGCGGGCCACCACCTGAAGGTAAAAGCAACGTCGCAGAGACTATGCCTTCAACTTTCGAAGTCAAACCTGGGGGTGGGTGGGAGCTTTCTCGGTGCTTTCCCGGGCGATGTGACGTAGTTGTGTTCAAGCTTTGAACATCAAGTGCCCGAATGGTCCAACGAACGCCGGTTGCCTGCCCTGCTCGCGTTGCTCCCGGAAGCCCGAGCGGGGAGGATCCGGTCATGCCGCAGACCACGGTCGTCAACCTCAAGGGTCACCGCGACGATCCCGCGTACGCCGATGTCGTCTACGTCGGCCGGGCCATGCACCGGGGCGGCTGGCACCTGGCCGGCTCCCCGCTGGCGAGCCCGTTCCGCCCCGGCCACGACGGCACCCGGGACGAGGTCGTCGAGATGTACCGCGCCTATCTGCTGGCACGTCCGGAACTGCTGGCCCGGCTCCCCGCCCTGCGCGGTCACCGCCTCGGATGCTGGTGCGTCCCCGAGCGCTGCCACGCCGAGGTGCTCGCCGAACTCGCCGACGAGGGCGTGGGCGAGGACCTGCCGGCACCGGACGACCGGCCGTAGAACGGCGGCCCGGACCGAAAGCGGGCGCACGACCGCGGACGGCGGTCCCGACCAGAACCGGGGGGACGGCCTCGGGCGGCGGACCCGGTGGTCAGCGCAGGCGCTGGCTGATGACCTTCGAGACGCCGTCGCCCTGCATGGAGACGCCGTAGAGCGCGTCGGCGACCTCCATCGTGCGCTTCTGGTGCGTGATCACGATGAGCTGGGAGGCCTCCTGCAGCTCCTGCATGATCCTGATCAGCCGCTGGAGGTTGGTGTCGTCCAGCGCCGCCTCGACCTCGTCCATCACGTAGAACGGGCTGGGGCGCGCCTTGAAGATCGACACGAGGAGCGCGACGGCGGTCAGCGACCGTTCGCCGCCGGAGAGCAGGCTGAGCCGCTTGACCTTCTTGCCCGGCGGCCGGGCCTCGACGTCGACACCGGTGGTGAGCATGTTGTCGGGGTCGGTCAGGATGAGCCGGCCGTCCCCGCCCGGGAACAGCCTGCTGAAGACGCCCTCGAACTCCCGGGCGGTGTCCCGGTACGCCTCGGTGAAGACCTGCTCGACGCGCTCGTCGACCTCCTTCACCACCTGAAGGAGGTCGGCGCGGGTCTTCTTGAGGTCCTCGAGCTGCTCGCTGAGGAACTTGTGGCGCTCCTCCAGCGCGGCGAACTCCTCCAGGGCCAGCGGATTGACCTTGCCGAGCTGCTGGTAGGCCCGCTCCGCCGACTTCAGCCGCTTCTCCTGCTCCGCACGGTGGAACCGCCGGGGCTGGTTGCGCGGGTGCTCGGGGTCCTCGGGCAGTTCCTCGCCCTCGGCGGGCAGCGACGGCGGTACGAGCTGGTCGGGGCCGTAGTCCGCGACGAGTCCCGCCGGCTCGACGCCGAGTTCGTCCAGCGCCTTCGCCTCGAGCTGCTCTATGCGCATCCGCTTCTCGGCACCGAGCACCTCGCCCCGGTGCACCGAGTCGGTGAGCTTGTCGAGCTCCTCCTTGAGCTCGCGGCCCTGGCTCCGCGCCGTCACGAGCTCCTGCTCCCGGCGGGCCTTCGCGCTGTCCGCGGCGGTGCGCTCCTCCTCGGCGCGAGCCAGCGAGACCTCGACGTGCGCGAGAAGCTGCCGCGCGCCGGAGGCGACGGCCGCGGCGACGGCGGCCTCGTGGCGGAGCCGGGCCCGCCGCTGTTCGGCACGCGCGCGTGCCTCGCGTTCGGCACGGGCGGCGCGGTCCAGCGAGTCGGCCCGTCCGGCGAGCCCCTTGACCCGCTCCTCGTGCGTACGCACCTGGAGCCGGGCCTCCATCTCCGTCTGCCGCGCGTTGGCGCCGTCCGCGGCGAGCCGGTCCCGCACCGAGGTGTCGGGCTCCTCCTCGACCGGCATCTCCTCGGCCACGGCGAGCCGTTCGGCCAGCTCCTCCGCCTCGGCCACGGCCTGGTCGAGGGACTCCTGAGCACGCGCGGCCGCGGCGGTGCTCCGCTCGGCCTCGCCCGCGGCGCCGCGCGCCTGCCCGGCCAGCCGTCCGAGCTGCTGGGCGACGGACGACTTCTGCCGTTCGGCGGCCCGCCGCCGCTCCCCCAACTCCTCGACGAGAGCTGCCCGTTCCTTGCGACGCTCGGTCGCCAGCCGCTGCTCCTCGGTCAACTCCTCGCAGCGTACGGCCAGTTCCTCCAGCTCGGCCGCCGCCTCGTCCACGGAGGCCTGCACTTCGAGCAGGCTGGGCGCCCCGGCGGACCCGCCGTGCGCGAAGTGCGCCCCGAGCAGGTCGCCCTCGGCGGTCACGGCGGTGAGTCCGGGCCGCGCGTAGACCAGGTCCTCGGCCTCCTCCAGGGTGCCGACGACGACGATCGCGCGCAGCAACCGCCGTACGGCGGGCATCAGTTCGGCGGGGCCCCGGACGAGATCGGCGGCGTACCGCGGCCCGTCGTCGTCGAGCGGTACGTGCGGGGAGGCGCCGTCCGCCGGGCCGGCGGGGGCGTGCGTTTCGGCGCCGGGCTCCTCGGGTGCTCCGGCGAGGAGCAGGGCCGCGCGTCCCGCGTCCTGCTTGCGCAGCAGCCGGATGGCCTCGGCGGCGGACGCGGGGGTGGCGACGGCGACGGCGTCGGCCGCCGCGCCGAACGCGGCGGCGAGCGCGACCTCGAAGCCGGGGGTGACCGTCAGCAGTGCGGCGGCGGGACCGAGCACGCCGGTGAGCCGGTCCGTGGCGCCGAGCAGCGCTCCGGTGCCGTCCTTGCGCCGCAGGCCGAGGGCGAGGGCGTCGCGGCGGGCCTGGGTGGCGGCCCGCCCCCGTTCGGCGGCGGTGGCGGCCTCGCGGGCGGCGCTCAGCGCGGCCTCCGCGTCGGACAGGGCCCGCCTGGCCGCCTCGTGCTGCTCGCCGAGATCGGCGTCGCCCGCGTCGAGCCCGTCGACCTCGGCCTTCAGCTCCTCGTACTCCTCCTGGGCCGCGACCGCGCGTTCCTGGGCCTCGTCGCGGGCGGCGGCGAGGCGGTCGATCTCGGCCTGCGCGGAGGCGGCGCGCGAGCGGGCGGCGTTGACCTGGCCGCCGAGCCGGGCGAGGCCCTCGCGGCGGTCGGCGATGGCGCGGGCCACGTCCTTGAGGCGGCGTTCCTCGACGGTCAGCTCGCGCTCCAGCTCGGCGCGGTGCGCGACCGTGTCCTCCAGGGCCCGCTCGGCCGCCTCCAGGGCCGCTTCGAGCTCGGCCTCCTGTTCGCGGACGCGGGCGGCCTCGCGCTCCATGTCCTCCGGGTCGCGTCCGCGCCGTTCCTCGGCGGGCACGGAGGTGGCGCTCTTCACGCGCGCGTCGGCCAGCGAGACCGTGCCGCGCACCCGCTCCGCGAGCTGGGAGAGTTCGTACCAGGTCTGCTGGGCGCGCTGGAGGCGCGGTGTGAGCCGGCGGACCTCGTCCTCCAGCAGGGCCTCGCGCTGGAGCGCCTTCTTGAGCTCGGCCTCGGCGGACTCCTTGCGCTGCTTGAGCGCGGCCTCGTCGGCGATCTCGGACCGCAGGGCACCTCGCAGCCGTACGAGGTCGTCGGCGAGGAGGCGCAGCCGGGCGTCGCGCAGGTCGGCCTGGATGACGGCGGCGCGGCGGGCGACGGCGGCCTGCCGGCCGAGCGGCTTGAGCTGGCGCCGCAGTTCGTCGGTGAGGTCCTGCACGCGCGCGAGGTTGGCCTGCATCGCGTCCAGCTTCCGCAGCGCCTTCTCCTTGCGCTTGCGGTGCTTGAGGACGCCCGCCGCCTCCTCGATGAAGGCGCGGCGGCCCATCGGGTCGGCGTGCAGCACGGAGTCGAGCTGGCCCTGTCCGACGATGACGTGCATCTCGCGGCCGATGCCGGAGTCGGACAGCAGTTCCTGGATGTCGAGCAGGCGGCAGGTGTCGCCGTTGATCTGGTACTCGCTGCCGCCGTTGCGGAACATGATCCGCGTGATGGTGACCTCGGCGTACTCGATGGGCAGCGCCCCGTCGGAGTTGTCGATGGTCAGGGAGACCTCGGCACGGCCGAGCGGCGGGCGCCCGGTGGTGCCGGCGAAGATGACGTCCTCCATCTTGCCGCCGCGCAGCGACTTGGCCCCCTGTTCGCCCATGACCCAGCTCAGGGCGTCCACGACGTTGGACTTGCCCGAGCCGTTGGGGCCCACGACACAGGTGATGCCCGGCTCGAACCGCAGCGTGGTCGCGGAGGCGAACGACTTGAACCCGCGCAGGGTCAGGGCCTTGAGGTGCACGCCGCCGGACTCTACCTTTCGGGCCGGTCTCACTCCATGAACGCGCGGTTTCGCCCATGAACGCGGAGGGCACACCAGACGTTGAAGAGGGGGGTTGGTCGCTCGGGGGAAAGAAAGAAGGGACGCCGGACGGCGTCCCTTGCAAATCTGACTGCGTAGCGGTTGATTCGGGCCGCCCGACCACTGCTGTCATGGTGCGGTGCAGTGATCAGGTGAGCGCAGGCTCCGCCTGGGGTACGTCGATGCTCTCGAGAATCGAGTCGTGAGAAGCGGCAGCCGCGAGCGCGTCGTTCTCGGCCTGGATCCGTACAAGCTCGGATTCGAGGTCCTGGACGCGCTGCTGGAGCCGTCGCATCTCGGCAATGAGTCGCGGGTCGGAACCGCCGACGTAACCGAGAAGCGCCTTTGCCATGATGGATGGTCCTCCACACTGAGTGACCGACCGAAGCGGTGTGGGTCGTGAGGGAATCGCACCCGCGATGCTTGACACTGCTGATGTCCTGCTGCCGTTCCACATGCCAAACAGCTAAGGTGCGCGGGGCTTTCAGCGTCTCACCAAAAAGTTTGACGGTCAACACGATCACGCCCTGTATCGGCGGGCAACCCACTGTCGCGCGGCTTGTGGAGCGGCGGCGCTACGACACCGGTGGGACCCTCAGGGCGTCGGGATCATCGTTATCTCGGGAGCCTGCCACTTCGCGCCGTTCTTGGCAACCACCAGGCCGTTTCCACTACTGACGGGTGCCGGTGGCATACGCCACGCCACCTCCAGGAGGCCGCGCGGGCGTCCCCGTCAGCGGATCGCGAAGCCGTCGTAGATCCCCCGGGGCGTGTCCCAGATCTCAGTGACTCCGTCCACCCGGCCGGGCGTGTCGTCTCCCTGGAGCCAGTCGAGCAGACTCTGGCAGCCGGCCCGGGGGCCCTCCGCGACCACCTGGACGCGTCCGTCGTCGAGATTGAGAGCAAAACCACTCAGCCCGCCGATCTCCAGTGCCCTGGCCCGCGTAAACCAGCGGAAACCCACACCTTGGACCCGTCCGCGGACCCAGACGACCAGCCGTGAAACCTCGTTCATGGCTGCACGCTAACCGGACAATGTCTCGTGGAGCACATCCTCCCCACGCGCCATGGGGTACCGTCCCGGACCAATGAGTCTCACTAGAAACTCACTCTTCCGGGTGAGTTTGAAGTGAGGATCGCTGACTCAAGATCGAGGAAGGCCCAAGAGATGGGACGCCACCGACGCTCCGACGCCGGCCGCGCCGCCACAGGGCGCGCCACCGGAGTCACAGATACGAGCGGTACCCCCACGGACGGCTACGGCCCGGAGAACCTGTACGGCTACGCGGCCGTCGCCGATCTCCCGTCCGCCTCCTCCGCCCGCTCGCACCGCAAGCGGAAGGGCCCGAGCCCGGTCAAGACGGGACTGCTCGGCGTCTCGGCGGCCGTGGCCCTCGGCACCGTGGCCGTCGCGGCCGGTGTCGTGCCCGGCGCCGACAACTACGCGCTCGGCGGTGGCAGCAACAACTCCGACAACGTCCAGGCCGCGAGCTCGCCCTCCAGCGTGGAGACCCAGCAGGGCGGCACCTCGGGCAGCGCGGACGCCCGCGAGGGCACGTCGACGAGCCGCGGCTCCGGTCGCGCCTCGACCCCCTCGACCGTCGCTCCTTCCGCCTCCGCCTCCGCCTCGGCGCCGGCCGCTCCGACCACCACCGAGCCCTCGAAGAACGAGGGCAAGGACAACGGGGCCTCCAAGGAGAAGACGAAGGAGCCCAAGGCTCCGAAGACGACCGAGCCCTCCAAGAAGGAGACCAAGGCGCCGGTCGCCAAGACCCCGGTGAACGTGTCCGCGGAGTCCGCCGCCGAGACCGAGGTGCTCAAGCTCGTCAACGACGAGCGCGCCAAGGTCGGTTGCAGCCCGGTGGCCGCGAACAGCGCCCTGACGGACCTGGCCAAGGCCTTCAGCGAGGACATGGCCGCCCGGGACTTCTTCGACCACACCGACCCGAGCGGGCTCAGCCCCTGGGACCGCGCCGCGAACGCCGGCATCACCAGCCTCGGCGGCGAGAACATAGCCCGCGGCCAGGCCGACGCGGCTGCCGTCATGGACGCCTGGATGAACAGCCCCGGCCACAAGGCCAACATCCTGAACTGCGACTTCAAGACCCTCGGCGTCGGAGTCCACTTCGGCGAGGGCGGCCCTTGGTGGACGCAGGACTTCGGCTACTGAGCTAACCGCAGGTCAGAGGGCTAAGCACCCTCCTGGGCCGTGTCCGGGCCGTCGTGAATGGAAAGACGCCATCCACGGCGGCCCGAGTCCGTTTCCCGCTCGACGGCATCAGGTGCGTGTACGTCCGCAGCGTGAAGCCGGGGTCATGGTGCCCCAGGTACTCGCTGACCGCCTTGATGCTCTCCCCCGCGTCCAGCAGTACCGACGCGTAGAAGTGCCGCAGCGCGTGCATGCCGCTGTCCCGCCCGGTCTCGACGCCCGCGGCCCGAAGCGCCGGCCGCCATTCGCGATCGTTGAAGCGGTTCCGGTCCAGCGCCAGTCCCATGGGCCCGGTGAAGATCAGCGATGCCGTGACGGGCGGACCGTCCAAGGTCTTCCACGGCAGCGTGATCCTGACTGCCGGGTACCGCTTGAGATGCTTGGCCAACGCGAAGGCGACAGACTCAGGCAGAGGTATGTCGCGTTCCTTGCCGCCCTTCGGCGGGGCGAACACCGGGCGATGCAGCCGCAGCAACTTCACCTGCCGTACGACATGCACCACTCCCCCGAGGAAGTCCACGTCTTCCACGGCCAGGCCGAACGCTTCACCCTGACGCAACCCGCATCCGGCGGCGACGTTGACGAGTGCCCGATAGCGCTCCGGCAGCTCCGATTGCACAGCCCGAATCCTCCCGGCCGGCCACGGCTTGACCTTGCGCGGCTCCAAACGAGGAGCCCGCACAGAGCGAGCCCGGCATGGATTCACCCGGATGACCCGGTCCTCGACCGCCGCCGAGAAGACCGTCGAGACGTGCGCGAAGATCCCGCGACGGTACCCGGCGGAGAGCCCGCGGTCCTCCAGGCTCCGCAGCCAGAGCCGCAGGCGCGACGGGGTGAACGATCCCATCGGCCGTACTGCTCGAACGTAACGTTGCCGGCGTCGGGAGCGACGTAGTCGCCGCGCGATCGTAGCGGGAGTGGTGATCGGTGAGGACGGCCGACTCCTGGCGATCCGCCGCGCGCACAAGGGCACTTGGGAGCTCCCCGGCGGTGTACTCGAACTCGATGAGACCCCCGAGGTCGGCGTAGTCCGCGAGGTCCTGGAGGAGACGGGCATCCACGTCGAGGTGAACCAGCTAACCGGGGTCTACAAGAACACCACCAAGGGCGTCGTCGCCTTGGTCTTCCGTTGCAAGGCCTTCAGGGGGCACCGAGCGCACCTCCAGCGAATCGACCGCGGTTGACTGGCTCACGCCCGAAGAGGTTGCCGAGCGCATGGCCGAGGTCTTCGCGATCCGGCTCCTGGATGCCTTGGACGGCAACGGCCCGCACGTGCGGAGCCACGATGGCAAGCAGCTGCTGCGCCGCTAGGGTGCCCAGATGACTGCGCCAGATGGAACGCGGCAGAAGCCGAGGCAGCTCACTGAGCTGGGCGACGTACACGACTTCCTGGATGAAGTCCGCCTACGCCCTGGAATGTGGCTGCCGGGCAGTTCCCTGCAGCATCTCGACTCCATGCTCGTTGGATACCGAGTCGCGTTGGCAGTGCACGGCACCCCAGAGGACTTCGACTTCTGGAACCCTGGCTGCCAGGGGCCATTCGCCGAGTGGCTGTGGAAGCGGCTGGGCCGGCACAGCTCCCTGGGATGGGCAGTTGAGATCGAGCGCGAGGCCGAGGCCTCCAACACTCCAGCGGTCGAGCTGTTCTTCAGCCTGCTGGACGAGTACCGCGCTGAGCGCAGCCAGCCCAAGGGATAGAACTTTCTCTACTTCATCAAGTGCCGGCTCCGAGATGGCGGGGGCGCCGTTCGCGGGTGCCGGCCGAGTGTGGCGTGCGCGGGGTGCTCCCATCCCGTATGCCGTCGACCCAGGCAGAGCTGAGCAGTCGCGGCCCAGGGCGTCAAGGTCGTTCGTACAGTGGCGCGCTCCACCTTGACGCCCTGAACCACGCCCGCTCCACGGTGTGTGGGTCGACGGCAGACGGGATGGGAGCTGGGGTAGGTGTGTGGTTGAGGCGGTGGGCAATGCCTCTAGCTAGGTGAGGCGTCCACCCAGGCCGCCTTTGGGGGCGATCTCGGCGATGCGGGCGAGGTCGTCGGCGGTCAGTGCGAGGTCGGCCGCAGCGATGTTCTGCGCGACGCGGCCGGGGTTGCGTGAGCCGGGGATGGGGACGATGTAGTTCTTCTGTGCGAGCAGCCATGCCAGGGCGAGCTGGGCGAGGGTGGCGTCCTTGTTCTCGGCGAGCTTGGTCAGTTCGTCGGTGATGGCGACGTTGGCGTCGAAGTGCTCCGGGTTCCACCAGGCGATGCGCTGTCGGAAGTCGTGGGGGCCGTAGTGGTCGCGGGACTTCACGGCGCCGCTGAGGAATCCGCGGGCGAGCGGGGAGTAGGCGACGAAGCCGATGCCGAGTTCTTCCAGGACGGGGAAGAGGGGTGCGACCTCGTGGGTGAAGATCGAGTATTCGTGCTGGAGCACGGAGATCGGGTGCACGGCGTGCGCGCGGCGGATGACGTCTTCACCGGCGTTGGACAGGCCGAGGTACTTCACCTTGCCCGCGTCGACGTACTCCTTCATGACGCCGACGACGTCCTCGATGGGGACGTTCGGGTCGGGTACGTGCTGATAGAGCACGTCGATGACGTCCACGCCCAGGTTGCGCAGGCTGTTGTCGACGACCCCGCGGATGTGCTCGGGTCGTGAGTCCTGCCCGTAGGTGGGGGTGAAACCGAACTTCGTCGCGATGGTCACCTCGTCGCGGATCGGCGCGAGCGCCTGGCCGAGCAGCTTCTCGCCCTCGCCCCAGCCGTACATCTCGGCGGTATCGAAGTGCGTCACCCCGAGTTCGTGCGCGCGGCGGATCGCGGCAATCGACTCGGCGTCGTCTGTAGGGCCGTAGCCGACCGCAGTGCCCATCGCGCCGTAGCTGATCGCCGACGCAGTCAAGCCCTGGGTGCCCAGTGTCCTGATCTCCACAAGATGCTCCCTCACCCCAAACCAAACTGTTTGGTTTTACCGTACGCCCAGCTCACGACGTCGGCAAACCAAACGGTTCGGCCAGGTAGATTGAACGCATGAACCCTTCGGCCGGAGCAGACTCCACCCGCGACCGCATCGTCACCGCGGCCACGGCCGAGTTCTCCCGGCACGGGATCGCCGGGGCCCGGATCGAACGCATCGCCAAAGCGGCACGCACCAGCAAGGAACGCATCTACGCCTACTTCCGCAGCAAGGAAGAGCTGTACGCGACCGTCGCCGCCGACGAGCTGACAGCAGTCGCCGAGGCCACACGGCTGGACCCCACCGATCTCCCTGGGTACGCCGGACGGGTCCACGACTACTTCACAGCCCACCCTGACCGCCTGCGCCTCATGAACTGGGGCCGCCTCGAACTGGGCGACGCCAGGCCGACCGCGCCGGACGACCCGATCCAGACCACCGTGCGCCACAAGACCGAGCAACTGCGCACCGCGCAGAAGGCCGGCCACCTGGACCCGGCATGGGACCCCGCCGACATCCTGGTATTCGTCAACCAACTCGCCATGTCCTGGGCCGGACAGACCGACCTGATGCCCGCCGACGAGATCGAGCGCCTGCGCTTCCTGTACGCGCGGCGAGCCGCCATCGTGGCAGCCGTACAACGCCTCTTCCCCGCCGTTACGGTCGACCAGAGCAGCGATCCGTCAAGCCTGCCCCCGGCTGCTGACATCACCGCCTGACACCAACAGGCCGGTACAGCAACGGCCAACGCCGAACCACGACGGACAGTCGGCCGGGAGCTGCAGCCGTTCGACCAACCTCCCAGATCCCTGGTAATTGGCCTGATAAGGATGAGGCCGCAGGTTCAAGACGCTGTGCCCTCGCATCCCGATCAGGTGGAATCCGTAGCCGTGTTCACTACAGTGCGGATCACCACTGCGAGGGGGAACAATGGCGGATTACGAGACTCACGCGAGCAAGGCCCAGGAACTCTTGGACGCGGTTCACACCAAGGACTTGCGCTCTGGAGCACTCGCCATCGCCGCTGCTCAGGTCCAAGCAATCCTTGCCTTGGCTGCAGCCGTCGACCGCCAGAGCCGCATGGACGGGGGCGGGGCCACGTGATGGCACAACCCTCCAGAGCGTGCCACTCTCGCGCCAGAACGGACGGGGACTCAGGGCGAACCGGGGCGTAGAGCGGGCGGCAGGCAGCACTGCGCCAGTCAGAGAACCCGCAGCTCTGCGCGTGATCGCCCGACCTCGCTCCTCAAGCGGGTGTCGGCCAGCAGGCAGGTGGCTGTACAGCAGCGAAGTACAGCAACCACCGGCGACCAGCCCCGACCGCCAGCAGGCTTGAGCGACCGTCTGGCGTGCCTGGCAGACCTCAACGACCACCGTGCCCATAGTTCGCATCGAGAGGGTCAGTCCCTCATAGGTGATCCGCTGGCTTGCTGAGTCATTGGGGTCCGATGCAGGTTCAGGTGACAGGTTCGGTCATGCGACCTGGCGGACCGAGATAGTCGAGGCCGCCACATGACCGCGCACATATCGCAAGGCCGGTCAGACCTCGGAAATGGACGGTCCCAACGGGAGGCCGGTCCTTCCGGAACGCGCCCGCCGTCAGCGGACACCTCCTCAAACTCCACGAAACGTAACTTTTTGTACTGGATTTAGTGCGCTAAGTAACTATTCTCCAAAGCGCAAAGACATGCCAAAGGCATATTTCTGGAGGATTCGTGGCAAGGTTCCGTACCCGTCTGGCCCTGCTCGGCTCGGCCGTAGCCCTCACCGCTGGCGCCCTCGCTCCCGCACAGCTCGTCGGAGCGCAGCCCGCCGCCGCGGCGGACTACGACTGGGTCGCCCTCGGCGACTCCTACACCGCGGGGGTCATCCAGGCAGCCGGCGACGTCTTCGAAATCCCCCGCGACGGCTGCGAGCGCACCGACCAGTCCTACCCGCAGATCATCGACCGCGACCTCGGCGGGCTCATCGAATTGACCAACGTCAGCTGCGGCGCCGCCACGATCGAGGACGTCACCTTCAGGGCCCAGCAGCCGATCGGCCGTAACGTGCCAGGCTTCCCCGAGGACCCCGACTACCCCTTCCCCCCGGTGCCTCCCCAGTCCGAGGCGGTGAAGCCCGGCACCGACGTGATCACCGTCGGCGTGGGCGGCAACACCTTCGGGTTCGACGAGATCCTCCGCAAGTGTCTCGAGCTGGGACAGGGCAGCGAGGGCGTGGGCACGCCGTGCAAGGACGACCTGGCCGGCGACATCCCCGGCAAGCTCACCAAGGTCGGCAAGGACTACGACGAGATGCTCGCCAAGCTCCACGAGAAGGGGCCGCACGCCAAGATCCTGGCCGTCGGCTACCCCACGATCATCCCCAAAGACACCTCCAAGTGCCGCTACAACGACATCCACCAGTTCTTCTCGATCACTCAGGGTGACCTGGACTGGCTGCGCCAGGACGTCCTGGAACCCCTCAACAAGACCATCGAGAAGTCGGCCGAAGCACACGGCTCCGCCACCTTCGTCAACCTCTACGACTCCACCGAAAAGCACAGCGTCTGCGACGCCGGAAAGTGGGTCGAGGGCATCCTCGACAGCGACGACCGGCCGGCCCTCGTGCACCCCAACACCAAGGGCCACCGCAACGCCGCCGACCACGTCACCTCGGCGATCCTGAACGCCATCGCCCCGAGCTGACCCGCCCGCGGTACCTCGTCGCCGATCCCGCAACACGCTGCCAAGAGGCCGGTGTCCGGGGCCTCGCCACGACGCTTCCGCTGCCGTGGCCGACTTCGGTAGACGGTAGCGACAGCGTGGCCGATGCCGGTAGGGGCACAGCTAGGCACACGTGCCTGTCCGGTCGGCGCACCCGCCGCCGTGGCTGACATCACCAACTGACATCAACGGCAGCGAACGATGGCACACGGAGGCGGGTGAAGCCGGATCCGCGAGCGACCCACGACCCTCGTTCCGGCACGTCGCAGCGCGCAGCGAGCGAACTTCCAAGGCGGATGTCGGCGGTTCGAAACCGTCCGCGCCCACCAGTCTCAGGAGACGAACAAGGCCCGGGTCAGCCGGTGGAATCCGGTGATCTGGGCCTCTGTCGTTCGGACCGGTCGGGGCCGTCGCGCCACTCACGTGCCAGATGGGCCGCGCGGAGGCCGCCGCACCTTCCTGATCCGACCGTCCACGGAGTCGGCGATCGCGTGGTCGCCCGTTGACGAGGTGCTGATAGACCAGCGGCGGTCCTGCCCGGCGGGGCCGTGCGCTGGCTCGATCCGGGATGGGGCGAGGGCCACGTGACGCGCGTCAAGCTCCACAAACGCAAACGCATGGGATTTGGCCGGGCCAACCTCGATCTCCCACGCAGACGCGTACCTCAGAGCCCATGAACTTTGCGATGTCTCAAGATCGTCGACAGCGCCCGACCTCCCACCCGGCATAGGGCCTGCGGGGGCGCCCTGTCATGATGAGCGGCCGCCAGGGCCGCACGGTCTTTGGAAGAGTCCGCGGAAGAAGAGAAGACGCGATGCGATTTCCATGGCACCGACGGCCGGCCGAGCGATCTCGGCGACTGCTTGACGCTGCAGGGATCAGGCCCGGATCGACAGATGACGGCAACGACCAGGACGTCTGTCGAGAGGTCGCCTATCGAGTCGCCCAGCGCAACTCCGACGCGGTCACCGAGGTTCTGGCGATCGTGGAGGAACTGCTCGGGGACGAGGCGAACTACGAGTTCGTCACCTCACTGCTGGAGAACATCCAGAACCTTGTGTCGCACGGTCTCGACACGCTCTGGTCGCCCGACGAGGTGTACGCCCTGCTAGGTCCCCGCAGTGCAGTCTGCTGGAGCACCCTGACCGACTACTGGACCGCAGTGGCCGATTGGTGCGTCCGTACCGGCCTGCCGTTGGAGCCTGTCGAACCGCTTCTCACCATCCAGAACGAGCAACTGAAGGTGCTTTTGTGGACAGGGAACCGGACCCTGTCCACTGGGGAGAAGCTCGGGCTCGCACAGGCAGTCCGCTACGAGCAGGCCAACGGAGTTTCCATACCCAGCTATAGCCACATCGCGGTGGCACTGCGTAGTACCGGACAACAATGATCCTGCTCAGGATGCTCGATCGGCGGAATTCACAAGATCCTCGACAGAGCCAAGTCCCGTATCTTGCGGTCAGCCGTAGCCTCGTCAGGTGCTCGGGTTCCTCCACAGTTGCCGCTCGTCCAGCGTTCCAGATCGAGCGGGGAACAGCGGGGAATCACGGTGCGAGCAGCGGAGCCCGACGAGACCACGGCCAGGCCGCATACCCAGGTCAGCGCCCGGATCAGCCCCGAATGGCCGCAGCTTCCCAAGCTGATGGCTCACAACACGTGTCGGACGACGTCGCGTGTTGTGGGCATTCACTCGGACCGTGACCTTCCTGACCCTGACAGTGACGAAGCACGGCGAGAGCGATCCATCTCTCTCGGCGGGACTCTGGCATCGAGGGGCTTCATCGGTCATGGTGTTGAGCACCCTCCGGGCCGTCCCTGGGCCGTCCAAGGGTGCTCAACGACGACCAACGCCGACAACCATCGACGGCTGAGTCGCAGGTCGCAGCGTTGATCGACTGCAGGGGTGCAGGTCGGAGACCCGGCCCCGCACTTCTTCGGCTACTGAGACAGCCGTGCAGCGCATGGCCGGCCCGCTCGGGGGGTCGGCCATGCGGCGTTTTTCAGGGGCGGACGGCGAGGGCGTGGAGCAGGAGGGCGCCGGCTCCCAGGACGGCGAGTTGTACCGCCGCGGTGACGCGAAGGCGCAGGGCGAGCAGCGCGCCGCCCGTGACCACCGCCGCGCCGGCCAGGATCCACGCGCCCTGACGCGCGACCCCCGGCGCCTCGGGCGCGTTGACCTCGTCGTAGGAGTCCGCCCAGCCCGTGATGCCGTAGCCGTACACCAGCCAGGCGATGACCAGCAGGTCGAGGACGAGCAGCAGTGCGCCGATCGCCACCTGCAGGCCGGTCGACGGCCTGGTCCCCCGTTCCGTTCCCACGCCCGTCCCTCCGTGGCCGCCGCTCCCCGATCGTGCGGGGCCCAGCCTGCCGGACCGGTGGACTCCGCACATGAGTACGTCTACTCACTGGTACTCAGAGCCGAAGTCGTGGATCAGGGTCGGGGCGGGGACGGGCGGGGCGTGTGGCTAACCAGGAGTTAGTGCTCTCTGTCGGGTGGCGCTGTGGCTGAGTATGCTGGGCGTATGGAATCGTCCGCGGGAATCACCGAGCGTGCCGGGAGCGGCGAGGGTGGCGCGGGTGTCGGCGCCAAGGACCTCGCCTACGACGTGTTCGCCCGTGGCTGCCCGTCCCGGGGCACGCTGGAGAACGTCACCGGCCGCTGGGGCTCGCTCACGCTCGGAGCGCTGTACGACGGCACGTTCCGGTTCAACGAGCTGCGCCGCCGGGTCGACGGCGTCAGCGAGAAGATGCTCTCGCAGACCCTGCACGCGCTGGAGCGCGACGGTCTGGTGCACCGTGACGCGCGGCCCACGAACCCGCCGCGCGTCGACTACACCCTCACCCCGCTGGGCCGCGAGGTCGCCGAGCGCCTGCTGGCCCTCATCGACTTCGTCGAAGGACGCATGGACGAGGTCTTGGAGGCCCGCGGGCGGTACGACGAGACCCGCGAGGCCGTGCGGGCGGCGCGAGGAGCGTAGGGGTCGAGGCCTCGCGCCTCGGAACCTGGGCCTCTTGGCCCCTGAACCTGGGCCCCCGGGCCCCGGGCGCCTGTTCTCAGGCGGTCGGGCGGGGGGCTCGCTGGCAGCGTGGGCAGAAGTAGCTGGAGCGGTTCATCCAGGCGCGGCGGCGGATCGGGGTCCCGCAGCGGCTGCACGGCTCACCCTCGCGCCCGTACGCGTCGAGCGAGCGATCGAAGTAGCCCGACTCGCCGTTGACGTTGACGTACAGACTGTCGAAGCTCGTGCCGCCGACGGCGAGGGCGTCGTTCATGACCTCGCGGACGTGGCCGAGGAGTTCGGCGGTGCGTGGCCGGGTCATGGTTCCCACGGGGCGTTCGTAGTGCAGCTTGGAGCGCCACAGCGCCTCGTCCGCGTAGATGTTCCCGACCCCGCTGATCAGCGACTGGTCGAGCAGCGCGCGCTTGAGGGTCGTACGGCGGGCGCGCAGCGCGGTGTGGAACGCGGCGTCGTCGAAGAGGGGGTCGAGCGGGTCGCGGGCGATGTGCGCGATGACGTCGGGGAGGCCGTCCGGGGTCTTCTCGTGCAGCGACAGCCCGCCGAAGGTGCGCTGGTCGACGAAGCGCAGTTCGGTGCCCTGTTCGTCCTCGAAGCGGACGCGGATGCGCAGGTGCTTCTCGTCGGCGGCGTCCTCCGGCTGCACGAGGAGCTGACCGCTCATGCCGAGGTGGGCGAGCACGGAGTACGGCGAGTCGTCGAGGGGCAGCCACAGGTACTTGCCGCGGCGCATCGCCTCGCCCACGCGGTGCCCGGCGAGCGCCTTCGCGAAGCCGTCGGGGCCGGCCGGATGCCTCCGCACGGCCCGCGGATGACGGACCTCCACCGACCGCACCATCCGCCCGGTGACCCAGCGCTCCAACCCCCGTCGCACGACTTCGACTTCGGGCAGCTCGGGCACGGGACTCCTCCTGAGGGGTGGGCTGGGCCGGTGATGCCGGAAGGGTACATCGCACCGACCCCCGACCGCCGCCGAGCGATTCACCGCCGGGCCTGCGGCACGCGTCTACCGGGTTCGAAGCCGCCGCCTCGCCACCGGGGCCCCAGAGCGACGCCGAGGGCCAGAGCGGAGCCGAGGTCCCGGGCCGAGCCGAAGGGTCGGGGCGGAGCCCAGGTCCGGGGCGAAGCCGAGGCTCCAGAGCGAAGCTGAGGGGCCGGGGCGGAGCCCAGGGGCCGGGGCGGGCTCCCGGCCGCACGGAGCGTGGAGTCGTCTCCCGCCGCCCGGCCTCGGCGCCCCGTCGTACCCCGGTCCCTCCGCGGCAGCGGGAACGCAGCGACCCCGGCCCGCTGCGAGTGCGGCGGGACGGGGTCGGGTGGTGCTGGTTCCGAGCGGGGGCGCGGATCACCGCGTACCCGTGTCGGGTGAAGGATTCAGGCCGTGGCCGTGTCGGAGCTGGGCGTCGAGGAGGTGTCGGCGGTCTCCTCGATGTCCTGCGCCGCCTGCTCGGCGGCGACAGCCGCCTGCTCGGCGGCCTGCGCCGACTTCGCGCGTTCGTCCGCGGCGGAGTGGATGGCACGCCACGCGGATTCCGCGGCCTGCTGCTCCGCCTCCTTCTTGCTGCGGCCGGTGCCGGTGCCGTACGAGACGCCTCCGACGCGGGCGGCAGCAGTGAAGACCTTCTCGTGATCCGGGCCGGTCTCCGTGACCAGGTACTCGGGAACCCCGAGCCCCTCGGTCGCGGTGAGTTCCTGGAGACTGGTCTTCCAGTCCAGGCCGGCACCGAGATTCGAGGACTTCTCGATCAGCGGGTCGAAGAGCCGGTGGACGAGTTCGCCCGCGGCCTCCAGCCCCTGGTCGAGATAGACGGCGCCGATCACCGCTTCAAGGGTGTCGGCGAGGATGGACGCCTTGTCCCGGCCTCCCGTGCCTTCTTCGCCCCGGCCGAGCCGGATGAAGGAGCCGAGTTCGAGGCCGCGGCCCACCTCCGCCAGCGCACGAGAATTGACCACCGCGGCCCGCAGTTTGGCCAACTGGCCCTCGGGCAGGTCGGGGTGGGTGCGGTACAGCGTGTCCGTGACCACGAGGCCCAGTACGGAGTCCCCGAGGAACTCCAGACGCTCGTTGGTCGGCAGACCGCCGTTCTCGTACGCGTAGGAACGGTGGGTCAGCGCACGCACCAGAAGGGCGGACTCGAGCTTGTAGCCGAGCCGCCCTTCCAGAAGCGTGTGGGACGAGGCTGTGTTGTCCGCCTTTTTCTTGGCGTTTGAATCCGCCTTGGCGTCAGACATCAGACCTCTCACCAGCCGCTCAGACCTCGAGGACCTGGCGCTTGTTGTAGGTGCCGCAAGCCGGGCACGCGATGTGCTGCAGCTTGGGCTCGTGGCAGCGCTCGCACGCAACCAGGGTGGGGACCGCAGCCTTCCACTGCGACCGGCGGTGGCGCGTGTTGCTGCGCGACATCTTCCGCTTCGGAACAGCCACGGCTACTTCTCCTGCTTCTCGTCGACGCCAGGTTCGGCGCCGCTCAACTCGTCCTTCTCGCCATCTTCGAGTGAACCGGCGAGTCCCTGCAGTGCCGCCCAACGGATGTCGACGGCGTCGTGGTGGTGGTCCGGGTCGTCCGCCAGCCGCGCTCCGCATTCGGAGCACAGACCCAGGCAGTCGTCCTGGCACACCGGCTGCATCGGCAGTGCGAGCACCACCGCATCCCGCAGCACGGGTTCGAGGTCGAACAGGCCGTCCTCGAGGAAGAGAGTGTCCTCGTCGTCCTCGGCGTCGTCGACCGGCTCCGCCTTGGGGCGGCCCCGGTCATCGGCGTCAGGGTACGAGAACATCTCCTGGAAATCCGCTTCGAGCACCTGCTCAAGCGGCTCCAGACACCTTACGCACTCCCCCTTCGCCGATGCACGGGCGGTGCCTGTGACAAGCACCCCTTCCATGACCGACTCCAGACGGAGGTCGAGCTCCACCGGGGCACCTTCCGGCACTCCGATGACACCTTGGATCCCGAGATCCACGGGAGCGTCGATCGTGCGGGTCAGGCGCTGCATCGCGCCAGGACGCCGCCCCAGCTCGTGTGTGTCGAACACGAGAGGATTGCGGTGGTCGAGGCGGGCGTTCAGAGCCATTCCTGCTTTCGATCTACGAACTCAAGGGATGCCACCCAAGGTGTCCCTCGGGCAGCGCTGATCGCGGACGTACACGCGACCGAAGAGCCAGGATACTGGACCTTTCGCTCTCGGCCCAATCCGGTGCGTACAGGCCCCCCGGCCGGGGGCGCGCACCCCTCCTGACCGGGCGGTCAGTGGCCGCCGCGCCCCTGCTCGTACGCCCTGAGCTGCTCCGCGCTGATCATGCTGGTGTCGAAGAGGCTGGCCTCGTCGAGGGCGTGGTTCTGCTGGTCCACGGGGTGGGCCTGCTGGCCGTAGACCTGCCCGTTCTGGTCGTAGCCCTGCTGGTCGTAGCCCTGCTGCTGATAGGCGGCGTACGGGTCGGCCTGCTGATAGCCGTAGGCGTCCTGCTGCTGGGTGTACTGCTGCTGATAGCCGTACGGGTCGGCCTGCTGCTGATAGGCGTACGCGTCCTGCTGCCCGTAGGACGGCTGAGCGGCCGGTTCCTGGGTCCGGGCGCCCGGCTCGGGCCCGTCGGCGAGCTCCGCGAGGCCGGCCAGGTAGTCGGCGTCGCTGGTGTGCGCGCCCGGCGTCCCGTCCTCCGCGAAGGTGCCCAGCTCGCCGAGGTCGTCGCTGGCGATCCGGCCCTGGAGCTTCTCGCGGCCGCGGCCGACGGCCTCCAGGGTCTTGGCGAGGACGGCCTCGAAGGCGCCGAGCTTGGCGTCGACGTAGTCGTCGGCGTTGCGGCGCAGGGTCTCCGGGTCGTAGCTGCGCTCGGGGGCGTCCTCGTCCTCGTAGCCCTGCTCGTCGAGGCCCGGGCCGGTGCCGAGGAGCTTCTCGCGGCCGCGGCCGACCGAGCCGAGGGTCTTGGTGAGGACGACCTCGAAGTTGGCGAGCTGGGAGTCGACGTAGTCGTCGGCCTCCGCGCGGATCTCCTCGGCCTCCTTGCGCGACTCGTTCAGGATGCGGTCCGCCTCGTTCTGCGAGCGGCGGGCGACCTCGGTGTCGGAGATCAGCGACCCGCGCTCGGCGTGCGCGGTCTCGATGATCCGCTCGGCCTCCTGACGGGCCCGCTCGACCATCTCCTCGCGGCCGCCGATCAGCTCCTGCGCCTGGGCGAGGGAGCCGGGCAGCGCCTGGCGCACCTCTTCCAGCATCGAGAGCAGTTCGGCGCGGTTGACCACGCACGACGCCGACATGGGCATGGAACGGGCGCTGCCGACCGCCGCGACGATCTCATCGAGCTTCTTCTGCACGTCCACCGTGTGCTCGCCACTCTCTACTGCCGTGATGGAGACGGACGGGACGACTGTACGACCACTCCCGCACCGTCCGACACCGGGTGACGGACAGTCAGTCGCTCAGTCCTTGGCGAGGCGCCCGGTGAGCGCCTCCAGGACCACCGGCGGCACCAGGTGGGAGATGTCGCCGCCCCAGTTCGCGACTTCCTTCACCAGTGACGAGGAGAGGAAGCTGTAGGTGGGGCTGGTCGGGATGAACAGGGTCTCGACTCCCGAGAGGCCGTTGTTCATCTGGGCCATCTGGAGTTCGTAGTCGAAGTCGCTGACCGCGCGCAGGCCCTTGACGATGGCCGGGATGTCCCGCTGCTTGCAGTAGTCGACGAGGAGGCCGTGGTAGGCCTCGACCTGGACGTTGCCGAACTCGGCCGTGACCTCGCGGATCAGCTCGATCCGCTCGTCGACCGTGAACAGGCCCTTCTTCGACTGATTGATCATCACCACGACGTGCACGACGTCGTAGAGCGCGGAGGCGCGGGCGATGATGTCGAGGTGTCCGTTGGTGATGGGGTCGAATGACCCCGGACAGACGGCGCGGCGCAACAGTGGTCCCTCGCTCTCCGGTCCGGTCATCGTGCGTCTTCGCACGTAGAGGCGGCGCGACCGTACCAAAAGGTGCCCTCGCCGTAGCGACGGGCCCTGAGAGCCTCGAAACCCTCGGGCCAGCCGAATTCTCCGCCTCTTGTGCTGCGCTCCACGGTGACGAGCGCATCCTCCGCGAGCCAGCCCCCGGTGCGGAGTGTGAGCAGAATCTCCCGAAGATCGTCGTCCGCGACGACGTACGGGGGGTCGAGGAAGACCAGGTCGTACGGCTCCTGCGGCGCCGCCGTCCGGACGATCTGCTCCGCTTTGCCCGCTCTGACCTCGGCGCCGGGCAGGCCCAGCGTCTTCACGTTGTCGCGGATGACCTTGGCCGCGCGGGCGTCCGCCTCCACGAGCAGGGTGTGGCCGGCACCGCGGCTGAGCGCCTCCAGGCCGACGGCGCCCGAGCCCGCGTACAGGTCGAGCACGCGCTCGCCCTCCAGCGGGCCGCCGAGCAGGGACTGCCAGGTGGAAAAGAGGCCCTCGCGCGCCCGGTCGGAGGTGGGGCGGGTGCCGGTGCCCGGCGGGACGGCCAGACGGCGTCCGCCGGCCCGGCCGGCGATCACGCGGGTCATGAGGGTCCTTTGCGCTGGGGGTGGTCGGTTGCTCCCAGTCTCTCAGCCGTGGGCCGTCCGCCGCCGCTCAGCCCTTGTCCAGGTACTGCTCCCGTTCCTCGTCCAGCAGGGCGTCCAGGGCGACGCGCAGGCCGGGCAGGTCCGTGAGGTCCGGGTCGGCGGCGACCACGGCGGTGGCCTCCTCGCGGGCCTCGGCGATGATCTCCTCGTCCTCGATGACGGCCAGCATGCGCAGCGAGGAGCGGACGCCGGACTGGGCCTGGCCGAGGACGTCGCCCTCGCGACGCTGTTCGAGGTCGATGCGGGAGAGTTCGAAGCCGTCCAGGGTCGAGGCCACCGCGTTCAGCCGCTGGCGGGCCGGGCTCGCCTCCGGCATCTCGGAGACCAGCAGGCACAGGCCCGCCGCCGAGCCGCGGCCGACCCGGCCGCGGAGCTGGTGGAGCTGGGAGACGCCGAAGCGGTCGGCGTCCATGATCACCATGGCGGTGGCGTTCGGCACGTTCACCCCGACCTCGATCACGGTCGTGGCGACCAGGACGTGCGTCTCGCCGGCGGCGAAGCGGCGCATGACGGCGTCCTTGTCGTCCGGGTGCATCCTGCCGTGCAGGACCTCGACCCGCAGGCCCTGGAGGGGACCCTTGGCGAGCTGGTCGGCGACGTCCAGGACGGCCAGCGGCGGACGCTTCTCCGCCTCGTCCTCGGCGGACTTCTTGCGGGCGCCCTTCTTGTCGTCCTCCTCGTCGCCGATGCGGGGGCAGACGACGTACGCCTGATGGCCGTTCTCCACTTCCTCGCGCACGCGCTCCCACGCGCGCGACAGGAAGTGCGGCTTGTCCGCGGCCGGGACGACATGGCTGGCGATCGGGGAGCGTCCGGCGGGGAGCTGGTCGAGCACGGAGGTCTCCAGGTCGCCGAAGACCGTCATCGCGACCGTGCGCGGGATGGGCGTGGCGGTCATCACCAGGAGGTGCGGGGGCTGCTTTCCCTTGCCGCGCAGGGCGTCGCGCTGTTCGACGCCGAAGCGGTGCTGTTCGTCGACCACGACCAGGCCCAGATCGTGGAACTGGACCTTGTCCTCGATCAGCGCGTGGGTGCCGATCACGATCCCTGCCTCGCCGGTGACCAGGTCGAGCAGCGCCTGGCGCCGGCCGGCCGCCCCCATGGATCCGGTGAGGAGCACGACCTTCGTCGCGTGCTCGGCCCCGCCGAGCATGCCGCCCTGGGCCAGCTCGCCCATCATCTCGGTGACCGACCGGTGATGCTGCTGGGCGAGCACCTCGGTGGGCGCGAGCATCGCGGCCTGCCCACCCGCGTCGACGACGGCGAGCATGGCGCGCAGGGCGACCATCGTGTTGTGGGTGACGGTGAAGTTGTCCGTGACGTAGGCATGGCTCGGGTGAGCGACGCTGATGCACTGGACCGGTTTACGGCCGACGTACTCCACGGCCCGGATGCCTCGTCGGAACGTGGTGTATTTCGGGCGGGGGCCGACACGATCGGCCTTACGGGACAGCCTGAAAGGCGCGTATGCGGCGGGGAGTGCCACCGAGACGTTGAAAGCCGCCTTTTTCGGCAGCACGCGAGCCCGTCCGCCCAGGGAGCGCACCAACCAGGCGACGTCGTCGGCGAGCCTGAGCGACGCGGAGCAGAGGGAAATGCTCAGACCGTCCTTGTGCACCGTTCCGTCCGTGTCCAGCAGTCCTTGGAGGAGGGCGAGACGGTTCTTGATGGACGTGTTCTTGAACTGATCAGGGATGAATTTGCCGTGGGAGGTCATTCCCCAGAGACCCAGGTTCCGCAGAGCCTGGATGACTGGATTTCGTACGCCTCCGGAGCGCTCCTTCAACTGGATCGTGTAGTCACACCGGGATCCCTTCACAGGAACCAGCAGGCAGTCCGGGGCGATGGCGCTCGCCGCCGCGTCGCGGATCTCGTCGTCGATCGTCGAAAGACGCAGGTTGTGCCGGAATGAACCGTCACCCAGCAGCAGCCCGAAAAGGTAGGGATCCAGGGGCAGCTCGAAGTCCGGTCCGATGTCGACGGGCACAGCGGGAGGGATGTACCACTTCGAAGAACCGTTCGCCTTGAACGTGTCGAGCCGGATCTCCCTGGTGGTCATCGTCTTGGGCGCCTGGCCGCGATGCCACCCACAGCTCGTCCCGACGATCCACAGGTGTTCGTCGTCGCACTCCACCGAACTTCCGTCGGAGAGGACCAAGCGCCAGACGTCGCGCTCTCCCTGCGGAAAGATCCCGTCGATCACGGCGATCTCGCCGTCGGGCACGACCACTTCGTCGCCTTCCCGCAGGTCTCCCATCCGCCGGAAACCCATGGGTGTCAACACGGTCGCGTCAAGGGGCTGAGCCTTCCCGGAACCCACCTCCCCCTGGAGCAGTCGGTGCATCGGGTGTTCGGTGGCCAGGCCGTCGAAGATCTCCTTGGAGACCTTCTGCTGGCCCTCGGTGAGGGTGAAGGGCAGCCGGGCGTCGAAGGCGGTCAGCAGGCCGTCCGGGGCGGGGGTGCGGGCGACGGCCGGGAGCTGGGCGTCGGCGTGCCGGCGGCGGGCCAGGGCGACCTGGAGGACGAAGGCCTCGTCCCACTTGAGGCGGGCGCGGGCGTCGTGGATGTCCGCCTTGGTGTGCGGGCGGTGGATCTTGAGGAGGGCCTCGGGGAGGGTGACCAGACCGCGCCCGTCCCGCAGGGAGTCCGGGAGCGGATCGACGGCCTCCTGGGCGCTGGGCAGCACCGTCTGCACGGACTTGGCGATCTTCCAGGACTCCAGCTTGGCGGTGGCCGGGTAGATCGGGATGAGGGCGCCCGCCCAGCTGCCGACGCTCTCCGCGGCCTCGTCGCCCTCGCCGCGCAGCAGTTCGTAGGCCGGGTGGGCGAGCTGGAGGCGGCGGTTGAAGACGGAGACCTTGCCGGAGAACATCGCGCGGGTGCCGGGCAGCAGGTCCTTGTGGGGTTTGTGCACACCGTTGCCGAAGAAGACGAGCTGGATCCGGCCGCTGCCGTCCGTGATGGTCACCTCCAGGCGCTGGCCCTTGCCGCGGGGCGCCTTGGAGGAGGCGAAGGTGTGCAGGCGGGCGTCGGCGACCTGGGCCACCACCGTCACGTGCTCGTCCATCGGCAGGTCGGCGAGGTGGGTGAGCTGTCCGCGCTCCTCGTATCTGCGCGGGTAGTGGTGCAGCAGGTCGCCGACGGTGTGCAGGCCGAGGTGCTCGGCCATCACCTTCGCGGTGGCGGGACCGAGCGCCTTCTTCAGTGGTTCTTCGAGCACGGGCACGAGATCCATTGCACACCACACCACTGACATTGCCGTATACGTCCGGGAAATCCGCTGGTCAGACGGCTCGTTCCGGGCCTAGGATGACGCGCTCCGGCCCTCTTCGCGGTCACCTCCCCCGGGACCGCCCGACCCCGCGCCGTCGCCCGTCCCCCCACCGACCGGCGCAGCGACGATGGACTCCCAGACCTCACAGCCGTCCCAGGCCTCCCCGTCACCTCATACGTTCCAGGTCGACCTGCGCGGTCTGGTCGACCTCCTCTCCCATCACCTCTACTCCAGCCCCAAGGTCTATCTGCGCGAGCTGCTGCAGAACGCCGTCGACGCGATCACCGCGCGGCGCGCCGAGGATCCGGACGCCCCGGCCACGGTGCGGCTGTACGCCGAGGACGGGACCCTGCGGGTGGAGGACTCCGGTGTCGGGCTCACCGAGTCCGACGTGCACAGTCTGCTGGCGACCATCGGCCGCAGCTCCAAGCGGAACGACGGTCTGGAGTCGGCGCGTTCCGACTTCCTCGGGCAGTTCGGCATCGGGCTGCTGGCGTGTTTCGTGGTCGCCGAGCGGATCCGGGTGGTCAGCCGCAGCGCCCGTACGCCCGGTGCGGCGCCGGTCGAGTGGACGGCGGCCGACGACGGCTCGTACACCGTGCGCACCCTGCCGCAGGAGGCGCGCGCCGAGCCGGGCACGACCGTGCACCTGGTGGCGCGGGCCGGGGCCGGCGAGTGGCTGAGCCCGGAGCGGGTCCGGTCGCTGGCGCGTGACTTCGGGGCGCTGCTGCCGTACGACGTCCGGGTCGGCGACGAGGCGATCGCGGACCTGCCCGCGCCCTGGGACCGGCCCCACCCGAGCCCCTCCGCCCGGCGGGTCGCCCTGGCCCGGCACTGCCGGGAGCAGTTCGGGTTCACTCCGCTGGACTCGATCGACCTGGACGTGCCGCTCGCCGGGATCCGCGGTGTGGCCTATGTCCTGCCGACGGCGGTCTCCCCCGCCCAGCGCGCGAGCCACCGGGTGCACCTGAAGGGGATGCTGCTCACCGAGCGGGCCGAACAGCTCCTGCCGGACTGGGCGTTCTTCGTGCGCTGCGTCCTCGACACGGACAGCCTGCGGCCCACCGCGTCCCGCGAGTCGCTGTACGAGGACGAGACCCTCGCCGCCGTACGGGAGGCGCTCGGCGAGCGCATCCGGTCCTGGCTGACCGGACTCGCCGCGGGTGATCCGGAACGGCTGGCCGCCTTCCTGTCCGTGCACCACCTGGGGGTGAAGTCGCTGGCGCGGCACGACGCCGGGATGCTGCGCACGATGCTGCCGTGGCTGCCCTTCGAGACGACGGACGGACGGCTGTCCCTGGAGGAGTTCGCGCAGCGGCACCCGGTGGTGCACTTCACCCGGACCGTGGAGGAGTACCGGCAGGTAGCGCCGATCGCCTCCGCGCAGGGTGTCGGGGTCGTCAACGGCGGCTACACGTACGACAGCGAGCTGATCGAGGCGCTGCCCGCCGTCCGTCCGGGTACGGCCGTCTCGGAGCTGGACGCGGACACCGTCACGGCCCACCTGGACACGGTCGACCCGGCCGAGGAGCTGGCGCTGGCCGGCTTCCTCGCCGCCGCACGGGCCCGGCTCGACCCGCTGAACTGCGACGTCGTGCTGCGCGCGTTCCACCCGCTGTCGGTGCCCGCGCTGCATCTGGACGACCGGGCGGCCCGCCACGAGCAGGCCCGGGCGGAGGCCGAGGAGCGGGCCGACGACCTGTGGGCGGGCATCCTCGGCTCGCTGCGCGGCAGCGCCCCGCGGGCGCGTCTGGTGCTCAACCATCTCAACCCGCTGATCCGCAGGATCAGTTCGCTCGGCGATCCGGACCTCGTCGGCACGGCCACGGAGTCCCTGTACGGACAGGCCCTGCTGATGGCCCAGCGCCCGCTGCGGCCCGCGGACTCGGCGCTCCTGAACCGCGCCTTCATCGGCCTCCTGGAATGGGCCACCCACACCGACCCCGGAAAGGACGACCGCCGATGACCCCGGCCATGGACTTCGACACGCTGCGCCGGGCGATGGCGGACAACTACGAGCAGCCCGAGGGGCCCGGCCGCAACGCGCGCGCGGAACAACTGCTCGTGGAGGCCGAGGGGCTGGACATCCCGCTCGCCGTGATCGAGGCGCTCGGACACCAGCTCAAGGTCTACAACTACAGCTCCGAGAAGGACAAGATGTTCGTCCCCTTCGCGCGCCTGCTGCGCATGTGGGACGAACACCCCGAGGACTTCGACGAGTTCGAGATCCACTCGCTGCACTGGGTCTTCAAGTGGATGTCGGCCGGCATGCTCGACCAGCCGCACGTCCCGCTCGCCTCCATAGAGAAGTGGCTCGGCGAGATGGAGCAGCGCTACCGCCTCGCCGGTCACTCCGAACGGGCGGTGCGCAGCGCCGAGTTCAGTGTCGCCGCCCATCTGGGCGACCTGGACCGCGCCGACCGGGCGTACGACGCCTGGCTGGCGGCGGACCGTGACGCGATGGCCGACTGCCACGCGTGCGAACTGCACGGGCAGGGCTGGTGGCGCGCGGTGCGCGGCGCGGACGAGGAGGCGCTGGAGCTATGGGCGCCGGTGCTCCGGGGCGAGTACACCTGCGCCCACGAGCCGCACACCGTGCTCGCGTCCTCCCTGCTGCCGCTGCTGCGCCTGGGACGGGTCGAGGAGGCGCGCGCCCATCATCTGCGGGGGTTCCGGCTGGTGCGGGCCATGGAGAGCATGCGCGGCGCGTACGCCGACCATGTGGAGTTCTGCGCCCTGACCGGCAACGAGGCACGCGCCCTGGAGCTGCTGGCGGAGCGGCCGGCCTACTTCACCGACTCCGGGGATCCGCGCAGCAAGCTGGACTTCATGGCGGTCGTGGCGCTCACGGCGGACCGGCTGACCGCGCTCGGGCTCGGCGGGCAGCCGGTACCGGGGCCCGCCGGGCGGGCGTGGACGGCCGTGGAACTCGCGGTGCACGCGCGCGGGGAGGCGCTCGCGCTGGCCGCGCGGTTCGACGACCGCAACGGCACGTCGTACGTCGGGGAGCGGACCCGCGCCCGCATGGACCAGCCGGTGCTCGTCGGCCGGCTGCCGCTGGGCGTCCGGTCCGCGGCGCCGGCACGGGCGGGTGCGCGTCCGCCGGTACCCGATCCCTCGGCCTCGGCCTCGGCCTCGGGGCGGACGGTGGCGGAGGCCGCCGCCCGACCGGGCCCGGACGCGCTGGACACGCTGGAAGCGCTGCTCGCCGAGGCCCGGCGGCTCTCGGCGCTGCGGAACCCGGACGCGGTCGAGGCGTGGGCGGCGGTCTCGCGCGCCGCCGAGGGCCACGAGCTGGAGGTCCGCGACCGCGCGGAGATCGCCGATCACGCGGCGATGGGTCTCGGGCCGGAGGGCGCCGCGCTCTTCCAGCGGGCCGCCGCTCTGTACGCCGAGGCGGGCGACCCCGGTGAGGCGCTGGCGGCCCGTTCCCGCGCCGCGTACGTCCAGGCGCTGTCGGGCGGGTCCGCGCAGTCGCTGGAGGTCGTCACGGAGCTGCGCGCGCGGGCGCTCGCCCTGTTCGCGGAGGGCGGGACACAGGTCTCGCAGACAGCGTCCGTGCTGGTGAGCCGGGCCCGGACGCTGATGCGGCGGGTGGACGAGCTGGAGTCCGACGCGGTGAACGGGCACCCCCTGTCCGCCACCGGCGCCGAGACCGACAACGACACCGACTGGTACTCCGAGGCCGATGTGATGGTCGCCGCGGAGGAGGCCGCGCGGGAGCTGCTGGACCTCGCGGAGCCGCACGCCGGGGACGACGTGGGCCTCGCGTCGCGGGCCGCCGAGGCGTACGCGATGCTCGGGGAGCTCGCCGCCCGCGCCGACGACGCCGAAGGGGCCGCCGGATTCCTCCGGCGCGCCGTCGACGGGTACGTGGCGGCGGGGCTGCCGTGGTTCGCCGTCGAGTACGACTCCCGGCTCGCCGGGATCGCGACGCATCTCGGCGACCTGGAGGCGGCGGAACGGGCGACGCTCGACGCGCTGGACCACGGAGGGTCCCATCTGGAGCCGATGGGCCATGCCCAGCTCCATCTCCGGCTCGCCGAGACACTCGCGGCCACCGGGCGCCTCGGGCCGGCCTCGGAGCACGCCCTGGAGGCCGCGCACTGGGCCGACGAGGCGGGCGAGGCGGCCACGTTCGGGGCCTGGGCGCGTCACCACCTGGGTGATTTCCTGCTGCGGCTCGGCCGGTGGGCGGAGGCCGCCGAGATCCTGGAGTCGGCGCTGCCGGACCTGACCGCCGAGATGCACGGCGAGGGCGCGATCGTGCAGACGCGCTGGTGGCTCGGCGACTGTCTCACCGAGCTCGGCGAACACCGCGAGGCCGCCGGACACTGGCTGCGGGCCGCCGACATCGCCCGGCACTGGCCCGAGCAGCGTGACCACGCGATGCTCGCGAACCTGGCGGCCGAGGCCCTCACGCACGCGGGGCTGGGCGCGCAGGCCGATCAGGCGTACGTCCGTGCGTGCGACCTGTGGCGCGAGCTGGGCGACGTGGACGGGCTCGTCCGCACGCTCCGGGCCCGCGCGTGGGGCGCGGCCCGGCGGGACGGCGGGCTCGGCGAGGCGCGGGAGCTGATGGCGCTGGCGATACGGGAGTGCGAGTCGGCCGCGCGGGCGGGAGCGGGTGCCGGTGGCGATGCCGGAGCCGGAGCCGGAGCCGAAACCGGAACCGGAACCGGAGCCGGAGCCGGAGCCGGAGCCGGAGAGGGTGCCGGAACCGGTGGCGGCGGTGGCGGTGGCGGAGCCGGAGACGGTGGCGGAGCCGGAGACGGTGGCGATGCCGGTGGCGCGGACGGCGGAGCGGACGGCGGAACGGACGCGGGGCTTCGTGCCCTCGCCGAACTCGGGCACACCCACCGTCAGTTCGGCGACCTGTTGGCCCGTTCCGTGGCGGAGGACGCGGAAGAGGCCGTCGTGCGGGAGGTGTTCGAGGAGGCACTCGGGCACATGGTCCGGGCGGTCGGCGTGTTCGGCTCCCTCGGCGACCTCTCGCTCGGTGCCCGCACAGGCGCCGAACTGGCGGCCGGCTGGTTGGAGGCCGACCTGGGTCGGCACGAGGCCGCCTCGGCCCGCGCCCGCACGGTCCTCGCCGCGTGCGCCCGGCTGGACGGGGAGCTCGCCCGGTCCCGGCGGGCGGAGGCCGAGAAGATGGTCACGCTGATGGAGAACGCGGGCTCGGACGGGTCCTAGGGCCGGTCCGGCCGTTCCCGTCGTCGCCGGAACGCCGGACTCTATGGACCGGCGCCGGCGGGATGCGGGTGGTCGGCGGCGCGGATCGTCTCGGCCGCGCGGCGCAGTTCGTCGAGGACCGTGCGTACGGCCTTGCGGGCCGCGCGCTCGGGACGGTGGAGCACGTCGATGCGGCGTACGGCGTGGACCCCGGTCAGGGGTCTGAGGACCAGCGCGGGATGCGGGCGGGTGGTCCAGCGGGGCATCAGGGCGATTCCGCCTCCGGCGGCGACGGTCTCCGCGACCACCGCGAACTCGTTGATGCGGTGGACGATGTCGAGCCGCCGGTTCGCGGCGGTCGCGACGGCGTCGACGGTGGCCATCAGCGGGAACCCGTCGTGCACGGTGATCCAGGGCAGCGCCGCGACGTCGTGCGGCGTCAGGCTCGCCTCGCGGGCCAGCGGGTGGCCGGCCGGCAGCGCGACGTCGAGAGGTTCGCTCAGCAGCGTGGTCGCGGTGACGGTGCGCGGCCAGGGCGGCGTGTGCGCGAGATGGTGGGCGACCACGAGGTCGTAGTCCCGGGTCAGCCGGGGGAAGTGGTCCTGCGCCACGTCCTCGTCGGCGAGCGCGAGCCTCGGCGCCGTCGCGGCCCGGTCGCGCAGCAGGACCGGGAAGAACGTGGCGGCCGCGCTGTGGAAGGCGGCGATGGACACGTCTCCGGCCGGCTCGTCCACGAACTCGTCCACGCAGTGCCGTGCCCTGGCCAGGGCGCTCTCCACCTCGATCGCGGCACCGGCGAGCACCCGTC
This sequence comes from Streptomyces sp. NPDC056738, assembly GCF_042790435.1. NCBI lineage: Bacteria > Bacillati > Actinomycetota > Actinomycetes > Kitasatosporales > Streptomycetaceae > Streptomyces > Streptomyces sp. NPDC056738. Next base: position 191,494 of record NZ_JBHTZF010000011.1, read on the forward strand.
CGGCGTCGGTTAGCACCAGCCGCCGGCCTTCGCGTTCGGTGAGCGGGACCGGAATAGCGCGTTGCAGCAGGCGCAGGTGCTGCGAGATCGCCGAGGGGGTCATCAGCAGCGCCTCCGCCACGGCGGTGACACTTCCCAGCTCGCCCAGTTCACGCAGGATCCGCAACTGCCGCTCGTTCACCCGTTCATTGTAGTGATGCTTAAAAGACCTTGAAGAACTTCGCTCTGGGCTTCAGGGTCGGAGTGGGGGAGCGTGTGGGCGTGTCCCGAGTCCGCAGCACCGACGCGGTGCTTCTCCTTGTCGCCGTCGTCTGGGGTTCCAGTTATCTGGCCGCCAAGTCCGCCACGTCGGCTCTCCCCGTCCTGCTCGTCCTGTTCGCGCGGTACGGCATCTCGGCCGTGGCCTGTGTCGCGCTCCTCGGCGTCCGCTGCCGGACACGGCGCTGCACCCGCGACGAACTGCGGGTCGGGGCGGTGCTGGGGGTCACCCAGGCGGCCGTCCTGGTCCTGGAGACGTACGGGGTCGCCCACACCAGCGCCGCCAACGCGGGCCTGCTGATCAGCCTCACGATCGTGCTCACCCCGCTGCTGGACCGTACGTCGGGCGGGCCGGGGCTGCCGCCCCGCTATTTCGCCGCGACCGGCCTGTGTCTGCTCGCCGTCGTCCTTCTCGTGTCCGGCAGCGGCTTCCACTCGCCCGGCGGCGGCGACCTGCTGATCCTCGCCGCCGCGCTGGTCCGCGCGGCCCATGTGGCCCTGGTGGGACGGCTCACCGCCTGTCACCCGGTGCGGCCGTTGCAGGTCACGGCCGTGCAGACGCTCGTCGGCGCCGTCCTGTTCGCGGTGCCCGTCGCGGGCACCCTGACGACGCTCGGCGGGGTCGACGCGGGCGGCTGGGCGCGGCTCTGCTATCTCGCCCTGTTCTGCGGCCTGTTCGCCTTCCTCGCGCAGACCTGGGCGGTGCAGCGCAGCTCCGCCAGCCGGGTCAGCCTGCTGCTGGGCACCGAGCCGGTCTGGGCCGTCGCGGTCGGCGTCGTCCTGGGCGGCGAACACCTGACGGCCCTCACCGCTCTGGGCGCCCTGCTCATGGTCGCCGGGACCTACTGGGGGCAGGCGGTCGAACGCGCCCACCGGACGGCCGTGACCCCGGAGGTCCTCCGGCCGGCCGAGGTGCCCGCGAGCGCCTGACCGCCGGCGCCGAGGGCCGCTACTCGACCCCGATCAGCAGCAGCGCGCCCTGGCGTCCGCCCCGGTACACCACGGTGTCCACCGCGAGGTAGGACTCCCGTACCCGTGCCTCCAGGTGCGCGGCGATGCTCTCGGGGGCGTCGTCGCCGAGGACGAGGGTGACCATCTCGCCGCCCGCGGCGAGCATGCGGTCGAGGACGGTCTCCGCCGTGGCGGTGACGTCGGCGCCGATGACGGCGACGTCGCCGTCGATGAGACCGAGGACGTCCCCGGCCTGGCAGATGCCGGCCATCGTCCAGGACTGCCGCTCGGCGACGGCGACTTCGGCGTAGCGGGTGGCGCCCGCGGCGGACGTCATGGCGACGACGTCCTCGTCGAAGCGGCGCTCCGCCTCGTGCACGGCCAGCGCGGCGATGCCCTGCACGGCCGAGCGGGTCGGGATCAGCGCGACCCGGACGCCCTCGGCGCGGGCCTGTTCGGCGGCCGCCGCCGCGGTGTGCCGCAGGTCCGCGTCGTTGGGCAGCAGCACCACCTCGCGCGCGTGGGCCCGGCGTACGGCCTCCACGAGTTCCCCGCTGGCGGGCGGCTCCCCCGGACGCGCGAGCACGGTGGTCGCCCCGGCCTCCGTGTACAGCCCGGCGAGGCCCTCGCCGGGCACGACGGCCACGACGGCTCGCTGTGTCCGCTCCCGGGGCGGTCGTCCCGCCCCCGCGGTGTGGGCGTCGCCGAGCCCGAAGTGGGTGATCCGGATGCGGTGCGGACGCCCCGCCTCGACGCCCGCCTCGACGGCCGCGCCCGCGTCGTCCACGTGCACATGGACGTTCCACAGGCCGTCGCCGCCGACCACGACGAGGGAGTCGCCGAGGCCGTCGAGCCGGTCCCGCAGACGGTCCACGGCGGCGTCCTGCGCCTCCAGGAGGTAGATCACCTCGAAGGCGGGATGACCGCTCTCCGCTCCCCCGTCCCCGCAGGCGGGTGCCGCGTCGGCGCCCTGGCCGTCCGGCCCTCGCGTCGCGGTCCCGGGAGCGGCGTCCGGTGTCCCGGCGGAGCCGGGCAGGTCCGTGGTGCCGGGGACGCGCGTGACACCGGGGGCGGTCCCCTCTCCGGGCCCGTACGGGGCGGCGGAGGCCGTGAACGGCCGCGGCGCCTCTCCCGTGAACGTCTGCACCAGTGCGGCGAGCACCGCCACCAGTCCCCGCCCGCCCGCGTCGACCACACCGGCGTGCTCCAGGACGGCGAGCTGTCCGGTGGTGGCGGAGAGCGCGGTGCCGGCGCCCGCGTAGGCCGCGAGCGCGACGGCGCCGCAGTCCCCCTCCATGCCCGAGGCGGCGTCGGCGGCGGCCGAGGCGACACTGAGGACCGTGCCCTCGACGGGGTGTGCGACGGCCCCGCGGGCGGAGTCGGCCGCGTTGCTCAGGGCCAGGCACAGGCCCCGGCCGTCTGTGTGAGCGGTCTCACCGTCGGCCGCGAGCACCTGGGCCATGCCCCGCAGGAGCTGCGCGAGGATGGTCCCGGAGTTGCCCCGGGCCCCGATCAGGGCCCCGTGCGCCATGGCCCTGATGGCGTCGGCGAGGGAGACCTCACGATCTCCGTCGGCGAGGGAGCCCTCACGGTCTTCACCGGCCCCGGCCCCCGCGGCCCCGGTCCCTCCCGCGGCCCCTGACCTCTCCCCGGTCCCGGTCCCCGCCGCGGCCACGGGCCCCCGCGCCGTCCCGGGCGCCGGTGCGGCCACCGCCTCGTGGGCCGCGAACACCGCCTCGACCGCCGCCGCGGCCGACTCCAGGGTCAGATACAGGTTCGTCCCGGTGTCCCCGTCGGCGACCGGGTAGACATTGATCGCGTCGATCTCCTCGCGCGCGCGGCCGAGGGCCTCCAGCGCGAGCCCGCACCAGGTGCGCACCGCGAGAGCATCGAATGTCTGCGGCACCTGCGGCACCTGGCCTCCTTGAGCTGCTGGACGTGGGAGGCAGCGTAGTCCCAGAAGGGGTTACTGCCGGTAGAGGGCCCCGGCCCCCGCGGGTGGGCCGTCAACCGGCAGGTCATGGTAGTTTCGTTCTCCGGACGCAGTCGTTGTATGCTGCTCCAGTTGCCCGATCCGATCGGGCCATCCCCCTGGCAGCGCCCCTCAGATCCTAGATCTTGATCCTCGGCATGCCGGGATCAACCGTAAGTGCATCTGAAGTCTTTGGAGTGACCCGTGGCTGCCAACTGCGACGTCTGCGGCAAGGGGCCGGGCTTCGGCAACAACATCTCGCACTCGCACCGCCGTACACCGCGTCGCTGGAACCCCAACATCCAGCGCGTCCGTACCGTGGTGGGCGGGACGCCGAAGCGCGTGAACGCTTGCACCTCGTGCATCAAGGCCGGCAAGGTCACGCGCTGACAACCGCTAGCGCGCGGCCACTGCTGGTTCGCTTGCACTGAACCCGTCCACCTCACGGTGGGCGGGTTTTTTGCTGCCCGCGTGCCACGGGTGGCGCCCCCGGCGTCCGAGGTGTGCACCCCGGACGCCGGAAGCCTCAGGACTCGATGTCCCCGAAGTGGTCCCAGCCGCCCTTGCTCGTCCAGGGAGCGCCGTCCACGGTCACCCGCGGCAGGGCCGACGGGTTGAGCACCTCGCCGATCACCTTCCAGCGCGCGGGCAGCTTCACGTCCGGCGGGAAGGTGGCGACGATCGCGTGGTCCTCGCCACCGGTGAGCACCCACTGGATGGGGTCGACGCCGACGGCCTGGCCAATGTCGTTCATCTGCGAGGGGATGTCGATGTCGCCGGAGCGGATGTCGATGCGCACCTTGCTCGCCTCGGCGATGTGCCCGAGGTCGGCGATCAGGCCGTCGCTGACGTCCGTCATCGAGGTCGCGCCGAGCCCGGCGGCGGCCGGACCGGCGTGGTACGGCGGTTCGGGCCGGCGGTGGGCCTCGACGAACGCGCGCGGCGAACGGAAGCCCCGGGAGAGCACCGCGAACCCGGCCGCGGACCAGCCCAGCCAGCCCGTCACGGCGACGACGTCACCGGGCTGCGCGCCGGCCCGGGTGACCGGCTCGTGGTTGCGCAGATCGCCGAGCGCCGTGATGGCGACGGTGATGGTCTCGCCCCGTACGACATCCCCGCCGACCACGGCCGCCCCCGCGACCTGGCACTCGTCGCGCAGCCCGTCCATCAGCTCCGAGGGCCAGGTGGCCGGGAGTTCGGCGGGCACGACCAGGCCGAGCAGCAGCGCGGTCGGCACGGCACCCATCGCGGCGATGTCCGCGAGGTTCTGCGCGGCGGCCTTGCGGCCGACGTCGTACGCCGTGGACCAGTCGCGGCGGAAGTGACGTCCTTCGAGGAGGATGTCGGTGCTCGCCACGACCCTGCGGTCCGGCGCTGCCACCACCGCGGCGTCGTCGCCGGGGCCGACCCGGACCGCCGGGGTGGTGGTGAGGCGCGAGGTGAGCTCTCGGATGAGCCCGAACTCCCCCAACTCGCCCACGGTGCCCTTCATGATCGTCGTGCTCCCTCTGTCGCTGCTCGTGCCCGGTCGCGAGCCGTCTGAGTACTCGGTACGGTCGAGTTGACCGTCAACTTGCGCAGTCCCTCCACCCCGGCGCGCGAGCCCCAGTCACCGCGGGTCTCCCCGCGGCGCGCGGCAACGCGATACCGTGGCGTTCCTTTTCCCCACATGATCCTCGTGGCCGCCCTGGAGGTTCCGTGGTACAGGCGTACATCCTGATCCAGACGGAGGTCGGCAAAGCGTCGACCGTCGCCGAGACGATCAGCAAGATCCCGGGGGTGATCCAGGCCGAGGACGTGACCGGACCGTACGACGTGATCGTGCGGGCCCAGGCCGACACCGTGGACGAACTCGGTCGCATGGTGGTGGCCAAGGTCCAGCAGGTGGACGGCATCACCCGCACCCTGACCTGTCCGGTCGTGCACCTGTAGCCCCCGTCTACCCTTGGCCGGTGAACTTCTTCCGTCACCGGCACGCCGCTTCCCCCGGGCTGCCCGTTCTCGCGGCGCTGATCGCGATCGCGGGCTGCTCCTCAGCAGACGACAGCGCGTCCGTCGCGGTTCCGAGTCCGGACACTAAGGTCACCGGGCTGTGCCAGAACCTGGACAAGGCGCTGCCGCGGACCGTGGACGGCCGTCACCGTGAGGACCCTGAGCCCCGGTCCGCGCTGACCGCGGGCTGGGGAAGCCCGGCGATCATACTGCGCTGCGGTGTCGAGCGGCCGCCGAAGATGACCGACCCCAAGGTGGCGGCGGGCGACGACCCGAAGGCCGTGGCCGGCGGAGTGAACGGCGTCGACTGGCTGATGGAGCAGCAGGACGACGGGACGACCCGTCTCACCACCGCTTCGCGTCTGGCCTACGTCCAGGTCACCGTGCCGAAGGGCGCCGACGCCTCCGGTGTGCTCGTCGACCTGGCCCCCTCCGTCAAGAAGGCGATCCCCGAAGGGATCGCCGACTGACGTCCTGGTCCCGCGGGCCGCTCAGCGCAGCCCGGTGGACCGCCGCAGTGCCGCCTGGATCAGACGGTCGACGAGCTCCGCGTAGCCGACGCCCGTCTCCCGCCACATCCGCGGGTACATGGAGATCGGCGTGAAGCCCGGCATGGTGTTGATCTCGTTGATGACGAACTCGCCGTCCTCGGTGAGGAAGAAGTCCGCGCGGACCAGACCCTCGCAGGAGGCCGCCTCGAAGGCCTCGACGGCCAGCCGGCGGACCTCGGCTGTCTGCTCCTCGGTGAGCGGCGCCGGCACGATCCCGTCGGCGGCGTCGATGTACTTGGCCTCGAAGTCGTAGAACGCGTGCGACTGCACGGGCGGGATCTCGGCGGGGACCGAGGCGCGCGGCCCGTCCTCGAACTCCAGGACCCCGCACTCGATCTCGCGGCCGCGCAGCAGCGCCTCGACGATGATCTTCGGGTCGTGGCGCTGGGCCTCCGCGATGGCGTCGTCGAGGCCCGCGAGGTCGTCGACCTTCGTGATGCCGAACGACGAACCCGCGCGCGCGGGCTTCACGAAGAGCGGCCAGCCGTGCTCGCCCGCGAAGTCGACGATCTTCTTGCGGGCGGCGGACTCGTCCTGCTGCCACTCGCGCGGCCGGATCACCACGTACGGGCCCACCTTCAGGCCGAACGAGGTGAACACCCGCTTCATGTAGTCCTTGTCCTGGCCGACGGCCGAGGCGAGGACGCCCGAGCCGACGTAGGGGACGCCGGACAGCTCCAGGAGGCCCTGGAGGGTGCCGTCCTCGCCGTACGGGCCGTGCAGCATCGGGAAGACGACGTCGACCTCGCCGAGCGCCTTGGGGACCGACCCGGGCTCGTTGTAGACGACTTCGCGGTTGGCCGGGTCGACGGGGAGCACCACGCCGCCCTCACCGGACTCGGCGAGCTGCTCGACGCTCGGCTGCTTGCGGTCGACGATCGCCATGCGTTCCGGCTCGTCCGCGGTGAGCGCCCAACGGCCGTCCTGGGTGATGCCGATCGGCAGTACGTCGTATTTCGTACGGTCGATGGCGCTCAGGACGGCGCCGGCGGTGACCACGGAGATCCCGTGTTCGGAGCTGCGGCCGCCGAAGACGACGGCCACGCGCGGCTTGCGCGTCGGCCGCTCAGGGCTCTGGGGGAGGTTCTCGGTGCTCATATCGCGTTGAGAGTACCCGGTGGTACGGCGGTGAGTCAGCGCCCCACGGCGGCTGTTGCTCAGCGTCGTACCCACCGTCGCGGAGCGTCGCCCACCTGGCGGTTCGCCGGGTGGCTCAGCGGCGTTCGGACTTCGCGCTGCGCCCCATCAGCTCCTTGAGGGCGACCACCGGCGGCTTGCCCTCGTGGACGATGCTGACGACCGTCTCGGTGATCGGCATGTCGACGCCGTGCCGGCGCGCCAGATCCAGCACCGACTCACAGGACTTGACTCCCTCGGCGGTCTGTCGGGTGACCGCGATGGTCTCCTGGAGGGTCATGCCCCGGCCGAGGTTGATGCCGAAGGTGTGGTTGCGGGACAGCGGCGAGGAGCAGGTCGCGGCGAGGTCGCCGAGGCCCGCGAGGCCGGAGAACGTCATCGGGTCCGCGCCCATGACGAGTCCGAGCCGGGTGGTCTCGGCCAGGCCGCGGGTGATCAGCGAGCCCTTGGCGTTGTCGCCCAGGCCCATGCCGTCCGCGATGCCGACGGCGAGGCCGATCACGTTCTTGACGGCTCCGCCGAGTTCACAGCCCACCACGTCGGTGTTGGTGTAGGGGCGGAAGTACGGCGTGTGGCAGGCGGTCTGGATGCGCCGGGCCACCGCCTCGTCGCGGCAGGCGACGACCGCCGCCGCGGGCATCCGCTGGGCGATCTCCTTGGCGAGGTTGGGTCCGGTGACCACGGCCACGCGGTCCGCGGAGACCTTGGCGACCTCCTCGATGACCTCGCTCATCCGCTTCACGGTGCCGAGTTCGACGCCCTTCATGAGGGAGACGAGCACGGTGTCGGGGGCGAGCAGCGGCACCCAGTCCGCGAGGTTGCCGCGCAGGGTCTGGGAGGGCACCGCGAGGACGGTGAAGTCGGCGTCGCGGGCGGCCTCGGCCGGGTCGGCGGTGGCCCGCAGGTTCTCCGGGAGTTCGATCCCCGGGAGGTAGTCCGGGTTCATCCGCGTGGAGTTGACCGCGTCGGCGAGTCCGGGACGGCGTGCCCACAGGGTGACGTCGCACCCCGCGTCGGCGAGCACCATGCCGAAGGCCGTACCCCACGATCCGGTCCCGAAGACGGCCGCCCTGACCGGCTTGCTCACGTGCCCTGCCCTTCTTCCTGCTGTGCCTTCGACTTGGCCGCGGCCTTGCGGCGCTGCGCGATGCGCACCTCGCGCGGGTCGTACACGTTCTCGGGCGCCTTCTCGCCGCGGATCAGCTCGAGCTGCGCGGTGATGGCGGCCATGATGACCTCGGTGACCTCCTTGAGGAGGTCCGGGTTCATCTCCCGGTCGTAGAAGCGCGAGAGGTCCACCGGCGGGCCCGCGAGCACGTGGTGGGTCTTGCGCGGGAGGATGTCGGGCTTCTTGGCGTACGGGGGCAGCAGTTCGTTGGCGCCCCACTGGGCCACCGGGATGACCGGGCACCTGGTCTGCAGGGCGACGCGCGCCGCACCGGTCTTACCGGTCATCGGCCAGCCGTCGGGGTCACGGGTGAGCGTGCCCTCGGGGTAGAACGCGACGCACTCGCCGCGTTCCACGGCGTCGATCGCGGCCCGGAAGGCGCTCAGGGCGTCGGTGCTCTCGCGGTAGACGGGAATCTGTCCGGTGCCGCGCATCGCGGCGCCGACGAATCCCTTCTTGAAAAGTCCGGCCTTCGCCAGGAACCGGGGAACACGTCCGGTGTTGTACTGGTAGTGCGCATACGCGAACGGGTCCACGTGGGAATTGTGGTTCACCGCGGTGATAAATCCGCCCTCGGCCGGAATGTTCTCCATCCCACGCCAGTCCCGCTTGATCAGAACCACGAGCGGCGGTTTGCAGAGAACCGCTGCGAAGCGGTACCAGAAGCCGATTCTGCGGCGGGGCACGCGGACACCTTCCTCTAGAGCCTGGGGGGCCGCACAAGTGTCGCTCCAGGCCGCCTGTCTGTCGAGAACACCGTACGCCCCGACACCCGGACCGCCAGGGTGACCAGGTCACAATAAGGCGTGACCGGAGAGGGTGGAGTGTTCGTGCGGTGGACCTTGGTCGTACCCCTCAAACCCCTGGCGCGTGCCAAGAGCAGGCTTGCGGACACCGCTTCCGACGTACTGCGCCCGGGCCTCGCGCTCGCGTTCGCGCAGGACACGGTGGCGGCGGCGCTGGCCTGCGCGGCGGTGCGGGATGTGGCGGTCGTCACGGGTGACGCGGTGGCCGGCAGGGAGCTGGCCGCGCTCGGCGCGCGGATCGTCGCGGACGAGCCGGGCGGGGGTCTCAACGCGGCGCTGGCGCACGGCGCGGGTGTCGTGCGGGCCCGGGATCCCGAAAGCGCCGTCGCCGCCCTGAACGCCGATCTGCCCGCTCTGCGGCCTTCGGAATTGGCCCGGGTCCTGGCCGCCGCGAGTGAATTCCCGCGCGCTTTTCTGGCCGATGCTGCTGCAATCGGCACCACGCTCCTGGCCGCGTCCCCGGGCCGGGAATTGCTCCCCGCTTTCGGTGGTGATTCCCGGGCCCGCCATCGCGCCTCGGGGGCGGCGGAACTCCGTCTCGACGCGGTGGATTCCGTACGGCGGGACGTGGACACCCGGGAGGATCTGCGGGCGGCGCTGACGCTCGGGGTGGGACCGCGCACGGCGGCCGCGGCGGCGCGGCTGCTCATTCCCGGGCAGTGAGGGACGCCGGGCGGCCGGTCCGCGCGCGGCGCCCCCGGCGGCGGGATCAGTAGGCTGCCCCCATGCAGGCGACCTCGTACACGTACGACCCCGAGACCCGCAGCGGACAGGTGCTGCTCGACGACGGCACCCCGGTGCCCTTCGACGGTCCGGCGTTCGACGCCGGCGGGCTGCGGCTGCTGCGGCCGGGACAGCGGGTGCGGATCGAGACCGAGGGCGCGGGCGCGGAGCTCCGGATCACCCTGATCACGCTGCAGACGTTCTGAACCCTCGCGGCGCGGGCGTCACGGACCCCCGCGGCGCGGGCGTCACGGACACGCCGCGGGCCGGGCTCCCTCGGGGAGCCCGGCCCGGCGCGTGAGGTGCCCTGTACCCGTCTCTAGCGGGCGGTGGCCTTCTTGGCGGTGGTCTTGCGGGCGGTCGACTTCTTGGCGGGGGCCTTCTTGGCCGTGGCCTTCTTCGCCGGAGCCTTCTTGGCGGCGGTCTTCTTGGCCGCGGTCGTCTTCGCCGTGGTCTTCTTGGCGGCGGTCGTCTTCGCCGTCGTCTTCTTCGCCGTGGTCTTCTTCGCGGCGGCCGTGGTCTTCTTCGCCGTGGTCTTCTTCGCCACGGCCTTGCTCGCCGCCGCCTTCTTGGCGGTGGTGGCCTTCTTGGCCGCGGCCTTCTTCACCGTCGCGGAAGCGCCGCCGGAGAGGCTGCCCTTCGGGGCCTTCTTGACCGCCACGTCGTTCTTCGGGAGCTTCTTCGAGCCGCTCACCAGGTCCTTGAAGCCCTGGCCGGCACGGAACCGCGGCACGGACGTCTTCTTGACCCGAACACGCTCACCCGTCTGAGGGTTGCGGGCGTAACGGGCGGGACGGTCGACCTTCTCGAAGGAACCGAAGCCCGTGACCGAGACCCGGTCTCCGCCGACAACCGCACGGACGATGGCGTCCAGTACCGCGTCGACCGCGTCGGCGGCCTGCTGACGCCCGCCGACCTTGTCGGCAATCGCTTCTACGAGCTGCGCCTTGTTCACGTCTTCCCCTTCGGAGACATTGCCCGAACGAATGCGTTCAAGCTTTTTCGCACGTTAGGCAGATATATACCGCAAATCAAACACGAAACGGGCTAATCACCCTTGTGCCGCAACGAACTCGGGCCGCAGCGCAGTTCGTCAGTGATCCCCTTCGAGGAATCGGCCCTCGTCGAGGTCGCTGGTGAACCGCTCCAGCCGCCTTGCCGCGTCGGCGAGATCATGTTTGGCCGCGGCCGTAATGACCAGCAGCTTCCGGGTCAGCGCCATCCGTACGCCCTCCGGGACTTGCAGTGCGCGCACTGTTGTGTGCGCTTCCTTGAGTTGGGCCGCGACCGCCATGTAGAGCTCGAGTTGGCCGTCACGTTCCATGCACAGATTGTGCCATCTGGGGCGAGTTGTCGCCTGCGCAGGGGGTAACTGCCGCCCCCCGGCAGCCTCCTGACCCCCTTGGCCGGAAGTCGCCCAGGTAGCCGCCTACCCAGACAACCCGCCTTGTAACTAAGGGAGTTGACCGCCCTCGTGGGGGCCCGCGGGGGCCGTCCGGAGGCGGAAACGGCTGTACCCCCAACCGTCCACGATTGGGGGTACAGAGGGGTGTTGCGTGGCTGAAATGAGTCGGGCCGGGCCGTGGCCCGGCCCGGGGGTCAGACCTGGAGCGTCTTCGGCTTGTGCGAGGGCCGCTTGGCCTCGTACGCCGCGATGTCGCCCTCGTTCTGGAGGGTGATGGAGATGTCGTCCAGCCCGTTCAGCAGCCGCCAGCGGGCGTTCTCGTCGAGCTCGAAGGCGGCGGTGACGCCCTCGGCGCGCACCTCGCGGGCCTCCAGGTCGACCGTGATCTCCGCCTGCGGGTCCCGCTCGGACAGCTCCTGCAGGGCGTCCACGATCTTCTGGTCCAGAACCACCGTGAGCAGGCCGTTCTTGAGCGAGTTGCCGCGGAAGATGTCGGCGAACCGGGAGGAGATGACGGCCTTGAAGCCGTAGTTCTGCAGCGCCCAGACGGCGTGCTCGCGGGAGGAGCCCGTACCGAAGTCGGGGCCCGCGACCAGAACCGTGGCGCCCTGGCGCTCCGGCTGGTTGAGGACGAAGGAGGCGTCCTTGCGCCAGGCCTCGAAGAGACCGTCCTCGAAGCCGTCCCGGGTCACCTTCTTGAGCCAGTGCGCGGGGATGATCTGGTCGGTGTCGACGTTGCTGCGGCGCAGCGGGACGGCCCGGCCGGTGTGCTTGGTGAATGCTTCCATGACTCTCAGACTCCAGCGGGCACGGGGGCGTCGGACAGGTCGGCCGGGGAGGCCAGGTGGCCGAGGACCGCCGAGGCGGCGGCGACCTGCGGGGAGACCAGGTGCGTACGGCCGCCCTTGCCCTGCCTGCCCTCGAAGTTGCGGTTGGAGGTGGACGCGGAGCGCTCACCGGGGGCGAGCTGGTCGGGGTTCATGCCCAGACACATCGAGCAGCCCGCGTGCCGCCATTCGGCGCCGGCCTCCTTGAAGACCACGTCCAGGCCCTCGGAGACGGCCTGGAGTCCGACCCGCGCGGAACCGGGGACGACCAGCATCCGTACGCCGTCGGCGACTTTGCGGCCCTCGACGATCGCGGCGGCCGCGCGCAGGTCCTCGATGCGGCCGTTGGTGCACGAACCTACGAAGACGGTGTCGACCTTGATGTCGCGCAGCGGCTGTCCGGCGGTCAACCCCATGTATTCCAGGGCCTTTTCGGCTGCCAGGCGCTCCGAAGCGTCTTCGTACGAAGCCGGGTCGGGGACGTTCGCCGAAAGCGGCGCTCCCTGGCCGGGGTTGGTGCCCCAGGTGACGAACGGCGACAGGGAGGCGGCGTCGATGACGACCTCCGTGTCGAATGCGGCGTCGTCGTCGGACTTCAGCGTCTTCCAGTACGCGACGGCGGCGTCCCAGTCCTCACCCTCGGGCGCGTGGGCGCGGCCCTTGAGGTAGGCGAAGGTCGTCTCGTCGGGGGCGATCATGCCCGCGCGGGCGCCGGCCTCGATCGACATGTTGCAGATGGTCATGCGGGCCTCCATCGAGAGCTTCTCGATGGCGGAGCCGCGGTATTCCAGGATGTAGCCCTGGCCGCCGCCCGTACCGATCTTGGCGATGATCGCCAGGATCAGGTCCTTCGCGGTGACGCCGTCGGGCAGCTCGCCCTCGACGGTGATGGCCATGGTCTTGGGCCGGGCCAGCGGCAGCGTCTGGGTGGCCAGCACGTGCTCCACCTGAGAGGTGCCGATGCCGAACGCCAGGGCGCCGAACGCGCCGTGCGTGGAGGTGTGCGAGTCGCCGCAGACCACCGTGGTGCCCGGCTGGGTCAGACCGAGCTGCGGCCCCACCACGTGCACCACGCCCTGCTCGACGTCGCCCAGGGAGTGCAGCCGCACGCCGAACTCGGCGGCGTTCTTGCGCAGCGTCTCGAGCTGGACGCGCGAGACCGGGTCCGCGATGGGCTTGTCGATGTCGAGGGTCGGGGTGTTGTGATCCTCGGTCGCGATGGTGAGGTCGAGGCGCCGCACCGGACGGCCCGCCTGGCGCAGGCCGTCGAAGGCCTGCGGGCTGGTCACCTCGTGCAGCAGGTGCAGATCGATGAAGAGGAGGTCGGGCTCGCCCTCGGCGCGCCGGACGACGTGGTCGTCCCAGACCTTCTCCGCGAGTGTCCTACCCATCGCTTTCCCTCCGGCCGGCTCGTGTGGCGCCGGCCCAACTAGAGATTTCCGGGGCGGTGGACGTCCGCACCCCTAGTGCCGGACGTCGTCCGCCGGACCCGTTGGTCCGCGGGCCGCTGTGCCTACCAGGGTGGCGCGTTTCACCGGAAATTGAACTTGCGTTTCACAGAGTGAGACGCGAGTATCGTTTCATGGACAACAGTAGCGGCGTCGGCGTTCTGGACAAGGCAGCCCTTGTCCTGAGCGCTCTGGAGTCCGGTCCGGCCACCCTCGCAGGCTTGGTCGCGGCGACCGGACTGGCACGACCCACGGCACATCGCCTCGCCGTGGCACTTGAACACCACCGCATGGTGGCGCGCGACATGCAGGGCCGTTTCATCCTCGGGCCCCGGCTCGCCGAGCTGGCCGCGGCCGCCGGCGAGGACCGCCTCCTCGCGACGGCGGGCCCGGTGCTCACCCACCTCCGGGACATCACGGGCGAGAGCGCGCAGCTCTACCGCCGCCAGGGCGACATGCGCATCTGCGTCGCCGCGGCCGAGCGGCTGTCCGGTCTGCGGGACACGGTGCCGGTGGGCTCCACCCTCACCATGAAGGCCGGTTCCTCCGCCCAGATCCTGATGGCCTGGGAGGAGCCGGAGCGGCTGCACCGCGGCCTCCAGGGCGCCCGCTTCACCGCCACCGCGCTGTCGGGGGTACGGCGCCGGGGCTGGGCCCAGTCGATCGGCGAGCGCGAGCCGGGCGTGGCGTCCGTCTCCGCGCCGGTCCGCGGCCCCTCGAACCGCGTCGTGGCCGCCGTCTCGGTCTCCGGGCCGATCGAGCGCCTGACCCGGCACCCGGGCCGCATGCACGCCCAGGCCGTCATCGACGCCGCCGGACGTCTCTCCGAGGCCCTGCGCCGCACGGGCTGACCTCCGCTCCGCTCCCGCGTGCGACGGGAGAGCCGGCCTCAACGCCGCGGCAGGCTCTCCCCGATGCACACCGTCCCGTACACGGGGTGTACCGGCCCTCGGGCCCGGTGCACCCCGTGCCTCGTCTCCGGGGTGATCCAACTCATGGCGAGGTGGCACGAGTTGATCGCCGAACGCCGAAAGGGCCCCCACCGAAGTGGAGACCCTTGCGGACCGTGTACCCCCGACCGGATTCGAACCGGCGCTACCGCCTTGAGAGGGCGGCGTGCTAGGCCGCTACACAACGGGGGCCTGAATCCTGCGTTTCCGCAGATTCGGAGCTGGGCTACCAGGACTCGAACCTAGAATGACGGTACCAGAAACCGTAGTGTTGCCAATTACACCATAGCCCATGGTGGTTTAGACCATTGGTCGAGACCAGTTGGTCAGTACCCCCGACCGGATTCGAACCGGCGCTACCGCCTTGAGAGGGCGGCGTGCTAGGCCGCTACACAACGGGGGCCCTAGCGATCCTGCATGAGGGGCAGCGGGTGCGACCCGAACTGCCTCCCTGGGAAGGATCTGTACCCCCGACCGGATTCGAACCGGCGCTACTGCCGTGAGAGGGCAGCGTGCTAGGCCGCTACACAACGGGGGCTTTGCGGATCTGGATCTCCGCGGTGCAGATGAGCTCTGCGAGCTGGCCTACCTGGACTCGAACCAAGACTAACGGAACCAGAAACCGTCGTGCTGCCAATTACACCATAGGCCACTGAAACTCAACCCCGCGTGGGGATCTTGTTTTAGCGAGCGCCTCCGAGCTCCGGCCTTTCGGCCCGCTCCCGGCGGCGCAGAAAGAACATTACCCGAAGGTGGACGGCGCTCCAAAACGGGTATCGGCGGCGAGGATCGCGGGCAACTCGGCGAGCGATCCGATCCGATGCGGACCCCTTCGTCCGGCGGTGCCGGCGGCACCGGCGCCGCCGCGGTCGATCCACACCGAGAGCAGACCGGCGTCGGCGGCGCCGCGTCCGTCGATCTCCGGATGGTCCCCGACGTAGGCGACGCGGCCGGGCGGCAGCCCGAGGGCGTCGCAGGCCGCGTGGAAGGCGGCCGCCGCGGGTTTGGAGACGCCGAGCTCGGCGGCGCACAGGATGGCCTCGAAGCGGTCGTGCACACCGAGGACGCGCAGCTTGCGGTCCTGCACGAGGAGGCTGGAGTTGGACAGCACCGCGTGCCGGTGGCCGGAGGCGAGCGCGTCGAGGGCGGGCAGGACGTCGGGGAACAGCGCCCAGGCGCCCTCGTAGTGCGTGATGTACCGGTCGAACCACGCGTCGGCCTCGGTGTCGCTCAGCGACTCCCCCAGGAACACCCGGACGCGGTCCCGCCGCTGGCCCTGCCAGTCCGTCTCACCGGCCGCGTACCTCGCCCACTGGGCGTCGGTGATCTCCCGCCAGCGCGTGAGGGCCTGTTCGACGCTCGTACCGCCGTCGAGCAGTCCCTCGGCCGCGAGATGGTCCCGCATGCCCGCCCTGTCGGCGCTCGTGTAGTCGAAGAGCGTGTCGTCGATGTCCCAGACCACGGCGTCGATGCCCATGGCCCGACGGTATCGCCGGGGACGGGCGGCTGTCCCGCGGGCGGCGGTCATCCGCGACGGCGAGGACCGGAACCCCCGCCGTGACGACCACCACGTGGCACCGGTCCGTGTGACGACGGCCACCCGGCGGCGGTTCACGCGGCGACCGCGCCCGGCCCGGGTCCGCGTGACGACCGTCACCGGGCGCCGGCCCGATCACGACCGCCTTGGCGCCGGTCCGGACATGCGTGAGGGGCGGCACCCGGACCGGGTGCCGCCCCTCTTCCGCCCTCTGCCCGTCAGGGCTGGGCGGCCAGCTTCGCCAGGGCCGCGTCGACGCGTGCCAGCGTCTTCTCCTTGCCCAGGATCTCCAGGGACTCGAAGAGCGGCAGGCCGACCGTGCGGCCGGTGACGGCGACACGGACCGGGGCCTGGGCCTTGCCGAGCTTCAGGCCGTGCTCCTCACCGGCGGCCAGGACGGCCTCCTTGAGGGACTCCGGAGAGGTCCAGTCGGCCGCCTCCAGCTTCTCGCGGGCCGTACGGAGCAGGGCGTCGCTGCCCTCCTTCATGGCCTTCGTCCAGGACGCCTCGTCGACGGCCGGCTCCGGCAGGAACAGGAAGTCGACGTTGTCCGTGATCTCGGAGAGCACCTTCATCCGCGACTGGGCGTGCGGGGCGATCGCCTGCCACTTCGCCTCGTCGAAGTCCTCCGGCGCCCAGGGGGCGAACGGGGCGCGCAGCCACGGGGCGCAGCGCTCGGTGAAGTCCTTCACGTCGAGCATGCGGATGTGGTCGGCGTTGATCGCCTCGCACTTCTTCAGGTCGAAGCGGGCCGGGTTCGGGTTCACGTCGGTGACGTCGAACGCGGCGACCATCTCGTCGATGGAGAAGATGTCGCGGTCGGCGGCGAGCGACCAGCCGAGCAGCGAGAGGTAGTTCAGCAGGCCCTCGGGGAGGAAGCCGCGCTCGCGGTAGAGGTTGAGCGAGGACTCCGGGTCGCGCTTGGAGAGCTTCTTGTTGCCCTCGCCCATCACGTACGGGAGGTGGCCGAAGGCCGGGGTCTCCTTGGCGATGCCCAGCTCGGTCAGCGCCTTGTAGAGGGCGATCTGCCGGGGGGTGGAGGAGAGCAGGTCCTCGCCGCGCAGGACGTGGGTGATCTCCATCAGGGCGTCGTCGACGGGGTTGACGAGCGTGTACAGCGGCGCGCCGTTGGCGCGGACGATGCCGTAGTCCGGGACGTTCTCCGGGAGGTAGGTGATCTCGCCGCGGACCAGGTCCTCGAAGGTGATCGCCTCGTCGGGCATCCGGAAGCGGACGATGGGCTTGCGGCCCTCGGCCTCGTAGGCGGCCTTCTGCTCGGCGGACAGGTCGCGGCAGTGGCCGTCGTAGCCGGAGGGCTTGCCGGCGGCGCGGGCGGCGTCGCGGCGGGTGTCCAGCTCCTCGGTGGAGCAGTAGCAGTGGTACGCGTGGCCCGCGTCCAGGAGCTTGGCGGCGACGTCCGCGTACAGGTCCATGCGCTGCGACTGGCGGTACGGCGCGTGCGGGCCGCCGATCTCGGGGCCCTCGTCCCAGTCGAAGCCCAGCCAGCGCATCGCGTCGAGGAGCTGCTCGTACGACTCCTCGGAGTCGCGGGCCGCGTCGGTGTCCTCGATGCGGAAGACCAGGGTGCCCTCGTTGTGCCGGGCGAACGCCCAGTTGAACAGGGCGGTGCGGACCAGCCCGACGTGGGGGTTGCCGGTCGGGGAGGGACAGAAACGTACACGGACGTTAGCCACGCTTGATCACCTTGTTGGTGAGAGTGCCGATGCCTTCGATGGTGACGGCGACCTCGTCGCCGACGTTCAGGGGGCCGACCCCAGCCGGGGTGCCGGTGAGGATCACGTCGCCGGGGAGCAGCGTCATGGCCTCGGTGATGTTGACGATCAGGTCCTCGATGGAGTGGATCATCTCGCTGGTGCGGCCGAGCTGGCGCTGCTGGCCGTTGACCGTGCACTGGATCGTCAGGTCGGCGGGGTCGAGGTCCGTCTCCACCCAGGGGCCGAGCGGGCAGGAGCTGTCGAAGCCCTTGGCGCGGGCCCACTGCTTCTCGCGCTTCTGCACGTCGCGGGCCGTGACGTCGTTGGCGCAGGTGTAGCCGAGGATGACGTCCTTCACGCGCTCGCGCGGGACCTCGCGGCACATGCGGCCGATGACGACGGCGAGCTCGGCCTCGTGGTGCAGCTCGCTGGAGAACGAGGGGTACTGGATCGGGTCGCCGGGGCCGATCACCGAGGTCGACGGCTTGAAGAAGGCGAACGGGGCCTCGGGCACCTCGTTGCCGAGCTCCTTGGCGTGCTCCGCGTAGTTGCGGCCGTAGGCCACGACCTTGTTCGGGAGCACCGGCGGCAGCAGCCGGACCTTGTTCAGCGGGACCTTCGTACCGGAGAGCTCGAAGTCCGCGAACGGGATGCCCTTGATGATGTCGAGGACGAGCTCGTCCGGCTTGTCGCCCTCGACCGCGCCGAAAGCGACGTTGCCGTCGATGGAGAATCTGGCGATGCGCACGGGATCCTTGCGCCCCTCACTGAGCTGGCTGGAGTCTGACGCTCCAGGCTAACGCGGCAAGGGCTGCCGACTTCGCGTATATCCGCCGGGGTGGTGAGCGGCGGGGCGCCGGTCCGGGGGCCGGACGGCGGCTTCCTCGGCCAGGGGCGGCCGTCCCCGACCGGCCGGGCCGCGCGGGGCGCGGCCCTCGGCCGGTCACCGGGTCACTCCGCGGCGGCGACCGCGACCGGGGCGTCCATCAGGACGGTGCGGCGGGGGTTGGCCGTCTGCAGCGGGAGGACGACGGCGTGCTCCGGCAGCTCCGGCGTGCGCAGGGCGTCGGCGTCCTCGAGGTGCGCCAGCGTCGTGCGCCGCGGGTTGGCAATGTTGCGGAACATCATCGTCGTCTTCACCGTTTTGCTCGACCTTGTCGTCCTGGGCGCCGGTCGGGGTCAAAGAGCCCCAGATGGACGCGGGTTGTCGGATTCGCCATGCCTGTAAAGCGTCAGGCTAAACATTCAATTCCCTGGCGATGGCGTGAAGAGGCCATGATCGGTGTGTGAGTTTCCTCACTCACCAAGGGGCAAACCGGTCAATCGAGACCCTCAACTCGGTGCGACCAAAGGGACATTACGCCACTGAACCAATCATTCCGCTCCTGATCATCGCGACTGGGACAGGGTATGCACCCCCATGGCTCGTAGGCGTATGCCCGGTATGTACGAGAACCCTTTGCACACCTCGTGACCTGTCACTCACATCCTGTCACGAAGGTCACAGCCTGGTACACGGGCCTTGTTGGAGATCCTGGGCTGTGCTGGAATTCCTCGAACCGCCGCGGATTCACGATCCGGCGCGCAGGGGCGCTACTCAGCGCCGAGTGGCGGCGGGAAGGGGGAACCTGCGCCGGTCACTCAGACCACATACACAGGGCGCATCTGCGTCCGTGTACAACGCCGACACCGTCCCGCCGTTCCAGCGGAGGGGCGCCTGGTCCAGAGGTTGCGACGCTAGTGCAGGGACGTTTCAAGAGGGATGGCAGCGCTTCGGCGGAGCCGGAGCCGCGCGGCGGGACCGACCGCGGTTCCTCGCCCCAGCACGCCCAGAACCCGGGACCGGCAGAGGTCGGCGGCAGCGGTGAACACTCCGCTCGCGCCGGCGCGAAGCCCAAGGCTCCCGCCACCACGACCGACGCCACGCAGAGCGCCACTCCGAGCCACGGCTCGCGCGTAGCCCTGCGGAACTGGCGCATCTCGACACGACTCGTCTCGCTGCTCGCACTCCCCGTGGTCGCAGCGACCTCGCTGGGTGCACTCCGCATCAACGAGTCGATGGACAACATCCAGCAGCTCGACAACATGCGACTGCTGACCGAGATGACCAAGCAGGCCACCGAGCTCGCCGCCGCGCTCCAGAAGGAGCGCGACGAGTCGGCCGGTCCGCTGGCCCACGGCGCCCTGTCCAACGACTACGAGGTCAAGTCCGTGCGCGACGCCACGGACGTGGCGAAGAAGCACTTCCTCGAGGGCACGCAGCAGGTCGACGACGCCACGGCCAAGGGCCAGCTCTCCGGCGTGCACGACAGCCTCGTCGGCGTCGTCAGCGAGCTCTACAAGCTCAACGCGATCCGCAGCAGCGCCTACAACGACCCTCAGAACGCGACCCAGACGGTGGACGCGTACCACCGCCTGGTCACCGAGCTCCTCGCGCTCTCGCAGGACATGGCCGAGGCGACCAGCAACCCGGAGATGATCCAGCGCACCCGCGCGCTGGCATCGTTCTCCGCCGCCAAGGAGTACGCCTCCGTCCAGCGGGCCATCATCGCCGCCGCGCTCCCCACGCGGCCGACGACCTTCGGAACCCTCTCCAAGAACGACCAGCAGTACGCGCAGTCCGCGCTGGAGAGCCAGGACTCCGAGAACCAGGCCTTCAAGAACATCTACGGCTCCGGCAGCACGGAACTCCTCCTGCCGATCGAGGGCGACAACCCGACGATCAAGTCGGCCGACCAGTACGCCAAGCGCGTGCTGAGCAACCCCGAGGGTCTGCGCACGCAGAACAAGCGGTCCTACAGGGACTGGCTCGACGACGACTCGTCCAAGATCGACCAGATGTCGAAGATCGAGACCACGCTGCTCAGCGAGATGGAGCAGAAGGCCCGTGAGCTGCGTAACCAGTCGCAGAGTGAAGCGATCATCTCCGGTGTCCTGATCCTGCTCGTCCTCGGTGTCTCGCTCGTCGGCGCCTTCGTCGTGGCCCGGTCCATGATCCGCTCGCTGCGCCGCCTGCAGGACACCGCCACCCGGGTCGCCCAGGACCGACTGCCCGAGCTCGTCAAGCAGCTCTCGGAGTCGGACCCGCAGGACGTCGACACCTCCGTGGAATCCGTCGGTGTGCACTCCCGGGACGAGATCGGCCAGGTGGCCGCGGCCTTCGACGACGTGCACCGCGAGGCCGTCCGCCTCGCCGCCGAGCAGGCCCTTCTGCGAGGCAACGTCAACGCGATGTTCACCAACCTCTCGCGCCGTTCCCAGGGCCTCATCCAGCGTCAGCTCTCGCTCATATCCGAGCTGGAGTCGCGCGAGGCCGACCCCGACCAGCTCTCCTCGCTGTTCAAGCTCGACCACCTCGCGACCCGCATGCGCCGTAACGGCGAAAACCTTCTCGTCCTCGCCGGTGAAGAGCCCGGCCGTCGCTGGACCCGTCCGGTCCCGCTGGTCGACGTCCTCCGCGCCGCCGCGTCCGAGGTGGAGCAGTACGAGCGCATCGAGCTCGCCTCGGTGCCCGGCACCGAGGTCGCCGGCCGCGTCGTCAACGACCTCGTCCACCTGCTCGCGGAGCTGCTGGAGAACGCCACCTCGTTCTCCTCCCCGCAGACCAAGGTCAAGGTCACCGGTCACGCCCTGCCCGACGGCCGCGTGCTGATCGAGATCCACGACACCGGTATCGGTCTGTCCCCCGAGGACCTGGCCGCGATCAACGAGCGGCTCGCCGCTCCGCCCACGGTGGACGTCTCCGTCTCCCGACGCATGGGTCTGTTCGTGGTCGGTCGTCTGTCCCAGCGTCACGGCATCCGCATCCAGCTCCGCCCGTCCGACTCCGGTGGTACGACCGCGCTGGTCATGCTGCCGGTGGACGTCGCCCAGGGCGGCAAGAAGCCCATGCCGAACAAGCCCGGCCAGGGTGCCGCCGGCGGCGGCCCCGCCGCCGCGCAGGCCTCGGCCGGTGTGGCCGCGGCCCGTCGCTCGGGCGGTGGCTCGCTCGGTGCCGGCTCCCCCTCCGCTCCCGGCGGTCCCCTCGGGGCCCCGCCGCAGCGCGGGCAGGTCGGCTCCGGCCAGGGTGCGCGGGCCGCGCTGCCCGGCACGGGCCAGGGCTCTCGCCCGGGTGCCTCCGGCGGAGCGCGTGGTCCGCAGGGCGGCCAGGGCCAGCAGGGCCGGCAGGCCCCCGCCGGCGCGAACGCCTTCGGGCAGAGCCCGCAGCAGGGCTTCCCCGCCCAGAACGGCTCGCAGCAGCAGGGCTTCGGCGACGGAGCGGGTTCCCAGAACGCCTTCGGCGACACGTCCGGCGGCCGCAAGAACTCCTTCGGCAACGGCTCCGGCACGGGTCAGACCGGCCAGACGGGCCAGAACGCCTTCGGCGACGGCAACCAGGCCCCCGCGGCGCCCGCGAAGGCGTCCGGCGGCAAGAGCGGCCGTCGTCGCCCGCAGCTTCCGGGCCGCGGTGGCGCACGCGCCGAGCTGCCCGGCGGCAACACCGGGTCCCGCACGCCGAGCTGGAGCGACGAGAACGCCCAGCCGCCGGTTCCGCGGACCTCGCTCGACACCCCGCGTGGTCACGAGGACCCCGACGCCACGTCGCGCATGCCGCGCATCGACGACCGGCAGGGCCCCGCCTCCACCGCGGAGTTCGCCCGTCCCGACTTCGACGCCCCGCGCCCCGGCGCGGGCGCGCCGCAGAACAACGGCCAGAACAACGGCCAGTACGGATACGGCAACCAGTCCCCCGCCGGCCAGAACCCGGCCGCAACGGGGCAGTTCGCCGCCCAGGGCTACGGCGCCTCCCAGGCTCCGTCGTCCACCGGCCAGTTCGCCCAGCCGGGCTACGCGCCTTCCCAGGACCCCGCGTCCACCGGGCAGTTCGCGGCACCCGGCTACGGCAACGGCCAGGGATCCTCCACCGGACAGTACGAGCGGCCGGCCACCCCACAGGCCCCCGCCCGTCCGCAGGCCCCCGAGGCGCTTCCCCCGGCCTCGAACCCCGGTGACGGCCGTACACCGCTGTACGACACGCTGGAGACCAACTGGTTCCACGGTCAGGCGAACGGCTCGGACGGTGCGCCCGCGGGCGGTGCCGCCCAGAGCAACGGGTCCCACGGGTCCCCGACCAACGGCTCCCAGGGATACGCACAGGCCGCCCCCCAGCAGCCGCAGACTCCCCCGGTTCCGCAGCGGCCGGCAGCCGCACCGGCCGCCACCTCGTGGCGCAGCTCTCCGAACGACGATCTCGTCAAGCAGGCGGAGCGTTCCCGTAAGCCGTCGGCAGGCGGGGTCACCACCTCAGGCCTGCCGCGTCGAGTCCCGCGAGCCAACCTCGTCGCGGGCACGGCACAGCAGCAACAGCACCAAAGCGGTCCGCAGGTCTCGCGTGCGCCCGATGACGTACGCGGCCGGCTGACCAATCTCCGTAGGGGCATTCAGCAGGGTCGACAGGCCGGTAACGGTCAGACCGGCAGCTTCCCCAGCCCCACTCACCAGCAGGAGCGTTAGTTGAGCCCGATGAGCCAGGCGGCACAGAACCTCAACTGGTTGATCACCAACTTCGTGGACAACACCCCCGGGGTGTCCCACACCGTCGTCGTGTCCGCCGACGGACTCCTTCTGGCGATGTCCGAAGGCTTCCCCCGCGACCGCGCGGACCAACTGGCGGCCGTCGCCTCCGGACTCACTTCGCTGACTGCCGGGGCCTCCCGGATCTTCGAAGGCGGCTCGGTGGCCCAGACGGTCGTGGAGATGGAGCGCGGTTTCCTCTTCCTGATGTCGGTTTCGGACGGATCGTCCCTCGCGGTCCTCTCCCACCCGGAGTGCGACATCGGCCTTGTCGGCTACGAGATGGCACTGCTCGTCGACCGTGCGGGCGCCGTCCTCACGCCGGACCTGCGTGCCGAACTACAAGGCAGTCTGCTTCACTGACCGCCGCCGGATCCAGACACCGCACGAAATCACCGTCCGGCCGCCACAATCCCCCCACCGGCCCCAACAGACGGCACGACTGACCGACTTGCTGTCCCGCCCGGAGGATTCATGACCCCGCCCCCCGCCTCTCATGATCCGTACGCCGAGTCGTACGGGGATGAAGGCGACCAGCCGCTGGTACGTCCGTACGCGATGACCGGCGGCCGGACCAGGCCGCGGTACCAACTGGCCATAGAAGCTCTGATCAGCACCACGGCCGATCCGGCCCAGCTGATGGGACTGCTCCCCGAACACCAGCGCATCTGCCATCTGTGCCGGGAAGTGAAGTCGGTGGCCGAGGTGTCGGCCCTCCTGGGCATGCCGCTCGGCGTGGCCAGGATCCTTGTCGCGGACCTCGCCGAGGCCGGACTTGTCGCCATTCACCAGCCTGGCGGCGATGAGAACAACGGCGGCGCGCCGGACGTGACACTGCTCGAAAGGGTGCTCAGTGGACTTCGCAAGCTCTGACGGAGGCCGGGCGACCACCTCCGCGAAGATCGTCGTAGCGGGTGGTTTCGGTGTCGGCAAGACCACGTTCGTGGGTGCCGTCTCCGAGATCAACCCCCTGCGTACCGAGGCCGTCATGACCTCCGCCTCGGCGGGCATCGACGACCTCACCCACACCGGGGACAAGACCACCACCACGGTGGCCATGGACTTCGGCCGTATCACCCTCGACCAGGACCTGATCCTGTACCTCTTCGGTACGCCGGGCCAGGACCGCTTCTGGTTCATGTGGGACGACCTGGTCCGCGGCGCCATCGGCGCCGTCGTCCTGGTCGACACCCGGCGTCTCGCCGACTGCTTCCCCGCGGTCGACTACTTCGAGAACAGCGGCCTGCCGTTCGTCATCGCCCTCAACGGCTTCGACGGTCACCAGCCGTACAACCCGGAGGAAGTGCGCGAGGCTCTTCAGATCGGCCCGGACGCCCCGATCATCACGACGGACGCGCGACACCGTGCAGATGCGAAGAGCGCTCTCATCACGCTGGTCGAGCACGCCCTCATGGCACGGCTGCGGTAGCAGCCAAGTAGACGGCTCCCTATGGAAGTTGTCGTAGACGCATTGGAGCCGGCTGTGTCATTTGACACGGCCGGCCTCGGTGTTCATAACGTTTCGACAGAGAATTTCGCCGGCCCCGACACGCATAGCGGTCGCCCGATGCCCCTGCGTTCATGAAAGCCCCGTCTTTTGGCGGGGCTCGCTCTTTATGACCGTTTTATCTGTGGCCGGCACCACTCGGAATCACCCGTTCCGAGTGTTTGGAATGGCGCTGCTTGGCGTGCTGGAATGCGCTGAACTGCCCAGTAGTCAAGGGCGCTGGTAGATACGGCGGCACACAGCAGGTGCCGACGCCGAGAGGTTGTTGGTCGAGTGAGGCGAAGCATGAACGGTCCCGAGCCGTCGGCACGGGGCAACTTCACCCCGCCGGCGCGCGGAGCGGCGCCCGCACAAGTCGCCGGCCCCGAGCCCACGCCGGCGCCCGCGCCGAGCGGGAGCCGATTCTCCCCGCGCAACTGGCGCGTGCCGACCAGGCTGAACGCGATCCTGCTCATACCCGTGGTGGTCGGCCTCGTCATGGGCGGCTTCCAGGTGAAGGGCTCGATCGACACCTGGCAGGAAGCGCAGGACGCCGAGAAGACGGCCCGCCTCGTGCAGGCGGCACTGACGTACGGCGACAAGCTGTTCGAAGAGCGCGACCTCAGCGCCGCGCCCCTGCTGTCCGGCAAGGGCGACAAGGACGCCACCGTCGTCAAGGTCCGCCGGGAGACCGACCTGGCCGCCGACGCCTTCGACGAGGCCGCCCAGGACATGCCCAAGACTCCGGGCCTGGAGCGCCGTCTCGCGGTCTTCCGCAACGTCGAGCCCGGTCTCGAGAAGCTGCGGAAGTTCGCGTACACCACCACGCTGACCGGCGTGAAGACCGAAGAGGGCTACCTCCAGATCCAGCACCCGCTGATGGAGTTCGCCAACGAGCTCGGTCTGGGCACCGGAAACATCACCAGCTACGGCCGTACCGTCTACGCGATCTCGCTGTCCAAGGCCGCGCTGTCGCTGGAGCGGTCCATCGGTCTGCACCTGCTGATCAAGCCGGGCCCCGGCAACAGCGGCCTCGCCAGCCAGCGCGTCGCCCTGTCCTCGTACGCCTACCTCGAGGGCATCGCCATCGAGGAGTACAAGGGTGGTGGCACCGAGGCCGACAGCGCCAAGCTCGACGAGGCGTCGGCGAAGATCAAGTCCGAGCTGACCGCGAAGGCCAAGGAAGCCGCCGCCGCCGACCCGGCCTACGTTCCGCCGCCCACCGGCGACAACGAGATGGTCAAGGAGCTCTCGGGGCTCCGGTCCACGCTGGAGAGCGACCGTGCGCTGCTCGCCGCGAAGGGCGTCACCGCGCAGAACTGGATGGCGGTCAACACCGCCAAGTACGACGCGTACCGCCAGATCGAGTCCGACCTCGCCGACAAGGCCGTGGCCGAGGCCGGTGACATCTCGAACACCGCCCGCACCGACGCCTTCATCACCGGTGCCATCGTCGTCGTCGCCCTGCTCGCCGCGTTCATCCTGGCCGGCATGGTGGCCCGCCAGATGAGCCGCTCGATGCGCCAGCTCCGCAGCGCCGCCTTCAATGTCGCCGAGCAGCGCCTGCCGATGCTGGTCGACCAGCTCTCGCGCACCGACCCCGGCCGGGTCGACACCCGCGTGCAGCCGATCCCGATCAACACCACGGACGAGATCGGCGAGGTCGCCCGCGCCTTCGACCAGGTCCACCGCGAGGCCGTGCGACTGGCCGCCGAGCAGGCCCTCCTGCGAGGCAACATCAACGCGATCTTCACGAACCTCTCGCGCCGCAACCAGTCGCTGATCGAGGGCCAGCTGACCCTGATCACCGACCTGGAGAACAACGAGGCCGACCCGGACCAGCTCGAGAACCTCTTCCGGCTGGACCACCTCGCGACCCGTATGCGCCGCAACGGCGAGAACCTCCTGGTCCTCGCCGGCGAGGAGCCCGGACGCCGCTGGGACCAGCCGGTCCCGCTGGTCGACGTCCTGCGCGCCGCCTCCTCCGAGGTGGAGCAGTACGAGCGCATCGAGCTCTCCGGTGTCCCGGAGGCCGAGATCCACGGCCGCGCCGTGACCGACCTCGTGCACCTGCTCGCCGAGCTCCTGGAGAACGCGACCACGTTCTCCTCCCCGCAGACCAAGGTCCGTGTCACCGCGACCCGTCTCCCCGACGGCCGCGTCATGGTCGAGATCCACGACAAGGGCATCGGCCTCACCGCCGAGGACTTCGCGGACATCAACCACAAGCTGGCCAACCCGCCGACCGTGGACGCCGCGATCTCGCAGCGCATGGGTCTCTTCGTGGTCGGCCGTCTGTCGGACCGCCACGGCATCCGCGTCCAGCTCCGCCCCTCGGGCGAGCAGGCCGGCACCACGTCCCTTGTCATGCTCCCCGACGCCATCACCCACGGTGGCGGTGGCGAGCAGCAGCCGATGACCGACGAGTTCACCGTGTCGCAGATCATTCCCGAGCAGCAGCAGCACCAGCAGCAGCAGTTCCCGGGCGAGAACTTCGGTGCGCAGCAGCAGCCCGTGCTGACCGCCGCGGACCTCGGTTTCGACGACAGCCGCTACGAGGTCCCGGACGACATCCGCGACCTCGACCCCGTCGGCCGCTCGCTCATGCGTGAGGAGCGCCGTGCGGCCCTGGAGGCGCAGGCGCAGGGCCCGGAGGCCATCGAGGGCTCCCAGGGCTACACCGACGCCTTCGACGCCCCTGCCGGCCCCTCGTACGACAACGGACAGCCGTCCTTCGACGGCGCCCCGGCGTACGACGGCGCCCAGGGTGTGCACGAGGAGCAGCAGACCACGTACGACCAGCAGACGTCGTACGAGGAGCCGCAGCAGGCTGCGTACGACGAGGCGTACTTCCCGTCCAACGGCGGCTACCCTGAGCCCTCCTACACGGAGCCGGGCCGGCAGGACCACGCCGGAATGGGTGGCTCCGCCCCGGAGACGGTGTCGGGCTTCGGTGAGCCGTCCTACCAGGACGACTGGCCGCAGCAGGACACGCACCAGGGTGGCTACCAGGGCGGGTACCGGCCCGACTACGCTCCGCAAGCGGAATCTCCGCAGGTCGCTGACGCGGCCGAGCAGAACAGCGTAGGCTTTGGTCGTCCGGGTCCGGCCTCTTCGGCCCCCCACACGATGACCAACTCGGGACTCCCCCGTCGCGGACCCGCCCCCGCCGGCAACGGCCGGCGCCCCGCGGAACCGGCGAGGGAGCAGGCGGCGCCCATGTCCTCCGGGAACACGGGCGACGACTGGCGGTCGTCGAACGACGACCGCTGGCAGCGCGCCGAGCAGCTGAAGAAGCCCAAGGCGGGCGGGGTCACCTCGTCCGGTCTGCCGCGGCGGGTGCCCAAGGCCAACCTGGTCGAGGGAACCGCGGAATCGACCCCCCAGGGAGGCCCCCAGGTCTCCCGTGCTCCCGAAGACGTCCGGGGCAGGCTGAGCAACCTGCGTCGCGGTGTCGAGCGGGGACGCAGTGCAGGTACTGAGACGAACGGTCAGGGCTTCGGCTCTGACAGCACCTACAACCAGGAGCGTTAGTGTGAGCCCGATGAGCCAGGCGGCACAGAACCTGAACTGGTTGATCACCAACTTCGTGGACAACACCCCCGGTGTGTCGCACACAGTGGTGGTCTCCGCCGATGGACTCCTTCTGGCTATGTCCGAAGGCTTTCCCCGCGACCGCGCCGACCAGCTCGCCGCCGTCGCGTCCGGTCTGACCTCCTTGACCGCGGGCGCGTCCCGTATCTTCGAGGGCGGCCACGTGAACCAGACCGTTGTGGAGATGGAGCGAGGATTCCTCTTCCTCATGTCCATTTCGGACGGTTCTTCACTCGCAGTACTTGCACACCCTGAGGCGGACATCGGTCTCATTGGGTACGAGATGGCGCTTCTGGTGGACCGTGCGGGCACGGTCCTGACTCCGGATCTTCGTGCGGAGCTCCAGGGCAGCCTTCTCAACTAATAGACAGACGGTGCGAATTGTCGTCCCGGGGCCGTAAGGTTTCGG
Source organism: Streptomyces sp. NPDC056738 (assembly GCF_042790435.1). Taxonomy (NCBI): domain Bacteria; kingdom Bacillati; phylum Actinomycetota; class Actinomycetes; order Kitasatosporales; family Streptomycetaceae; genus Streptomyces; species Streptomyces sp. NPDC056738. Next base: position 219,976 of record NZ_JBHTZF010000011.1, read on the forward strand.
GACGCGGTCCCAGCGTTGGGTGCCCGGCACGGTCGGAGGAGGAGAGAAAGTGGTAACACCCCCAGGCGGTTCGTCTTCGGGCAATTGGTCGTACGGCCCCGGCCAGGGGCAGGGCGACGGTTCCGGCGACCCGAACCGGTACAACTTTCCTCCCTCCGCACCCCACCAGCGACGGCAGCCGTACGCGCCTCAGGGTCCCCAGGGCCCCGGGCCGTCTCCGTACGACCAGCCGTCGGCTCCGCGCATCCAGCCGGTGCAGCCGCAGCGACGCTCCCCCGAGGCGTCGCCGGCCGGTGCGGCGAACAACCCCCTGGTGCGTCCGTACGCCATGACGGGTGGCCGCACCAGGCCCCGCTACCAGCTCGCCATCGAGGCGCTGGTGCACACCACCGCGCAGCCGCACCAGATGCAGGGCCAGTTGCCCGAGCATCAGCGGATCTGCAACCTCTGCCGGGAGATCAAGTCGGTGGCCGAGATCTCGGCCCTGCTGACCATCCCTCTCGGTGTTGCCAGGATCCTCGTCGCCGACTTGGCGGAGGCAGGCCTGGTCGCCATCCATCAGCCCGGCGGCGACGAAAACGCCGGCGGCCAGCCAGACGTGACTTTGCTCGAAAGGGTGCTCAGTGGACTTCGCAAGCTCTAGCGGAGGGCCTTCCCGCTCCACCACGTCCGCGAAGATCGTGGTGGCGGGCGGCTTCGGCGTGGGCAAGACCACGTTCGTCGGCGCCGTCTCGGAGATCAACCCGCTGCGCACCGAGGCCGTCATGACGTCCGCCTCGGCGGGCATCGACGACCTCACGCACACCGGAGACAAGACGACGACGACCGTCGCCATGGACTTCGGCCGTATCACCCTCGACCAGGACCTGATCCTGTACCTCTTCGGTACGCCGGGCCAGGACCGCTTCTGGTTCATGTGGGACGACCTGGTCCGCGGCGCCATCGGCGCGATCGTCCTCGTGGACACCCGGCGTCTCGCCGACTGCTTCCCCGCGGTCGACTACTTCGAGAACAGCGGCCTGCCGTTCGTCATCGCCCTCAACGGCTTCGACGGCAACCAGCCGTACAACCCCGAGGAAGTCCGCGAGGCCCTTCAGATCGGCCCGGACGCCCCGATCATCACGACGGACGCCCGTCACCGCGCGGACGCCAAGTCGGCGCTCATCACGCTGGTCGAGCACGCCCTCATGGCGCGCCTGCGCTAGCAGCCTCCGCCCGTACGACGACGGCCCCCGTTCCTCCGCCCGGAGAAACGGGGGCCGTTCTCGTGCCGCCGGCCGAACTCCTGCCCCGTACGGCCCCGTTGGGCGGGCCGGCGGCGGGGAGTGCCCGAACCCCGGCCGCGGAGGCTCCTGTCGGCCGTGGAGGGCGTCCGCGGGCCTCGGACACACCACAGCCCCGCCCTCCGTCGGAGGGCGGGGCTGTCGGCGTCGGATCTCAGTGCCAGCTGTGCGGCGCCCGGAAACCGGGCTCCCGCTCCAGGCGGCGCCAGCCCGCCTTGCGGTGCGGACGGTGGGAGGGAGCGGCATCAGTGGGAGCGGAGGCGGCACGGGCCAGGAGGATCGCCGTGATGGCGGCGACCTCCTCGGGCTCGGCGTGGCCCTTCTCGACGCGGATGTCAGGGGTGCTCATAGGTTTCAGTCTCCATGAGAGAGGTTTCCGCGGGGGTACCGCGGAGGATCCGCCGGGTTACTGCGGGGGGTTGCCGTGCTTGCGCGAGGGCAGGTCCGCGTGCTTGGTGTGGAGCATCGCGAGCGACTTGATCAGGACCTCGCGGGTCTCGGCGGGGTCGATGACGTCGTCCACCAGTCCGCGCTCGGCCGCGTAGTACGGGTGCATCAGCTCGGCCTTGTACTCCTTGACCATGCGGACCCGCATGGCCTCGGGATCGGCGGCGTCGGCGATCTGGCGGCGGAAGATGACGTTGGCGGCGCCCTCGGCGCCCATCACGGCGATCTCGTTCGTCGGCCAGGCGTAGGTGAGGTCGGCCCCGATGGACTGGCTGTCCATGACGATGTAGGCACCTCCGTACGCCTTGCGCAGGATGAGGGAGATACGCGGCACCGTCGCGTTGCAGTACGCGTAGAGCAGCTTCGCGCCGTGCCGGATGATCCCGCCGTGCTCCTGGTCGACACCCGGGAGGAACCCGGGCACGTCCAGCAGCGTGATGATCGGAATATTGAAAGCGTCACACATCTGGACAAAGCGTGCAGCTTTTTCGGACGCCTCGATGTCGAGCACGCCCGCCAGGCTCTGCGGCTGGTTGGCGACGATGCCGACGACCTGGCCGTCGAGGCGGGCCAGCGCGCAGATGATGTTGCGGGCCCAGCGCTCGTGGACCTCGAGGTAGTCGCCGTCGTCGACGAGCTCCTCGATGACCTTGGTCATGTCGTACGGACGGTTGCCGTCGGCCGGGACCAGGTCCAGCAGCACCTCGCTGCGGCGGTCGGCCGGGTCCGAGGACTCCGCGCGCGGCGGGTTCTCGCGGTTGTTCTGCGGGAGCATCGACAGGAGGTAGCGCACCTCGGCGATGCAGGTCTCCTCGTCGTCGTACGCGAAGTGGCAGACGCCGGAGGTCTCCGCGTGGACGTCGGCGCCGCCCAGACCGTTCTGGGTGATCTCCTCGCCCGTCACCGCCTTGACCACGTCCGGTCCGGTGATGAACATCTGCGAGGTCTCGCGGACCATGAAGACGAAGTCCGTCAGCGCGGGCGAGTAGGCCGCGCCGCCGGCGCACGGGCCGAGCATGACGGAGATCTGCGGGATGACCCCGGAGGCCTTGGTGTTGCGCTGGAAGATGCCGCCGTAGCCGGCGAGGGCGGAGACGCCCTCCTGGATACGGGCGCCGGCGCCGTCGTTCAGGGACACCAGCGGCGCGCCGGCCGCGATGGCCATGTCCATGATCTTGTGGATCTTCGTGGCGTGGGCCTCCCCGAGGGCGCCGCCGAAGATGCGGAAGTCATGGGCGTACACGAAGACCGTGCGGCCCTCGACCGTGCCCCAGCCGGTGATGACACCGTCGGTGTACGGCTTCTTGGCCTCCAGGCCGAACCCGGTCGCCCGGTGCCGGCGGAGCTGCTCGACCTCCTGGAACGAGCCCGCGTCGAGCAGCAGCTCGATGCGCTCCCGGGCGGTCAGCTTGCCCTTGGCGTGCTGCGCCTCGGTCGCCTTCTCGCTGGGACCCCGCAGCGCCTCCGCACGGATGGCGTGCAGCTCGGCCACCCGGCCACGCGCGTCCGTCGGTTCGTCTGAGGGGATCGTGGAGCTCGCGGTGTCGGCCTCGTCCAAAACGGTCATGTAGCGACCATACGAAGTCCACCAAGGAAAGAGGCCCGTCGACTCTGCACAGTCTCCGGACCGTTTTCCTGGTGCCCCTGAACAGAACCACCATCACATGCAGGCGATCCGACTGCCCGGAGGGGCTCGGTGTTGTGGAGGTCTCACAAACCGTTCGGCCGACTGCCATCTCACATTCATGAGCGGCACATGCCGTCACCGGGGTGACGCGGACGCCCGTTCGGGGGTCCGCGCACCCCGGAGGCGCCGGTTCAGCAGCCGCCGCAGTTGTAGTACAGGACGTCCCAGTGGTTGCCCTCGTCGGCGTAGATGTTGCCGGCGCCGGACTGGTACTGCGGAGCGCCGTCGCCGCGCAGGCCTATGTAGGTGAAGGTGTTCTTGATGTACGCGGTGACACAGGTGTTCTTGCCGTAGTCGAGCTTGTAGCCGTTCCAGTGCGAGTACGTGCCGCTCGCGTGCCCGGTCTCGGTGCCGCCGGTGATGTTGAGCGCGCAGCCGCTGGACCCCTTGAGGGTCTGGGCGCCCTGCGCGGTGGCGAGGTTGAGCTGCTCGAACGAGGTGCAGGTGGAGTTGTTGCGGTCGGAACAATTGCCGGAGGAGGACCAGGTGATGCCGGACTGGCGGAACATCGAGGTCGCGGTGGCGTGACTGATCTTGCTGACGGCGAAGGCGTCGGTGGCGGTGCCGACGACGGCGACGCCGGGGGCCACGAGGAGGGCCAGTGCGGTCAGCGCGGACCTGAACTTCATCTGGGGGGGGACCTTTCCTGCGGAGGACCGTCGGTACGGCCGCACGGGCGTGCGGCCGCGTTTCCTGTGGGGCGGCTGTGCAGGGGGTGCACGCAGATGGTGCCCGAGTTCTACGCGCGTCCGCCAGAGGGCCGACAGGACGACCCGCCACGACTTCCCACCCACCGGCACCCGCGCCCCCACGCCACGACCCACCGCGACTCCCGATGCCCCCGCACCACGACCCACCGTGACTTCGCGGACACCCTCCGGGTGATGTTGAAAGTTGAACGGAATAGGTCTACGGTTGCCCTTGTTGGAGTCGTTGAACATTAAACAGACTGACGCCGTGGCTCTCCCCGGAACCGCGGCCCGTCCCCCCAAGGAGCACCTCATGGGCATCTTCGGCCGCAAGACCACCGACACCACCGCGACCTCCGCCACCGCGACGGCCACCGCGACGGCCGCTGCCGTCAACCCGGACCTGGCCGCGCTGACCGGCGAGTACACCATCGACCCGGCCCACTCGACGATCGGCTTCGTCGCCCGGCACGCGATGGTGACCAACGTCAAGGGCAGCTTCAAGGACTTCGAGGGCACGCTCCACCTGGACGGCGGCGACCCGTCCCGCTCCACCGCTTCCCTCGACATCAAGATGGACAGCATCGACACCGGGTCCGCCGACCGCGACGGTCACCTCAAGAGCGCCGACTTCTTCAAGACCGACGAGTTCCCGGCGATGACGTTCCGCTCCGTCAAGGCGGAGGCCCTCGGCGGTGACGACTACCGGATCACCGGCGATCTGGAGATCCTCGGCACCACCAAGCAGATCAGCATCGACCTGGAGTTCAACGGCGCCGCGAAGGACCCGTTCGGCAACGAGCGCGTGGGCTTCGAGGGCAAGGCCGAGATCCTGCGCTCCGACTGGGGCCTCACCTGGAACGCGGCGCTGGAGACCGGTGGCGTCCTCGTCTCCGACAAGATCAAGCTGAACTTCGACATCTCGGCGATCAGGAACGCCGGCTGAGCCGCCGGCCCGACCGCCCCTGTCGGCCACACCGGCCTGGCCTCGGCCGGGCCGCCGGCCCGGTGGCCACCGAGCGCGCCCGCCCGCTTTCTCCGTACGGAGGAGGCGGGCGCTCTCGTGTCCGGTGCCGGGGAGGGCCGGCTCGTGTCCCGTTCGCGCCGCCGAGGGGTGCTCGCCCCACGGGGAGGGCCCGGTCGTGTCCGGTACGGGGAGGGGCGCCGGGCGGGCCCGGTCTCAGAAACCTCCGCCGAAGTCCCCGCCGCCCCCGCCGAAGTCCCCTCCCCCGCCGTCGCCGAACCCGCCGCCGAAGTCCCCGGAGTCGAAGTCGGCGCCGGAGACGTCGCCTCCGTCGTAGCCGCCGCCGAAGTCGCCGTATCCGTTGCCGTACGCGGCCCCGTACCCGGGGCTCGCCATCATGCTGCCCAGCAGGGTCCCGACGAGCAGGCCCGGCAGCACGCCGCCGCCGAAGTAGCCGCCCGCCCAGGGGCCGTACGCCGGGCCCGCGTCCCAGTAGGGGCGGCGGCCGTAGTCCGTCTCGACCTCGCGCACCGCCGGCTGTTCGCCCCCGGTGAGACGCATCCAGTCCGCCTTGCAGACCGGGACCTCTCGGGGCGCACCCCCGGCGGGTGTCCAGGTCGCGTCGGTGACGGACGGGCCGTGCCGGGGGTCGAAGAAGCAGGGCGCGCGGCGCTCGGGGACCGGGCGGCCCTCGCGGCGCGCGGCGAGCACGGCGAGGGAGAAGCGGCCCTCCTCCAGGGACTGGGTGACGGAGCGCACGTCCTCGGGGCGCCCGGCCTGGGCCATGTACGTCTTCGCCTGTTCGTAGGCGTCCAGCGCGCGTTCGTAGTCCGCCCGCATCGCGTCGTCGGCGCCGGCCTCGGCGGGGTGGAAGTCCAGCCGGTCGAGTTCCTCGCCGAAGGCGGTGATGTCCTCGTCCACGACCACCCGGAGCCGGTCGAGCGCGGCGCGCTGTTCCTCCTCCTGCCGGCGCCGGTTGCGCCGTACGACCGTGTACGCGCCCGCGCCGCCGATCACGGCCACCGCGCCGACCGCGATCAGCGCGCCCGTCGAGACGCCTCCGTCGTTCGCGCCGCCGCCCCAGCTCGCGGGGGCGGCGCCGTGGATGTTGGCGAGCGCGCGGTCGGTGAAGTCGTTGAGCTGGGTGTTGGCGTCCTTCACGCCCTGGACGCTGGTGACGAGGTTCTGCACGGCCGAGCGGGACATCACCGCGGAGTCGGCGCGGGCGTCGAAGCGGTCGCCGAGCCTGATCGCGTAGAGGCCGGTGATCCCGGTGTCGGTGCGCAGGTTCCGGAACAGGTCCTGGGTGGGGAAGCCGGCGGGGAGCACGGCGACGAAGACCGGCTTGTCCGCCTTCTTGATCTTGGCGGCGAGGGCGTCGGCCTCCGTGGCGGAGAGCTGGCCGGAGGCGGCCGGGTCCACGTAGACGGGACCCTTGCGCAGGGCCGCCGCGACGGTGGAGACGTCGGTGGCGGCGTGGGCCCGGGGCGCCGGGAGCCACACCATCGCCAGGGCCGCGAGCATCAGTGCGACCAGCAGGCCTGGAAGTCCTCGGGTGAGTGCGGCCCTCATGCCTTGAAGCTACCCGAACCAGAGCGAAACCGGACATCGGGAGAGCGGCCCCCCGCGCTCACCGGAACGCGGGCCGGAACGCGGGCCGGAACGCGGGCCGGCCGGGGCTGAGTGTGCAGCCCCGGCCGGCCCTCCCGTTTCTCCCTCACGCGGCGCGGTACGCCTGGGTCAGCTTCGCCACCGCCTCTCCGTAGTGGCCGGTCAGCAGGAGATGGTCCGCGTCCGCGAAGGGACCCGCGTTCGCCGCGGTGACCGAGGTGCCGATCTTCTGCTGGACGAGCAGGCGGGCCCGGGTGACGGCCGCGCGGGCCGTCCCGTCGGCTCCGCGCCGCTCCGCCGCCGAGGCCACCCGGGCGAGCTCCCGCAGGGCGGCGGCGCCACCCCCCGGTGTCTTGGTCAGCGTGGTGAGTCCCCAGCCGTACGGGAACTGCGGATCGTAGGAGGCGTCACCGACGTTGATCGGGAGCTGGGACTCCGACCTGGGCCAGGTGACCGGGAGCTGCCCGGTGAAGGCGCGCTTTCCGTAGAGGACGTCCGCGACCCCGTCGCCCTCGGTGCCGGGCAGCCAGGAGGCGACGAGGGCGTCGATGTCGCCGAGCCGGTCGCCGACGAGCTGCGGGCGGCCCGAGACGATCAGCACCGCGCACTTCATGGCCGCGCACACCTTGTCCACGGCCGCCTTGTCGGCCGCCGTCAGCTCCAGGTCGTTGCCGTTGCCGACGTCGCCGACGCCCTCCGCGTACGGGGTCTCGCCGACGACGACCACACCGACGTCGTAGCCGCTCGTCGGTGCCGAGGCGTCCTTGGAGTAGGTGACGTCACCGCCGGCGTTCCGCATGCCCTGGAGGACCGTCGTGCCCTTGGTGATGTCCCCGGAGGAGCCCTGCCAGGTGAGGGTCCAGCCGCCGGTCTGGTTGCCGAGGTCGTCGGCGTTCGAACCGGCGACGTACACCTTCTGGGACTTCTTCAGCGGCAGGACGCCGCCCGCGTTCTTCAGCAGGACCTGGGACTCGGCCGCCGCCTGCCGTGCCACGGAGCGGTGCGCGGCGGAGCCGATCCGCGACGCGCCGCTGGTGTCGGCGTACGGCTTCTCGAAGAGCCCCAGATCGAACTTCTGGGTGAGGATGCGCGACACGGCGTCGTCGATCCGCCGCTCGGTGACGCGGCCCGCCTTCACCTCGTCCGTGAGCGTCGTACGGAAGTCCTTGTACGAGTACGGCACCATCATCATGTCCACGCCCGCGTTGACCGAGGTGCGCACGTGCGAGGCGTAGTCGCCGGGGAGCTGGTCGATGGCGTTCCAGTCGCTGATGACGAAGCCGTCGAAGCCCATCCGGCCCTTGAGCACGCCGTTGATCATGTCGGCGCGGGCGTGCATCTTCACCGGGCCCTGGCCGTCGCCGATGATGTCGAGCGAGGAGTACGACGGCATGACCGAGCCGACACCCCGGTCGACCGCGGTCTGGAACGGCGAGAGGTGGACGGCCTCCAGCTCCTTCCTGGTGACCTTGGTGACGCCCTGGTCGACGGTGTACGAGCCCGTCGTGGACGTGCCGTAGCCGGTGCCGCCGTCGCCGACGTAGTGCTTGGCGGTCGCGAGGACCTTGTCGTCGTCCTTGAGGTCGCTGCCGTCGCGGGCGCCCTGGAGGCCCTGGACGACCGTCTCCATGGCCTTCACGAGCGCGGGGTCCTCGCCGAAGGACTCGTAGGAGCGGCCCCAGCGTTCGTCGCGGGTCACGCACAGGCAGGGGGCGAAGTCCCAGGGGATGCCGGTGGCGCGGACCTCGGAGGCGGTCACCGCGCCCGTCCGCTCCGCCAGGGCGGGGTCACGGGTGGCGCCGATGCCGATGTTGTGGGGCATGACCGTCGCCCCGGCGAGGTTGTTGTGGCCGTGCACCGCGTCCACGCCGTAGATCAGCGGGATCTGGAATCGGGTGGCCTGTGCCCGGAGCTGGTAGCCGTCGATCATCGACGCCCACGCCGCGGCGGTGTTGGGGGTCGGTGTGGAGCCGCCGCCGGAGAGCAGGGACCCGAGGTCGTAGGCGGCGATGTCGCCGCCGGTGCCGATCGCGCCGCGCTCGGCCTGGGTCATCTGCCCGGTCTTCTCCTCCAGGGACATCCGGGAGACCAGGTCGGCGACCCGCTTCCGCACGGGCAGCTTCGGATCGAGATACGGCAGCCCGTGGGCGTCGATGACGACCTGCGGGGTCTCGGCGGGAGCCTTGGCGCCGGTCACCGTGAGCTTGAGGGGGATCGTCTCGGCCGCTTCGGCGGACTTGTCGCGCAGGGTCCGGACGGTGACGGTGCGGCTCGTGCCGGACGTCGTACCGGCCGGGAAGGTGATCTCGCCCTTGACGGGGGCGTAGTCCCTGCCGGGCTCGGCGCCGCCGCCCGCGCTCTCGTACGCGACGGTCACGGGCTCGTCGATCGGGGCGGAGCCGGTGGTGGCGACGGAGACCTTCACCCGCGCGGTGCCGCCCTCCCTGACCGGGTAGACCGCCGCGTCGGTGGTGACGGAGGCGCGCAGGGACTGGTCGGCCTTGCCGTACAGCTCGACGTCGTCCATGGCGAACTGCCCCTGGACGCCGACCGGGAGCGTGAGGGCGTAGCCCCACATCTGGGTCAGGCCCAGGACGTGGTCGATACCGCCGACGGGCTGGTAGTCCGTGCGGTAGACGAAGTCGGCGAAGGGGATCTCGATCTGCTTCCAACCGCTGAAGTCATCGGTGAAGGAGGTCGTCCACAGCTCCGAGGCCTCGCCGTTGGCGCCGCCGTCCTTGATCTCGAAGGAGATCTTCTTGGCGGTGTTCCGGCCGTCCCACCAGAAGCGGATGCCCTTGTGCGCGGACCAGTCGTGGGCCGGCTGGTCCGCGGCGAAGTCGTGGGTGAACCCGCCGTAGCCGCTGATGTCGTAGTCGCCGGTGAGGACCTTGGCGCCCTCGGGTGCGTCGGAGCGCGCGGTCAGGGCGAGCTTCGGCGGGTCGTCGCTGTCGCCGCCCCAGGTGAAGAGGCCCTCGGCGGGCTGGTTCGCGAAGGGCACCTCGCCCTCGAAGCGGTCGACCGGGACGGGCGCGGGATCAACGGCCGCCGCCGCGCCCGCCGAAGCGAGCGGAAGCAGTCCGGCGATCAGCGCGGCACCGGCCAGCAGAGCGGTTCTTCGTACGGAATTCCGATCGAGCCCGGTCAATGGGGTTCCCCTCGACTCTCACGTGGTTCTGACGACGTGCTTCCTGACGATGACGTGCTGCTCTGTTCCCTCGCTCTTCTCACGACTTAGATCACGGCGTGAGTTAACTGGTGCCCCGGCAACCCGTCAAGACTTCACGCCAGAACCGGTACAGACTCAAGTCCCGGCCGGATCAGGGCAGTTGTTCCTTCAAAGTCTGAACGCGCAACCCCTTGACGCGCCTTCGCAGCCGTCATTTACTCACGCCTCGCACGCCTCCCCACCCCCACCTCCGAAAGGGCGGCGCTCCATGAGGAGATCCACTCGGGCGGCCCGGCTGATCGTCGCCGGGCTGCTCGCCACCGCGGGATTCACGGCGGCCGCGCCCGCGCACGCCGCGGGCGAACAGGTCACCGCCTATCTGACGACGACGGACGACGACGGCGGACGGCACGTCGTGCGCGGGCTCCAGGCGCAGGCGCCGTTCGCCTTCCAGTCGGGCAGCGGCGGCAGCGGCGAGAACATCACCGTCGACGAGAACACCCGGTACCAGACCTTCACCGGCGGCGGCGCGTCCTTCACGGACACCGCGGCCTGGCTGATGAACAGCAGCGGCGCGCTGTCGCAGAGCACCCGTGACGCGACGATGCGCAAGCTCTTCTCCCCCACGGACGGGATCGGGCTGTCCTTCCTGCGCAACCCCATGGGCGCCTCGGACCTCGCGCGCTACGGCTACACCTACGACGACGTGCCGGCCGGACAGAGCGACGCGAACCTGGCGCAGTTCTCCATCGCGCACGACCTGGCCGACGTGGTGCCGCTCACGAAGCAGGCCCTCCAGCTCAACCCCTCCCTGACCGTGATGGCCTCGCCGTGGACGGCGCCGGCCTGGATGAAGGACAGCGGGTCGCTGAACGGCGGCTGGCTGAAGGCGGAGGACTACGGCGCGTACGCCTCGTACTTCGTGAAGTACCTCCAGGCCTACCGGGACCAGGGCGTCCCCGTCTCGTACGTCACCGCGCAGAACGAGCCGACCTGCTGCTCGGGCTACCCCTCGATGAGCTGGAACGCCTCGGGGCTCGCCTACTTCACCAAGAGCGAGCTGCTGCCCAAGCTCCAGGCCGCCGGGCTGTCCACGAAGGTGCTCGCCCACGACTGGAACTGGGACGTGTACGACTCCTACGCCGCCCAGACCGTCGACGACGCGGCGGTCCGCTCGCATCCGAACTTCGGCGGGATCGCCTGGCACGGGTACGGCGGCGACATCGCCAAGCAGACGTCCGTGCACAACCAGTACCCGGGTCTCGACGCCTTCGGGACCGAGCACTCGGGTGGCACCTGGATCGCCAACCAGCAGCGCGAGGACATGCTCAACATCGTCGACTACACCCGCAACTGGGCGAAGTCGGTGACCAAGTGGTCGCTCGCCGTGGACCAGAACAAGGGCCCGCACAACGGGGGGTGCGGCACCTGCACCGGGCTGATCACCGTGCACAACGGGGACGGCGCGAGCGGGACCGTCGACTACACGGTCGAGTACTACACGATGGGCCATCTGACGAAGTTCGTCCGGCCGGGGGCGCAGCGGATCGCCTCCACGGCCTCCTCGGCCGTCCCGAACGTCGCCTGGCGCAACCCGGACGGTTCCAAGGCGCTGATCGCCTACAACGACGCCTCCGCGGCGAAGACGGTCACCGTCAACTGGGGCGGTCAGCACGCGACCTACTCGCTGCCCGGCAAGACGTCCGCGACCTTCACCTGGTCCGGCACGCAGTCGGGCGGGGGCAGCTCGTCCGGAGCGTTCGTCGGGCTGGCCGGCAAGTGCCTCGACGTGGCGGGCGCATCGAGCGCCAACGGGACCGCGGTGCAGCTCTACGACTGCAACGGCAGCGCCGCGCAGTCCTGGACGGTGGGGGCCGACGGTTCGGTGCGCGCGCTCGGCAAGTGCCTCGACGTCACCTCGGGGTCGACGTCCGACGGCGCCAAGGTCCAGCTCTACGACTGCAACGGCTCGGGCGCCCAGCGGTGGTCGTACAACTCCTCGACGGGTGACGTGGTCGACACGGCGGCGAACAAGTGCCTCGACGTGACGGACAACTCGTCGGCGAACGGGGCGCGGGCGCAGATCTGGTCGTGCACCGGGGCCGCCAACCAGAAGTGGCAGCTGCGGTAGCGCGGTCCGTGTCCCGTCCCTGCCGGGGACGGGACACGGACTCCCGCTGGGTGTCCGCTACAGGGCCGGCTCGACCCCGGCCCGCAGCAGGCCGTAGGTGTACGCGTCCTCCAGGGCCTGCCAGGACGCGGCGATGACGTTCTCCGCCACGCCGACCGTGGACCACTCCCCCGCGCCGTCGGACGTGGAGATGAGCACCCGGGTCGTGGACTGCGTGCCGTGCTTGCCCTCCAGGATGCGGACCTTGTAGTCGACCAGCTCCAGCTTGGCGAGCTGCGGGTAGAGCGTCTCCAGGGCCACGCGCAGGGCGCGGTCCAGGGCGTTGACGGGGCCGTTGCCCTCGGCGGTGGCGACGATGCGCTCGCCCTTGGCGAAGAGCTTGACGGTGGCCTCGTTGGCGTGGCTGCCGTCGGGGCGGTCCTCGACGATGGCCCGCCAGGACTCGACCTCGAAGTAGGTGCGCTTGCGGCCCTCGGCCTCCTCGCGGAGCAGGAGTTCGAAGGACGCGTCGGCGGCCTCGTACGTGTAGCCCTGGAGCTCGCGCTCCTTGACGCGTTCCACGACCCGGGCGACCAGTTCGCGGTCGTCGCCGAGGTCGACGCCGAGCTCCTTGCCCTTGAGCTCGATGGAGGCGCGCCCGGCCATGTCGGAGACCAGCATCCGCATGGTGTTGCCGACCTGCTCGGGGTCGATGTGCTGGTACAGGTCCGGGTCGACCTTGATCGCCGAGGCGTGCAGGCCGGCCTTGTGCGCGAACGCCGACACGCCCACGTAGGGCTGGTGGGTGGAGGGGGTCAGGTTCACGACCTCGGCGATCGCGTGCGAGATCCGCGTCATCTCGCGCAGCGCGCCCTCGGGGAGCACCTTCTTGCCGTACTTGAGCTCCAGGGCCGCCACCACGGGGAACAGGTTGGAGTTGCCGACCCGCTCGCCGTAGCCGTTGGCCGTGCACTGCACGTGGGTGGCGCCCGCGTCGACGGCGGCCAGGGTGTTGGCGACCGCGCAGCCGGTGTCGTCCTGGGCGTGGATGCCGAGCCGCGCGCCGGTGTCCGCGAGGACGGTGGAGACCACGGCCTGCACCTGCGCCGGGAGCATGCCGCCGTTGGTGTCGCACAGCACGACCACGTCGGCGCCGGCCTCGTGCGCGGCCCGCACCACGGACTTCGCGTAGGCGGGGTTGGCGCGGTAGCCGTCGAAGAAGTGCTCGCAGTCCACGAAGACCCGGCGGCCCTGTGCGACAAGGTGGGAGACGGTGTCGCGGACCATCTCCAGGTTCTCCTCCAGCGTGGTGCGCAGCGCCAGTTCCACATGCCGGTCGTGGGACTTGGCGACCAGCGTGATCACCGGGGCACCCGAGTCCAGGAGTGCCTTGACCTGGGGGTCCTCCGAGGCCTTGCCGCCGGCCCTGCGGGTCGCTCCGAAGGCCACGAGCTTGGCGTGCCGGAAGTCGATCTCCTGGGCGGCGCGGGCGAAGAACTCGGTGTCGCGGGGGTTGGCGCCGGGCCAGCCGCCCTCGATGAAGCCCACCCCGAAGTCGTCCAGGTGCCGCGCGATGGCCAGCTTGTCCGCCACGGTGAGGTTGATGCCCTCGCGCTGCGCGCCGTCGCGCAGCGTCGTGTCGAAGACGTGGAAGGAATCGTCGACTTCGCTGGTTTCCGTCATGGTCTCAAGGCTCCTGTGTTGAAACTCGGTCTACCGGAATGACCGGCTCCACCGTCCCCCAATGATCCCTCGCGCTGCGCTCCCGGCTGAAGGTGGGCCAGAAATGCGAAAAACCCCTCGCGGGTGCGAGAGGTCTGCGCGCGGGTCGAGGACGACGGTGTCCGCCCGTACCTGGTCGTACGTGGCGGTCACTGCGGACCGGCGCGCCTGCTGCCAATAATCATGGCGAACGAGAGCACGGGGGCAGTCTGGCACATACCCGCCCCCGTGGTCACACGGTGTCTCAGGATGCGAGCACTCGGCTACATGATCGGCGGACGCCGGCCGCTCAGGCCAGCGCGTCGTCGAGGAACTCCCGCACGTGGGACAGGACCTGCTCGCGGCTGGTGCCGCGCAGGCCGATCGCCACATGGATGGAGAAGCCGTCCAGCAAGGCACGCAGCCGGGCGCCGAAGCGGTCCGCGTCGAGGGGGCGGAACTCCCCGCGCGAGACGCCCTCGGCGAGCAGCGCGACGAGGTCCCGGTGCCAGGCGCCCTCGATGGCGGCCTGCCGTTCGCGGGCGTCGTCGTCCGCGTTCTGGGAGTGGTTCCAGACCTCCAGCCACAGGGTCCAGTGCGGGTCCCGGTGGCCGTCGGGGACGTACAGGTCGACATAGGCGTCCAGACGCTCGCGGGCGGTGCCGCGCGCGGCGAGCAGCCGGCCGCGCTCGGTGCCGAGGCGGCCCTCGCTCCACTCCAGGGTGCGCAGCAGCAGCTCGTCCTTGGAGCGGAAGTAGTAGAGGAGATGGCCGCTGCTCATGCCGACCTCACGGCCGAGCGCCGCCATGGTGAGTTTCTCCAGACCGCGTTCGGCGATCATCTCCATGGCGGCGGCGAGGACCTCCTCGCGCGGTGGCGCGTTCTTCCGCGCACCGGCCATCCGTGACTCCCGTTGTCAGACCTTCGGCTGCTGCTGGGTGATGCAGTGGATGCCACCGCCACCCGCGAAGATCGTACGTGCGTCCACCAGCGTCACGGTCCGCTCGGGGAAGAGCCGGCGGAAGATGCCCGCCGCGGTCTCGTCGCGCGGGTCGTCGAAGCCGCACAGGACGACGCCGTCGTTGCAGAGGTAGTGGTTGATGTACGAGTAGTCGGCCCAGTGGCCGTCGGCCTCCAGGACGGTCGGGGCGGGGACCTCGACGACCTCGATGGCGCGGCCGCGCGCGTCGGTCTGGGCCCTGAGCAGCCCGATGACCTCCCGGCTGACCTCGTGGTCGGGGTGGGCGGGGTCCTGCTGGGAGTGGGCGACGATCACGCCGGGCCGGGCGAAGGCGGCGACGATGTCGACGTGGCCGAGGGTGCCGAAGCCGTACGGGGGGTAGTCGCCGGTGAGGCCGCGCGGCAGCCAGATGGCCTTCTCGGTGCCGAGCTGGGCGTGGATCTCCGCCTCGACCTGTTCGCGGCTCCAGCCGGGGTTGCGCTCGGGGCCGAGCTGCACGGTCTCGGTGAGCAGTACGGTGCCCTCGCCGTCGACGTGGATCGCGCCGCCCTCGTTGACGAGCCGGGAGGCGTACGTCTTCGCGCCGGCCAGTCCGGCGACCTGGGCGCCGATCTTGGAGTCGTGCTCCCAGCGGGCCCAGTCCTGGGCCCCCCAGCCGTTGAACGTCCAGTCCACGGCGGCGAGTCCGCCCCGGCCGTCGGTGAGGAAGGTGGGGCCGATGTCGCGCATCCAGGCGTCGTCGAGTTCCCGCTCGACGATGTCGATGCCGGGGCCGAGGAGTTCGGCGGCCGCCGCGGTCTGGTCCGGGCCGCACACGACGGTGACGGGTTCGAAGCGGCGGACCGTGCGGGCCACCTCCGCCCAGGCGGCGCGGGAGGCGGCCAGGTCCTCGGGGCTGTCGAAGGTGGGGTTGGGGCCCGGCCACGCCATCCAGGTGCGCTCGTGCGGGGTCCACTCGGCGGGCATGCGGAAGCCGTCGGCGGCAGCAGACATGGGGGGTTCCTTACGGGCTGTGTCCATCAGAGGAAGTACAGGCGGTTGAGGGAGACCGCGTCGGCGGGGTCGGAGCGCAGGGGTTCGCCGTCGAGGGTGACGAGGCCGGTGCGCCCGTCCACGTCGACCGCTCCGGTACGGGAGTTGAGGCGCAGGTCGGCGGGGCCGATGCCGCGGGTGCCGCGGACCGCGACGCGGCGGCGGCGGGTGGGCATGGTGTCGTTGCCCTGGTCGAGGGCGGCCTGGGCGACGAAGGCCACGGAGATCTCGGCGGGGGTCGCGCCGTGCGCCCCGAACTGCGGTCCGAGGACGAGGGGTTCGCAGGTGTCGGTGGCGGCGTTCGGGTCGCCGACGACTCCGTAGGCGGGGAAGCCGGCCTTCAGGACGAGCTGCGGTTTGGCGCCGAAGTACTCGGGGCGCCACAGCACGATGTCGGCGAGCTTGCCGGTCTGGATGGAGCCGACCTCGTGGGCGAGGCCGTGCGCGATGGCGGGGTTGATGGTCAGTTTGGCCATGTAGCGCAGGACGCGTTCGTTGTCGTGGTCCTCGGGGGCGCCGAACTGGGCCTTCATCTTGCCGGCCATGGCGAAGGTGCGGCGCACGGTCTCGCCGGCGCGGCCCATGCCCTGCGCGTCCGAGGAGGTGATGCCGATGGCGCCCAGGTCGTGCAGGACGTCCTCGGCGCCCATGGTCCCGGCGCGGATGCGGTCGCGGGCCATGGCGGCGTCGCCGGGCAGGTCGGTCTTCAGGTCGTGGACGGAGACGATCATGCCGTAGTGCTCGGCGACCGCGTCCCGGCCGAAGGGCAGGGTCGGGTTGGTGGAGGACCCGATGACGTTCGGGACGCCTGCCATCTTCAGCACGTTCGGGACGTGGCCGCCGCCGCAGCCCTCGATGTGGAAGGCGTGGATGGTGCGGCCTTCGAGCACCCTGAGGGTGTCCTCGACCGACAGGCACTCGTTCAACCCGTCGCTGTGCAGGGCCACTTGGACGTCGTGCTCTTCGGCGACCCGCAGGGCCGTGTCCAGCGCCCGGGTGTGCGCGCCCATGTCCTCGTGGACCTTGAAGCCGCTGGCGCCGCCCTCGGCGAGCGCCTCGATCAGCGGGGCGTCGTGGGAGGACGAACCCCGGCCCAGGAAGCCGATGTTGACCGGCCAGGCGTCGAAGGCGGAGAACGCGTGACCCAGCGCCCAGGGCGAGTTGACGCCGACGCCCCACACCGGGCCGAACTCCTGGCCGATGATCGTGGTGACGCCGGAGGCGAGCGAGGCCTCCATGATGCGCGGGGACAGCAGGTGGACGTGCGTGTCGACGGCGCCTGCGGTGGCGATGAGCCCCTCGCCGGAGACGATGGACGTGCCGGTGCCGACGACGACGTCGACGCCGTCGAGCGTGTCGGGGTTGCCGGCCCGCCCGATCGAGCAGATCCGGCCCTCACGGATGCCGATGGACACCTTGCGGATGCCCTGGACGGCGTCGATCACCACGACGTTGCTGATGACGACGTCGCAGGTGTCCCGGACGGCGGCGGCCTTCAGGTGCAGTCCGTCGCGGGCGGTCTTGCCGAATCCGGCGAGGAACTCGTCCCCGGGGAGCTGGGCGTCGGACTCGACACGGACGGTCAGCCCCGAGTCGCCGAGCCGGACCCGGTCGCCGGCGCGGGGGCCGTGGGTGGCGGCGTACTCGTAGGGGGTGAGGCGGCGCGCCTCGGCGGGGTGTCCTCCGGGGCGGCTCATCGCCCGGCCTCCTTCGCGCGGGTGTCCGGTACGCCGAGGTAGCCGCAGGCGGCGGCGCGGCGCAGGGCCTCTTCCCTGGCTCCGGGCGCGTCCAGCGGTCCGTCGACCAGACCGGCGAAGCCGATGGCGACGCGTGCTCCGCCGATGGGCAGGAGCCCGACCTCGGCGCTCTCCCCCGGGCCGAAGCGGACCGAGGAGCCGGCGGGCACGGCCAGCCGCATGCCGTAGGCGGCCGGGCGGTCGAAGTCGAGCCGGGGGTTGGCCTCGAAGAAGTGGAAGTGGGAGGTGACGGAGACGGGGACCGCGGCCGTGTTCGTCACGGTCAGGTGGACGACGGCCTCCGGCTCGGCGTGGTCGGGGCCCGGCAGCAGGGCTCCGGGGGCCCGCTCGCCGAGGCCGCCGCCGATGGGGTCGCCGACCACCGCGAGACGCGAGCCGTCGTCGAAGACGGCCTCGACGTGCACCTCGGTCACGATGTCCGCGACGCCGGGCAGGACGTCGTCCGGGCCGAGGACGGACCGGGCCGCCTCGACGGCCTCGGCCAGCCGTCCTCCGTCACGGGCGACCTCGCAGACGGTGTCCGCGATGAGCGCGGTGGCCTCGGGCACGTTGAGCCTGAGGCCGCGCGCCCGGCGGGCCCGGGCCAGCTCGGCGGCCGAGAACAGCAGCAGTCGGTCACGTTCCGTGGGGGTCAGTCTCACGCCGCGACACCTCCTCGCCTTCCTCCGTTTAGAGCATCACTCTAAACGTCGGATTCATGGAAGGGAAACATTGACGGATAAGCATCGGAGGCGCCACATTGAGCGTCGCTCAAACTCACGTGATGCTGCCCGCACCACGCCGGGCGGCCGTCAAAGGAGACCAGCCATGCCGATCGAACAGCGCGGAGTCGACACGATCCCGGACGAGGAACGCACCAGCGGGCCGCGCGACCTCGTGTCGATCCTGCTCGGTTCCAACCTCTGCCTCGGGGTGATCATCTTCGGCTGGCTGCCGCCCTCGTTCGGGCTCGACTGGTGGTCCTCCGTGAGCTCGATCGTGGCAGGCACCGTCGTCGGCACCGCGCTCACCGCGCCGCTCGCCCTGGTCTCGCTGCGGACCGGCACCAATCTCTCCACCTCCTCCGGCGCGCAGTTCGGCGTGCGCGGACGGCTGGTCGGCTCGGTCGTGGGCCTGCTCCTCGCCCTCGGCTACACCGCGCTGACCGTGTGGATCGGCGGTGACGTCATGATCGGCGTCCTCGGCCGCCTCTTCGGCCTCCCGGCGAACGGGGTCTCGTACGCCGTGGTCTACGCGGTGCTCGCCGCCGCCACCGTCGCGGGCGCCGTCTACGGCTACAAGGTGCTGCTCGCCATGTCCCGCGCCCTCGCGATCGGCATGTCGGCCCTGCTGGTGGTCGGCGTGATCGCGTACGCCCCGCACTTCACCACCGCGGCGCTCCCGGAGGCCGGCGGCTATCTGCTCGGCTCCTTCTGGCCCACCTGGCTGCTCGCGGCCGTCGCCGCCGGTCTGTCGGGCCCGATCGCCTTCATCACGCTGCTGGGCGACTACACCCGCTACATCTCGCCCGAGCGCCACTCCTCCCGCACGGTCCTGCACGGCACCTGGCTCGGGCTGATCGCCGGTCTGCTGGTGCCCCAGCTGTTCGGCACGTTCACGGCGTACGGGGCCCGCGCGGCCCTCGACTACGCGGGGCCGCTGGTCTCCGCGTCCCCCGGCTGGTACCTGATCCCGCTGCTGCTGGCGGCCTCCGCGGGCTCGGTGGGCAACGCCGGTCTGATGCTCTACTCGATGGGCCTGGACCTCGACGCGATCCTGCCCCGCGCCTCACGCGCCCGCGCCACCTGCGCGGTCGCCGTCGTCGCCATGCTCTGCGTGTTCGTCGGCCACTACGCCTGGAACGCCCAGTCCGCGATGACGTCCTTCGTCCTGCTGCTGACCGCGATCGGCACCCCGTGGGCGGTCATCACCCTGATCGGCTTCGTCCGCTGCCGCGGGATCTACGACGCCGACGCCCTCCAGGTCTTCAACCGCCGTTCGCGCGGCGGCGTCTACTGGTACCGGGCCGGCTGGAACGTCCGGGCCACGGCGGCCTGGGCGCTGGGCGCCGTGGTCGGCCTCCTGGCCGTGTCCCTGCCGTCCTACGAGGGCCCGCTGCTGTCCCTGACGGGCGGAGTGGACTGCAGCTTCATCCTCTCCGGCCTGGTCGGCGGCCTCACCTACCTGGCCCTGACGGCGCGTTCCGCCTCACCCCGGCCCGAGCCCGTCCAGGAACCGGTCGGCGCCGAAAGCGGGCTTTAGGTCGGTCCACCAGGTGGCGCGCTCGTCGAACGCGGCGAAGAACGGGCGCCCCACCAGGTCCGGATCGCGGGCCTGGATGAGGTGGAGCACGAAGACCTTCTCCCCGGCCACCTCCGCCGTCCCGTCCACACAGACCTTGCCCGGCATCGCCGACATCACCGGGCCGCGCACGGTCCGCGCCAGGCCGGACACCTGGGCGTAGGCGTCGCGGAAGATCTCGTGACAGCGGGCCAGCGGCACCCCGAAGTAGCCCTGCGGGCCGGTGTCCCGCTCCACGAACTGGTAGTAGGGCACCGCCCCCAGCGCCGTCGTCTCGTTCCACAGCTCGGCCCACGCCCCGGCGCTGTCGTTGATCCCCCTGACGAGGGGACCCTGGCAGCGGATCACGGCCCCCGTGTCGCGCACCCGGCGCATCGCCGCCCGCACGGCCGGGGGCCGCAGCTCCTGGGGATGCGTGAAGTGGGCCATCAGCGCGAGGTTCCGGCCGCTCGCCACCACCTGCTCCAGCAGCCTCAGCAGGTCGTCGGCGTCGCGGTCGGTGAGGAAACGGTACGGCCAGAAGGCGAGCGACTTGGTCCCGATGCGGATCGAGCGGACCGTGTCGATCTCCAGCAGCGGTTCGACGTACCGGCGCAGCACCTCGGTGCTCATCACCATCGGATCGCCGCCCGTGATCAGGGCGCTGGTGACCTCCGGGTGGGCGCGCAGATAGGCCGACGTGGCGGCGATGTCGTCGGTGGCGATCCGCAGCTCGGACTCGCCGACGAACTGGGGCCAGCGGAAGCAGTACGTGCAGTAGGCGTGGCAGGTCTGGCCCTGGCGCGGGAAGATCAGCACCGTCTCCGGGTACTTGTGCTGGAGACCGGTCAGGCGGACGCCCCCGTGCACGGGGACGTTGGCGTCGAGCTGTCCTGAGGGGTGCGGATTGAGCTTCATCCGGATCTCGTGGGCCGCGCGCAGCACCTCGGCCTTCGGGGCCTCGTGGCGGAGCAGGTCCGCCATCTGCTTGAGGTCGGGCTCGGGCAGCATCTCGGCCTGGGGGAACGTCAGCCGGAAGACCGGGTCGTCGGGCACGGCCGACCAGTCGATCAGCTCGTCGACCACGTAGCTGTTCGTACGGAACGGCAGGACGGCCGCCACGGCCCGCAGCGCGAGCCGTTCGTCGGGCGACAGTGCCACCCGCCGGAGGAGGCCGTCGAGGTCGCGCGGGGTGAAGGCGCGGAAGCGGGGGCTCGTGCCGGGGGAGCCTGTGCTCGCGTGCGGAGCCGGGTGGAGCGCTGAGCACATGGGTGACCGGGGCCTCTGTTCCTGTTCCCGCTAGTCGGCGATGAAGCCCTGCGGCCTCAGTTCGACGAAGGCCGTAGACGACGCATCGTACTTCTCCGTGAAGTGCTGGAGCAGTAAGGCGTGCAGCTCGCTTTCGTCGTCGACCACGACGAGTTCGTGTGCGCCGGGGGCGCTCAAGGCATCGCTGTGCGCCGACAGTTGGTCCAGACGGTGGCGCGCCATGTACGACACGAGGTCGTGCCCCGCGACGTACAGGGCGTCGTCCACGTAGACGAAACGGCAGCTGAACGCCCTGCGGCCGTCGGTCGCGTCGACCAGGGTCACCGGCAGATGGGTGAACCGCTCCATGGGCTTGCCCTGCTGCCACAGTTCGTCGAACCGCTGCTCGACGAAGGTGCCGAGCGGGGACCGGACCGCCACCTCGAGCTGGACGCCTTCACCGGAGAGCCGGCCGACGGTGAGGAAGGAGACGAGGGAGCGGTCGTCCCAGCGGTAGAGGGTCACGCCCGGGGAGGTGGAGCACAGCCGCACTTCGAGGAGGTGACGGCAGTCCTCGTCGAGCCGCAGCGCGAAGCGGTCCAGGGTGCGCAGGTTGCGCATGATGTCGCGGCGGATGTCGGCGCTCTGCTCGCCCAGTTCACGGCCGCGCAGGATGACCGCCAGCGAGTCCGGGTCCAGGAGCAGGATCTGGACCCGGGCGCCGTGCGCGGTGGCCGCCTTGATGCCGCGGAACAGCCGTTCGGAGAACTGCGGGCCGAAGACGCTGGAGAAGGTGTCGAGGACCTTGACGTTCGAGGTCGCGCCGTACACCTGGGCGCTGAACCATTCGTAGTCCAGCCGGGTGTGCTCGCGGACCCGGCCCTCCTGCGCTCGGCTGATCGGCGGGCCGATCACGAACACGGTGACGACGACGCCGACGATGTCGGTGCCCAGGTTCAGGGTGAGGTTCTCCCCGTAGTTGTCCATCCGCCGGCTGCTCCAGAGCAGCAGGGCGGCGACGGCGGCGAGCAGGCCGAGGACGGTGAGGCTCTGCGGCCGGCGCGGCGTGCGCAGGGTGCGCAGCAGCCAGCTCGGCCGTGACAGCGGCGACCTTGCCCTCACCTGCGCTCCCTCCGTGACCGTGCGGGCGCACCGGAGGACACGCTCCCCCCGTGGACTGTGTGGATACCCGTGTCGCCGGGGCGCTACGCGTCGGACCAACAGCCGGTCCCCGCAACCCTGTTGGGAAGGCGGGGACCGGACGAAGGTGTGCGGGGATCAGGCCAGCGGGTGCATCCAGCCGTGGGTGTCCTCCGTGATGCCGCGCTGGATGTCGAGCAGGGCCTCGCGGAGGCGGAGGGTGACCTTGCCGGGCTCGCCGCCGGACTGGCGCCACTCGATGCCGTCGCGCTTGACCGTGCCGACGGGGGTGATGACGGCGGCGGTGCCGCAGGCGAAGACCTCGGTGAGGGTGCCGTTCTCGGCGTCGGTCTGCCACTGGTCGATGGAGACGCGGCCCTCCTCGGCGGTGTAGCCGAGGTCGCGGGCGACGGTCAGCAGGGAGTCGCGGGTGACGCCCTCCAGGATCGAGCCGGTGAGGGACGGGGTGACGATCCGGTCGCCGTACACGAAGTACAGGTTCATGCCGCCGAGCTCCTCGATCCACTTGTGCTCGACCGCGTCGAGGTAGCAGACCTGGTCGCAGCCCTTGGCGGCGGCCTCCTTCTGGGCGAGGAGCGAGGCCGCGTAGTTGCCGCCCGTCTTCGCGTCGCCCATGCCGCCGGGGACGGCGCGGACGCGGTCCTCGGAGAGCCAGATCGACACCGGCTTCACGCCGCCCGCGAAGTAGGCGCCGGCGGGCGAGGCGATGACGAGGAAGAGGTACTCGTTGGCGGGCTTCACACCGAGACCGACCTCGGTCGCGATCATGAACGGACGCAGGTAGAGGGACTCCTCGCCGCCGTGCGCGGGAACCCAGTCGCGGTCCTGGCGGACGAGCGCGTCACAGGCCTCGATGAAGGTGTCCACGGGAAGCTCGGGCATGCCGAGCCGGCGCGCGGAGGCCTGGAAACGCTTGGCGTTCTTGTCGGGGCGGAACGTCGCGACGGAGCCGTCGGGCCGCCGGTAGGCCTTGAGGCCCTCGAAGATCTCCTGCGCGTAGTGCAGGGTCATGTTCGCCGGGTCGAGGGAGAGCGGTCCGTACGGGACGAGCTGGCCGTCGTGCCAGCCGCGGCCCTCGGTCCACTTGATGGTCACCATGTGATCGGTGAAGTGGCGGCCGAACCCCGGGTTGGCCAGAATCGCCTCGCGCTCGGCGGCGGCGAGCGGACTGGCGGAGGGCTTGAGCTCGATCGTGGGCTGCGTCATGAGTGGTTTTGTCCTTCACCGGTTGTATGTGACGGGCCGCGCTCACATCCGAACCGTCCGTGGCCAGTGCTAGGACGTCCGAGCATTCCCTCGTTCCGCGGCTCCGCCTCGATTATCGCGCGCGGAGGACCGTGGACGAAACGGTGTGAATACGGCCCGGGGAATGCCCCGGGAGCACCCCGGGGACGACCCAGGGGTCGATGGTGGCACCCGGCGAGGGCACAGCGAAAGCCGCCGGGTGCGGATGCGACCCGGCGGCTGCTACGGAACGTAGTCGGTGCGCCGGGTCAGCCGGCTACTCGCAGGGCGAGCGCGTCGCCGATCTCCTCGGTGCTGCGGGCGGGCTTGCCGACGCGCTCGGCGAGGTCGGCGGAGACGGCCTCCTCGATCCGGGCGGCCTCGGTCTCGTAGCCGAGGTGGCGCAGGAGCAGGGCGACGGACAGCACGGTGGCGCTGGGGTCGGCCTTGCCCTGGCCCGCGATGTCGGGCGCCGAGCCGTGCACGGGCTCGAACATCGAGGGGAACTCGCCGCTGGGGTTGATGTTGCCGGAGGCGGCGACGCCGATACCGCCGGAGACGGCCGCGGCCAGGTCGGTGATGATGTCGCCGAAGAGGTTGTCGGTGACGATCACGTCGAAGCGCTCGGGCTGGGTGACGAGGAAGATCGTCGCCGCGTCCACGTGGATGTAGTCGGTGGTGACCTCGGGGAACTCCTCGGCCACCTTGTTGAAGATGTTCGTCCACAGGTGGCCCGCGAAGGTCAGCACGTTGTTCTTGTGGACCAGCGTGAGCTTCTTGCGCGGGCGGGCCTGCGCACGGGCGAAGGCGTCACGGACGACCCGCTCGACGCCGAAGGCCGTGTTGACGGAGACCTCGGTGGCGACCTCGTGCTCGGTGCCCTTGCGGATCGTGCCGCCGTTGCCGGTGTACGGGCCCTCGGTGCCCTCGCGGACCACGACGAAGTCGATCTCCGGCTGGCCCGCCAGCGGGGTGGCGACACCCGGAAGGAGCTTCGACGGACGCAGGTTGACGTGGTGGTCGAAGGCGAAGCGGAGCTTGAGCAGGAAGCCGCGCTCCAGGACACCGGACGGGACCGAGGGGTCGCCGATCGCGCCGAGCAGGATGGCGTCGTGCCCCTTCAGGGCGTCGAGGTCGGCGTCGGTGAGGGTCTCACCGGTGGCGTGGTAGCGCCGGGCGCCGAAGTCGAACTCCTTGGTCTCCAGCTTCACGTCCTGCGGGAGGACGGCGGAGAGGACTTTGAGCCCCTGGGCCACGACTTCCTGGCCGATGCCGTCACCGGGGATCACTGCGAGATCGATGCTGCGAGACATGACGGCACCGTACTCCTTGTCCCATGGAATGACACGCGATGTCCGGCATACGGACAGACGGGTGTCGCGGCACGTCCACGCCTCGGCACGGGCGGAGGCACGGCGCACCCTGCGCTTCTACGCCGGCGAAGACGCGACGCGCCCCGCAGTCCGACGCGGGCGGAGGCGCGCAACGTCTACGCTTCGACCCACGTTCACTCGTATGTATGAACGCCGTTGGCGCAGGGTGGGAACTTTCCAGACATGACCGCTCCCTCCCCGGGGACCTCCCCCGAGTCCCCCGTCCCCGATGTCGGCATCCCGTACGAGCTCGCGCGCGACATGAGCATGGCCGAGCAGTACGAGTACCTGAGGACGAGGCTCACGCGGCGCCGGGCCCTCGTCGCGGCGAGCGCCTTCGCGGGCGGCGGGCTGCTGGCCGGCTGCGCCCAGGGCACCACGTCGCCCGCCCGGTCGGCGTCCGGCTCCTCGCCGCATCCCGCCACCAGTCGGGTTCCCGGCTCCGCCGTCACGCCGTTCGGCCGCCACCTCGCCTTCGGCGCGGACCCGAAGACCCAGATGCGGATCTCCTGGCAGGTGCCGTTCGCGGTCAGGAAGCCCTTCATCCGGGTGGGCTCGACGCCCTGGGGGCTGAGCCGCAGGATCGAGGCCGAGGTCCGCCATCTGCACACCCCGGGCCTCACCGGGCAGCGCGCCGCCCTGGACCAGTACTACCTGCACGCGGCGCTCGACGGACTGCGCCCCGGGACGACGTACTACTACGGGGTCGGCCACGAGGGCTTCGATCCGGCGAGCAAGGAGCGGCGCCCCACGATCGGCCGCTTCCGCACGGCGCCCGCGCACCCCGAGAAGTTCGTCTTCACCGCTTTCGGCGACCAGGGCGTCACCCCCGACGCGCTGGCCAACGACAAGGTGCTCCTGGGCCGCGGTCCCGCCTTCCATCTGCACGCGGGCGACATCTGCTACGCGGACGGGGTCGGGCTCGGCCAGAAGTCGGACATCTACGACCCGGCGGCCTGGGACCTGTTCCTCAGGCAGACCGAGACGGTCGCGAAGACCGTGCCGTGGATGGTGACGACCGGCAACCACGACATGGAGGCCTGGTACTCGCCGAACGGCTACGGCGGCCAGTCGGCA
This sequence comes from Streptomyces sp. NPDC056738, assembly GCF_042790435.1. Lineage (NCBI taxonomy): Bacteria > Bacillati > Actinomycetota > Actinomycetes > Kitasatosporales > Streptomycetaceae > Streptomyces > Streptomyces sp. NPDC056738. The sequence continues at coordinate 245,729 of NZ_JBHTZF010000011.1, forward strand.
CGCTGGGCGCTCCCCTCCAACGGCTTCGACCCCCGGAACGCGCCGGGCGCCTACTCGTTCGTGTACGGCAACGTCGGCATCGTGGCGCTGGACGCCAACGACGTGTCGTACGAGATCCCCGCCAACAAGGGCTACTCGGACGGCAGACAGACCGCCTGGCTCGACAAGCGGCTCGGCGAGCTGCGCGAGCAGGTCGACTTCGTCGTGGTCTTCTTCCACCACTGCGCCTACTCGACGTCGACACACGCCTCCGACGGCGGGGTGCGCGACGCCTGGGTGCCGCTGTTCGCCAAGCACCAGGTGGACCTGGTGATCAACGGGCACAACCACGTGTACGAGCGCACCGACGCCATCAAGGGCGGCAAGGTGGGCCGGCGGGTGCCGGTGGGCGCCTCGACCGATCCGACCCGGGACGGGATCGTGTACGTGACGGCGGGCGGCGCGGGCAAGAGCCTCTACCGCTTCCCCACCGGGGTGGAGGACAGCTTCGAGGGCAAGGTCACGCGCCACGAGGCCGTGCAGACCTTCCACTGGACGAAGTCGAAGCAGCAGAAGGCGGACACCGTGGACTGGTCACGGGTGCGGTACACCGGCTTCTCGTTCCTCTCGGTGGAGGCGCAGGCGGGCCCCTCGCCCCGGCTCACGGTGTCGGCGCTGGCCCAGAGCGGTGAGCGCATCGACCACTTCGAGGTGCGGCGCGGGACCTGACGGCACGGCGGCCGGGACGGCACGTCGAGGTGCGGCGCGGGGCAGGACCCCGCGCCGCACCCCTGCGGGTGCGGCTCCCGGTCGAGAGGGCGGCGGGCCTCAGTGGCCCGTCGCTCCGCCGTTGTCCCTGCGGTCGAGGGCGCGCTGGAGGGCGGCGGCGGCGTTCTTGCGGTCGGACTCGCTGCTCGTGCGGGAGAGGTGACGGACTCGGCGGACGGTCGTCTCGGCCATGATGAATCGACTCCTTGCCTCCGGCGTCACGCCCACACGGGCGGCCGGAAGTGCGATGAGGGATTTACGAGACGCCGGAAGGGGCGGGGAGCGGTGCCGCAGGGGTTGCCTGCCAGGGGCTCCGGCTCACGACCGCCATTCGCTTGGTCGAGCGAGACGTTCGGCTTCTTCCAAGCTAGGCGAGGACGGAGCATCTGTCTCCACAATTACTCGGACTTCCTACTATCTGAGACGGCGGGTTACGTCACACCGCTCCGACCTGCGACGACGACCCGCACGGCGGCACCGCCCCGGGTACGGCCGGACGGCGTACCCGAGATGACCTAACCTCCAAAAACTCCTTGACCGGTTAGAGGTAGTCGTGCTGAACTGATCTCACCACCGAAGAGGCTTTCAGGGGTTAGGGGATCCGATCATGCGCAGTCACCCGGTCCACCACCGCGTCGTCACCGTCGCCGGCCACCGCATCGCCTACCGCGTGGCGGGTCCCGCGGACGCTCCCGTCCTGCTCCTGCTGCACGGCTTCCCGTCCAGCTCGCACATGTTCCGGGGCCTGCTGCCGCTGCTCTCCGACCGCTACCGCCTGATCGCCCCCGACCATCTCGGCTTCGGGCGCTCGGACGCCCCGGCGGCGGACGACTTCCCGTACTCCTTCGACCGGCTGGCCGAGATCACCGGGGAGTTCACCGAGCGGCTCGGCCTGGAGGAGTACGCGCTCTACATCCAGGACTACGGCGCCCCCATCGGCCTGCGCCTGGCGCTCGCGCACCCCGAGCGGGTGACCGCGATCATCACGCAGAACGGCAACGCCTACGAGGAGGGGCTGGGCGCGGACGCCTGGGCGCCGGTGCTGGCGCTGATCGAGAAGCGCACCCCCGAGACGGAGGCGCCGGTCCGGGCGATCAGCGGCCCGGACGGGATCCGGTGGCAGTACCTGACCGGTGTCCAGGACCCGACCCTGGTGAGCCCCGACGCCTACGAGCACGACGCCGCCCTCACGGCCCGCCCCGGCCAGCCGGAGATCCAGCTCGACCTGATCTCCGACTACGGTTCCAACTTCGCGCTCTACCCGGCGTTCCAGGAGTACTTCCGCACCAGCCGGGTCCCGCTCCTGGCGGTCTGGGGCGGCCACGACGAGATCTTCGTCCCGGAGGGCGCCCTCGCCTTCCGCCGCGACCTCCCGGCCGCCGAGATCCATCTGCTCCCGACGGGACACTTCGCCCTGGAGACCCACGCGGCACAGATCGCGTCCCTCGTCCGGGACTTCCTCGGCCGGCAGGTGACGGCCGGCGACCGGCAGCCGGATCACCCGCACGACTGATCCTCGGCCGGGCATGCCGCATCGGACCCCGGCAGAGGGAACGGTCACGGCATGAGCGACACGACGAAAGCACTGCTCGAGGGCGGCCCGGACGACCTGCCCGAACGGATCGTCCCCGCCCCGGACCCCGGATCGGACGTGAAGATCGCGCTGCGCGGTGGATACGAGCACTTCAGGGCGACCCCGCGGCACGCGGACTCGCCGGAGGGCAGGCTGCCCGTGTACGAGTGGTGGGAGCGGACGGAGCTGCCCGGATAGCTCCGGGGCGGAGGCGGCGGATCACCGGGCCGCCGCCGGCCCGGTGATGCCTGGCCCCGCCCGCCGCTCCGGGAACTGGAACCGCCCCCGCTCCACGGACGGGGGAGACCGTGAGGCGGGGGCGGAGTCAAGGGCGGCCGGCCCGGGGGGCGGCCGCGTTCGGCCGTCAGCCCATGTGCGGGTAGCCGTAGTCGGTCGGCGGGACCAGCGTCTCCTTGATGGCGCGGGTCAGCGTCCAGCGCATCAGGTTCTGCGGGGCGCCCGCCTTGTCGTTGGTGCCGGAGGCACGGCCGCCGCCGAAGGGCTGCTGGCCGACGACGGCGCCGGTCGACTTGTCGTTGATGTAGAAGTTGCCCGCCGCGTAGCGGAGCTTGTCCATCGTGTACGCGGCCGCCGCGCGGTCGCTCGAGATGACCGCGCCGGTGAGCGCGTAGTCGGACGCCGACTCCATCTGGGTCAGCATCTCGTCGTACTTGTCGTCCTCGTAGACGTGCACGGCGAGGAAGGGGCCGAAGTACTCGGTCGTGAAGACCTCGTTCTCCGGGTCCGAGCACTCGACGACGGTCGGGCGCACGAAGTAGCCGACGGAGTCGTCGTACGTGCCGCCCGCGACGATCGTGCAGGTCGGGTCGGCCTTCGCACGGTCGATGGCCGCCTTGTTCTTGGCGAAGGAACGCTCGTCGATGACCGCGCCGATGAAGTTCGACAGGTCGGTGACGTCACCCATGGTCAGTCCGTCGACCTCGGCCGCGAACTCCTCCTTGAAACCGGAGTTCCAGATGGAGGCCGGGACGTAGGCGCGGGAGCTCGCCGAGCACTTCTGGCCCTGGTACTCGAAGGAGCCGCGGGTCAGGGCGGTCTTGAGGACCGCGCGGTCGGCCGACGGGTGGGCGACGACGAAGTCCTTGCCGCCGGTCTCGCCGACCAGACGCGGGTAGGCGCGGTACTTCTCGATGTTGTTGCCGACCGTCTTCCACAGGTACTGGAAGGTCTTGGTCGAGCCGGTGAAGTGGATGCCGGCGAGGTCGCGGTGCTCCAGGGCGACCTTGGAGACCTCGATGCCGTCACCGGTGACGAGGTTGATGACGCCCTTGGGCAGGCCCGCCTCCTCCAGGAGCTGCATCAGCAGCACGGCGGCGTGGGTCTGCGTCGGGGACGGCTTCCAGACGACGACGTTGCCCATGAGCGCCGGAGCGGTGGGCAGGTTGCCGGCGATCGCGGTGAAGTTGAAGGGCGTGATCGCGTAGACGAAGCCCTCCAGCGGGCGGTGGTCCATGCGGTTCCACACGCCCGGGGAGTTCGCCGGGGGCTGCTCGGCGAGGATCTGCCGGGCGTAGTGGACGTTGAAGCGCCAGAAGTCGACGAGCTCGCAGGGGGTGTCGATCTCGGCCTGCTGGGCGGTCTTCGACTGGCCGAGCATGGTGGAGGCGGCCAGCGTCTCGCGCCAGGGACCGGCCAGCAGCTCGGCGGCGCGCAGGATGATCGCGGCGCGGTCGTCGAAGGACATCGCGCGCCAGGCGGGGGCGGCGGCGAGGGCCGCGTCCACGGCGTCCTGCGCGTCCTGCTGCGTGGCGTTGGCGTAGGTGCCGATGCGCGCCTTGTGGTTGTGCGGCTGCACGACGTCGAAACGGTCGCCGCCGCCCATCCGCTTCTCCCCGCCGATGGTCATCGGCAGGTCGATCGGGTTCTCGGCCAGCTCCTTGAGCCTGGCCTCCAGGCGAGCACGCTCGGGCGAGCCGGGGGCGTAGCCGTGCACCGGCTCGTTGACGGGGGTGGGGACCTGGGTCACAGCGTCCATTTTTTCCGTAACTCCTTGAGTCGAGCGGGTGGTTCGGTCTCAGCCCTTGGTGAGGATCGAGCGGGCGAAGAAGAGCAGGTTGGCCGGCTTCTCCGCCAGGCGCCGCATGAAGTAGCCGTACCAGTCGGTGCCGTACGCGGTGTAGACGCGCATGCGGTGGCCCTCGGCGGCGAGCCGCACGTGCTCGTCGCTGCGGATGCCGTAGAGCATCTGGAACTCGTACTCGTCCAGTTTGCGCCCGGCCGTCCGCGCGAGCTCCTGCGCGATCGAGATGAGGCGCGGGTCGTGGGACCCGATCATCGGGTAGCCCTCGCCCTCCATCAGGATCTTCAGGATGCGGACGTACGCCTTGTCGGTCTCCGCCTTCTGCTGGTAGGCGACCTCGGCGGGCTCCTTGTAGGCGCCCTTCACCAGACGGACGCGGCTGCCGCTCTCGGCGAGGCGGCGGGCGTCGGCCTCGGTGCGGAACAGGTAGGCCTGGATCACACAGCCGGTCTGCGGGAAGTCCTTCCGCAGCTCCTCGTGGATCGCGAACATCGAGTCGAGGGTGGTGTGGTCCTCGGCGTCCAGCGTGACGGTGGTGCCGATGGCGGCGGCGGCCTCGACGACCGGGCGGACGTTGGCGAGGGCCAGCTCGTGCCCGCCCTCCAGCGCCTGGCCGAACATCGACAGCTTGACGGACATCTCGGCCTTCGTGCCGAGGCCGAGCTCCTCGAGGCGGCCGATCAGCTCCAGGTACGCGTCACGGGCGGCGTACGACTGCTCGGGGGTCGTGATGTCCTCGCCGACGACGTCCATCGTGACCTCGAGGCCCTTGCCCGTGAGGTCCTTGATGATCGGGACGACCTGGTCGACGGTCTCGCCGGGGATGAAGCGGTCGACGACCGGCTTGGTCACCGGGGCGGCCGAGATCAGACGGCGCATCTTGTCGCTGCGCGAGGCGGCGAGAATCACGGGACCCAGCACGGGGCACCTCCACAACGAAGTCAGCAGGTGGCCGAATCCCGACGATTCGGGTACGGCACGGAGAACCACCGTGAAACCTAGGGATCTCTCCGATCCTGGGCCATCGACACCTGTCACGCATCCCTGACCCAGATCTCAGACATTTGTATGAAGGGTCCCCGGAAATGCGCGAGAATGCCGGGGTGAGCGGTGAACACAGAGGCGACTATCAGGAGCTGGTCGACGAGATCTCGGCGCTCCTCGGCGTCCCGGCGACGCTGGAGAACCGCGATTTCGAGCTGATCGCCTTCGGCGCGTACGACAGCGAGGGCGACCTGGACCCGTCCGACCTGGACCCGGTGCGCACCCGCTCGATCCTCACCCGGCGGTCCACCACCGCGGTCCGCACCTGGTTCGAGGGCTTCGGCATCACCCGCGCGACCGGGCCGGTCCGCATCCCGCCCACCCCGGAGGCGGGGGTCTACCGGGGACGGATCTGTCTGCCCGTACGGCATCGGGGCGTCGTCCTCGGCTATGTCTGGCTGCTCGACGACGACCCGGGCCCCACGGACGCCCAGCTCGCCGGGGCCATGCAGGTGGCCTCCCGCATCGGCGCGCTGCTCGCGGACGAGGCGCAGGCCGGCGCCGATCTCACCCGGGAGCTGCGGGCCGTCCTGACCGCCGAGCGCGGCTGGCAGCGGGACATGGCGGTGGCCGAACTGCGCACGGCGCTCGGTCCGCGCGGCGAGGGTCTGCACACGGTGGTGTGCGTGGCGCCGTGGCCCTCGGCCGACCCGGACGACGCCCCGTCCGCCCGTACGGTGCCGGGCGCGACCGCGCTGTGCACGATCCCCTGGGGCACCACGGGCCAGAGCCTGGCCCTGCTGATCCGGCTGCGGTCGCCGGACGTCATGACTCCGGCGCTGACGGCGGCCGGCCGGTTCGTACGGGAGGCCGCGGGAGCCCGCGGCGCTGGCACCGCCTCCACCGCGGGCGTCCGGGGCCCGGGCACCGCCTCCGGGGGCGGGCGGGGTGCGAGCTCCCCGCCCGGCGGCCCGGGTGCCGCGACGCACGGCGGCGGTCCGGGGTCCTCCTCGGGCGCGGGTCCCGCGTCGCACGGGACGGTGGCCGCCGGAGTCGCCGGGGCCCGGGAGGGGCTCGGGGAGCTGGGCGCCGCCTGGCGCGAGGCGGCTGCCGCCGCGCGTGCGGTGCTGGCCGAGCCGCGGCTCGGTCCGGTCGCCGAGTGGGGCGCGATCGGCCCCTTCCGGCTCCTCACCGCGCTGCCGCCGGACGCCGCCCACGACCCCGCCGTGAGCGCCCTGTTGGGCACCGCCCACCGCGAACTCGCGCGTACGGCAGAGGTGTTCCTCGACCGGGCGGGCCAGGCCGGGCGCACGGCGGCCGAGTTGGGCATCCACCGCCAGACGCTGTACTACCGCCTGTCCCGCGTGGAGCAGCTCACCGGCCTGGACCTGGACGACGGCGAGGACCGGCTGCTGCTGCACATGGCACTGAAGGGCGCCCGACTCTAGGGCCTGTCCGACAGGACCTGGCCAGCCCTGCCGGTCAGCAGGTCGCCGACGGTCGCGATCCCCTCGGCGATCGCCCGCTCCCCCACGTCACCGAAGCCGAGCACCAGCCGGGGCGGTGTCGCCGACCCGTCCGAGCGGCACGCGCTCATGCCGTACAGGCCGACGGCACGCTCCCGGGCCGCGAGGACGACGGACCGCTCGTCGGTGGCCGGGGCCAGGTGCAGGACCGCGTGGAAGCCGGCGGCCAGGCCGGTGAGCCGGACCTCGGGAGCGTGCGCGGCCAGCGCGTCGACCAGGGCGGTGCGCCGGGCCGCGTAGAGCGCGCGCATCCGGCGCAGATGGCGGTCGTGGCGCCCGGACTCGATCAGCCTGGCCAGGGCGAGCTGATCGAGGGTCGGGGAGCCTCGGTCGCTCAGGAGCTTGGCCTCCGCCAGCGAGGTGGCGAGCGCGGGCGGGCAGAGGATCCAGCCGAGGCGCAGCGCCGGGGCGAGCGACTTGCTGACGGTGCCGATCGAGACGACCCGGTCGGCGGCCAGTCCCTGGAGCGCGCCGACGGGCTCCCGGTCGTAGCGGAACTCGGCGTCGTAGTCGTCCTCGATGACGTACGCGTCCCGGCGCATGGCCCACTCGATCAGGGCGATCCGGCGTTCGGGGGCGAGGACGACCCCGGTGGGCCACTGGTGGGCCGGGGTGACGATGACGGCACGGGCCCCGGTCGCGTCGAGCGCGCGCACGTCGACACCGTCCTCGTCGACCGGCACGGGCACGGCCGTGAGACCCGCGGCGCCGGCGGCGGCCGACGCGGTGGCGGGGCCGCCCGGATCCTCGTACGCCACCACCCGCACCCCGGCGAGCGCCAGGCCGCGCAAGGTGAGTCCGAGCCCCTGCGCGTAGCCGGAGCAGACGACGATCCGTTCGGGGTCGGCCGCGGCCGCGCGCACCCGGCGCAGATATCCGGCCACCACCTCGCGCAGCGCCGAACTCCCGCGTGGATCGCCGTAGTCGAGATCCGACGTAGGCATCGCGCGGGCCGCCTCGCGGGTGGCCCAGAGCCAGTCGGCGAGCGGGAAGCTCCCCAGGTCCGGTACGCCGTGCCGGAAATCGGCGATCAGCCGTGGGGCCGTCCGGCCCCGGGGCGCGGGCGCGGGCGGCACGTGCGCTCCCGCGGCGACCCGGGTGGCGGAGCCGACCCGGGTCACCAGATAGCCCTCCGCCTGGAGTTGGGCGTAGCAGTCCTGGACGAGGCCGCGGGACAGACCGAGTTCGCGGGCGAGCCCGCGGGAGGAGGGAAGCCGTTCCCCGGCGCCGAGGCGGCCCGTGCGGATCGCGTGGCGAAGCTGCCGTTCGAGCTGGACCCGCAGGTGCTCGCCGCTGTCGCGGTCGACGGACAGCAGCAGGGCGGGTGACGAACCGGTCCACTGCGGAGGCATGGAATTGGAGCTTACCGGCGGTCCGGCCGGAGCCTAGCGTCGTTCGCATGACGCCTTTCCCGATGCGACGGACCTCCCGGCCGACCACGCGGACGCCGGTCGCGGCGCCCGCACCGCCCTCGACCGCGTCCCCGAAACCCCACCCGACGGCCGTACCGGCTCCGGCCGCCGGATCGACGGAGGGCGCGGCAGCGGCGGAGGGGGCGGCAGCGGCGGAGGGGGCGGCCGTTCCGGCAGGCGGGGCGGCAGGGGGTGTGGCGCGTCCGGCCGAGGGATCCGCCGGGCGGCCTCCGCTGCTCACCCGGCCCCTGATGCTCCGCTTCGTGAGCATGATCGGGGCGTCGGTGAGCTTCTTCCTGCTGCTGTCGGTCGTGCCCGCCTACGCCACGGCCTCGGGGGCGGGCCCGGCCACCGGCGCGCTGATGCTGGCCACCGTGCTCGGCGAACTGGGCGCTCCCCGTCTGGTCGCGCGCTACGGCTACCGGGCCGCGCTGACCGCCGGCCTCGCGCTGCTCGGCGCTCCGGCGCTGGTGCTGACCCTGTCGCACTCGCTGGTGTGGATCGTGCTGGTGTGCCTGGTCCGCGGCCTCGGCTTCGCGCTGACGCTGGTGGCCGGCGGGGCGCTGACCGCCTCGCTGATCCCGGCCGAGCGGCGGGGTGAGGGGCTGGCGCTGGTGGGCGTGGTCTCGGGCGTGCCGTCCCTGATCGCCCTGCCGCTGGGCATGTGGCTGGCCGGGCGCGTCGGCTTCGCCCCGGTCGCCGTCGCCGCCGGGGTGGCCGCGCTCGCCGCCGTCGCGTCGGTGCCGGGTCTGCCCGGCCGGGAGCGGGCGTCGGAGAAGCCGGTGAGGATGTCGGCGGCACTGCGCACCGGTGGGCTGGCGCGGCCCGCGGCCGTCTTCGCGACCACGGCTGTCGCCGCCGGGATCGTCGTCACCTTCCTGCCGGTGGCGGTGCCCACCGCCGCCTCCTCGGTCGTCGCGGCGGCCCTCTTCGTGCAGCCCGCGGCGTCGACCGCGGCCCGGTGGGCGGCGGGCCGGTACGGCGACCAGCACGGGCCCGCGGGGCTCGTGGTGCCGGGTCTGCTCCTGTCGGCCGGCGGCATGCTGATCACCGCGTTCACCGGGAGCACGGCCGCCGTCCTGACCGGGGTGGCCGTCTTCGGAACCGGCTTCGGCATCGCGCAGAACGCCACGCTGAGCCTGATGTACGCACGGGTCCGCGCCTCCGGCTACGGCACGGTCAGCGCGCTGTGGAATCTCGCCTACGACGGCGGCATGGGCGTCGGCGCGCTCGGCTTCGGCGTCCTGGCCGGACCGTGGGGGTACCCGGCGGCGTTCACCGTCACGGGTGTCCTGATGCTGTCGGCGCTGGTCCCGGCGCTCCGGGACCGGCGTGTCCCCGCCCCCCGGGAATGAGCGGGGGATCGCCCTCGTTCACCCCGCCTCGCGCACCCCTTCGATCACCTGGCGCAGCCCCTCGGTCAGGGCGTCCCCGTCGGGAGCGGTCTTCGGGTCGAAGGTCCACTGCGCGATGAGGCCCGTCATGAGGGTCAGGTAGAAGCGGCCCAGCGTGTCCGCGGACTCGTCGGTCACCTCCTCCTCGGGCACGCCCATGAGGATCGCGACGAGGCCCCGCCCGCCCTCCCGCTGGGCGCGGGCCAGATGGTCGCGCACCTCGGGCAGCTCGATGGTCATGACCTCCATGCTCAGCCGCCACAGCGAGCCGGGCTCGCGCATGGTGCCGACGATGTTCGACCAGACCTCGCGGAACCGCTCCAGCGAGCCGGGCGCGCCGCTGATCCCGGTCACCCCGTCGCCGTCGAAGGGCATCTCCTCCACCAGGGCGACATAGGCCTGCGCGAGGAGCGCGTCCTTGGATCCGTAGTGGTAGCCGATGGACGCCAGGTTCGTCCCCGACTCCTTGACGATGTCGCGCGCCGTGGTGCGCGCGAAGCCCTTCTCCAGCAGGCAGCGCTTGGCGCCTTCGAGCAGATCCTCACGGTGTCCCATGCCCGTCACCCTACCCCCGATTCAGACAACCGTCCCATACGCCCGTCAAGGACAGCCGTTTGATACACACGTCTTAAACGCACGTACTAGACAAGCGTTTAAGACGCCCGTACAGTCCCTGCCATGACGAACCCGACGAGCACGACTCCCGCCGCCGACGCCCCCGGCGCTCTGGCCGGCCGCCGCGAATGGACCGCCCTCGGCGTCCTGATGCTTCCGCTGCTCCTGGTCTCGATGGACGTCTCCGTCCTCTACTTCGCGATCCCCTCGATCAGCGCGGACCTGGAGCCGAGCGGCACCCAGCAGCTCTGGATCTTCGACATCTACGCGTTCGTGCTCGCCGGTCTGCTGATGACGATGGGCTCGCTCGGCGACCGCATCGGGCGCCGCAAGCTGCTCCTGTTCGGCGCCGCCGCGTTCGGCACCGCCTCGGTGCTGGCCGCCTACGCGAACAGCGCCGAGATGCTGATCGCGGCCCGCGCGGTCCTCGGCGTCGGCGGGGCGACCCTGATGCCGTCGACGATGGCGATCATCCGGACGATGTTCACCGACCCCGGACAGCGGGCGAAGGCGATCGGCCTGTGGTCCGGCGTCATGACCGGCGGCATCGCCCTCGGTTCGGTGATGAGCGGAGTCCTCGTCCAGTACTTCTGGTGGGGCTCGGTCTTCCTGGTCAACCTGCCCGCGATGGCGCTGCTGCTGGTCCTCGGCCCGTTCCTGCTGCCCGAGTCCAGGAACCCGGAGCCCGGCCGCTTCGACCTGCCGAGCGTTCCGCTGTCGATGGCCGCCGTCCTGCCGGTGATCTACGGCATCAAGGAGATCCCGTCCGAGGGCTGGAAGACCGAGTACGTCGTCTCGGTCCTCGTCGGCCTGGTCTTCGCCGCCCTGTTCGTCCACCGCCAGCGCACCGCGAAGTCCCCGCTGATCTCCCCCGCCCTGTTTCGCGGCCGCGGCTTCGCGCCCGCGGTCGTCCTCAACCTGATCTCGTCCTTCGGCATGCTGGGCTCGGCGTTCTTCACCACCCAGTACCTCCAGTCGGTGCTCGGGAAGAGTTCCCTGGCGGCCGCCCTGTGGTCCCTGCTCCCCACCGTCCTGGTGGGGGTGGCCGCGCCGGTCTCCGCGCAGCTCGTGCAGAAGGGCGTCCACCGCGCCCACGTCGTCTCCGGCGGCTTCGTCGTCGCCGCCCTGGGCTACGGCCTGCTGGCCCTCGCCGGCACCGACTCCCTGTGGCTCGTGCTGGCCGGCGCGGGCGTCCTCGCCTCCGGGATCGTCACCGTGATGTCCCAGATGATGGACCTGGCCCTCGGCACCGTGCCCGTCGGCAACGCGGGCTCGGCCGCCTCGCTGCTGGAGACCGGCGCCGAGTTCGGCGGCGCCCTCGGCATGGCCGTCCTGGGCTCCATCGGCACCGCGGTCTACCGCCACGACATCCCGGCCGGCGCCCCGGCCGCGGCCCACGAGACGCTCGGCGGCGCGCTCGCGGTGGCCGGACGGCTGCCGGGCGACGCCGGGCAGGCGCTGGCCGGCGTGGCACGGGAGGCCTTCACCCACGGCATGCAGGCCGCCGCCGTCGCCGGAGCGGTCCTGCTGCTGGGCGCCGCCGCCCTCGCCGCGGCGAGCCTGCGCAAGGTGGCGGTACGCGAGGACGGCGACGCCCCCGACGCCGGGACCGGCAAACCGCTCGAAGCGGCCGCGTCCGATCCGGGGACCGGCCTGACACCCGCCTGAACCCGCCCACCGGGCGGACCGCGCCCTGAAACGCCCCCCGCCGGGCGGACCGGAGAACCCCGGTCCGCCCGGCACCGGCATGACGGCGCCCGGGCTCTCCGGCCGGCTCGCGGTCCCCGTTCCCGATCAGGGAGGCGACGCCGGGGAGTTGTCGGCGGGGCGTGCCAGGATGGGCCTGTGACACAGACTTTCGGTACGCCGTTCATCGGCCGGAGTGACGAACTCGCCCGGCTCACCGGCGTGCTGGAGCGCGCCGGGGGCGGCGAGCCGCGCGCGGTCCTGGTGGCCGGCGACGCCGGCGTCGGCAAGACCCGCACGCTCACGGAGGCCGCGGCGCACGCGACGACCTCCGGGACGACGGTCCTGACCGGCCACTGCGTGGACCTCGGCGACGTCGGCCTGCCGTATCTCCCGTTCACGGAGATCCTGGGCGCGGCGGCCGCCGACGAGCGTCTCGCCCCGGCCTTCGCGGCCCACCCGGCGGTGGACCGGCTGACCGGCTCCGGCCCGGGGCCCGGCGGCGCGTCCGACCCCGGCGGCCGGCTGCGGCTCTTCGAGGCCGTCGCCGTACTCCTCGCCGACCTGGCCGACATCACCCCGCTCCTGCTGATCATCGAGGACCTGCACTGGGCGGACCAGTCCTCCCGCGACCTGCTGCGCTTCCTGCTCAGCCGGGGCGTGCTCCAGCGGCCCCGGGCCGGGGACCCGGCCCGGCGCCTCGCCGTCTTCGCCTCGTACCGCGCGGACGACCTGCACCGCCGCCATCCGCTGCGCCCCCTGCTCGCCGAACTGATCCGGCTGCCCGCCGTCGACCGGCTGGAGCTGCGGCCCATGGCCGACGCCGACGTGGCCCGGCTCGTGCGCGCGCTGCGCACCGGCCCGGTCTCCGACACCACGGTCCACAGCATCGTCGAGCGCGCCGAGGGCAACGCCTTCTACGCCGAGGAGCTGCTCGCCGCGCTGCCCGGCGACGACTCCCCCGTCTCCCCCGCCATGCCCAGCGGACTCGCCGACGTCCTGCTCATCCGCATCGAGCAACTCTCCGAGACCGCCCAGCAGGTGCTGCGCACGGCGGCGGTCGCGGGGCGCCGCGTCGAGCACGAACTGCTGCGTGAGGCCGTACAACTCCCCGAGGACGAACTGGAGTCGGCGCTGCGGGAGGCCGTCGGCCACCAACTCCTGGTGCCCGGGGGCGACGCGACGTACTCGTTCCGGCACGCGCTCACCCGGGAGGCCGTGTACGCGGACCTGCTGCCCGGTGAACGGGTGCGGCTGCACAGCCGGTTCGCCGGACTCCTCGCCGGCCCGGCCCGTTCGGCGAAGAGCGCGGCCGAGCGCGCCCACCACTCGCGCGAGAGCCACGACCTGGCCGACGCGCTCACCGCCTCCCTCGAAGCCGCCGATCACGCCCAGCGCGTCGGCGCGCCCGCCGAGGAGCTGCGCCACCTGGAGACCGCCCTCGAACTGTGGCCCGCGGTGGACAGCGCCGCCCGCCCCGAGGGCGCCGGTCCGGTCCCCCTCACCCTGCGCGCCGCGGCCGCCGCCGCCAGCGCCGGGGAGACGCACCGCGCGGTGCACCTCACCCGTGACGCGCTCGCCAGGGTCGGCTCCGACGCCGACTCCGAGCTCGCCGCCCGGGTCCGCTACACCCTCGCGGGCAACCTGATGCGGATCGACAGCCTGAAGGACGCGTTCACGTACAGCAGCGAGGCGCTCGCCCTGATCCCGTCCGAACCGCCCTCGTACACCTGGGTGTGGGCGGCGGCCACCCATGTCATGGCGGCCCGTCTGGTGGGGCGGGGCGAGGACGCCGAGCGGGTGGCCCGCCAGGCGCTCGGCACCGCCGAACAGCTCCGGCTGGCCGACGCCCAGGCCGACCTGACGATCTCCCTGGTCGGCATGGAGGCGGACAACCGGCGCACCCCCAAGGGCCGCGAACGCCTGCGCCGGGCGCGTGAACTGGCGCACGACGCGGGGAACTTCCCGGTGGAGATGCGGGCGCTGTTCAACCTGGCCATCGGGTGCTACGAATCCGGTGACCTGGAGGAGTGCCTGACCTGGCTCGGCGACGGTGTGGACCGCGCCCGTCGCGCCGGCCTCCTCCCCTCTCCGTACGCCCTGGAGCTGCGCTACCTCCAGTCGCTGGTGCTCTACACGCTGGGCCGCTGGGACGCCTGCGCCCGAGCGGCCGCCGAGAACGCCGAACTGCTCCCGGCGGCGGCCGGGTTCGCCTCCGGGCCCGCCCTGTACGTCGCCCTCGCCCGCGGCGCGCACGAGGCGGCCGTCACCGGAGCCCGCGCGCTGCTCGACCAGCCCTTCGAATGGATGTCGACGCTCGTCGCGAGCATCGTCCTGACCGACGCGGCGGCCCTCGGCGGCGACGCGGAGGAGGCCGTACGGCGGCTGCGCACCGCGGCCGAGGCGCTCACGGACGTCTCCGGCACCGGCCCGCCGCCCGTCGTGGTGCGGCTCGCCGCGCTCGCGCTGGCCGCGGTCGCGGACGCGGCGGAGGAGGCGCGCCGCGACGGCGACACGGCCGGCGGCGACCGCTGGGCGGACACCGCGACCGAACTGGTGGAACTGGCGAGGACCGCGGCGGGCCCCGACGGCAAGGAAGCCGAGCAGGGACCCGAGGGCCGGGCCTGGACCGCCCGTGCCGAGGCGGAGTGGCTGCGGGCCCGCACCGGTCCGGACGTGGCGGCCTGGGAACAGGCGGTCGCGGCCTTCGGCTACGGCGATCCGTACGAGCTGGCCCGCTGCAAACGGCGGCTCGCGGAGGCCCTGCTCGCGGCGGGCCGCCGGGAGGAGGCCGGCGAACAGGCCCGCGCGGCCCACGACACCGCCGTACACCTCGGCGCGGAACCGCTGCGCGAGGCGCTGGACGCGCTCGTACGGCGCGGCCGCCTCGACGGGTCACCGGCCGCCGGGGACCGCATCGCCGCGCTGACCGCCCGGGAGAGCGATGTGCTGCGGCTGCTCGGCCGCGGGCGCACCAACCGCCAGATCGGCGAGGAGCTGTTCATCAGCGGCAAGACGGCGAGCGTCCATGTCTCCAACATCCTCGCCAAGCTGGGTGCCGCGAGCCGCACCGAGGCCGTGGCCATCGCCTACCGCGAGGGATTGATCGAACCGGAGACGACACCGTCCGCCTGAGGGTTCCGCCCGAGGGCCCGAAACGGCCGAGGGCCGGGACACCCGTGGGTGTCCC
This sequence comes from Streptomyces sp. NPDC056738, assembly GCF_042790435.1. Classification (NCBI taxonomy): domain Bacteria; kingdom Bacillati; phylum Actinomycetota; class Actinomycetes; order Kitasatosporales; family Streptomycetaceae; genus Streptomyces; species Streptomyces sp. NPDC056738. The sequence goes on from NZ_JBHTZF010000011.1 coordinate 260,897, forward strand.
GGCCCTCGCTCACGTGGGGCGAGCCGTCGCGAACCGGCCTCAGACCAGGTTGACCGACCGCGCCGACGTCGCGCCGATCTCCTCGGAGAGCTCGGCGAGAACGGCCGGCGGCACGGTGTCGTCGACGGTGAGGACCGCGAGGGCCTCGCCACCGACGTCCGCGCGGGCGACCTGCATGCCGGCGATGTTGATGCCGGACTCGCCGAGGATGCGGCCGACGGTGCCGACGACACCGGGACGGTCCTCGTAGCGAAGGACGAGCATGTGGTCGGCGAGCGCGAGGTCCACGTCGTACTCGCCGACGGCGACGATCTTCTGGAGGTGCTTCGGGCCGGCCAGCGTGCCGGAGACCGCGACCTCCTGGCCGTCGCCGAGCGTGCCGCGCACGGTGACCACGTTGCGGTGGTCGGGGGACTCGGAGCTCGTGGTCAGCCGGACCTCGACGCCGCGCTCCTGCGCGAACAGCGGGGCGTTGACGTAGCTCACGGTCTCGTCGACGACGTCCTCGAACACGCCCTTGAGCGCGGACAGTTCGAGCACCTTGACGTCGTGCTGGGTGATCTCGCCGTACACCTCGACGTCGAGGCGGACCGCGACCTCGCCCGCGAGGGCGGTGAAGATGCGGCCGAGCTTCTCGGCGAGCGGCAGACCCGGCTTGACGTCCTCGGCGATGACGCCGCCCTGGACGTTGACCGCGTCCGGGACGAGCTCACCGGCGAGGGCGAGGCGCACGGAGCGGGCGACGGAGATACCGGCCTTCTCCTGGGCCTCGTCAGTGGAGGCGCCGAGGTGCGGGGTGCAGACGACCTCGTCGAGCTCGAACAGCGGGGAGTCCGTGCAGGGCTCCTTCGCGTACACGTCGAGGCCGGCGCCGGCGACGCGGCCCTCCTTGAGCGCCGAGTACAGCGCCTCCTCGTCGACGATCCCGCCGCGCGCGGCGTTGACGATCCGCACGGTCGGCTTGACCTTGTGCAGCGCCTCGTCGCCGATGAGACCGAGGGTCTCGGGGGTCTTCGGCAGGTGCACGGTGATGAAGTCCGCGACCTCGAGCAGCTCGTCGAGGGTGAGGACCTTGACGCCCATCTGCGCGGCCCGCGCGGGCTGGACGTAGGGGTCGTAGGCGACGACCTTCATGCCGAAGGCGGACATGCGCTGCGCGACGAGCGCGCCGATGCGGCCGAGGCCGACGACTCCGAGGGTCTTCTCGGCGAGCTCGACACCCGTGTACTTGCTGCGCTTCCACTCGCCGTTCTTCAGGGCCGTGTTGGCCTGCGGGATGTGGCGCGCGGTGGCGAGGAGGAGACCACAGGCCAGCTCGGCCGCGGTCACGATGTTCGAGGTGGGGGCGTTGACGACCATCACGCCGGCCTTGGTGGCGGCGGAGACGTCGACGTTGTCCAGGCCGACGCCGGCTCGTGCGACGACCTTCAGCTTCTTGGCGGCGGCGACGGCCTCGGCGTCGACCTTGGTGGCCGAGCGGATCAGGATGGCGTCGACGTCGGCGATGGCGGGCAGCAGCTCGGCACGGTCCGCGCCGTTGCAGTGCCGGATCTCGAAGTCCGGGCCCAGGGCGTCTACGGTCGCGGGCGACAGCTCTTCAGCGATGAGTACGACAGGTTTCGAGCTCACGTGAGTCCTCACAAGTCCAATGCGGACGGCCGTCCCGACGGCCGCAGGCGGTGGAGGGTTTGCAGCGGCCCCGGGGTGTGCCTGCACTTCTGGGGGGTCGCTCGAGCCGCGTGGAAGACGCACGACGCTGTGGGCCTGACGCGTTGTTGCTGTGCAGTGTAGTGGCGCCGCGGAGGTCGTCCTGCGCCTCTGCGGAAGGATCACCCGTCCGTGGCTGGACGGGATGTCCAACACCGTGACCACGGGCGTTACCCGGGGTTCGACGAAGGGGCCGGAGCATGCCGCTCCGGCCCCTTCCCACGGCTTACGCCTCGTCGTCGTTGACCCACGACATGAGCTTGCGCAGCTCCTTGCCGGTGGTCTCCAGGAGGTGGTTCTCGTCCTGGGTCTTGTACTCGTTGTACTTCTTCAGGCCCGAGTGGTACTCGTCCATCCAGTTGCGGGCGAACGTGCCGTCCTGGATCTCGGCGAGGACCTGCTTCATCTCGGCCTTGGTGGCGTCCGTGATGATGCGCGGGCCGGTGATGTAGTCGCCCCACTCGGCGGTCTCGGAGACGGACCAGCGCATCTTCTCCAGGCCGCCCTCGTACATGAGGTCGACGATGAGCTTCAGCTCGTGCAGGCACTCGAAGTACGCGATCTCCGGCTGGTAGCCGGCCTCGGTCAGCGTCTCGAAGCCGGCCTTGACCAGGGCGGCGGTGCCACCGCAGAGGACGGCCTGCTCACCGAACAGGTCGGTCTCGGTCTCCTCGGTGAAGGTCGTCTTGATGACGCCGGCGCGGGTGCCGCCGATGCCCTTGGCGTACGAGAGGGCGAGCTCGAAGCCGTTGCCGGTCGCGTCCTGCTCGACGGCCGCGATGCAGGGAACGCCGCGGCCCTCCTCGTACTGGCGGCGCACGAGGTGGCCCGGGCCCTTGGGGGCGACCATGCAGACGTCGATGCCGGCCGGGGGCTTGATGAAGCCGTAGCGGATGTTCAGGCCGTGGCCGAAGAACAGCGCGTCGCCGTCCTTGAGGTTGTCCTTGATGGACTCCTCGTAGACCTGGGCCTGGATCGGGTCCGGCACCAGGATCATGATGACGTCGGCCTCGGCGGCGGCCTCCGACGGGGTCACCACGCGCAGGCCCTGCTCCTCGGCCTTCGCCTTGGACTTGGAGCCCTCGTGCAGACCGACGCGGACGTCGACACCCGAGTCGCGCAGCGACAGCGCGTGGGCGTGACCCTGGCTGCCGTAGCCGATGACCGCGACCTTGCGGCCCTGGATGATGGACAGGTCGGCGTCGTCGTCGTAGAACAGCTCGGCCACTGGGGTTCTCCTTGTTTTCCGGTATTTCCGGTGTTGCGTCCCACCGTACGGCGGGCGGGGGAAGTGAAGTTCTCGGGTCTCGGTATACGGGCGGTCCGGGTGGGCGGCCCGCCCGTACGACCGGTGTTTCCTTGCTTAGGCCGACCGGTCCAGTGCGCGCAGCGACCGGTCGGTGATCGAACGCGCCCCGCGCCCGATCGCGATCGTGCCGGACTGGACGAGCTCCTTGATGCCGAAGGGCTCCAGCATCTTGAGCATGGCCTCCAGCTTGTCGGCGCCGCCGGTGGCCTCGATGGTGACGGCCTCGGGCGAGACGTCGACGGTCTTGGCGCGGAACAACTGGACGATCTCGACGATCTGGGAGCGCGTCTCGTTGTCGGCGCGCACCTTCACCAGAACGAGTTCCCGCTGAACGGCCGAACCGGGTTCCAGTTCGACGATCTTCAGGACGTTGACGAGCTTGTTGAGCTGCTTGGTGACCTGTTCGAGCGGAAGTTCCTCGATCACGTTCACCACGATGGTGATGCGGGAGATCTCGGGGTGCTCGGTGACACCGACGGCGAGGGAGTCGATGTTGAAGCCGCGCCGGGAGAACAGGGCGGTGATCCGGGCGAGGACACCGGGCTTGTTCTCGACGAGGACGGAGAGGGTGTGCTTGCTCATGGGTCTGACTCGGCTCTCTCTCAGTCGTCTTCGTTGTCGCCGAAGTCGGGGCGGACGTCCCGGGCGAACATGACCTCGTCGTTGGAGGTGCCGGCGGCGACCATCGGCCACACCATCGCGTCCTCGTGGACGATGAAGTCGACCACGACCGGGCGGTCGTTGATCGAGTTCGCCTCCTCGATCACCTTGTCGAGGTCGTCCGGGGACTCGCAGCGGATGGCGTGGCAGCCCATGGCCTCCGACAGCTTCACGAAGTCGGGGACGCGGGTGCCGGCGCTCGGCTGCTTGCCGTCCGCGTCCGGGCCGCTGTGCAGCACGGTGTTGGAGTAGCGCTGGTTGTAGAAGAGGGTCTGCCACTGGCGGACCATCCCGAGGGCGCCGTTGTTGATGATGGCGACCTTGATCGGGATGTTGTTCAGGGCGCAGGTGGTGAGTTCCTGGTTGGTCATCTGGAAGCAGCCGTCGCCGTCGACCGCCCAGACCGTGCGGTCCGGCTGTCCCGCCTTGGCGCCCATCGCGGCCGGGACCGCGTAGCCCATCGTCCCGGCGCCGCCGGAGTTCAGCCAGGTCGAGGGCTGCTCGTACTGGATGTAGTGCGCGGCCCACATCTGGTGCTGGCCGACGCCGGCCGCGAAGATCGTGCCCTCCGGGGCGAGCTGTCCGATGCGCTCGATGACCTGCTGCGGGGAGAGCTGGCCGTTGTCGGGCTGCTCGTAGCCGAGCGGGTAGGTCTCGCGCCAGCGGTTGAGGTCGCTCCACCAGGCGGTGTAGTCGCCGGCGTTGCCCTCGCTGTGCTCCTTCTGGACCGCCTGGACCAGGTCGGCGATGACCTCGCGGGCGTCTCCGACGATCGGCACGTCGGCGGCGCGGTTCTTGCCGATCTCGGCCGGGTCGATGTCCGCGTGGACGATCTTGGCGAACGGGGCGAAGCTGTCCAGCTTGCCGGTGACGCGGTCGTCGAAGCGGGCTCCGAGGGCGACGATCAGGTCGGCCTTCTGCAGCGCGGTGACGGCGGTGACCGAACCGTGCATGCCCGGCATGCCCACGTGCAGCGGGTGGCTGTCGGGGAATGCGCCGAGCGCCATCAGGGTGGTGGTGACGGGCGCTCCGGTGAGTTCCGCGAGGACCTTCAGCTCGGCGGTGGCGTGCGCCTTGAGGACGCCGCCGCCGACGTACAGCACCGGCCGCTTGGCCTGGCTGAGCAGCTTGGCGGCCTCGCGGATCTGCTTGGCGTGCGGCTTGGTCACCGGGCGGTAGCCGGGCAGGTCCTGGGCGGGCGGCCACTGGAAGGTGGTCTTGGCCTGGAGGGCGTCCTTGGCGATGTCGACGAGGACGGGGCCGGGCCGGCCGGTGGAGGCGATGTGGAAGGCCTCCGCGATCGTCCGCGGGATGTCCTCGGCCCTGGTGACCAGGAAGTTGTGCTTGGTGACCGGCATCGTGATGCCGACGATGTCCGCCTCCTGGAAGGCGTCCGTGCCGATCGCCTTGGACGCGACCTGCCCGGTGATCGCCACGAGCGGCACCGAGTCCATGTGCGCGTCGGCGATCGGGGTGACCAGGTTGGTCGCGCCGGGGCCGCTGGTCGCCATGCAGACACCGACCTTGCCGGTGGCCTGCGCGTAGCCGGTGGCCGCGTGGCCGGCGCCCTGCTCGTGGCGGACGAGCACGTGGCGCACCCGCTGGGAGTCCATCAGCGGGTCGTAGGCCGGAAGGATCGCACCGCCGGGGATGCCGAATACGGTCTCGGCCCCGACCTCCTCGAGCGAGCGGATGAGGGACTGCGCGCCCGTGACGTGCTCGGGGGCGGACTGCTGTCCTCCGGAACGGGGCCGCGGCTGCGGATGGTGGGCCCCGGTGGCCTGCTCGGTCATCGGCATTCTCTTCTCGATGCTGAGGGTTTTTGCGACTTTTGTGCGGTGTACGACTGATGCCTGTGCAACAAAAAACCCCTCGTGCCGTGAGGCAAGCGAGGGGAGCGCGCCGGGTGCGGTCGCTGGGTGTTCCGGACCTTTCCGGAGGCCACCTAGCTTCAGCCGACGCGCTTTCCAAGTACGAGAATTCGGGTGCGCATGGCATTGACCCTCCCCCCGGCACGCACCGACTGTCAAGTGGGTGGGACGGGAGTCTCATTATGTGAGCGGAGGGTCGTTCCGCCCCCCAGGACGACGGGCACACCACTCGTATACACCCCCGCGCCCCCGCCACCGGCGAACACCGGCTCGGCGGGGCCGTTGGGCACCGGATAGTGGCCGGAAGAGAGCGCCCGGCGCAGCCGGTACTCGTCCAGGGGCCCGGAGAACGCCATGCCCTGCCCGTGGGTGCAGCCCATCGCGCGCAGGGCGACCACCTGCTCGCGAAGGTCCACCCCGTCGGCCACGGACTGGAGTCCCAGATCGGCGGCGATCCGCAGCAGCCCGCTGGTGATCTTGTGCAGCCGGGCGGACTCGACGACCCCCTCGACCAGACTCCGGTCGAGCCGCAGGACGTCGACCGGGAGCCGTCTCAGCGCCGTGATCGCGGCATAGCCGCTGCCGAAGCCGTCCAGGGCGATCCGCACGCCGAGGCGCCTCAGCGCGTTCAGCCGGCGCTCCAGCTCGTCCAGGGGGACCCTCGGGTCGGTGTCGGACAGTTCGATGATCAGGCCGCCGGAGGCGAGCCCGTGCCGGGTCAGCAGGGACTCCACGGAGCCCAGCGGCATCGAGCGGTCCACCAGGCGCCGGGCGGTCATCCGGACCGTGACCGGCACGGCGACCCCCGCGGCGGTGCGCTCGGCGGCCTGCCCGACGGCCTCGTCGAGCATCCAGCGGCCGAGCTCGGCGGTCCGCTCGCTGTCCTCGGCGACCCGCAGGAACTCGGCGGGCGTGAAGAGCACCCCTTGGGAGGAACGCCAGCGCGCCTGTGCGGTGACCGACGCGATCCGGCCGTTCTCCAGCGACACCACGGGCTGGTGCAGCAGGGCGAACTCGCCGTCCTGGAGGGCGGAGCGCAGCCGGGTCGCCAGCTCCGCCCTGCGGACCACGTCCTGCTGCATCTGGGGCGCGTAGAGCTCGACGCGGCCCTTCCCGGCGGCCTTGGCGCGGTACATGGCGAGGTCGGCGTTGCGCAGCAACTCGCCCGCCCCGAGGCCCGGTTCGGCGAAGCCGACGCCGATGGACGCGGCGACCCGGACATCGTTGCCGTCGATACAGTACGGCTGGGAGAGCCTGATCCGCAGACGGTCCGCGAGTTCCCGTACCTGCTGCTCACGGGCGGTGCGGTCGCGGCCGCCGTCACCGACGATCAGGGCCGCGAACTCGTCCCCGCCGAGCCGGGCGGCGGTGTCGCCGTGCCGGACGGAGTCCTGGAGTCTGCGGGCGGCCTGGACGAGCAGTTCGTCGCCCGCCTGGTGCCCGATGGTGTCGTTGACGCCTTTGAAGCCGTCGAGGTCGATGAACAGGACGGCGGTGCCCCGGTCGGTGGAGCGGCGCCCGGACAGGGCCTGCTGGACGCGCCGGGTGAACAGCGCGCGGTTGGGCAGGTCGGTGAGCGGGTCGTGCTCGGCGTTGTGCTGCAACTGGGCCTGGAGCCGCACGCGTTCGGTGACATCACGGCTGTTGAAGATGAGGCCGCCGTGGTGCCGGTTGACGGTGGACTCCACGTTGAGCCAGCCACCGTCGCCGGAGCGGAACCTGCACTCGATGCGGGTGGTGGGTTCCTCGGCCTGGCTGGCCGCGAGGAAGCGCCGCACTTCGTGGACCACGCAGCCGAGGTCCTCGGGGTGGATGAGCGAGGCGAGTTCGGAGCCGACCAGTTCCTCGGCGTCACGGCCGTAGACCCCGGCGGCGGCCGGACTGACGTATCTGAGGATGCCGTTCGGCGCGGCGATCATGATGACGTCGCTCGAACCCTGGACCAAGGAACGGAAGTGGTTCTCCTTCTGGGCCAGTTCCTGGGTGAGGGTGATGTTGTCGAGCAGCATGATGCCCTGGCGGACCACGAGGGCGAGGACGACGAGGCCGGCGGTGACGAGCACCACGCGGTCCACCCTGCGTCCGTTCAGGATGTTGTACAGGATCCCCAACGTGCAGACGGCGGCCGCCAGATAGGGCGTCAGGGCGGCCAGTGATCCGGTGATCGGACGCGCCGCCGGGGCGTGGCCCGGGTCCTGGCCGTCCGCGGGCGCGGGTCCGCCCTGACCGTCGTGGCGGGGGTCCGGCTCCTCGTGCCGCGGCGGGCCGTCGTGGGACCCGGGCCGCTCCTGCGGGGTTCCCGGTCCCGGACGGGCGCCCTGGGCCGCGGGCGCCGGACGGCTTCCCGGGGGCCCGTGCTGCCCTTCCCTGCGCTGCCCGGGGATGCCCTCGTGCGCCACGCGCGCGTGCTCCTCCGAGCCCGGCTCGTCCGGTCCGCGCCGGTCGGGTCCGCCCGGTTCGGGGCCTCGGGGTTCGGGGCCGCGCAGGTCCGGGCCGTACGCGTCGATGCCGTGCTCGCCGGTGTGCTCCTCGCCAGGGTGTTCCCCAGTCTCCTGCCCGTGCCGGGTGACGACCCAGGGGGCGTAGGCGAGGAGCAGGGAGCCGGCGAACCAGCCCGCGTCGAGGAGCTGGCCCGAGTGGTAGCTGTTGTGCAGGAGGGGCGAGGTGAACAGCGCGTCGCACATCACGGTCAGGGCGAGGGCCCCGATCGCCGTGTTGACCGCCGACCTGTTCACCGACGAGCGCCTGAAGTGCAGCGCGAGCACCATGCTGACCAGCGCGATGTCCAGCAGGGGGTACGCGAGGGACAGCGCGGTGTGCGCGACGCTCGGCCCGTCGAACCGCGCGGCCTGGGCGAGCGCCAGACTCCAGGACAGGGTGAGCAGCGATCCGCCGATGAGCCAGGCGTCCAGCGCGAGACACACCCAGCCCGCCCTGGTGACGGGCCTCTTGGCGAGCACCAGCAGGCCCACGATGGCGGGCGGCGCGAAGCAGAGGAAGAACAGGTCGGCGTAGCTCGGGGTGGGCACGGGGCGGTCGAGGACGACCTCGTACCACCCCCAGACCAGGTTGCCGAGCGAGGCCATCGCCGAGGAGAGCGCGAACAGCAGCCACGCGGGTCGAAAGCGGCTGCGGCGGCTGCGGGCGTAGAGGAAGCAGGAGACCGCGGCGGTGCCCGCGGCGACGCTCAGCCCGAAGTCGCCCATGACCAGCGCGAGGCTCGTGGAGCCCCAGCCGAGCGCGGATCCGACGGCGTAGGCCGCGCACACCAGGGCCACCGCGAGTTGCGAGAACAGGCCCGTCCCACCGTCGAACACCGTCCGACGGATCACCAGCGCTCCTGGGGAGCTCACCGGGCCCACCCGGTCCGCGCCCCGGGATCCCGCCGGTCCCGGCAGGCCGGGTGCCCGTGCCTCCGGCGGCCCGGATGCCTGCGGTGGTGATGGCTGCCGTGACCGCGGCTGTGCGTGGCCGCGCGCCAGGGTCGTCGGCGGCGGCCCCGCCGCGTCGGATCGTCGGTCCATAGGCCGTGCATCGCCCGTCGCCCCCCTCGCAGTCTCAAAGTCCGTCCCCGGCGCCGAACGGTGCGCGGCGCAGCCCCTGTCCGGACGATACACCAGTCTCGTCACTCAGGGACATAGTTCCTCTACGCTCCGTAACGACCAGGGACTATGCCGGCACTGCCCGCGTTCGGGGAACTGCGGAGCGTGCCCGAGGCGGACGGCGAGCGAACAGGGCGCTGCTCAGGTGCCGGTGGTAAGGACCACGTTGCGCAACGGCTCCCGGTTCACGAAGCGGGTGAGCTGATCGGCCAGCAGCCGCTTGGCGCGCGGCCAGAACGCCGAGGTGGGCCCTCCGACGTGGGGGCTGATGAGCACGCCGGGCGCGTGCCACAGCGGGTGGCCCGGGGGCAGCGGTTCGGGGTCGGTGACGTCGAGGGCCGCGGTGATGCGCCCGCTCTTCAGCGCGCCGAGCAGGGCGTCCGTGTCGACGACGGGTCCGCGGGCCACGTTCACCAGGAGGGCGCCGTCCTTCATCCGGGCCAGGAAAGCGGCGTCGACCAGACCGCGGGTGCTGTCCGTGAGGGGAGTGGACAGGATGACGACGTCGAACTCGGGGAGGAGGGAGGGCAGTTCGGTGAGGGGGCGCACGGGACCGCGCTCCGTGGCACGGGCGGAGCGCGCGACGCGCGCCACCCGCGCGACCTCGAACGGCGCGAGCCTGTCCTCGATGGCGGACCCGATGGACCCGTACCCGACGATGAGGACGGACTTGTCGGCCAGCGCGGGGTGGAAGCCCGAGCGCCACTCCTGCCGGTCCTGGCCGCGCACGAAGTCGGGGATCCCGCGCAGCGAGGCGAGGACCAGGGCCAGGGTGAGTTCGGCGGTGCTCGCCTCGTGCACCCCCCGGGCGTTGCACAACTGCACGCCGGACGGCAGGGAGCCGAGGCCCGGCAGGACGTGGTCGACGCCGGCGGAGAGGGTCTGCACGGCCCGCACCGACGTCATTTCGGCCATCGGCCGGCGCGAGACGGCGGGCGGCTTCATGTAGGGCACGACGTAGAAGACGCAGTCGGCGGGGTCCGCGGGGAACTCCTGTCCGCCGTCCCAGAACAGGTAGTCCAGGCCCTCGGGCAGTCCGTCGATCTCGTCCGCGTGGAAGGGGAGCCAGACATGGGAAGTCATGGTCAGGAGGTTATGCCAGGCGCTCTTGCGCGCAGAGGTTAGGTTGGGGGCCGGCAGAAGGAGGATCACGGCCAGGTGGAGCGCAGAACGATCGGGGCCGCGGCGCTCGGTGTGGGGGCGGTCGGACTCGGATGCATGCCGATGAGCTGGGCTTACACCGGGTCACAACAACGCGGCGACGAATCGCTGCGCGCGGTGAACGCGGCACTGGACCGGGGGTCGACGCTGCTCGACACGGCCGACATGTACGGGCCCTTCACCAATGAGCTGCTCTTGGGACGCGTCCTGAAGGAACGGCGTGCCGAGGCCTTCGTGTCGACCAAGGTCGGCCTGCTGGTGGGCGACCAGCACCTCGTGGCCAACGGCCGCCCCGGCTATGTGAGACGGGCGTGCGACGCCTCGCTGCGCCGGCTCCAGACGGATGTCATCGACCTCTACCAGCTTCACCGCGCGGACCCGGAAGTGCCGGTCGAGGAGACGTGGGGCGCGATGGCCGAGCTCGTCGCGGCCGGAAAGGTCCGCTCGCTCGGGCTGTGCGCGGTGGGTGCCGCGTCCGGCCGCCGGGCGGGGGCGCGGCCGCACGACGGAACGATCCGGCTGCTGGAGCGGGTGCAGCAGATCTTCCCGGTGAGCACCGTGCAGGCCGAGCTGTCGGTGTGGTCGACGGAGGCGCTGGAGGCGCTGCTGCCGTGGTGCGCGGCGCGCGGGGTCGGGTTCCTCGCCGCGATGCCGCTCGGCAACGGCTTCCTGACCGGGACGCTGACCCCGGGCGGGGGCTTCGAGCCCGACGACGCCCGGGCCCGCCATCCGCGCTTCACCGCGGAGATGATGGCCGCGAACCAGCCCATCGTCGTCGGGCTGCGGCGCGTCGCGCGGCGGCACGGGGGCGGTGACCGTCCGGTCACGCCCTCGCAGGTGGCGCTGGCCTGGGTGCTGGCGCAGGGTCCGCACGTCGTCCCGGTGCCGGGGGCCAAGCGGGAGCGCTGGGTCACGGAGAACGCGGGGGCGGCCGGACTGCGGCTGACGGCGGAGGATCTCGCCGAGGTGGCGGCACTGCCGGGGGCGCTGGGATCCTGGGACTGAACGGCGCTTCCGCGGCCCGGCGCGGATCTCCCGGCCGGGACCGGGAACCCGGGGGACGCGAGCGGTGTATGAACAGGGGGACCGCCGCGTCGAAGGGACACTGATGGTGCAAGTTCGAGCAGTGACAGTCGTGTTGGCCGCGAGCGTGCTTCTGGTGACGGCCGGCTGCTCCTCCGGTGAGGGGGGAGGCGGCGGCCCGAACACACCGCCCGGCATCGAGGGCGGGGCCACGCACGCGTCCGCCGCCCCGAGCGCCACCGCCGGGCCGACGCCGCCCGCGAAGGGCTCGGTGCGGGTCCTGCGCACCGTCACCGAGGGCCTGGACACGCCCTGGGGCCTCGCGCCGCTGGCCGACGGCGGTCTGCTGGTGTCCTCGCGGGACAAGGGGACGATCACCCGGATCGACGAGAAGACCGGCGCAAAGACCGTGCTGGGCGAGGTTCCCGGGGTGGCCCCGGCCGGCGAGGGCGGCCTCCTCGGCATCGCGCTCTCGCCCGACTACGCCTCCGACCACATGATCTACGCGTACCTGACCACGGCCTCCGACAACCGCATCGTGCGCATGCTGTACGACGAGCGCAAGCCGGCCGGCGAGCAGCTCGGCGCTCCGGACACGATCTTCAAGGGCATCCCCAAGGGCATGATCCACAACGGTGGCCGGATCGCCTTCGGTCCGGACAAGATGCTCTACGCGGGCGCGGGCGAGACGGGCGACCGTGGCCTGGCCCAGGACAAGAAGTCGCTCGGCGGGAAGATCCTGCGCATGACGCCGGAGGGCGAGCCCGCGCCGGGCAACCCGTTCCCGGACTCGGTCGTGTACTCGTACGGGCACCGCAACGTCCAGGGTCTCGCCTGGGACGACAAACAGCGGCTGTGGGCCTCGGAGTTCGGCCAGGACACCTGGGACGAGCTGAACCAGATCAAGCCGGGCGACAACTACGGCTGGCCGGTGGTGGAAGGGATCAGCCACGACTCGGCGTACCACGATCCGATCGTCCAGTGGAAGACCGACGAGGCCTCCCCGAGCGGGATCGCCTACGCCGAGGGGTCCATATGGATGGCGGCCCTCAAGGGCGAACGCCTGTGGCGCATCCCGCTGAACGGCACCGAGGCGTCCGCGGCGCCCGAGGCCTTCCTGACGGGCAAGTACGGCCGCCTGCGCACCGTCGTCTCCGCGGGCGGCGACAAGCTCTGGCTGACGACGAGCGAGACCGACGGCCGCGGCACCCCCGTGAAGGGCGACGACCGGCTCCTGGAGCTGGAGGTGAAATAGCCCGGGGGGCCGGCCGGGTCGGCCGCACGAGCAGGGTGGGCCGGAGGGGTGACCGCGGTGGACGCGGCACTCCCCCGGCCCGGTCTCCCCCGGGGAGCACTCCTCAGCCGGCCGCTCGGGCGGGCGGGCCGTCCGGCGGGAAGAGCCGCAACCGGTGCGCGAGCGCGGCCGCCTCCCCCCGTCCCGAGACGTCCAGCTTGGCCAGGATGTTCGAGACGTGGACGCTGGCCGTCTTCGGGGAGATGAAGAGTTCCTCGGCGATCTGGCGGTTGCTGCGGCCGGCGGCGACCAGGCGCAGGACGTCCCGCTCGCGGCTGGTGAGGCCGAACGCGGCCGCGGGGTCGGCGGGAGCGGTCCGGGGCGGTCCGGGCGGGTGCTCCAGGGTGATGCGGGCACGCTGGGCGAGCAGCGCGACGGCGTCGGCAAGCGGACGGGCCCCGAGGTGTCCCGCGACGGCGCCGGCCAGCCGCAGGAGTTCCGCGGCACGGCCGCGCTCGTCGTCGTCCGCGCCCGTGAGCAGCAGGGACTCGGCGAGCCGGAGCCGGACCCGGGCGAGGTCGTAGGGGCGCTCCAGGGGTTCGAGGGCCTCGACCACCTCGGACCACTGGTCGGGGCTGCTCGCGCCGTCGGCCCGCCTCAGTTCGGCGCGCAGCCATTCGGCGTGGGCGCTCCAGACGGGCGCTCCGGTGGCCAGGGTTCTCGCGGCCGTGCGGACGCGGTCCAGGGTGGGGGCGCGGCCCGGGGCGGCGACGGGCAGGCCGCGGGCGTCGGCCTCCGCGGCGACGGCGGCCAGCAGCAGCGGCCAGGCGTAGCGCTGGGTGCCGGGCGGGAAGCCCGCGGCCAGGGCCTCCTCCAGGGCGGTGCGGGCGTCGAGGAAGCGGCCCTCGCCCGCGGCGATGCCGATGGTGGTGCACAGCAGCGGCAGGGAGTGCTGGGGCATCGGATCATGGGTGCCGAAGTGGCCCCGGGCGGCGGTCAGTTGACGTCCCGCCTCGACGAGGTCCCCGCGGCCCAGGGCCACGGGCGCGAGCCGGGACGCGCCCACCCCGGAGGCCTTGCCGCCGAGTCCGATGGCCAGGGCGTTGCGGGCGGCCTCGGCGGCCTCGTCCCAGCGGCCGAGCGCGTACAGCGACTCGGAGAGGTTGCCCCAGACCCAGGCCTGGGTGTCCAGCAGGCCGTTCCGGCAGGCGAGTTCTATGCCCTCGCGCAGGATGGCGACGGCCTCCCGGGAGCGGCCGACCGATTCCAGGTGGGAGGGCAGGTTGATGTGCAGACGGCCCACGACGTACGCGGCGCCCTGGCGGTTGGCCCGTTCCCTGACCCGGTACATCTCGGCGAGCCCGGCCTCGGTCTCCCCCGCGTCGACCATCAGGCCGCCGAGGGTGAGCCGGGCGTTCAGCTCGGTGTCCCGGGCGCCCACCATGTGCGCGTACTCCACGGCGCGTTCGGCCGCGGAGAGGGCGCCGTGGCCCGGCTGGTGCACCATGCACCAGGCGGCGACCATGGACAGGACCTCGGCGTGGACCTGGGAGGGCGGCAGACCGCGCACCAGGTCCTGGGCGGTGGCGAGTTCCTTCCAGCCGTTGCCGCGGACCTGTGCCTGCACGAGCCGGGAGCGCTGGATCCAGAACCAGGCGGCGCGCAGCGGGTCGTGCTCGTCCTCCAGGAGGTGCAGCGCCCGTCTGGTCGTCTTCAGGGCGCGTTCGCGTTCCCCGCACAGCCGTCCGGCGACGGCGGCCTCGGCCATGAGGTCCAGATAACTCAGCGGTGTGGCCGCGCAGTCGGGGCCGGCGGGGGTCTGTCCGTGCCCCTCGGGCAGCGGAGGCGGGTAGGCCTCCACGTAGTCGATGGGGCGCAGTTCGGCCCGTACGGTGTCGGGGACCGCCTCCCACAGTTCCATCGCCCGCTCCAGGAGCCGCAGTTGCTCGGAGTGGGCGTGCCGGCGGCGGGCCTCGACCGAGGCGTCGAGGACGGCGGGCAGGGCCTTGGCGGCGTCGTGGGCGTGGTACCAGTAGCTGGCCAGCCGGGTGACGCGTTCGTCGGCCGGTACGAGCGTCGGGTCGGCCTCCAGGGCCTCGGCGTAGCGGCGGTTGAAGCGGGAGCGTTCGCCGGGCAGCAGGTCGTCGCTGACGGCCTCGCGGACCAGGGAGTGGCGGAAGCGGTAGCCGTCGCCGGAGGGCGTGGCGATGAGGATGTTGGCGCCGACGCAGGCGCGCAGGGCCTCGATGAGGTCGTCCTCGGCGAGCCGTGCCACGGCGGCGAGCAGGGGGTACTCGACGGTGCTGCCACCCTCGGCGACGATCCGGGCGACCCGCTGGGCGCTCTCGGGCAGTCCTTCGACGCGGACGAGGAGCAGGTCGCGCAGGGTGTCGGTGAGTCCGGTGCGACAGCCTTCGCGGGCGGCGACGGCGAGTTCCTCGACGAAGAACGCGTTGCCGTCGGAGCGGGCGAAGATCTCGTCGGCCTCGGCGGTGTCGGGTTCGCGGGCGATGATCCCGGCGATCTGGCGGCCGACCTCCGCCCGGTTGAAGCGGCTCAGCTCGATGCGTCGGACCGTGCGGAGGCGGTCGAGCTCGGCGAGCAGGGGGCGCAGCGGATGGCGGCGGTGGATGTCGTCGGCGCGGTAGGTGGCGATCACGACGAGGCGGCCGCTGCGCAGCATGCGGAAGAGGTAGGCGAGCAGATGGCGGGTGGAGGCGTCGGCCCAGTGCAGGTCCTCGAGCACGACGACGACCGTGCGGTCCGCGGCGACGCGTTCCAGCAGGCGGGCGGTGAGCTCGAAGAGGCGGGCCATGCCGTCCTCCTCGTACTGCCGTCCCCGGGGCGTCGGGGCGAGCTCGGGGAGGAGGCGGGCGAGTTCCTCCTCCTGTCCTGCGGCCGCGGCGGCGAGTTCGTCGGGCAGGGCGCGCCGCAGGGCGCGCAGGGCGGTGGAGAAGGGTGCGAAGGGCAGTCCGTCGGCGCCGATCTCGACGCAGCCGCCGGAGGCGACGACGGCGCCCTCGCGGGTGGCGGCGCCGGAGAACTCCTCCAGGAAACGGGTCTTGCCGACGCCGGCCTCGCCGCCGAGCAGGAACGCCTGGGGCTCTCCCCCGGCGGCGGCGCGGGCGAGCGCGTCGTTCAACACACCCAGTTCGTCGGCTCGTCCGACGAACACGGGGCTGACGGACCTGGTCTCCACGGGCCCGAGCATGGCACAGGCGTCCGGCAGGGGGGCACCGGTCGCCGGTACGGCGATCAGTGCCCCGCCCGCCGGACGGCCGGTGGACGGTGGGTGCGGGACGGCCGCCGCGGGGTGGCCGTCCCGCACGGCCCGTGGGCGGCCTGATGGCGCCGGGCCGTCCACGGGAGCCCCGGTGTTCACGCGGTGCGGGCCGACCGGTGCCTGCGGGGGCTGTCGCTATGGGCGCGTTCGCCGTCGTTCTGTGCGGACCGCCGGGCGGCGCGGCGGGCGGCCCGGCGGCCGTCGGCGGCTTCCTTGGCGAGCCGGTAGGTCTGGGCCCTGCGGATCATTTCGTCGGACCGGATCTGCTGGAGCTCGAACTCGAACATCTCGTACCCCTCGTGAAGAGTCGGTTTCGGTCTCGCTTGTTCGCGATGCCTCAACCTTCGTCTCCCAGGGGGGTGCGCCACATCGGGAGAGTTCCGCATCTTGGGGACGCGAAGGGCCTTAGGGCGGCGGCCGGATTCCCGTGCCGGCCCTAAGGCCCCTCTGAGGTGCCGGTCCGCCGGCGGTGCCGGGCCCGGGACTCAGCTCGTGGAGGGCAGTCCGAGGAGGATGTCGGAGTACTTGGCGACCGCGAGCACCAGGCCCACGACGCCGAGGGAGACGCCCGCCCAGGAGACGGACTTGATCCAGGCGGCCTGCGGCCTGCCGGGGGCGCCGAAAGCGGGCCGGACCAGCACCACGACGCCGACGATCAGCGCGGCGAGCGCGAAGAGGCCGCCGACCAGGGCGGTGGTCGCCCAGGCGTCGCCGTAGACCTCCTTGACCTGCGTGGCCACGCTCGCGGTCGACGAGGTCTGGAGCTGGCCGATCAGGGTCTCGCGGGCGGCCGCCACGGTGGCGACCCAGCTCCCGGTCAGCGACACCAGGCCGAGTGCGGCGGACACGACGGCGGCGGCGCCCTGGCCGACCCCGCCGTCCCGTGCCGTCTCGGCGTCCGCGAGCGCGGCGAGGTCGTCGTCGGCCTGCTCGTCGAGGTCCTCGTCGGCCTCGTCCGGCTTCTCGTCGGCCGCGGCCGGGATCACGGTCCCTTCGTCCGCGGCCGCCTCGGCCGTTCCGGCCTTGGTGACGTCCACGGTCTGCTCGTCGCGCTGCGCCTCGGTACCGGTGTCGGCCCCGGTCTCGTCAACTGTCTTGGTTCCCATGCGTGGCACCGTACGGACGCTGTCTGAGAGCTTCCTTAATGTTCCGCGGAGGGGGTGTGCCCGCGTGCGGCACGCCACTCGGGGGCGAGTACGGACCACACCTCGAGGTCGTGCCGGACCCCGTGGTGGGGGTGCTTCTCGCGGAGCACGCCGTCCCGGCTCAGGCCGAGCCGCCGGGCCACGTTCAGGCTCGGGACGTTGCCCGCGGCGGCGACCCACTCGACGCGGTGGATGCCGCGCTCCTCCACCGCCCAGTCGATGAGGATCCGCATCGCGCGGGTGACCAGACCGCGTCCGGAGGCGGCGGGCTCCAGCCAGCAGCCGACCTCGCAGTTGCCCTGGGCCGCGTCGAAGTTCAGGAAGAGCACACCGCCCACGAGCTTCCCGTCCAGCCACAGGCCGTGCAGGGAACCGGTGTCGGCGCAGCGCATGTCCGCGTACCTCTGGAGCTGCGCCCGCGCGGACGGCACGTCCGTGGACCGGGCGCCGAAGGGGATGAACTGCCCGATGAACTCGCGTCCGCGGTCCAGGTGCGCGAGGAACTCCTCCGCGTGCCAGGGCTCCAGGGGCCGCAGTTCCGCTCCGTCGTCGCCCAGGGATATCGCGTACATCCCGTCACCGCTCCTTCGTCGTCACGTCCTTCACCCCGGCGTCCGGCACCGCGACGCCCCGCGCCCCGGCGTCGGTCGCCGCGGGGCCCAGTACGTCCGCCGCCTCGGCGTCCGTGGCCTCGGCCAGCCTCTCATGCGCGGCCCGGCACTCGGGCGGCTCGATGCTGATGCGCGGCAGCCTCTTGTCGAGCGCCCGGGGCAGCCACCAGTTGGCGTCGCCGAGCAGGTGCATGAGGGCGGGGACGAGGAGCGTGCGCAGGACGAAGGCGTCCAGCGCGACGGCGGAGGCCAGGGCGATGCCGAACATCGCGATCACGCGGTCGCCGCTGAGCACGAAGGCGAGGAAGACCGAGATCATGATGACGGCGGCGGAGTTGATCACCCGGCTGGTCTCGGCGAGGCCGACGCGTACGGCACGCCGGTTGTCACCGGTCTCCAGCCACTCCTCGTACATCCGGCTCACCAGGAAGACCTGGTAGTCCATGGACAGGCCGAAGAGCACCGACACCATGATCACGGGCAGGAAGGGCTCGATCGGGCCCGCCCGGCCGAGCCCGAGCAGCTCGCTGCCCCAGCCCCACTGGAAGATCGCGACGACGACTCCGAAGGCGGCGGCGACGGCGGCGATGTTCATGGCCGCGGCCTTGAGCGGGATGCCGATCGAACGGAACGCGAGCAGCAGCAGGACACAGCCGAGGCTGATCACGACACCGACGAAGAGCGGGAGCTTTCCGATGATGACGTCCGCGAAGTCGTCGTAGCTCGCCGTCACACCCCCGACCTGTACGTCCAGGGAGGTGCCCGACTCGGCGCGCGGCAGGACGTCGGTGCGCAGCCGGTCGACGAGGTCGCTGGTCTTCTGGGACTGCGGGGCGGAGTCGGGGACGACGGTGAGGAAGGCGGTGTCGCCGACGCCGTTGTACGTCACCGGGGTCGCCGAGGCGACGCCCTCGGTGGACCGCAGCGTGGCGTCCAGGTTGTCCAGGGCGAGCCGGTCCTCGGCGCCGCCGACCTTGGTGACGAGGGTCAGGGGCCCGTTCACGCCGGGGCCGAAGCCCTCCGAGACGAGGTCGTACGCCTGCCGGGTGGTCGTCGTCCTCGGGTCGTTGCCCTGGTCGGACGTGCCCAGGTGGAGGGAGAGCGTGGGCAGGGCGAGCACGGCCATCACGACGACGGCCACGACACCGAGCAGCTTGGGGTGGCGTTCCACGAAGGCGGACCAGCGGGCGGCGAACCCGGTGGCCATCTCCGGTTCGGGCCCGTGCTCCTCCAGCCGCCGCCGCTCGCGGCGGCTGAGCGCGCGGGGGCCGATGAAGGACAGCAGCGCGGGCAGCAGGGTCACGGAGGCCGCGACGGTGAGCACGACGGTCAGGGAGGCAGCGATCGCCACGCCGTTGAGGAAGCTGAGCCGCAGGATGAGCATGCCCAGCAGGGCGATGCAGACGGTGGCGCCGGCGAAGACGACCGCGCGTCCGGTGGTGGCCACGGCGTTCCGCGCCGCCTCGGCCACCGGCAGTCCGCGTTTGAGGCCGCGCCGGTGTCTGGTCACGATGAACAGCGCGTAGTCGATCCCGACGCCGAGGCCCACCAGCATGCCGAGCATGGGGGCGAAGTCGGCGACGGTCATGACGTGTCCGAGGAGCACGATGCCGAAGTACGCCGTGCCCACGCCGACCAGGGCGGTGGCGATGGGCAGCATGGAGGCGGCGAGCGAGCCGAAGGCGAGGAAGAGGACGACGGCGGCGACGGCCACGCCGACGATCTCGGCCGTGTGTCCGCCGGACGGCTTGGTCAGGGAGATCGCGGTGCCGCCCAGCTCGACGTCGAGTCCCTTGGCCTCGGCGTCCTTGGCGGTGTCGACGACGGCCTGGACCTCGCCCTTGTCGAGGTTCTCGGCCCGGTCGGCGAAGGTGACGGTCGCGTACGCCGTCCGGCCGTCCCGGCTGATCCCGCCGTCCGTGCCCGTCCGGCCCGACCCCTCGTGCTTGTAGGGGCTGTCGACGGAGGCCACTCCGGGAAGCTTCTCGATCTTGTCCAGGGCCCGGGTCATCGACTGTTCGACGTCGGCGGAGCGGACCGTGCCCGAGCCGGTGTGCCAGACAACGGTGTCGCTGTCGCCGCCGAGCCCGGGGAATCCGCTGTTCAGGAGCTGCGTCGCACGGCCCGATTCGGTGCCGGGGACTTCGTAGTCGTTGGAGTACGAGGAGCCCGCCGCGGACGCGGCCGCGGTCACACCGCCGAAGGCCAGAAGCCAGAGCAGGACGGTGACGAGGCGATGCTGGACGCACCACCGTGCAAGGGCTGCCACGAGCGAGCTCCCTGGGGGATTTGTGGATCTTTATCGGGAACTGCCCGCAAAGAACACATGACTAATGCGTCATCACTCTTGCAGCACGAACTGATCCTTTGTCGCATTCGTGGGCTTACTCACAGGGTGGCGACCGATGTCACACGGCATGCGCGTGGCCTCCGTCACCCCACCGGCCACAGCTCAGTCCAACTGGTCACCCACGGCCATGACCATCACTCCGGCGATCATCAGCCACAGGGCCCGCCGGGTGCGGCCTCTGGCGCCGAGCGCCGACGCGCCGGCGCACAGGATGGCCCCCGAGGCGTAGGAGAGGGGTATGAGCGCGCTTCCCGAGCCGCCGGTGCGCATCGCCGACGCGGCGAGTCCGGCGACGGTCAGCAGGACTCCGGTGCCGATCGCGGTCCAGCGCGCCCGGCGCGCCTCGGGATCCTCGTCCCCGTCCTCGTCCTCGCCCTCGTCCTCCGGATCTTCGTCCCCGCCCTCGGCCTCGTCCTCCGGCTCGGCGGGGTCGGGGTCCTCGCGGCCGTCGGGGTCACGCGGCGCGCGGTCCCGGGTCTCGGCGGTGCCGTCATGCGTCCCGGCCGTACGGTCACGCGTCCCGGTCGTGGCGTCGTGCGTCTCGTCGTGCGTCTCGCTGGTGCCGTCGTGCGTTCCGGCCGTGCCGTCGTGCGTCTCGGAGTCGGTGCTTCCACTCATGGCGCGGGAGCGTAGCGCGTTGACCTGAGCACGCCGACACAGACCCCAGGGGGTGCACCGGTCACGGCGCACCCCCTGGGATGTGGGAAAACCCGGATCTCAGCCCTCGGAGACGCCCAGCTTCTCCAGGATGAGCTCCTTGACGCGAGCGGCGTCGGCCTGGCCGCGGGTGGCCTTCATGACCGCGCCGACGAGCGCGCCGACGGCCTGGACCTTGCCGCCACGGATCTTGTCGGCGATGCCCGGGTTCCCGGCGATGGCCTCGTCGACGGCGGCGGTCAGCGCGCCCTCGTCCGAGACGACCTTCAGACCGCGCTTGTCGACGACCTCGTCCGGGGTGCCCTCGCCGGCGAGGACGCCCTCGATGACCTGACGGGCCAGCTTGTCGTTCAGATCGCCGGAGGCGACCAGCTCGGACACCCGGGCGACCTGTGCCGGGGTGATCGGCAGGTCCTCCAGGGCCGTGGCCGACTCGTTGGCGCTGCGGGCCAGCTCGCCCATCCACCACTTGCGGGCGGAGGTGGAGTCGGCACCGGCCTCGATCGTCGCGACGATCGAGTCGATGGCACCGGCGTTGAGCATCGACTGCATGTCGTGGGCGTTGACGCCCCACTCCTCGCGCAGCCGGTTGCGGCGGGCCAGCGGCTGCTCGGGCAGTCCGGCGCGCAGCTCCTCGACCCACTCACGGGACGGGGCGACGGGGACGAGGTCGGGCTCCGGGAAGTACCGGTAGTCCTCCGCCTCCTCCTTCACGCGGCCCGAGGTCGTGGACCCGGTGTCCTCGTGGAAGTGACGGGTCTCCTGGATGATCGTGCCGCCGGAGTTCAGCACCGCGGCGTGGCGCTGGATCTCGAAGCGGGCGGCACGCTCGACGGAACGCAGGGAGTTGACGTTCTTCGTCTCGGAGCGCGTGCCGAACTTCTCACGCCCGTGCGGACGCAGCGAGAGGTTCACGTCGCAGCGCATCTGGCCCTGCTCCATGCGGGCCTCGGAGACGCCGAGCGCCTTGATGAGCTCACGCAGCTCGGCGACGTACGCCTTGGCGACCTCGGGAGCCCGCTCGCCCGCGCCCTCGATCGGCTTGGTGACGATCTCGATGAGCGGGATGCCCGCGCGGTTGTAGTCGAGCAGGGAGTGCGAGGCGCCGTGGATGCGGCCGGTGGCACCGCCGACGTGCAGCGACTTACCGGTGTCCTCCTCCATGTGGGCGCGTTCGATCTCCACGCGGAAGATCTCGCCGTCCTCGAGCTGGACGTCCAGATAGCCGTTGAAGGCGATCGGCTCGTCGTACTGCGAGGTCTGGAAGTTCTTCGGCATGTCCGGATAGAAGTAGTTCTTCCGGGCGAAGCGGCACCATTCGGCGATCTCGCAGTGCAGCGCGAGGCCGATCTTGATGGCGGACTCGACTCCGGTCGCGTTGACGACCGGGAGGGCGCCGGGCATGCCGAGGCAGGTCGGGCACGTCTGCGAGTTGGGCTCGGCGCCCAGCTCGGTCGAGCAGCCGCAGAACATCTTCGTCTTGGTGCCGAGTTCGACATGGACTTCGAGGCCCATGACGGGGTCGTACGACGCGAGCGCGTCCTCGTACGACACCAGGTCGATCGTGGTGGTCACGGTGAAAACTTCCCTCTCAGCCCAGCAGGACGTCGTCGTCGCCCAGGCGCTTGAGCTCCCGGTAGAGGATGGCGAGGCCGGTGACGATGGCGGCGGCGGACACGGCGGCGTCGATGAGGCGCAGCGTGTCGTTCTCCTTGCGGGCCCTCTTGACCTGCTTCGCGACACCGAGGGCGCCGAACGCCGTGCCCGCCATGGACAGATACGTGCCGGACTTGGACTTCTTGAAACCCTTGGCCTTGGACATTGCCTTGCTCACAGCGACGGAGCCTCCTCAAGCAGCGGGTGGCCCCACTTTTCCACGAAGGCGGCCTCGACGGCGGCTCCGACCTTGTACAGACGGTCGTCCTTGAGCGCCGGGGCGATGATCTGCAGACCCACCGGGAGGTTGTCCTCGGGGGCGAGACCGCAGGGCAGCGACATGGCGGAGTTGCCGGCCAGGTTGGTCGGAATGGTGCACAGGTCCGCGAGGTACATCGCCATCGGGTCGTCGGCGCGCTCGCCGATCGGGAAGGCGGTGGTGGGTGTCGTCGGCGAGACGATCACGTCGACCTGCTCGAACGCCTTCTCGAAGTCGCGCGTGATGAGCGTACGGACCTTCTGGGCGCTGCCGTAGTACGCGTCGTAGTAGCCGGAGCTGAGGGCGTACGTGCCGAGCATGACGCGGCGCTTGACCTCGGGGCCGAAGCCGGCCTCGCGGGTGAGGGCCGTGACGTCCTCGGCGGAGCGGGTGCCGTCGTCGCCCGTGCGCAGGCCGTAGCGCAGGCCGTCGAAGCGGGCGAGGTTGCTCGAACACTCCGACGGGGCGATCAGGTAGTACGCGGAGAGCGCCAGGTCGAAGGACGGGCAGTCCAGCTCGACGATCTCGGCGCCCAGCTCCTTGAGCATGGTGACGGCCTCGTCGAAGCGCTGCACGACACCGGCCTGGTAGCCCTCGCCGCGGAACTGCTTGACGACGCCGACGCGCATGCCGGAGACGCTGCCGTTGCGGGCGGCCTCGACGACCGGCGGGACCGGGGCGTCGATGGAGGTCGAGTCGAGCGGGTCGTGCCCGGCGATGACCTCGTGGAGCAGGGCCGCGTCCAGGACCGTACGGGCGCAGGGGCCGCCCTGGTCGAGGGAGCTGGAGAACGCCACCATGCCGTAGCGGGAGACCGCGCCGTACGTCGGCTTGACGCCGACCGTGCCGGTGACGGCGGCCGGCTGGCGGATGGAACCGCCGGTGTCGGTGCCGATGGCGAGGGGCGCCTGGTACGAGGCGAGGGCCGCGGAGGAGCCGCCGCCGGAGCCGCCGGGGATCCGGGTGAGGTCCCAGGGGTTGCCGGTCGGGCCGTACGCGCTGTTCTCGGTGGAGGACCCCATGGCGAACTCGTCCATGTTGGTCTTGCCGAGGATGACGACGTCGGCGGCCTTGAGGCGCTTGGTGAGCGTCGCGTCGTACGGCGGGATCCAGCCTTCGAGGATCTTCGAGCCGACGGTGGTCGGGATGCCCTCGGTGGTGAAGATGTCCTTCAGCGCGAGCGGGACGCCGGCCAGCGGGCCGAGCTTCTCGCCTGCCGCGCGCTTGGCGTCCACGGCGCGGGCCTGCGCGAGCGCGCCCTCGCGGTCGACGTGCAGGAAGGCGTGCACCTTCTCGTCGACGGCCTCGATCCGGGCCAGGTGGGCCTCGGTGACCTCGACGGCGGTGAGCTCGCCGGCCGCGATCTTCTGGGCGATCTCGGCCGCGGTGAGCTTGATGATGTTGACGTTGGTGTCCGTCATGGTGATTAGTCCTCCCCCAGGATCTGCGGCACCTTGAAACGCTGCTGCTCCTGGGCCGGGGCGCCGGAGAGCGCCTGCTCGGGGGTGAGCGACGGACGGACCTCGTCCACGCGCATGACGTTCGTCAGCGGCAGCGGATGAGAGGTCGGCGGTACGTCTTGGTCGGCGACCTCGCTGACGCGGGCGACCGCGCCGATGATGTCGTCGAGCTGGCCTGCGAAGTGGTCGAGCTCTTCGCCCTTCAGCTCCAGACGCGCCAGCCGTGCGAGGTGGGCGACCTCCTCGCGCGTGATGCCAGGCATGCAGCGATCCTCTGGGGTGAGTGCGGTGTGGTTTGGCCCAATCCTATGGGGCCCGGGCCGATGCCCGCGCCCGGGTTTGCCGGGCCACGCCGACACCCCGGCCTCCGGCCGGACGTCCCCCACCCACGCACCACCCGTTCACCCCGGCCGTCCCGTGCGCCGGGGCCGATCCAGCCGACCGACCGACACCCCGGCCTCCGGCCGGATGTCCCCCACCCACGCACCACCCGTTCACCGTCCGACGAGAAGCCGGACTCTCCCGCCCGCCGTCCCGCCGTCGGCGGCCGACGGACGACACCCCGGCCTCCGGCCGGACGTCCCCCACCCGCGCACCACCCGTTCACCGTCCGACGAAAAGCCGAGCTCTCCCGCTCGGTCGTCCCGCCGTCGGCGGGCCTCGCGGCGAGGGGGATGGTCGGCCGGAGGGCGGGGCCGAGTTGCTACTCGGCGGCCGGGAGGGCGGCTCGGGGGCGCTGCCAGCCGCGGGCTCCCCGGGCGAGCAGCCAGGCCGTCGCCTCCTCGGGCGGCATCGCGGCGGCGACGAGCCACCCCTGGACGGCGTCACACCCCAGGTCCCGCAGCCGCTCCCACGTCTCGTCGTCCTCGACCCCCTCCGCCACGACGAGGAGCCCCAGCGAATGGGCGAGGTCGACGGTGCACCGCACGATCTCGGCGTCCTCGGCGTCGACGGCGAGCCGCGCGACGAACGAACGGTCGATCTTCAGCTCGCTGACCGGCAGACGGCGCAGATGGACCAGGGAGGAGTACCCGGTGCCGAAGTCGTCCAGCGACATCTTCACGCCGTGCCCGGTGAGCGCCGCCAGGGTGTCGGCGGCACGCTGCGGGTCCTCCAGGAGCACATGCTCCGTTATCTCCAGTTGGAGCGCTCCCGCGGGCACTCCGTGCCGGGCCAGCCGCGCGGCGACGGCGCCCGCGAACCCCGGGGTGTGCACGTCGCGCGGCGACACGTTCACCGCGACCGGCACGTACAGCCCCTGTGCCCGCCAGCGCGCGACCTGCCCGAGGGCCGTCTCCAGGACGTACTCGGTGAGGTGCGGCATCAGCCCGGACGACTCGGCGATGGCGATGAACTCGTCCGGCGGCACCTTGCCGCGCTCGGGATGCACCCAGCGCACCAGCGCCTCCAGCCCGGCCACCTGTCCGTCGAAGCGGACCTTGGGCTGGTAGTGCAGTTCGACGTCGCCGGTGTCCAGGGCCCGGCGCAGATCGCCGAGCAGACCGAGCCGGTCGGGGGTGTTGGAGTCCCGCTTGGACTCGTACACCTCGACGCCCGTACGGTCCCGCTTCGCCTGGTACATCGCGATGTCGGCCAGGCGCAGCAGCCCCTCCGCGTCGAGCGCGTGGTCGGGGAAGACGGCGAGCCCGGCACTGGCCTCCAGGACGAGGGTGAGCCCGTCCAGGTCGAGCGGCGAGCCGAGGGTGGCGACCAGATTGCGGGCCACCCGCGTGGCCGACGTGGTGGAGTCCACGACCGGCAGTAACACGGCGAACTCGTCGCCTCCGAGCCGCGCGGCCTCCGCCCCGCGCGGCAGTGCCAGCCGCAGCCGCTCGGCTATCTGAAGGAGCAGCCGGTCGCCCGCGAGGTGCCCCAGCGTGTCGTTCACCGAACGGAAGCGGTCCAGGTCGATGAGCAGGAGTGCGGAGCGCACGCCGATGCGCTCGGCGTCGTCCAGGGCCGTCCAGGTGCGTTCCAGCAGCCACTGACGGTTCGGCAGCCCGGTCAGCGGGTCGCGCAGTTGCTCCTCGGCCCGGGCCCGGGCTATCCACAGGGTGGAGTCGAGGGCGATCAGCGGGATCGAGAACAGGGGCAGCAGGGCCGGCTGGGCCGTCGCGACGACACAGATCAGCGGCGCGATGCCGAGCAGGGCCACGGCGACGAGTCCGTGCCTGACCAGGGCCGTACGGGCGACGGTGGGCAGGCCCCCGCGCGGCGTGTTCACGTACCAGAGCAGGGCGCGGGTGACGGCGAGATAGGCGCCGGCGACCAGCACGACCTGGGGTGCGGCGTAGAACGTCCAGGTGTCGGGGGCCCAGGGCGTCTCGACGCTCGGGAACCGTCCGAACGACGCGAGGACCAGGGCTCCGGCGCCGATGCCGAGGATGTCGACGGCGCCGTGCACGATGCCCTGGCGCCAGCGGTTGCGGCGGGCGGTGCCCACCAGGACGACGACGGTGAGGCTGACCATCCCGGCCGGGACCCAGCCGTACAGCAGCAGGACCGCGAGGGTGAGCGCGGCGCCGGAACCGGTGGCTCCCCACCAGCGGGCCCGGCCGAGGGCGACCAGGTGACCGACGATGACGCCGGTCAGCAGGGCCAGCGCCCAGCCGACGGCGCCGCAGGGGAAGAGGGCGTGATGACCGCTGAACGCCCGGTAGAAGCCCGCCCCCAGGACGAACGCGGCCGTGGCCACGACCGCCGTGGGCAGCGTCGGCCAGGACAGATGGCGCTCGGGGTCCTGGCCGGGCAGGCCGGTGCCAGCGGTGAGGGCGGCGGGGCCGGCGGGAACGGGGAGCGGCGCGGCGCCGAGCCCGCTCCGGGCGGCGCGCTCCGACTGCCGTCCCGTCCGCAGGCCGGTCAGCCACGCGCCGGTCGTCCGGCGCGGGCGCAGCCGTGAGTCGGGAGCGGCGCTCTCGGTCGGTTCCATTCCCGTCCCTCTCACTGCCGGCGGTGCCGACGCCACACGATCCGTTGCCGGCGACAGCGGCCAACGGTGCTGCGTCGGAAAACCCTTCCCTCCGCTCATGCGGAGTCGAGGATGCGCCGGCCGCGGCCGGGCACGGCAGGCGCACACGTCAACAGTAGGCCGCGGAAGGCTTCCACGGGCAGCGGTCGTCGACGGTTGCCCGAATGCGACCTGGTCACCCGTATATCCCCGATTTGCTCCGAACGGGTGGTCTTGAACCCCTATTCCTCGATCGGAAGGGCGACTTCCGCCGCCGCGTCCGGTCCCTGCGCCAACAGGACCGCGAAGCCCTCCTCGTTCAGGACCGGAACCTTCAACTGCATCGCTTTGTCATACTTCGAGCCGGGATTGTCGCCCACCACGACGAAGGACGTCTTCTT
Organism: Streptomyces sp. NPDC056738; assembly: GCF_042790435.1. Classification (NCBI taxonomy): domain Bacteria; kingdom Bacillati; phylum Actinomycetota; class Actinomycetes; order Kitasatosporales; family Streptomycetaceae; genus Streptomyces; species Streptomyces sp. NPDC056738. The sequence goes on from NZ_JBHTZF010000011.1 coordinate 288,233, forward strand.
CGAGACGGAGCCGGTCACCTTTGCTCCACGGCTCTGCAGCTCCTCCTTCGCCCCGTCCCGTGTGTGGTGTTCGAGCGTGCCCGTGACCACGACCGTGAGGCCTTCGAGCGGTCGCGGCCCCTCGTCCTCCCCCGCGCCCTCGTCCTCCATCCGGACGCCGGCCGCCTTCCACTTGCGGATGATCTCGCGATGCCAGTCCTCGGCGAACCATTCCTTGAGCGAGGCGGCGATGATCGCCCCGACGCCCTCGGTGGTGGCGAGCTCCTCCTCCGTGGCCGCCTCGATGCGTTCCACGGAACGGAACTCCCGGGCCAGCGCCTCGGCCGCGACGGGCCCGACGTGACGGATCGACAGACCGGTCAGCACGCGCGCGAGCGGCCGCTCCTTGGCCGCGGCGATGTTCTCCAGCATGGCAAGCGCGTTCTTCTTCGGCTCGCCCTGCTGGTTGGCGAAGACCGTGGCGATCTTCTCCTCGCCGGTCTTCGGATCACGCTTGGGCAGCCCGCTGTCCTGGTCGAGGACGTACGCCTTGATGGGCAGCAGCCGCTCGATCGTGAGGTCGAAGAGGTCGCTCTCGTCCTTCAGCGGCGGGTCGGAGGGTTCCAGCGGCTTGGTGAGGGCCGCCGCCGCGACGTACCCGAAGTGCTCGATGTCCAGCGCCTTGCGCCCCGCGAGGTAGAACAGCCGCTCGCGCAACTGGGCGGGGCAGGCCCGCGCGTTCGGGCAGCGCAGGTCGACGTCGCCCTCCTTCATGGGCCGCAGCGCCGTACCGCATTCGGGGCACTCGGCCGGCATCACGAACTCCCGCTCGGTGCCGTCGCGCAGGTCGGCGACCGGTCCGAGGATCTCGGGGATGACGTCACCCGCCTTGCGCAGCACCACCGTGTCCCCGATGAGGACGCCCTTGGCCTTCACCACGTCCTGGTTGTGCAGGGTGGCGAACTCGACCTCGGAGCCCGCGACCGTCACCGGCTCGACCTGCGCGTACGGCGTGACCCGGCCCGTACGGCCCACGCCGACACGGATGTTGACGAGCTTGGTGTTGACCTCCTCGGGCGCGTACTTCCAGGCGATCGCCCAGCGGGGTGCGCGCGCGGTGGAGCCGAGCCGGCCCTGGAGGGGGATCTCGTCGAGCTTGACGACCACCCCGTCGATCTCGTGCTCCACGGAGTGGCGGTTCTCCCCGTAGTTCGCGATGAACGCCCGTACGCCGTCGAGGTCGTCGACCACCTCGGCGTACCGCGTGGTCGGCAGCCCCCAGGAGTGAAGCAGGCCGTAGGCCTCGGAGAGCCGGCCCAGTCCCTCGAAGCCCTCAAGGGCGCCGATGCCGTGGACGACCATGTGGAGCGGCCGGGACGCGGTGACGCGCGGGTCCTTCTGCCGCAGCGAACCGGCCGCCGCGTTACGGGGGTTGGCGAACGGCTTGTCACCCGCCGCCACCAGCCGGGCGTTGAGCTCCTCGAACTTCTCCATCGGGAAGTAGACCTCGCCGCGGATCTCCACGAGGTCGGGGACGTGATCGCCGGTCAGACGGTCCGGGATCTCCGCGATCGTACGGACGTTGGGCGTGATGTCCTCGCCCGTGCGGCCGTCACCTCGGGTCGCCGCGCGGGTGAGACGGCCCCGCTCGTACGTGAGGTTGACGGCGAGGCCGTCGACCTTCAGCTCGCACAGGAAGTGGTGGTCGGAGGCGCCCACGTCCCTGGCCACGCGCTCGGCCCACGCCGCCAGTTCCAGATCGGTGAAGGCGTTGTCGAGCGACAGCATGCGCTGCCGGTGCTGGACCGAGGTGAATTCCGTGGCGTAGGCCCCGGCGACCTTCTGGGTCGGCGAGTCCGGTGTCCGCAGCTCGGAGTACTCCTCCTCCAGCGCCTCCAGGGAACGCAGCAGCGTGTCGAACTCCGCGTCGCTGACGACCGGGGCGTCCTTCACGTAGTACCGGAAGCGGTGCTCCTCGATCTGCTCGGCGAGCTGCGCGTGCCGCTCGCGTGCCTCGGCGGGTACCGATGTGGGCTCTGCGTGCATTTCGCCGGCCACCGTTGTGTCCTCCCGTTACTCTGGGTTGTCCGCGAGGGATCTCGCCGCCCGGACGCAGTGGGCCAGCGCCCTGCGCGCGAAGTCGGGGGAGGCCCCCGCGAGTCCGCACGACGGAGTGAGCGTGACGGCCTCCGCGAGAAGACCCGGCCGCAGCCCCAGCCTGCGCCACAACGTCCTGACACCCATGACGCTACCGGCAGGGTCCGACAATGGGACGTCCACGCCGGGGACGACACCGGCGAACAGACGGGTACCGCCCTCGACCGCTTCCCCGATCGCCTCGTCGTCACGCTCGGTGAGGAGGGAGAAGTCGAACGAGATCGCCGCCGCGCCCGCCCGGCGCAGCAGGGCGAAGGGGACGTCCGGAGCGCAGCTGTGGACCACGACGGGGCCGCCGCCGTTCACCGCGACGACGTCCCGCAGCGTGGCCTCGGCGATCTGACGGTCGACCGCGCGGTGGGTGCGGTAGCCGCTGGCGGTCGGCACCCGGCCGCGCAGCACGGAGACCAGGGAGGGCTCGTCGAGCTGGAGGACGATCTCGGCTCCCGGGATCCGCCGGCGGACCTCGTCGAGGTGGAGACGCAGTCCCTCGGCGAGCGAGCCGGCGAGGTCGCGGCAGGCGCCGGGGTCGGAGAGGGCGGACTCGCCGTTCCTCAGCTCCAGCGCGGCGGCCAGCGTCCAGGGACCGACGGCCTGCACCTTGAGGGGTCCCTCGTACCCCTGGGTGAACTCCTCCAGGGCGTCGAGGTCCTCCCCCAGCCACGACCTGGCCCGCTTGGTGTCCCGGCCCGGCCGGTCCCCGAAGCGCCAGCCGCTGGGCTCCACGCGCGCGTACAGCTCGACGAGCATCCCCGCGGTCCGGCCGATCATGTCCGCCCCGGGCCCGCGGGCGGGCAGTTCGGCGAGGAAGGGGAAGTCCTCGAAGGATCCGGTGACGGTCTTCGCGGTCTCCCGCGCGTCACCGCCCGGCATGGATCCGACCCCGGTGGCGGAGCCGAACCTGAACTCGCTGTTTTCGCTCACCCCGGAAGCCTACGGAATCCCGCGCGGGGGTCAGCCTCCCGGGCGCACCGTCAGGTCGTTGACCTCGGCGTCGCGGGGCAGGTCGAGCGCCATCACGATCGTGGTCGCCACCGACTCGGGGTCGATCCACTTAGAGGCGTCGTACTCCTTGCCCTCCTGCTGGTGGACCTTGGCCTGCATGGGGCTGGCGGTGCGCCCCGGGTAGACGGAGGTCACGCGGACGCCGGCCGCGTGCTCCTCGTGGCGCAGCGAGTCGGCGAGGGCCTTCAGGCCGTGCTTGGAGGCGGCGTAGGCGGACCAGTCGGCGTGGGCGTTCAGTCCGGCTCCGGAGTTCACGAAGACCACGTGGCCCTGGGCGAGGCGGAGCTGGGGCAGGAAGTGGCGGGTGAGTTCGGCGGGCGCGACCAGGTTGACGTTGAGCTGGTGGCGCCAGGACTTCGGGGTCAGTTCGCCGACCGGGCCGAGGTCGACCACGCCAGCGATGTGCAGCAGGGAGTCGACGCTGCCCGGGAGCGCCTGGTGCGAGAACGCCCAGGAGAGCTTGTCGGGATCCGCCAGGTCGCCGACCAGGGTCTTCGCGCCGGGGAACGCGGCGGCCAGTTCCTTCGCGCGGCCGGCGTCGCGCGCGTGGAGCACGAGTTCGTCCCCGCGCGCGTGCAGACGGCGGGCGACGGCCGCGCCGATGCCGGAACCGGCCCCGGTGATCACATGTGTAGCCATGGACGCCATGCTCGCATCACCGGGCGCCGGTCTCGAACCGCCCGCCGGGCATCTCGGCGGACGGCGTCCCGAACCGCCCGCCACCTCGGCGGGTGCCGGTCGCGTACCGCGCGGACGGTCAGCGGATGCCGACGCTCTCCTCCAGGTAGGCGAGCGCCCCCACCGGCTCCTCGGCGAAGAACACCAGGTCGGTGAGGGGGCGCGGCAGGAAGCCCTCGGTGTCCATCCGCCGGAACTGCTCCTTGAGGCCGTCGTAGAAGCCGGCCGTGTTCAGCAGGACCACCGGCTTCTCGGTCTTCCCGTGCTTCTTCAGCTCCAGGATCTCGGTCGCCTCGTCCAGGGTGCCGGTGCCGCCGACCATGACGACGACCGCGTCGGCCTTCGCCAGGAGCAGCGCCTTGCGCTCGGCCAGGTCACGGGCGACGACCATCTCGTCGGCGCCCGGGCGGGCCCGGTCGGCCAGGAAGTCCACGGAGACGCCCACGAGCCGTCCGCCCGCCTGCTGCACCCCGTCGGCGACGACCTTCATGAGTCCGACGTCGGAACCGCCCCACACGAGGGTGTGGCCGCCCTTTCCGAGGAGTTCGGCGAACTCCCGCGCGGGGCGTGTGTAGCGGTCGTCGAGGTCGGCGGCGGAGAGGAAGACGCAGATGTTCATGGCTTCACCGTACGCGGGAACGATTCGGGGCCCGCGAGCGCTTTCCCTGTATGGCTGAAGGACACACGATCACCATCGAGCAGGGCACGCGGAGCGTCCGTGTCGTGCACGGCGGCCAGGTCCTGGCGGAGAGCGACCGCCCCCTGGTGCTGCGCGAGACGGGCTGTCCGGTGCGCTACTACATCCCGCCCGAGGACGTCCGCCTGGACCTGCTGACGCCTTCCGACACCCACACGTACTGCCCGTTCAAGGGCACCGCGTCCTACTGGTCGCGTCCCGGCGCGGCCGATCTGGTGTGGGCCTACCCCGATCCCAAGCCCGATGTCGCCGAGATCAGGGACCATCTGTGCTTCTACGAGGTCGACGTGTCCTGAGATCCGGGCGGACGCGGGCGTGGTGACGCGATGAGTTCCCGGGCTGCGGGCAGTCTGTGCAGGCATGGACAAGAAGACCATCTCGCGCGACGGGACACCCATCGCGTACGAACGCCACGGTGACGGCCCGACGGTCGTCCTGGTCGGCGGTGCCATGTGCACCGGCGCCACGCTCGCGCCGCTCGCCGAGGCCCTCTCGGACCGCTTCGGCGCCGTCACCTACGACCGGCGGGGCCGCGGCGACAGCGGCGACACGGCGCCCTTCGCGGTGGCCCGTGAGATCGAGGACATCGCGGCACTGATCGAGACCTTCGGGGGCAGCGCGGCGCTCTACGGCATCTCGTCGGGCGGCGCGCTGGCCCTGGAGGCGGCCATGAGCGGGCTGCCCGTCCGTGAAGTCGTCGTCTACGAGACGCCGTTCGCCGTCGACGAGGTCGCGGGCAAGCAGCGGGCCGAGTACACCGAACGGCTGACGGAACTGCTCGGCCAGGACCGGCACGGCGACGCCGTCGAACTGTTCCTGACCCTCGTGGGCACGCCCCCGGAGATGATCTCCGGGGTGCGCATGTCCCACGCCTGGCCCGGTATGGAGGCCATCGCGCCGACCCTGGCCTACGACGACGCCGCCATGGGGAGGGGCGAGAGCCGGGTGCCCCGCGAGCGGCTGGCCGCTCTCTCCCTGCCCCTGCTGTCCGTCGCGGGCGACGCCAGCCCCGCGTGGATGCGCGAGGCGGCGCGGAGCATCGCGGAGGCGGCGCCGAACGGGTCGTACCGCACGCTGGAGGGTCAGACCCACATGGTGGATCCCCGGGTGCTGGCTCCGGTGCTGGCGGAGTTCTTCCGTACGGGCGTCTAGGCGGCCGGGCGACCAGTCGATCGGGCAAGGGGGCGAGGTCCCCCTCGCCCGGTCCGGCTAGACGTCCGCCGTCGCGCGCGTGGTCGTCGCGATCGTCGCCGAGCCCACCACGCGGGTGCCGTCGTACAGGACGATCGCCTGGCCGGGCGCGACGCCGCGGACCGGCTCGGTGAAGGTGACCCGCAGCTCGCCGTCGACGAGGTCGGCGCGCACCTCCGTCTCGCCCCCGTGGGCGCGGAGCTGGGCGGTGTAGGTGCCGGGGCCGGTCGGGGCCGCGCCGCACCAGCGGGGCTTGATCGCGGTCAGCGCGGACACGTCCAGGGAGGCGGCCGGGCCGACCGTGACCGTGTTGTTCACCGGTGAGATGTCGAGGACGTAGCGGGGCTTGCCGTCGGCGGCCGGGGTGCCGATGCGCAGTCCCTTGCGCTGGCCGATCGTGAAGCCGTAGGCGCCCTCGTGGGTGCCGATCGTGGCGCCGCTCTCGTCGACGATGTCGCCCTCGGCCTTGCCGAGCCGGCCCGCGAGGAAGCCCTGGGTGTCGCCGTCGGCGATGAAGCAGATGTCGTGCGAGTCGGGCTTCTTGGCGACGGCCAGGCCCCGGCGCTCGGCCTCGGCCCGGATCTCGTCCTTGGTGGTGACCGTGTCGCCGAGCGGGAACAGCGCGTGGGCGAGCTGACGGTCGTCCAGGACGCCGAGGACGTACGACTGGTCCTTGGCCATGTCCGAGGCGCGGTGCAGCTCGCGGGTGCCGTCCTCGCGGACGATCACCTGGGCGTAGTGGCCGGTGCAGACCGCGTCGAAGCCGAGCGCGAGCGCCTTGTCCAGCAGCGCGGCGAACTTGATCTTCTCGTTGCAGCGCAGGCACGGGTTCGGCGTGCGGCCGGCCTCGTACTCGGCGATGAAGTCCTCGACGACGTCCTCGCGGAAGCGCTCGGCGAGGTCCCAGACGTAGAACGGGATGCCGATGACGTCGGCGGCCCGGCGGGCGTCGCGCGAGTCCTCGATGGTGCAGCAGCCGCGCGCGCCGGTCCGGAACGATTGCGGGTTCGCCGAGAGGGCGAGGTGCACGCCCGTCACGTCGTGCCCGGCCTCGGCGGCACGGGCGGCGGCTACGGCGGAGTCCACTCCGCCCGACATGGCGGCGAGGACGCGGAGGGGGCGCTGCGAGGTGTCAGTCATAACCCCTCCAGAGTACGGGGCCGCGGGAACCGGGACCCGCGAGTATCCGTTGAAGATCGCATGGGGGCGAAAAAGGGGAGTCCGGGAGCGCCGCGGAGCCGTGGAGCCGCGGCGGGAGCCGGGGACGGCGACAAGCCGGTCGGCCGCCGGGTGCTGCTGATCGGCGGACTGGTGGCCGCCGCGAGCGCGGCCGGTCTCGCCCGGGAGGAGCTGTCGCACCTGTGGTGGCGGCTGCCGGGCGTGGAGAAGTCACGCGTGGCCGGGGCGGTGGACTTCCGGGGCGCGCAGTGGGTGGCGGCCTCCGCGGCGAACTGGCGGCGGGCGGACCGACCCGACGACTACGGGATAGACCGCGTGGTCGTCCATGTCACCCAGGGCAGCTTCGCGAGCGCGGTACGGGTCTTCCAGGACCCCAAGCACGGAGCCGCCGCGCACTACATCGTGCGCAAGGACGGCCATGTCACGCAGATGATCCGCGAGCTGGACGTGGCGTTCCACGCGGGAAACCGCTCGTACAACGAACGCAGTGTCGGCATCGAGCACGAGGGATTCGTCGACCGCCCCTCCTCGTTCACGGACGCGATGTACGAGGCGTCGGCGCGGCTGACGGCCGGGATCTGCGGGCGGTACGGCATTCCCGTGGACCGCGAGCACATCATCGGGCACGTCGAGGTCCCGGGCACGGACCACACGGATCCCGGGCGGCACTGGGACTGGGACCGGTACATACGGCTCGTCCGGCGGGCACGTACGGCGTCCGCCTGACCCGGGCCGCTCGGTCCCGGCCCCGGGTCTCCTCCGGGTGCCGATCCCGGCCCCGGCTCTCCCGGCCCCGGCTCTCCCGGCCCCGGCTCTCCCGGCCCCGGCTCTCCCGGTCCCGGGTCTCCCGATCCGGTCCCGGTCCTCGGCGGGTGAGGTCAGGTGAGGCCCGCCCGGCGCGCCCGTTCCACCGCAGGGCCGATGGCCTGCGCCACCGCGGCGACGTCGGCCCGGGTGGAGGTGTGGCCCAGGGAGAAGCGGAGGGTGCCCCGGGCGAGGTCGGGGTCGGTGCCGGTGGCGAGGAGGACGTGGCTCGGCTGGGCCACCCCCGCCGTGCAGGCCGATCCGGTGGAGCACTCGATGCCCTGCGCGTCGAGCAGCAGGAGCAGCGAGTCGCCCTCGCAGCCGGGGAACGTGAAGTGGGCGTTGGCGGGCAGCCGGCCCCCGGGTGCCGGGTCTCCGCCGAGGATGGCGTCGGGCACGGCCTTCACGACCGCGTCGGCCAGGTCGTCGCGCAGGGCGCCGATCTCGCGGGCGAACCACTCCTGGCGTTCGGCGGCCAGCCGTCCGGCGACCGCGAAGGACGCGATGGCGGGCACGTCGAGCGTGCCGGAGCGGACGTGGCGTTCCTGACCGCCGCCGTGCAGCACGGGAACCGGGGTGTACTCACGGCCGAGGAGCAGCGCGCCGATCCCGTACGGGCCGCCGATCTTGTGGCCGGACACCGTCATCGCGGCGAGGCCGGAGGCCGCGAAGTCGACGGGGACCTGACCGAAGGCCTGGACCGCGTCGGCGTGCAGCGGGACGTCGAACTCGGCCGCGACGTCGGCGAGTTCGCGGACCGGCATGATGGTGCCGATCTCGTTGTTGGCCCACATGACCGTGGCGAGGGCGACGTCCTCGGGGTTGCGGGCGATGGCCTCGCGCAGGGCCTCGGGGTGGACGCGGCCGTAGGCGTCGACGGGTAGGTACTCGACCGTGGCGCCCTCGTGCTCGCCGAGCCAGTGGACCGCGTCGAGGACGGCGTGGTGCTCGACGGGGCTCGCGAGCACGCGGGTGCGGGCCGGGTCGGCGTCCCTGCGGGACCAGTACAGGCCCTTCACCGCGAGGTTGTCGGCCTCGGTGCCGCCGGAGGTGAGGACCACCTCGCTGGGGCGGGCGCCGAGGGAGTCCGCCAGGGTCTCGCGGGCCTCCTCGACCGCGCGCCGCGCGGTGCGGCCGGCGGCGTGGAGGGAGGAGGCGTTGCCCGTGACGCCCAGTCGGGCGGTCAGTGCCTCTACTGCCTCGGGAAGCATGGGGGTGGTCGCGGCGTGGTCGAGGTAAGCCATGGTGGGCTCGATTCTACGGGCCCGCTCCCCCTCGCCCCGGCCCCCCGTCCCCTGGGCCCCGTGGCGGCCTCAGAAGCTCCAGGACACCGTGTTGTCGACCTGCATGAAGGCGACCAGGACGACCAGGTCGGCGATCCCCAGGCCGAGGCCGAGGAAGGCGCGGCCGCGGCGGGCCGTGCCGCGCCACAGCGCGACGGAGGCGAGCACGATGGCGATGGGGCCCAGGAAGAGGTTCAGCACGAGCAGGCCGAGCAGGCCGAGGACGAAGGAGGCCACGGCCATGCCGTCGGCGTCCTTGACGCCGGTCCGGCGCGTGGCGCGGACGGCCCCGGCGGCACCGGGGGTGCGCGCGGCTTCGGCGGTGCGGTCGGCGCCGGTGGTGCGGGGCGCGGTGGTGGTGGCCGTGCGGGTGGAGCGGGTGGTGCCGGTGGTGCGCGCGGTGAGTTCCATGACGTGAGTCAGCTCCCAACGGTCAGTTGGTGAAGGGGTGGACCAACGGCCGGTCGGCAAAGGTGCGGGACCAACGGTCAGTTGGCGGAGGAGTGGCGTCGGCGGGCCCCGCGCTCGCGCAGCGCGAAGACGATCAGCCAGACGCCGATGACGGCCGCGGCGGCGAGGGTGAAGCTCAGCGGCGCGTGCGCCACGGAGCCCATCACAACGCCGAGCAGCAGGAGTGCGGCGACGAGGAACAGCATGAGATGCCTCTCGAAGAAGTCTCGAAGTCCGGTCTCGGAACCTCCGGCACCTCAACGGTGAGGGCCCGATGTTTCCGGGACTTGACGACTCAGTGAACGCTTGTAGTTACACTTGTTCACTGACTCTGGAGTCTAACGTGTCCCACGGCTTTTAAATTCCAGAGAACAGTTGTTAACTGCATGGCATGAGTCACACTCTCGGCATCCGCCAGGCGCAGAAGCAGAAGACCCGACAGGCTCTGCTGGACGCCGCGTTGGGGCTTCTGGAGGATCAGAGCCTGAGCAGCCTGGGGCTGCGCGAGGTCACCCGTGCCGTCGGAGTCGCCCCGACCGCCTTCTACCGGCACTTCCGCTCGACGGCGGATCTCGGGGCGGCGCTGGTCGAGGAGGCGCTCGGGAGCCTGCACCCGGTGATCGAGGACACGCTGTCCACGGCCGGGGACAGCGAGGAACGCATCGCTCGCGCCGTCGAGGTGATCGCCCATCACGTCGCGGCGCATCCGGCGCACGTCCGTTTCATCGCCCGCGAGCGGCACGGCGGGGTCGCTCCGGTACGGGAGGCGATCCGCGAGCAACTGGCCCGGTTCGCCGAGGAGGTCAGGGACGCGCTGGCCGAGCACCCCGAGTCGGCGGGGTGGAGCGATGACGATCTGCTGATGCTGGCCGGCCTGTACGTCGACCACATGCTGATGGCGGCCTCGGCGTTCCTGGAGGCGCTGGACGGCTCCGAGGCGGAACGCGAGCGGGTGGCCGGGGTGGCGAGCCGCCAGATGCGGCTGATCAGCATCGGCCGCCGCCACTGGCTCGGCTGACCGCCGCGGCGACCGGTCGGCGGCCGCGGCCCCGCTACGGGGCCGCGCCGCGAGGAACCCTGAGCCGGGTCCCGGCACGGTTCGCGAACCCCGCCCGCCCCGGGACCCGGCAGAGCCGGACCGGGACGAGAGGCCGGGGCGGCGGCAGCGGCCAGGCCCCGGGTCTCAGCCCTGGCCTTGGCCCATCTGACCCCCGCCGGGGCCGCCGCAACCACCGGCCTGGCCGCCACCCGCGCCGCCGCCGGGGGCACCGCTCGGCATTCCTGAGGGGAAACCGGACGGGGCCTTCCCGGTGGGCATCGCCGAGGGGGTTCCGGACCACGAGGGCATGCCCGTGGGAGCGCCGCTGGGGCGGCCGCCGGGCCCGCCGCTCGGCATCCCGGACGGGCGGGTGCAGTTCTGCTCGCCGGAGGTGGTGCCGTCCGAGGACGACGAGTCACCGGAGCCGCAGGCCGCCAGGAGGGGCGAGAGCGCGAGGACGGCGACGAGGGGAACGAGTCGTGCACGACGGTTCATTGGGGCAACTCCCAGTCAAGTCACGTGGATCGGCCGACGAGAGCCGGACGAGCGGGAGACAGCGGACCAGATCCACGTAGGGCCACGCTGTGCCGAACCTGTGCCTTGCTGTGCGAGACGGCCCCGGCGCGGCTCCAGGGCAGCCTCGGCGCGGTGTCGACCCCCGTGCTCAATCCGGCTCGTACACCGCTCTGATGGCCGCCGCCGTCGTGGACAGTTCTCGGCGGGCCTCGGGCGGGGCGAGGATCTCCAGCGCGTCGCCGAAGGCCAGCAGGGTGCGGGACTCGCGCACCGAGCCGAGGACCAGGCGCGCCGTCACCCACTCGCCGGCGCCGTCGTCCTCGGGCAGCTCGGCGAGGGAGGCCGCGTGGAGGCGTACGAACATGTCCAGGCGGGAGCGCCGCACCCGGACCGTGACGTCGACGCCGCCCGGCCGCTCCTCGACCTGGCGGCGCAACACCTCCCAGACGTCGGCGAGTTCGACGCCCGGACGGCGCCGCACCGGGTCCGGCAGCAGGGTGGCCGTGCGGACCCGGTCGGCGCGGAACAGCCGCGGAGCGCCGCGCCGGTCGGCGACCAGGTACCAGACACCCGCCTTGGAGACGAGGCCGTACGGGTCGACGGTGTACGTGCGCGGCTCGGCGTCCCCGCCGTGGCGGTAGCGCAGCCGGAGCCGGCGGTCGGAGAAGACGGCGTCCTGCAGTACGTCCAGGTCGACGGCCCGTCGGGGACCGCCCCGCCAGCGGGTGGCGTCGACGAGGATCCGCCGCCCGGTGACCTCGGCGGCGGGCCTGAAGGGGGCCGGCAGTGCGGCCATGACCTTGCGCAGCGCCGAGCCGAGCGCCGCGTCCAGGCCGAGGGCGGCGTGCGCGCCCTGCGCGGCCAGGATGAACAGCGACCGGGACTCGTCCGCGGTCAGTCCCGTGACGTCCGTACGGAATCCGGCGAGCAGTTCGATGCCGCCGTGCCGCCCGCGTTCGGCGTAGACGGGGACGCCGGAGGCGGACAGGGCCTCGACGTCCCGGTAGACGGTGCGCACCGACACCTCCAGCCGGTCGGCGAGTTCGCGGGCCGGGACGCGGCCGCGGGTCTGGAGGAGCAGCAGGATCGAGAGGAGGCGGTCGGACTTCACGCGCCCAGGATCGCGCCCGCGCCGGGCCCGCACAAATGTTGACGGAAACTGTCAGGTTATGCCTCGAGAGTGAGGGCACACCGACCCACGGAAGAGGTAGTCATGAACGCGATGGACCCCCGCCCTCTGTACTCCCGCGCCGCCGCGCAGATCGCGTCGCTGATCGCGGCCGTCCGGCCGGAGCGGCTGGACGGTGTCACCCCGTGCGCCGAGTTCGACGTACGTCTGCTGCTGTCGCACATGGTCGGCGGCACCCGGCGGATCGCCGTGATCGGGGCGGGCGGGGACGGGCTCGCGGTGCGGCCGTTCGCCGACGGCGTGCCGGACGACGGCTGGAGCGCCGCCTACGCCGAGGCCAGGGAGCAGGTCCGCGTGGCGTGGGCGGACGACACGCGGCTGGACGCGGCGGTGCGGGTGCCCTGGGGCGAGGTGAGTGGACGGATCGCCCTCGCCGGGTACGTCATGGAGGCGGTGACCCACACCTGGGACCTCTCGGAGGCGCTGGGACGGCCCCTCGAACTCGATCCGGAACTGGCCGAGTTCGCGCTCACCATCGCCGCCCGTGTGCTGCCCGACGAGGGGCGCGAGGACCCCGAGCTGCCGTTCGGCGCCGTGGTGCCGGCACCCGAGGGCGCGGACGCCTACGGGCGGCTGGCGGCCTGGATGGGCCGCCGCCCCCTGGTGACCGCCTGACGGCGCGGAGCGCGGATTCCGGGGCACCCCCGGCAGGAGGGGTGCCCCCGAATCCGTGGCCGGGCCGCGAAGGCCCGGACCGGGTCAGGCGAGGCGGGCGCGGGCGAGCTGGCGGGACTGGGCGACCAGGCGGTCCTGGCTGTCCCAAACCTCCGCGTCCTCCTCCAGGAAGCCCCCGGCGAGGTTGCGGGTGGTGATCGACACACGCAGCGGGCCGGGCGCCGGGCGGCACCGCACGTGCACGGTCAGCTCGACGGTCGGCACCCAGCCGGAGAGGCCGATCTCGAAGGCCGTCGGCGGCAGCGCGTCGACCGCGAGGAGCAGCGAGAGCGGGTCCGCGTCCCGGCCGTCGGCGAGTCCGAACCACGACCGCATCTCGCCCTTGCCGGACGGGGCGCCGAGCGCCCAGCCGAGGGTGGCGGGGTCGAGCTTGAGGAACAGCCGGTCGGTGATGGCCGAGCTGCCGGGGATGGGGGCGGGGGCGTCCTGCGGGCCGAAGCACTGGTCCATGGGCGGGATCGCCGGCGGCCGCGCGGTCGTGCGGACGTCGTCGGGCAGGGAGTCGAGGTCTCCGTACGAGGCGAGCACGCGGATGCGCTCGACCTCGCGGCCCTCGTCGTCGTACTGGAACAGGGAGGCCTGTCCGGTCGACAGCGTCCGGCCGGTGCGGACGACGTCCGTGCGGACGACCGCGGGGCCCGGCTGGGACGCGGTCAGATAGTGCGCGGAGACCGTGAAGGGGTCGGAGTGCGGGAGCGCGTCGGCGAGCGCGCGGCCGAGGACGGCCAGCAGATAGCCGCCGTTGACGGCGTTGATGATCGTCCACCCGGCGGAGAGGTCGACGTCGTAGACGCCGTTCCCCCGCGGGGTGACGGCGGTGTCCCGGTCGAACTCGCTGTCGCCGATCGTGGCCCGTACGGCCTGTACCGAAGCTGCTTCTGGCATGCGTGAACGGTACAACAGGAAATTACTAAGCGGTAGCTTTCACGCTTTCGGACGCAGGGGCACCCTCGTTGTCCGGCCATACAGGTGAGGATTCGGCAATTTCTTGTCAAGTGTCCGTAATCATCCGTGACCAATCGGTCCGAGTTCTCCTCTGATGGGACATGAGCCTCACCGGGACACCGTTCCTCCTGACCTCCTTCGTACTGTGCGCCGTCGCCCTCCTCACTCCCCTGGTCCTGTGGTCCCGGGTGCCCGGACCGGGGCCGGTGCGCGCCGCGGCCCGGCTCCTGATGCTGCTCTTCGCCCAGGGGACGGCGATCAGCCTGGTGTTCGTCCTCGTGAACAACGCCAACAACCTGTACGACAACTGGGCCGACCTCCTCGGCACCGGCAACCACGTCCAGCAGGCCGCCGACCTCGGCGCGGACGGCACCGGCGGGATCTCGCTGAGGGACCTGCCCCGGATGCGGCAGACCTTCCGGCCGGCCGACGGGCCGCGGATGCGGCAGGCCGGCGGCGTACGCGTCACGGACCTGAAGGGACGGGTGTCGGGGGTGGACGCCGAGGTCTACGTCTGGCTGCCACCGCAGTACGACGAACCCGCCTACCGGCACCGGAGGTTCCCCGTCGTGGAGCTGCTGCCGGGATACCCGGGCTCCGCCAAGGCGTGGTTCGGATCCCTGCGGGTGCACGAACAGCTGCGGCCGATGATGCTCGACGGCCGGGTCGCGCCGTTCATCCTGGTCGCGCCGCGCACCAACCTGCTGGCCAGGGCGGACACCGGCTGCGCGAACATCCCGGGGACGGTGAACGCGGAGAGTTGGCTCAGCATCGACGTGCCGCGGATGGTCATGGACAATTTCCGCGCCGAGCCCGCCCCGCGCGGCTGGGCCACGGCCGGATACTCGGCCGGTGCGCATTGCGCCACCAAGCTGGCGGTCGCCCACCCCGACCGCTACCGGGCCGCGGTGAGCATGTCCGGCTACAACGACCCCAAGGGCGAACGCAGTTCACTCGCCGGACGGAGCCTCGAACTGCGCCGCAGGAACAACCCCTACCTGCTGCTGCGCGCCGAGCGCGTCCACCCGCGGCTCGCCCTCTACTTCTCCGGCGAGTCCGGCGACGGCTACCAGGCGGGCGCGGCGATCCAGGCGATCGCGAAGCCGCCGACGAGTGTGGACGTGGTGCTGCTGCCGCGCAGCATGGGCGGCCACGACATGGGGCTGTGGCGGCCGCAGCTTCCGGAGGTGTTCCGCTGGCTGACCGAGGAGTTCGGCGGCGCCAGGGGAAGCACCGCGGACGCCGGGAGCGTCCCCGACGGCGCCGGGACCGCGGACGCCGGAGGCGACCGGGGCGCCGCGGGCACCGCGAACGCGGCGGGCGTCAGGAAGTCTCTTCCTCCCGCACCGTCGAGCGGCGGTTCCACGCGCGCGGAGCTCGCCAGTGGTAGCGCATCGCGAACAGGCGCAGCACGAAGGCCGTGACGATGGCGAGGCCGCTGGTGAACGGCGTGAGCGCGTCGTAGCGGATGCAGAGCACCACCATGGTGGCGCCGACCATCGCCGGGACCGCGTAGAGGTCGCGGTCCCAGCGCAGCAGCGAGGGGACCTCGTTGGCGAGGACGTCACGCAGCACACCGCCGCCCACGGCGGTCGCGAGGCCGAGGGCGGCGGAGGCGGTCAGGCCGAGCCCGTAGTCGTACGCCTTCACCGTGCCGGTGACGCAGAACAGTCCGAGCCCGGCCGCGTCGAAGACGTTCACGCCGACCTGGATGCGCTCGACCTGCGGGTGCAGGAAGAACACGAGCAGGGCGGCGACGAGCGGGGTGGTGAAGTACCCCAGGTCGGTGAAGGCGGCCGGGGGCACGGCACCGATGATGATGTCGCGCAGCAGCCCTCCGCCCAGCGCGGTGATCTCCGCGAGGACGGCGATGCCGAAGACGTCGAAGTTCTTGCGGACGGCCAGCAGGGCGCCGGAGATCGCGAAGACGAAGATGCCGATCAGATCGAGCGTGTGCTGGACGGAGGGGCTGAACAGTTGCTGGAACACCCCCACATTCTCACCTGTCGCGGGGTGTGCGCCTTACGAAGGAAGGTCTAGAGGGCCGGCTTGCCTGTGGTGAACAGCCAGGTCTGGAAGAGATCGTCGAGCTGCTGCCCGGAGATCCGCTCCGCGAGGGCGATGAAGTCGGCGGTGCTCGCGTTGCCGTACCGGTGCAGCTTCGTCCAGGCCGGCAGCAGTTTGAAGAAGGCGGTGTCGCCGATGCGCTCGCGCAGTGTCTGGAGCGTCATCGCGCCCCGCTGGTAGACCGCCGAGGCGAACATCGTGTCGCGCTGCGGATCGCCGACCGTGGTCTGCCAGAAGGCGGAGTCCGCGGGCCGCTGGTTGTACCCGGCGAGGAACGAGTCGTGCGCCGAGCGGGTGCCCTTGTGCTCGGCCCACAGCCACTGGGCGTAGGTCGCGAAGCCCTCGTTGAGCCAGATGTCCTTCCAGTGCGCCACCGAGACCGAGTCGCCGAACCACTGGTGGGCCAGCTCGTGCACGATGGTCGTCTCCGACCGCACCGCCGAGTACGCGGGCTTCGACTGGACCTCCAGCGAGAAGCCGGCCTCGGGCATGTCGTCGACGATCGCGCCGGTCTCCTCGAACGGGTAGGGCCCGAACACCTGCGACCAGTAGTCCGTCGCCTCGGCGGTGACGGCGTACACGTCGACGCTGTTGCTGTTGGCCAGCACGGGGTCGATCGCGACGTAGATCGGTGTACCGCCCGGGGTGGTGCCGGTCTTCACGTCGAACGTGCCGATGGTCGCCGTGGCGAGGTAGGTGGCCATGGGCCGGCTCTCGCGCCAGTGGGTGACCGTGGAGGCGCCCTTGTCCCGGGTCGATATCAGGCGTCCGTTGGAGACCGCCGTCAGGCCCTTGGGCGCGGTGATGCGGATGTCGTAGGTCGCCTTGTCGGACGGGTGGTCGCTGGAGGGGAACCAGGTGGAGGCGGCGTTGGGCTCGCAGGCGACGAACACGCCGTCCGGGGTCTTCATCCACCCGTAGTCGGAGCCGAACACGATCGGGCCGTTGAGCGGCTCGGGGACCCCGCCGTAGGTGACGGTCACCGTGAAGTTCTTGCCCCTGGCCAGGGGGCCGCGCGGGGTGACGCGGATCTCGTCGCCCTCCCGCGTGAAGTGGGCTCTCCTGCCGTTCACCTCGACCTTCGTGACGTCCAGCTTCTGGAGGTCCAGGTCGAAGGCGGAGAGGTTCTGGGTGGCGCGGGCGGTGAGGGTCGTCACGCCGTCGAGGCGGTCGGTGCCGGGGTCGTACGCCACGTCGAGGGCGTAGTGGCGGGCGTCGAAGCCGCCGTTGCCGAGCTGGGGGAAGTAGGGGTCACCGATGCCGTCCGCGCCGGGGGTGGGGGCGGAGGAGGCGGCGACGAGGAGGAAGGAGGCCGCCGCTGTGGCGAGCGCGCCTAAACGTGCCGAACGGGAGAGTGCCATTTCGCGTCCCTTTCGTACGTGTGCCGATCGTTTCCGATCAGACGGTCACGCAGGACTCTGCACTCTCCCGTTCAGGCATGTTCATGACTTTGCCAAGTCGTCACGGCCTACTTGCCGGTTGACTCCTGACGATCGGCTTCCGCAACCGCGGAGTCCTTCTCGGAGCCGGCCTCGTCACCAGCGGCCGGGACCGACGCGGAGCCGGCCTCGTCGACGGTGACGGAGTCGGACGCGGCAGCGTCCTTGTCGGCGTCGGCGGCGAGCTCGGCCGGAGCCGTACCCGACACCTCGGCGGACTCCACGCCGGACACCAGCTCGACCGCTTCGCGGGCGGCCGAGAGCAGGACGACGTCCTGCGGAGCCTGGTCCGGGGCGTTCTCCGGGTGGTGGCAGGCGACGCGCTGGCCGGGCTTGAGCTCGATGAGCGGCGGCTCGACCGTCTTGCAGACCTGCGTGGCCTTCCAGCACCGGGTGTGGAACCGGCAGCCGCTCGGCGGCGCGATCGGCGAGGGAACGTCGCCGCGCAGCAGGATCCGCTCGCTCTTGGCGCCCCGGCGCTTGGGGTCCGGCACCGGCACGGCCGACATCAGGGCCTTGGTGTACGGGTGCATCGGCGCCTGGTAGAGCGAGGTGCGGTCGGCGAGCTCGACGATCTTGCCGAGGTACATCACCGCGATGCGGTCCGAGACGTGGCGCACGACGGAGAGGTCGTGAGCGATGATCACGTACGTCAGACCGAGCTCGGACTGCAGGTCGTCCATCAGGTTCACGACCTGCGCCTGGATCGACACGTCGAGCGCCGAGACCGGCTCGTCCGCCACGACAAGCTTCGGCTTCAGGGCGAGCGCGCGGGCGATGCCGATGCGCTGGCGCTGGCCGCCGGAGAACTCGTGCGGGTAGCGGTTGTAGTGCTCGGGGCTCAGACCCACCAGCTCCAGGAGCCGCTGGACCTCCTTCTTCACACCGCCCTCGGGCTCCACGTTCTGGAGCCGGAAGGGCGCCGAGACGATCGAGCCGATGGTGTGACGGGGGTTCAGCGACCCGTACGGGTCCTGGAAGATCATCTGGATGTCACGGCGCAGCGGACGCATCTTCGAGGCGCTGAGACGGGTGATGTCCTGGCCCTCGAACTCGATGGTGCCGCCGGTCGGGTCCTGGAGGCGGGTGATGACCCGGCCCATGGTCGACTTGCCGCAGCCGGATTCGCCGACGACGCCGAGCGTCTCGCCCTTGCGGACCTCGAAGTCGATGCCGTCGACGGCCTTGACCGCGCCGACCTGACGCTGGAGAACGCCCTTCCGGATGGGGAAGTGCTTCTGCAGCCCCTGGACCCGGAGGAGGACCTCACTGCTTTCCGAGGACTTCGCGCGGTGCTCGGGAGCCGCGGCCTGCTGCGGGATCACCGCGCCGGCGCCGTCCGTCTTGTTGTTCTCACTCACAGCTTCGGCGCAATCTCTTCGGTCCAGATCCGCGTGCGGTCCTCCTGCGAGAGGTGGCAGGCGGTGTAGTGATCGCTGCCAACGAGCTGCAGTTCGGGGCGCACGGTGCGGGTGACATTGCCCTTGGGCAGGTCCGCGTACGGGCAGCGCGGGTGGAAGGCGCAGCCCGAGGGGACGTTGATGAGGCTCGGCGGCTGGCCCTTGACGGGGATGAGCCGTTCGGACGTCTCACGGTCGATACGGGGCATCGAGCCGAGCAGACCCCAGGTGTAGGGGTGCTGCGGCTGCTCGAAGACCCGCTCGGCGGTGCCGCGCTCGACGCACCGGCCGCCGTACATCACGAGGACGTCGTCGGCGATCTCGGCCACCACACCCAGGTCGTGGGTGATGAGGACGACCGCGGAGCCGAACTCCTTCTGCAGGTCGCGGATGAGGTCGAGGATCTGCGCCTGGACGGTGACGTCCAGGGCGGTCGTCGGCTCGTCCGCGATGAGCAGCTCGGGGTTGTTGACGAGCGCCATGGCGATCATCGCGCGCTGGCGCATACCGCCCGAGAACTCGTGCGGGTAGCTGTCGACGCGCTTGCCCGGCTCGGGGATGCCCACGCGGTCGAGCATCTCGATCGCCCGCGTGCGGGCGACCTTCTTGCTGACCTTGTGGTGGGTGCGGTACGCCTCCACGATCTGGTTGCCGATCGTGTAGTACGGGTGCATCGCGGACAGCGGGTCCTGGAAGATCATCGCCATCTCGCGGCCGCGGAGCTTGCGCACCTCGTCCGGGTGGGCGTTGACCAGTTCCTTGCCGTCGAGCCAGATCTCGCCCGACATCTGGACGTTCTTGCCGCGCGCGCCGAGGCGGTGCAGACCCATGATCGCCAGCGAGGTGACGGACTTGCCGGAACCCGACTCGCCCACGACGCAGAGGGTCTTGCCCTTCTCGACCGAGAAGCTGAGACCGTCGACGGACTTGACCAGACCGTCGTCGGTCGGGAAGTGGACCTTGAGGTCGCGCACTTCGAGGAACGCCTTGGGAGCGTCCGAGGGCGAGGAGACGGGCTCGCCGACAGCGGCGCCGGTCTTGGAAAGTTCGGTCACGAGAGCCTCACCCGCGGGTCGGCGGCGGCGTACAGCAGGTCCACCAGAAGATTTGCCACGACGACGAAGAACGCGGCGAGAAGAGTTACGCCGAGGATCTTCGGCAGGTCGTTGTCGGTGATGCCCTGCACGGCGTACTGGCCGATGCCGTGCAGAGAGAACACGGACTCGGTGATCACGGCGCCGCCGAGCAGCAGACCGAGGTCCATGCCGAAGACGGTGATGATCGGGGTGAGGGCGGCGCGCAGTCCGTGCCGGACCACGACCTTGCCCTCGCGCAGGCCCTTGGCACGGGCCGTGCGGATGAAGTCCTCGTTCATCGTCTCCAGCATGCCCGAGCGGGTGAGCCGCGCGTAGATGGCGGAGTACAGGAGAGCGAGAGAACACCACGCGGGGAAGAGGGTGTTGGCCCACTGCGCGGGGTTCTCGGTCAACGGGACGTAAGTGCGTCCGAAGATCGGCCAGTTGACGGTGAAGAGCAGCAGCGCCAGGTTGCCCGTGAAGAACATGGGCAGCGAGACACCGGCGAGCGCGATGCCCATGAAGGTGCGGTCGAAGAACGAACGCGGCTTGAGGGCGGAGATCACACCCGCGGCCACGCCGGACAGCAGCCACAGCACCGCGGCACCCGCGGCGAGCGACAGGGTCACCGGAAGACGCGAGGTGAGGTCCGGCCACACGGCCTGGTGGGTCTTGAAGGAGTACCCGAAGCACGGCGCGTCACAGTGCGCCGTGGTGGGACCCAGGTCGTAGGTAGCGCCGCTGACGATCCCCTTGATGAAGTGCCAGTACTGGACGTAGACGGGCTGGTCCAGACCGAGGTTGTGCTTGACCGCGATGATGTCGGCCTTCGACGGGCTCTTCCCGATGTACTGCTGCGCGAGCTGGTCGGGCGTCTGGCCGGCCAGTCTGGGCAGCAGGAAGAAGATGGCGAAGGTGACCGCGGAGACGACCAGGAGCAGGATCGCTGCCGCTGCCGTCCGACGGAGGATGTACGAAATCACGGGGATCGGCGCTGGTGCCCGCGGGCTGAGCCCGCGGGCACCAATGCCTTCACCTGCCTTCCGGGGCTACTTCTTCGTGGTGCCGATGTTGAGGTAGTCGTACTGACCGCTGAAGGCCGCCGTGGAGACCAGGTTGGTCGCGTACTGCGGGCGGGCCAGCAGGACCTTGAAGTAGGTCAGCGGCACGAGGACGGCGTCGTCCATGGTCTTCTTGTCGATCTGCGTGTACAGGCCGAGACGCGCGGCGTCGTCCTGCGTGCCGATCGCCTTCTCGAGAAGACTGTTGACGTCCTTGTTGTCGTACTGCGACAGGTTGGTGTTACCGGAGTCGCCGATCGCGGAACCGTTCAGGATCTGCTGCAGGAAGCCGTAGCCGGAGGGCCAGTCGGCACCCCACTGCATCATGATCAGACCGATGTTGTTCTTCTCGGTGAACTTCGGGACACCCGCGTAGTCGGTGAAGTACTTGCCCGAGGGGTACTGCTTCAGGCTGGCGTTGATGCCGACCTTCTTCAGCGAGGCGATGATCGCCGTGGCGGCGTCGATCTCCTGCGGGCGGTCGCTGCGGGCGGAGATGTTGGTGTTGATGGTCTCCTTGCCGCAGGCCTTGAGCTGCTCCTTGGCCTTGGCGGCGTCACCCTTGTTGCCGGCCGACGCGTAGACGTCCGACTTCTCGTAGCCCGGGATGTCCGGCGGGAGAACCGTGGAGGCGATGTCGCCGCGGATCGGGCCGCCCTCGGCCGTCTGGACCGAGACCTTGTCGATCGCGAACTGCACGGCCTTGCGGCACGCGACGTTGTCGAACGGCTTCACCTTGGTGTTGATCGCCATGTAGACCAGACGGCCACCGTAGGTGTTGTCCGTGTTGGCCTTCTTGGCGGCGGAGGTGAGCACGTCCGCCTGGGTCGCGGCCTGGACACCGCCACCACCGAGGTCGATCGCGTCGCCCGCGAGGACGTCCTTGTCGATCGTCTCGGCGGCGACCTTCAGGTTGACGACGATCTTGTCCGGGTACTGCTTGCGCAGCGGGTCGGTCGCCGCGTCCCAGTTCTCGTTGCGCACGAGGACGGCCTGCTTGCCGTCGGCGTAGCTCTGGAACTTGTACGAGCCCGAGGACACGATGTTCTTGACGTAGTCGACGCCGTTGTCCTTGGCCTGCGGGACCGGAGCCGTCTGCGGCGAGGCGACCAGGTAGTCGAACTCCTGGAAGGCCGTCTTCAGGTGGAAGACGACGGTGGTGTCGTCCGGGGTCTCGATGGAGGAGAGGCCCTTGGCGCTCTTGTCCTTGTAGGGACCCTTGTACTTGTCGCCGCCCACGAGGAACTGCTGGAAGTAGTTCGGGCCGAGGGAGAGCACGTCACGCGCGAAGTTGGAGCGCTCGACCGCGTACTTGACGTCCTTGGACGTGATCGCGGTGCCGTCCTGGTACTTCAGGCCCGAACGCAGCTTGTACGTCCAGGTCTTGCCGCCGTCGCTCGGGACACCCTTGGAGGCCGCGAGGTCGGGGACAAGGGTGTTGCCCTTCTCGCCGGCGCCGGGCTGGAACGTCATCAGCGGGCGCGCGTACAGGCGGCTCAGGTTGTACATGTACGCGTAGTACGTGTTGCCCGGGTCGAAGGAGTCCGGCACGTCCGAGTACTCGTACGTGACCGTGCCCCCCTTCTTGGTGGAGGCGTTGACGACGTCCTTGGTCGCTGCGTTGGCCCCAGCTGACTTCGTGTTGTCGGTGTTCTTGTTGTCATCGGCCTTGCTGCAGCCTGCAACGAGCAGACTCGCGGAGCCGATGGCCGCAATGGCGGCCAGCGTTGACCTACGCATGATGGGCGGGTTCCCCTCCATTGTCGGAAACTTGGTGATCTCTCGGTGTCCGTCAGGCATCAGCGGCTGCGCGGGTCGAGAGCGTCGCGGAGACCGTCGCCCAGAAGGTTGAAGGCGAGGACGGTCACGAAGATGGCGAGGCCGGGCACGATCATGAACTGCGGGTCGACCTCGTAGTAGGTGACCGCTTCACGGAGCATGCCGCCCCAGGATGCCTGCGGGGGCTGGATGCCGACACCGAGGAAGCTGAGGGAAGCCTCGAAGAGGATGTTGGTCGGGATGAGCAGCGTCGAGTAGACGATGATCGGGCCGACCAGGTTGGGCAGCAGCTCCCGGAACAGGATGTACGGGCCCTTGGCGCCCATGCCCCGGGAGGCGTCCACGAATTCCCGCTCGCGCAGGGCCAGCGTCTGGCCACGCACGATCCGGCCCAGGTAGGGCCAGTTGAAGAAGCCGATCACGAAGATCAGCACGCTCAGGTGGAGCGGAAGCCCTTCGAGGCCGAACGCGCCGCCCTGGAGGGTGGCCGAGATGGCGATCGCGAAGAGCAGGAGGGGGAAGGCGAGGAAGGTGTCCATCAGGCGGCTGATGATCGAGTCGACCCGCCCGCCGTAGAAGCCCGCGACGACACCGAGGATCGCGCCGATCACGTTCGACAGGATGGTGGCGCCGAAGGCGACGACCAGGGACACCCAGGAGCCCTCGAGGAGGCGGGTGGCGAGGTCGCGGCCGAACTTCGGGTCCACACCGAGCGGGTGGTCGGCGCTCATGCCGCCCATCCCGCCCTTGGGCAGCGAGGTGTTGGCGTCGATCAGGTCCTGGTGGAAGGCGTTCGGGTCCAGCCCCAGCATCGACTGGATGGGGCGGGCGAGGATGGCCATCAGGATGAGCAGTACGACGATGACACCGCCGGCGACCGCCACCTTGTCACGCTTGAAGCGCGTCCAGGCGATCTGCCCCAGGGAACGGCCCTCGATCCGCCCCTTGTCGGCTCCGGCAAGCACAGCCTCAGGCTGCGCTTCCGTTGCCGCCGCGGTGGTCTCGATCGGTGCGGTCACAGTGACCCGACCCCTCTCGCCGGTGGTGACCGGCCTACGACTGCCGCTGTCTGCGGCTTGGTTCACTTGCTCGCCGGGAAGTTGACCGCAGATGGTGCGGTCCGGTGACCCGGCTGATGATTCGGCTTGCACTCGCTCACAGGATCGAACGACCCCGTGTCTGATGGGCGAGTCTTCAGTGCCGCCACGATCAGTTGCCAGGCTTCATGGAGAAAGTATGCGCAACCGTGATGCTTGTTGGGGGATTCCGTTATCCGAACAGTGGGTAACGGGAGCCGGACGACTGCCAATTGAGCCGAAAAGCCGTGAAAGGGTCTTTTGGATCAGAAGTCCCGCCAAAACGGGACAATCGGCACATCAGTCGGCTTCCCCGCAGGTCAGCAGTATGGAACGCACGCCTCGTGAAGGCCGTGTGCAGAATCATGATGCCAGTCGTTCTCGCACTGGCATCCGACAGGTCCGGGATTCGGGACGCCCTCAGTAGCCGCCGCGGGCAGGCGGATAGCCGTAACCACCCGCGGTCGGCGCCTGCGCCGGAGCGCCGTGCGCCTCACGGTCGTAGAACGGGCGTGCGTTCGCACGCAGCCACATCGCCACCGGGTCGAACTCGTCCGACATCGCGACGGTGGACACGGGCAGGCCGTCCGGAACCGCGCCGATGGACTGCTGCATCATCGCCCGCACCGAGTCGACGGCGGGCGGCGAGGTGTCGTACACGTCCAGGCCGATGGCCAGATACGGCGCCCCGACCGTGGGTTGGACCCAGGCCCGGCGCAACGACCGTACGGCCGGGGTCAGATGGGCGTTCTGCGTGAGCAGGGCGTAGAACTGCGGGATCTCGATGGCCGGTTCGGACAGCCGCAGCGGGCCCGCGGGCTGGCGCTCCAGGCCCGTGGCGATCCGGCGCAGATCCAGCCACGGGATGCCGAGGCCGCCGTTCGGGGCGTGCGGGTTGAGCCACAGGCCGAAGTGGTCCGGGTACAGGGTGCGGGCGACGTCCAGCCCGTCCACGACCTCGTAACTGCGGTTCCAGCCACTGGCCGAGAGCTCCTGCGCGGAGGTGACGCAGGGCGCGTAACCGAAGCCGTCCACCTGCATGTTCCCGTACTGGGCGTCCGGGGAGCCGGCCTGGCCGTGCCACAGCAGCATCCACACCTGGCCGGACGACGGGGTCGCGAGCGCGCGAAGGAGCGCCTCGTAGGCGTCGTAACGCCCGGGAGTCACCTGGCGCAGCATGTGCTCGACCTGCCCGGCCGCGGCCGTGCCCGACGCGCTCACCCTCAACCGCCCCTTCGCGAACAATTCACGACGAACTCATCCCTTACGCCCGAGGTACCGGTCACCGGCATGCGTCAACACCTCGACCAGGCCATGAAACCAGCTTATGCGGCGATCGCGCTCCGCCGGGGGAAGCAGTCGAGAGCCGGGAACCGCCACGCGGGGCGGCCCGGGGCCCCACGCGGCGGGTGTGCGGCCCCTCGGGGCACCCCCGCGGGCCGCTCCGTTCAGTGACCGTGCTGGTAGAAGGGCCGCACCTGCGCCCGCATCCAGTCACCGACCGGGTCCTGCGCCACGTCGAGGAGAACCAGGTTCACCGCGATGTTCACCGGAACCCGGCCGAGGGCGCGGCCCAGGGCGTCCAGGGGCAGGGCGCGCGCGTCGCCCTCCCACGCCGCGAGTTCGACGCCGATGAACATCACCGGCTCGTCGCCCTCGATGCTGGCCAGACAGCGCCGCGCGCTCAGGACGACACCGGTCGCGGCGAACTCCGCCGAGGCCGCGGCGAGGAAGTCCATCGGATCGTCCTGCCAGTCGGGCTCGAAGAGCCGCACACGGCCCCCGCTCGCCGACCCGTCCAGCTCGGTCCGCCCGGCCCGGCACAGCTCGGCCACGGCCGGCGGCGGCAGCGGCACGCCGACCACGCCGTCCGGGTTCACCACGATGCCGGCCTGCGGGGGCAGTCCGCGGGCGAACTCCACGGCGGGCGCGATCGTGAACGACATGTGACCGCCGACGACCTGGCGGAACTGCTCCTCGGAGCTGAAGACGGGGACGTAGACCTGGCCGCCGATGTCCATCGTGGGCAGATCGAGCGGACCGCTCTGCGGGCCGCCGCCGTTGGGCAGCGGCACCCACACGAAGCTGCGGCCGAGCACCTCGACGATGCGGGCGGCCGCCGAGGGGCCGGGCACGCCGAGGGCGGAGGACAACACCTCCTCCAGCTCGTTGCCGGGCCAGCCGCCGTGCGGATGGGGGTGCGCCTGTGCCGGAAAGTCCATCTGTCTACCGTCCGCTTCGAACCGTTGTTCCGGCTGGAAAGGTTAGTGGGCCGCCGCGGCCGGTCAGTGGCCGAAGTCGATCCTGTGCAGCACGTCCGCCGCGTCGCGGTCGATCAGCACCGCCGAGCCGCACCCCTCGGGCAGGTCTCCCCGCTCGGCGGAGCGCAGCAGCCGGGCGACCCCGCCGCGGTGCCGGGCGAAGGCGTAGCGCGAGACGCCCCGGCCGCGCTCGCGCTGGCCGGCCAGCGCGGCGGCGGGCGTGACGTCGAGCAGCAGCAGGTGCAGCGCCCCGCCGCGGCGCCGGGCCTCGCGGGCGAGCCAGCGGCGCACCCAGGCCTGTGTACCGCAGTCGTGCACGACGACCCCGCCGCCCCCGCGCAGGGCGCGGCGCAGGCCCGCGTAGTGCGCGAGGCGGACGAGGGGGCGGTAGAGCGCGTACGGCAGCAGCCCGGACATCCGGCCGTCCCAGCGGTCGCGGGTGTCCTGGGAGTCGACGCGCGCGCCCCGCACGGCCCGCCGCATCAGCGTCGACTTGCCGCTGCCCGGCAGCCCGCTGACCACCACCACGTCGTGCGTCCCGAAGCGCAGACCGTGCGGACTGTGCCCGACCCGGTCACGGAGGTCCCGCACGACGGCCGCGGGACGCCCGCCCCGCGCCTCGCGGGCCGGTGCGCCGGGCTGCTCGGGCAGTGCGAGACCCGAGGTCGTCGCGTACGCCCTGGTCCTGTTCACCGTGACCGTCCTCCCCTTCGGTGTGGAGTCCCATCCCCGTCAAGTGTAAAGAGAAGGTAATGCCCGGTGCTTCCCCATTTCATGCGCGGACTGCCACAGCACGGTCACAGATGGCGGGCTGCCGTGATCCGACAGCGCGTGCGATGATGGCCGCGCCAACTGCATACCGGCCGCTTGAATCCGCGCGGGAGAGTCCTGGGTACGTGTGCCCGGGCGCCGAAGGAGCAAGTCCCTCCCTTGAATCTCTCAGGCACCGTTACCGCGCGGGCGAGGCACATCTGAAAAGCGGGCCGCTCCGTCGGCTCCACCCAAGGTGCAAGTCAGGACCACCGTTTCGTGGGGTCTTGATGAACCTCTCAGGTTCCGATGACAGATGGGGAGGAACGACCTCGCCGTCATGCCCTGGGAGCCAGACCGATGAGCAGCAACGCACCCCGTCACACCGCGCTCGATGCCCTGCATCGTTCGCTCGGCGCGACCATGACCGACTTCGCGGGCTGGGACATGCCCCTGCGCTACGGCTCGGAGCGCGACGAGCACCTCGCCGTCCGCACGAAGGCCGGACTCTTCGACCTCTCCCACATGGGCGAGATCACCGTCACCGGACCGCAGGCGGCGGCCCTCCTGAACCACGCGCTGGTCGGCAACATCGCCACCGTCGGCGTCGGCCGCGCCCGCTACACCATGATCTGCCAGGAGGACGGCGGCATCCTGGACGACCTGATCGTCTACCGCCTGGCCGAGCACGAGTACATGGTCGTGGCCAACGCCTCCAACGCCCAGGTGGTGCTGGACGCCCTCACCGAGCGCGCCGCCGGTTTCGACGCCGTGGTGCGCGACGACCGTGACGCGTACGCGCTGATCGCCGTGCAGGGCCCCGAGTCCCCCGGCATCCTCAAGGCGGTCACCGACGCCGACCTCGACGGCCTGAAGTACTACGCGGGACTGCCGGGCACCGTGGCCGGCGTCCCGGCCCTGATCGCCCGCACCGGCTACACCGGCGAGGACGGCTTCGAGCTGTTCGTCGCCCCCGCCGACGCCGAGAAGGTGTGGCAGGCGCTCACCGACGCGGGCACCCCGGCCGGTCTCGTCCCCTGCGGTCTGTCCTGCCGCGACACGCTGCGCCTGGAGGCGGGCATGCCGCTGTACGGGCACGAGCTGACCACCTCGCTGACCCCCTTCGACGCCGGCCTCGGCCGGGTCGTGAAGTTCGAGAAGGACGGCGACTTCGTGGGCCGCGCGGCTCTGGAGCAGGCCGCCGCCCGCGCCGAGCAGAACCCGCCGCGGATCCTCGTCGGCCTGGTCGCCGAGGGCCGCCGGGTGCCGCGCGCCGGGTACGCGGTCGTGGCCGACGGCCAGGTGATCGGCGAGATCACCTCCGGCGCCCCCTCCCCCACGCTGGGCAAGCCGATCGCGATGGCGTACGTCGACGCCGCGCACGCCGCGCCGGGCACCGGTGGTGTGGGCGTGGACATCCGGGGCAGCCACGAACCGTACGAGGTCGTGGCGCTGCCGTTCTACAAGCGCCAGAAGTGACACTGGCCCGCACGGGCCGGACATGACACGGACGCCTTCCGGGCGCCGCCCCCGGCGGACGCCCCCGAGGCGCCGGCACCGGCGGGCGCCCGCCGGGTGCCGGACGTGACCCTGGGCACATCGGCCCGGTCACCCACGCTTCCCTCCATCAGCACTCCACCGCGTACAGGAGAATTCAGGTCATGAGCAACCCCCAGACGCTGCGTTACAGCAAGGAGCACGAGTGGCTGTCGGTCGCCGAGGACGGCGTCGCGACGGTCGGCATCACCGAGTTCGCGGCCAACGCGCTCGGCGACGTCGTCTACGCCCAGCTCCCGGAGGTCGGTGACACGGTGGCCGCGGGCGAGTCCTGCGGCGAGCTGGAGTCGACCAAGTCGGTCAGCGACCTGTACTCCCCGGTGAACGGCGAGGTCGTCGAGGCCAACCAGGACGTCGTGGACGACCCGGCCCTGGTGAACTCCGCGCCCTTCGAGGGCGGCTGGCTGTTCAAGGTCCGCGTCGCCGGCGAGCCCGAGGACCTGATGTCCGCCGACGAGTACACCGCGTTCACCGCCGGCTGAGGAGTCACCGCATGTCTCTCATGAACACCCCCCTGCACGAGCTCGACCCCGACGTCGCCGCCGCCGTCGACGCCGAGCTGCACCGCCAGCAGTCCACGCTGGAGATGATCGCCTCGGAGAACTTCGCTCCGGTCGCGGTCATGGAGGCCCAGGGCTCGGTCCTGACCAACAAGTACGCCGAGGGCTACCCGGGCCGCCGCTACTACGGCGGCTGCGAGCACGTCGACGTGGCCGAGCAGATCGCCATCGACCGGGTCAAGGACCTGTTCGGCGCCGAGTACGCCAACGTCCAGCCCCACTCGGGCGCGTCCGCCAACCAGGCCGCGCTGTTCGCGCTGGCCCAGCCCGGCGACACCATCCTCGGCCTGGACCTTGCGCACGGCGGCCACCTGACCCACGGGATGCGGCTGAACTTCTCCGGCAAGCAGTTCAACGTGGTCGCGTACCACGTGGACGAGGCCGGCCTGGTCGACATGGCCGAGGTCGAGCGGCTCGCCAAGGAGCACCGCCCGAAGGTCATCATCGCGGGCTGGTCCGCCTACCCGCGTCAGCTCGACTTCGCCGAGTTCCGCCGCATCGCGGACGAGGCCGGCGCCTTCCTGTGGGTCGACATGGCCCACTTCGCGGGTCTGGTCGCGGCGGGTCTGCACCCGAACCCGGTCCCGTACGCGGACGTGGTCACCTCCACCACGCACAAGACGCTCGGCGGCCCCCGCGGCGGCATCATCCTCGCGAAGAAGGACTTCGCGAAGAAGCTGAACTCCTCGGTCTTCCCGGGCTTCCAGGGCGGTCCGCTGGAGCACGTGATCGCGGCCAAGGCCGTCTCCTTCAAGGTCGCCGCCTCGGACGACTTCAAGGAGCGCCAGCAGCGGACGCTCGACGGCGCGCGCATCCTGGCGGAGCGTCTCGTCCAGGACGACGTGAAGGCCGTCGGCGTGGACGTCCTGTCCGGGGGCACGGACGTGCACCTGGTCCTGGTGGACCTGCGCAACTCCGCGCTGGACGGACAGCAGGCCGAGGACCGCCTCCACGAGGTCGGCATCACGGTCAACCGCAACGCCATCCCGAACGACCCGCGCCCGCCGATGGTCACCTCGGGCCTGCGCATCGGCACGCCCGCCCTCGCCACCCGCGGCTTCACGGCCGAGGACTTCACCGAGGTCGCGGACGTCATCGCCGAGACGCTGAAGCCGTCGTACGACGTGGACGCGCTGAAGGCCCGGGTGTCCGCTCTGGCCGACAAGCACCCGTTGTACCCCGGCCTGAAGTAGTTCCGCAGGGTTTCTGTCCTGCGTTTTCACCCCGTACGGTTGTTTTCGTACGGACATCCGGGGCACCGCGCACACTGGAAGCAGAGCGCGGTGCCCCGTTCCATGCAGTCCCGCACCACCTCTGCCGGACAACGGCGTCCGGCGAAACCAGCAAGGAGTTCCCGTGGCCATCTCGGTCTTCGACCTGTTCTCGATCGGCATCGGCCCGTCCAGCTCCCACACGGTGGGCCCGATGCGCGCCGCGCGCATGTTCGCGCGGCGGCTGCGCAACGAGGACCTGCTGGCCCCGGTCGCCTCGATACGCGCCGAGCTGTACGGCTCCCTGGGAGCGACCGGCCACGGCCACGGCACCCCCAAGGCGGTGCTGCTCGGTCTGGAGGGCGCCTCGCCCCGGACGGTGGACGTGGAGGGCGCCGACGAGCGGGTCGAGAAGATCAAGAGCTCGGGCCGGATCCGGCTGCTCGGCGAGCACGAGATCCCCTTCTCCTTCGACGACGACCTGATCCTGCATCGCCGCAAGGCCCTGCCGTACCACGCCAACGGCATGACGATCTTCGCGTACGACGCCTCGGGCGGCCTCGTCCTGGAGAAGACGTACTACTCGGTGGGCGGCGGCTTCGTCGTCGACGAGGACGCGGTGGGCGAGGACCGCATCAAGCTCGACGACACGGTCCTGAAGTACCCGTTCCGCACGGGTGACGAGCTGCTGCGGCTCACGAAGGAGACCGGTCTGTCGATCTCCGCCCTGATGCTGGAGAACGAGCGGGCCTGGCGCACCGAGGAGGAGATCCGCGAGGGGCTTCTCGGGATCTGGCGCGTGATGCAGGCCTGCGTCTCGCGCGGCATGACCCGCGAGGGCATCCTGCCCGGCGGTCTCAAGGTCCGGCGCCGCGCCCCCCTCTCCGCCCGCCAGCTCCGCGCCGAGGGCGACCCGCTGGCCCACGCGATGGAGTGGATCACCCTCTACGCGATGGCGGTCAACGAGGAGAACGCGGCGGGCGGCCGGGTCGTCACCGCCCCCACCAACGGCGCGGCGGGCATCATCCCGGCGGTGCTGCACTACTACATCAACTTCGTGCCGGGCGCCGACGAGGACGGGGTCGTTCGGTTCCTGCTCGCGGCCGGGGCCATCGGCATGCTCTTCAAGGAGAACGCCTCCATCTCGGGCGCCGAGGTCGGCTGCCAGGGCGAGGTCGGCTCGGCCTGCTCCATGGCGGCCGGCGCGCTCGCCGAGGTGCTGGGCGGCAGCCCCGAGCAGGTCGAGAACGCCGCCGAGATCGGCATGGAGCACAACCTCGGCCTGACCTGCGACCCGGTCGGCGGTCTGGTCCAGATCCCCTGCATCGAGCGCAACGGCATGGCCGCTGTGAAGGCCGTCACGGCGGCCCGGATGGCGATGCGCGGTGACGGCTCGCACCTGGTCTCCCTCGACAAGGTCATCAAGACCATGAAGGAGACCGGCGCCGACATGAGCGTGAAGTACAAGGAGACGGCCCGGGGCGGGCTAGCGGTCAACATCATCGAGTGCTGAGCGGGTACGACCCCGAGCGCTGAGCGGGCGGCCCCGCACCGGCCCGCGCCGGTCAGCCGGGGCGCTCGCCCTCCGGCGCGGGGGCGGGAACGGGTGCGGCTCCCGGGCCGACCAGGACGTCGCTGTGCGCGGACCGGGCCTTGGACGGCGGGGGCGCGGCCGGTCGCGGTGCGTCCACGGTGTCCGGGGCGTCCGAGGCGTCCGGGTAGAGCAGGCCGTGGCGTCTGCGGGCCTCGGCGGCGGCCTCCGGTCGCGGCACCACGGTGTGCTCGGCCCGGCCGTCCGCCCGCAGGGTGGTGACCAGGCACAGGCCGTCGAGCAGGCGCGCGGTCCGCAGGTACCGGGCCGCGCCACGCGCTCCGGCCGGCACCGCGAGACACACCGCGTCCGGGGTGTCGAACTCGGTGACCGTCAGGCCCTCGGCCCGCAGCCGTCCCCCCACGGACCGCCGTTCCCGTCCGGACCGGAACGACCACACGTCGCTGTCCTTGAGCACGACGACCGCGGCCGCCGCCGGACCCGCCCCGACGGCCGTCCCGGCCTCCGGAGCGCCGCTCCAGGGAAAGGGGCGGCACAGCAGCCGCACCCCCTCGCGCTCCGCCCAGTCCACGGCGCCCTCGTGGACGACCTTGGCGCCGTGGCGCGACATCCGGCGCACTCCCTCGTAGCTGATCCGGGTCAGGGTGCGCGCCGCCGGCACGAGGTGGGGGTCGGCGGTGCACACCCCGGGCACGTCGGAGAAGAGCTCGCAGGTGTCCGCGCCCAGCGTCGCGGCCGTCGCCACCGCCGAGAGGTCCGAGCTGTTGCGGCCCAGCATGACCGTCCGGCCGGCCGCGTCGACGGCCTGACCGCCGGGGACCACCGCGATCGGGCAGTCGGCCAGGGCCCTGGACAGCGCCTCGGAGCTCGCCGTGACCAGCTCCGCCCGGTCGCCCGGCCCTTCGGCGAGGAGCCCGGTGGCCGCCGCGGGCAGCGGGCAGCCGGGCACGCCCGCGGCGTCGAGCGCGGCGGCGAGCAGGGCGACGCTCACCGTCTCCCCGGCGGTCAGGAGCATCGCCGCGGCCCGGGCGGGCGGATCGGGGGCCAGCGCGTCCAGGGTCTGCTGGAGTCTGCCCGTCGTGCCGGACATCGCGCTCACCACGACGACCACCGGACGCTCCTCCTCGGTCCCGCGACGAGCCGCGTAGCGGGCCACGCGGTGGTAGCCGTCGAGGTCGGCGAAGGCGGAGCCGCCGAACTTCAGCACCAGCGGCCGGGGACCCGGCCCCCGCCGGGCCGTCATCCCAGCCACCCGTTCTTCGCGGCGAGCTCCACGATCTGGAGCGCGTTCAGGGCGGCGCCCACCCACAGGTTGTCGGCGACGACCCAGAGCGCGAGGGCGCGGTCGTCCTCCGGCTCGACGCGGACGCGGCCGACGTGGACCAGCGCCCGGTCCTCGCGGCGGGCGAAGACCGTACGGGGCATGGGGTACGCGGGGCTGTGGGAGCGGCGGTGGACGCGCAGGCCGGGTGTCGCGGCCAGGGCCTCCTCGACCGCCTCGGCGGTGACGGGCTCGCGCAGGGCGATGTGCACGGCCTCGGAGTGGCAGTCGAAGACCGGCACCCGTACCGCGGTGGCGCTCACCCGCAGGTCCGGCAGTCCGAGGATCTTGCGGGGTTCGCGGACGAGTTTGCGTTCCTCGTGCGTGAGGCCGTGTGCGTCCGGGAGCCCGATCTCGGGCACGAGGTTGAAGGCCAGCGGCTGCCCGAAGCGCCCGCCGGGGGCGCCCTGCGCGCCGGGGTCGTCCAGGACGGCCCTGGACTCCTCGGCCAGTTCCCGCAGGCCGCGCACCCCGCCGCCGGAGGCCGCCTGGTAGGTCGCCACCACGACGCCGCGCAGACCGGCCAGTTCGTGCACCGGGTGCAGGGCGCGTACGAGCTGGATGGTCGAGCAGTTGGGGTTGGCGACGAGGCCGCAGGCCGGCCGGTCGTCGAGCGCGGCGGGGTTGACCTGGGGCACCACGAGCGGGACGTCCGGCCGCATCCGGAACGCCGAGCTGTTGTCGACGACCAGCACTCCGGCCGCGGCCAGCTGCTCGGCCTCCCGGCCGCTGACCTCCGCGCCCGCGGAGAAGACGGCGACGTCCAGGCCGCGGGGGTCGAGTTCGTCGAGGGTGACCAGGTCCGCCAGGGGCAGGGACAGGCCCAGTTCTCGGCCCAGGTCCCGGCCGACGCTGCGCGCCGATCCCACGGGCACGACCTGTTCCACGGGCACGATCCCGCCGTCGAGCAGGGCCAGGCACTCCCGGCCCACCGCTCCGGTGGCGCCGACTACCGCGATGCGCAGCATTCCCGTCCTCCTGTCGCCCCGTCCGGGGCTCAGTACGTGGTCGCGTCCGGTGACCGGCCCCGGAAGGCACGCCGGTACGCGTGGGGGGTGGTGCCGAGGAAGTGCACGAACTGGTAGCGCAGGGCGGCCGCGTTGGCGAATCCCGTACGGGCGGCCACGGCCTCCATCGTCTCGTCGGTGTTCTCCAGCAGCCGCTGGGCGCTCAGCACCCGCTGGGCCAGCAGCCACCGGTAGGGCGTGGTCCCGGTCTCGGCCCGGAAGCGGCGGGCGAACGTGCGCGGTGACATGCAGGCGCGGGCGGAGAGCTGCTCGACGCTGATCTCCTGGTCCAGGTTCTGTTCGGCCCAGGTCAGCACCTCGCGCACGCCGTCCTCCCCGTACTGCGCCACCGGCCGTTCGATGTACTGGGCCTGGCCGCCCTCGCGGTGCGGGGGCACGACCATGCGCCGGGCGATGGCGTTGGCGACGTCGCTGCCCTGGAGCTTGCGCACGAGGTGGAGGCAGGCGTCGATCCCGGCGGAGGTGCCGGCCGAGGTGAGGATCGGGTCCTCGTCGACGTACAGCACGCCCGGTTCGACGTGGGCCTTCGGATAGCGCTCGGTGAGTGCCTCGGCGTACCGCCAGTGGGTGGTGCAGCGGCGTCCGTCGAGCAGCCCCGCGGCGCCCAGGACGAAGGCGCCGACGCAGACGCTGACCACCCTGGCCCCGCGGGCCACCGCCTGGCGCAGGGCCTCCAGCAGGGCGGGCGGGAACTCCCGGGTGTGGAAGTCGTCCCCCACCGGTATCGCGATGAGGTCGGCCTCCTCCAGCCGGTCGAGGCCGTAGGGCGTGCTGATGGTGAATCCGGGCACCGCCCGCACCGACGGGGATTCCGCGGCGACGAGCGCGAAGTCGTAGGCGGGCAGCCCCTCTTCGCGGCGGTCGATCCCGAATACCTCACACACGACACCCAGCTCGAAGGGGTGGACGTTGTCGAGCAGGACCGCGGCTACGTTTTTCAGCATGTTTTCCAATGTGGCAGTAATACATGGTGTTCTGACAGTCCCTCCGCTGTCGCATGGCCGGATCAGCCCTCATACTCACGGCATGGACCCGGAAGCGCGTCGGGATTCACTCGTCGGCGCTCATGGGTGGGACACATCGTCGACAGGCTGGCCGATGGACACGATCCCGCTGCGGATACCCATGACGACGGCTTGCGTCCGATCGGACGCGCCGACCTTCATGAAGACCGCGGACAAATGGTTCTTCACCGTTTTCTCGGATATGCCGAGTGCCTTCGCCACACGCCGATTCGAATTCCCCTGGGAGATGAGCACGAGAATCTGACGTTCGCGGGCCGTCAGCACGGCGAGGGCCTGTCCCGCCCCGGCCGCCTCCGCGGAGGGCGGCGCGGCAGGGGCGCCGCGGCGGCCGTCGGCCCGTAGGTCCTCGATGAGCTGTTCCTGGGCCTCGAGGGCGTCCCGTGCCTCGCCCAGGGCCTTGTGCACCTTGGCGACGCCCTCGGCCAAGGCCGTCACGGGCTGGGCCGGTGCCCCGCAGACCGCGCAGCACTGCCGGGTCCCCAGTTCCTCGACCGACCCGCGCACAACAGGCGACATCAGATGAACTCCCTCCACCGAGGTGAATGACCGGACCGCTCTTCTCCGTAGGGCCGAAATCGTGCGAAGGAAACCGGGGGCGCCGGGTCAGGAAGGAAGCTGCGCGTGGATCGCCACCGTCTTGCACCGCGTGTATTCACGCAGCGCCTCCAGTCCCTTCTCCACTCCGATTCCCGAACGCCGGTGGCCGCCGAACGGCAGCTCGACGCCCCCGGCCGCGCTGTAGTTGTTCACGAACACCTGGCCCACCCTGAGCCGCCCGGCGAGCCAGTGGGCACGGGTCACGTCGGACGTCCACACTCCGGCGGCCAGTCCGTACGTGGTGTGTTCCGCGAGGGCGACCGCTTCCTCCAGCGAGTCGAAGACCGAGACGCACAGGACGGGACCGAATATCTCCTCGTTGAACACCCGGTGTTCCGGGGTGACCTCGTCGAGGATGGTGGGCTCCACGAAGAACCCGTCGGCGTACGCCTTCCCCCGGGGAACCCCGCCGCCCGTGCGCAGGACGGCGTCGCGCCGGCCCCCGTCCAGGTGGCCGAGCACCCGCTCGCGCTGTCTCGCGGAGATGAGCGGCCCCATGTCGGGATCGGCCGCTCCCGGCCCGATGGTCAGGGCGCGGAACCGTTCGACGAGCGCGTCCACCAGTTCGCGGTGGACGGACCGGTGCACGAGCAGCCGGCTGCCGGCCGAGCAGTTCTGCCCCGCGTGCTCGGTGATCGACTCCACGATCTGCGGCACCGCGCGTCCGGCGTCGAAGTCGGGGAGCACGAGGTGCGGGGACTTCCCCCCGAGCTCCAGGGTGACCGGCACGATGCTGCGCGCCGCCGCGGTCATGACGGCTTCGCCGACCTCCCGCGAGCCGGTGAAGGCCAGCCGGTCCAGGCCCGGATGCGCGGCGAGTGCGGCGCCGGCCTCCGTCCCGAGACCGGGTACGACGTTCAGGGCGCCCGCCGGAAGTCCCGCCTCCTCGACGAGCTCCGCGAGCCTGAGCGAGGTCAGCGGAGCGTCCTCGGCGGGCTTGAGGACACAGCAGTTCCCGGTCGCGAGGGCGGGTGCGAGGGTCCTGGCCGCGATCTGGAGCGGGTAGTTCCAGGGGATGATGTGCCCGCACACTCCGTAGGGTTCGCGCAGGGTGAAGGCGGGCCGGTCCGGCCGGTGCTGGATGGTCTCGCCGCCGAGGCTCTCCACGGCGTTGGCGTAGAACTCGAAGTAGCGGGCGGCGATGTCGGCGTCGGCGAGCGACTGGCGCAGCGGCTTGCCGGTGTCGAGCGTCTCCAGCGCCGCGAGTTCGGCACGCCGGGCGCGCAGCACCTCCGCGATGCGGTGGCAGACACGGGAGCGCTCGACCGGCGTCGCGAACCGCCAGAGGGTCTCGTGGGTGTGCCGGGCCGCTTCCACCGCCGCCCCGATCTCGGCCGGGCCGCAGCGGGCGACGCGGGCCACGGTGCGGGCGTCCGACGGATCGAGGATGTCGATCCACCGGTCCGTGGGAACCTGCTTGCCCGCGATGACGGCCGGGTGTTCCGGTATCGATGCATCACTCACGGGTGCATCCAGCTCCTTGGCGTGGGGGCGCACTTCTTCGGTGGTTCAGTGGGTCATCGATGCGGCGATGACCCGTTCGAGATCACGTGCGGCGACGTCGCGCGGGCAGCACACCAGCAGCCGCCGCTGTTTGCGGGCGCCCTCGACGAGGCCGGGGAGGTCCTTGGCCGAGTAGCCGAAGTCCCGCAGCCCGGTGGGTCCTCCGGTGTCCGCGACGATGCTCAGGAGCGTGGCCGGCAGCACGTCCGAACCGTTCGCCTCCGTCACCCCGTCGAGGTTCGCGCCGAGCAACTCGGCCGCGCGCAGATGGCGTTCGGGAGAGGTCGGGTAGGTGAACTCGAAGGCCGCGGCCGCGGTGGAGACGACGGCCGCCCCGTGCGGCACCATGGCGTGGTCGACCTCGTACCCGTCGGGCCGGTAGTCGCGGACCATGCCCGCCACGGGGTAGGCGCAGGCGTGCGGGATGTGGGTGCCCGCGTTGCCGAATCCCATCCCGGCGAAGCTCGCGGCCCGGCTCATTCCCGTACGGGCCTCCAGGTCGTCGGGGTTGAGCACGGCGCGCCGCAGAAAGCGGCCGACCAGTTCCAGCGCCTGCTCCGCCCATACGTCGCTGATCGGGTTGGCGCCGATGTACAGCGGCCGGTCGGCGGGTGTGGGGTACGGGGGGCGCCGGTCGTAGGCGCGGGCCGTGTACGACTCGCAGGCGTGGGTCAGGACGTCGTAGCCCGAGGAGGCGGTGACGGCCGGGGGCAGCGTCAGGGTGTTGGCCGGGTCGACGAGCGCCAGGGACGGCATCAGCCGCAGGTCGCTGATGCCCGTCTTCACGTTCAGGTCCGTCACCCCGAGGGCGACCATGGCGGTGCACTCGCTGCCGCTGCCTGCGGTGGTGGGCACGGCCACCAGGGGCTTGAGCGGGCCCGGGATCGGGGCTCCGGCGCCGATCGGGGCGTTCAGGTAGTCGCGTACCGGCCGGCCGGGGTGGGTGAGCAGCAGGTTCAGCATCTTGGCGGTGTCGATCGAGCTGCCGCCGCCGAGCCCGACGTAGCCGTCCACGTGGAGGCCTTCGAGCTCCCGGGCCGCGTCGGCGACGCTCGTGTCGGTGGGTTCGACCCGGGCCCGGTCGAAGAGCGTGACCGAGATCCCTTCCTGCTCGATCCCCTTGGCGACGCGGGCCGGCAGGCCGAGCCCGGCGAGGACGGGATCGGTCACCAGCAGGACCGAGGCGACACCCGCCCGGCGCAGTTCGTGTCCGAGGTCCCCGGTGGCGCCGACACCGAATTTCAGCGGTGGAGCCTGCCAGGCGATTAATCGTTCATGCTCCGGCATCCCGCCGCCCCACCCGAGCGATTCCACAGTCCGTCCCCGCCTTCATCGACTTGACTCGGAATTCCGGCCGAGAAAATGACATGACGAACGGGGACGCGCACCCAGACGTCTCGGCCGACCCGGCGAATCGACGTCACCTTCACACAGAATTTCGACCAGGCGTGGGCCACAGTAGCCAGTCGGCCTGAGTCCCGCCATAGGTCCCTTGCCCTATGACAGAAACGGCTCAATCACTACCACCGGCACATATCGGAAGTCAGCGGATCAACACCCCGGTCCGCGCCCCGGCACGGGTCCGTCCCGACGCCGGCCCCGAGGCGCCGCTGGCAGGAAATCGTGGTTGCGTGTCAGTTCCGCCACTGTCGCCGGAGGCGTCCCGGCCAGCAGAGTTGAGTCATGAAGTCCACTGGGCGGCGGTACGTGATCGTCGTAGACGGCTACCACATCAGGGACGGCGACGACCGGGGCTTCGCCAGCGCCTTCCGGGCCCGGGGCGTGCTGCCGGTCACCGTCATGAGCACCCCACAGCCACTGGCGAAATTCGTCAAGAAGAACATCTGGTACCCCGACGACTTCGAGGCCGTGCATTATTTCGACGGCGACTTCGAGGCAATGGCAAAGATTGTGGAATCCTATGACCCGGTGGGGATCGTCACCGGCAACGAGAGCGGTGTCGAATTCGCCGCCCGGCTCGTGGAACGTCTGATGCCACAGTTCCAGAACGTTCCCGGCAGCGCCAAATACCAGCGGCACAAAGGGGAGATGGCGCTCGCCCTGGAGCGCGCCGGAGTGGCCGGTCCGCGCACCCTGTCGACGGCCGACCCCGCCGAGGCCGCCGCCTGGATCGGGTCGAGCGGTCTCGCCGGCCGGCCGCTCATCCTGAAGCCGCCGCACAGCGCGGGGACCGACAACGTGCACTTCGTGCCGGCCGGCGGCGAGTGGCGCGGCCACTTCGACCACATCCTCGGCCAGGTCAACGGGTTCGAACTGCGCAACGACACCGTCATCGTGCAGGAGTTCCTGGAGGGACCCGAGTACATCGTCGACCTGTACTCGGTGGACGGGCGGCACGGCCTGGTCGACACCTGCGTCTACGCCAAGCACGACCGGGGCCCGCGCTACGGCATCTACGACGTCGCCGACTTCCTGGCCCCCGACCACCCCGACGTGGCGGTCCTCGCTCCCTACGTGATGCGCGCGGCCGACGCCGTCGGCATCCGCAACGGCTCCACGCACGCCGAGGCGATCATGACGCCGGAGGGCCCGCGCCTGGTGGAGCTGGCCGCCCGCTACTCGGGGAGCTGCATGATGATCTCCGGGTCACTGGCCACCGGCGACAACCAGATCGAGCGCACCGTACGGCACGTCCTCGACGGGGAGTTCGTGCCGTCGTTCGAGCTCGTCAAGGAGGTCCGCACCCTCTGGCTCTGCTCGGACCTGGCCGGACCGGTGCACCACATGGAGATCCTCGAGGCGATCGCGGACCTGCCCACCACCCACTCCATGTCGATCCCGGCCGAGGGCCGGGACATGCCGCTCACCAACGACGTGACCACCAGCCTGGGCTGGGTCATCCAGGGCGCCGACGACTGGGACGCCATCGAGAAGGACTCGGCCCGCATCCGGGAGCTGGAACGGACGTGGAACGCGGCCCGCGCCGACGACGCGGCCGGCGATGGGAGGACCGCCTGACATGCCGGGCCAGTCGTTCGGGACCCACGTACCCCACCTCCTGCTCATCTGTCCCCGCCACGACGTCCTGGGCAAGTTCGTCGGCCTGCCGGTCGCCCTCACCGTGGTCCACCGCCCCGGCGGCGACCGGGAGCTGGAGGAATCCCTCGCCCTCCAGGTCGTCGACGCCGACTTCACCGACCCCGACGCCCTGCTCGCCGTCGCCCGCGAGGTGCACGCCCGGCGCCCCGTGGACGCGGTGCTCGGGCTCACCGAGCTCTCGCTGCGCCCGGCCAGCGTCGTGGCCGAGGCACTGGGCGCCCGCGGCAACACCCCCGCCACGCTCGCCCTGACCCAGGACAAGGCGGCCATGCGCGCGCACCTGCGGGACAGGGGCCTGGGGACGGTGGCCCACCGGGTGTGCGCCGGCATCGACGAGGCCCGCGAACTGCTCCGCCGCTGTCCGGCCGGAGTGATCCTCAAGCCGGTCGACGGCAACGGCGGCACCGGCGTCCATCTCGTGCGCACGGAAGAGGAGCTGGCCCCGGCGTGGGCCTGGACCAGCGGTGCCCGCACCGGTTTCGCCTGGCCGCAGGGCGAGTCGGCGTCCAGGGTGCTGGCCGAGGAGTTCCTGACCGGCCAGGAGTTCAGCGTCGAGTCGCTGTCCGCCGCCGGACGCCACCAGGTCCTCGCGGTCACCCGCAAACACACCTCGGGTGCCCCGCACTTCGTGGAGACCGGCCACGACCTGCCCGCTCCGCTGCCGCCCGACCGGCACCGGACCGTCGTGGACGCGGCGCTGAAGGCCCTGGACGCCGTCGGCTACGCCTGGGGCCCCTGTCACACCGAGGTGATGCTCGCCGAGGA
The DNA here is from genome assembly GCF_042790435.1 of Streptomyces sp. NPDC056738. NCBI lineage: Bacteria > Bacillati > Actinomycetota > Actinomycetes > Kitasatosporales > Streptomycetaceae > Streptomyces > Streptomyces sp. NPDC056738. The sequence goes on from NZ_JBHTZF010000011.1 coordinate 329,108, forward strand.
CGGCGAGCGCGCCACCGTCGTCGAGATCAACGCCCGGCAGGGCGGCGACCAGATCTGGGAGCTCGTCCACCACGTCACCGGCGTCGACATGCTCCAGGGCGCCGTCCTCGCGCTCGCCCACGGCGTCCTGCCGGGGCCGGCCACGGGCCTCGCGGGCGGCGCCTCGATCCGCTACCTCACCCCCCGGCCCGGATGGGTCACCGAGGTGACGGGCACGGCCGAGGCGCTGGCCATGGAGGGTGTGATCCGGATCGGCGAACTCCCCGCCGTGGGAGCCGAACTGGTCGCGCTCGGCGACTCCTGGAACCGGGCCGGGCACGTCGTCGCCGCCGGCCCCGACCCCAAGACCGCCGCCGACGCGGCCGACGCGGCGGCCGCCCGGATCGTCGTCCGTACCGAGGGGGAGTCCGCCCGATGACCTCCGAGAAGGGAGACGGCGTGACGCTCGCCGGGAACTCCGGGGCGCGGGCGGAGCACACCCCGGGGACGCCGCCCGGCCGTTTCCTGGCCGGACGGGGTCCGGCGTACGTCGTCATCCTCGGCCGCTTCACCACCAACATCGGCTTCTTCATGGTCGTGCCGTTCCTCGCGGTGCACCTGACCAGGGACGAGGGGCTGAGCAGCTTCCAGACCGGACTGCTCTTCGCCGTCATGGAGTTCACCCGGCGCGGGCTCGGCATCCCGTCCGGCTGGGTCAGCGACCGCTTCGGCGCCGCCCGGATCCTGAGCCTCGGGCTCGCCGTCGAGGCGGGCGCGTACGTCGTGTTCACCCTGGCCGGCGGCAGCTTCGCCGTCTGGGGCGCGGCCGTCGCGCTGCTCGGCATCGGCGGCTCCCTCAACAACAACGGCGCGCGCAGCGTCCTCGCCTCCAGCAGGTCCGGCGGGGTCGCGGCCAACCTCAGCCGCTACTACGTGTCGATCAACGGGGCCGCCCTGATCGGCCCGTTGATCGGCACCGCGCTGATGGCGGCGGGCGCGATGAAGGCCGGGTTCCTCATCGCCGCCGCCCTGCACCTGGGGTTCGCCGTGACCTCCGCGGTGCTGCTGCGCGGGCTGCACGCCACGAACGCGGCGCCCATCAGACCCGCCGCCATGGCCGAGGCCCTGCGCGACCGGCCGCTGATGATCTTCTGCTCGCTGGCGGTCGGCGGCTGGTTCCTCATCACCCAGTACCGCGTCGCGCTGCCCCTGACCGTCGTCCACCAGAAACTCGACTCCGACCTGGTCGGCCTGCTCACCGCGGGCAACGCCGTCGTGGTGATGCTGACCGTGTGGCTGATCGGCTCACGCGTCGAGAAGCGCTCCACGGTCGGCCGCCTGGACCTGTTCACGGCGTCCGGGGTCCTGCTCGGCGGCGGCTGGCTGCTGTGCTCGGTCGACGGGATCAGCCCCGTCGTCGCCGCCGTGATCGTCACCTCGATCGGCGAGTCGCTCTTCTGCGGCGTGGTCGACGCGGTCGTCGCGGGCCTGGCGACCGAGGGCCGTACCGGCCTGTATCTGGGCTACTCCACGATGGCCTGGGGTGTCGGCGGCATGCTGGGCGGCTTCGTCGGCGGCGGCTTCGACCTGGCCGCGGGCCATGGCGCGCTGTCGCTGTTCTGGCTGGTCCTGGCCCTCGTGGGGATCGGCTACGGGGCGGGCACCCGCGTGGTGCGCCGCTCGCTCGCCGACGCGGTGGACCGGCGCCGGACCGCCGAGACCGCGCCGGCCGGTCCACCTGCCGCGTCCGGCTGACCGGCCCGCTCCGCCCGGGTCCGGACGCCTCGAACCGGACGCGGCCGCCCGCGTCCGGGCGCCTTCGACGCTCGTACGGGACGACCCGGAACACACCCCCGAACACCGACCGAGAAGGAGGCCGCATGCCGCCCAAGGAGTTACGCGCACAGGTGCGCGAACTGATGGGCCGGGCGCAGGAGGACCTGCGGGACCTGGTCGCGCACCGGTCCGTCGCCGACCCCCGGCAGTATCCGGTGGAGGAGTGCGAGAGCGCCGCGGCGCTGGTCGCGCGGCTGTTCGCCGGCGCCGGCATCCCCGGGACGCGGCTGCTGGACACGCCGGACGGCAGCAAGGCGGTGTACGGCCACCTGCCCGCCGCGCCCGGCTACCCCACCGTCCTCCTCTACACCCACTACGACGTCCAGCCGCCGCTCGACGAACCCGCCTGGACCACCCCGGTGTGGACCCTGACCGAGCGCGCCGACGGCCGCTGGTACGGGCGTGGGGCCGCCGACTGCAAGGGCAACATCGTCATGCAGCTCACCGCGCTGCGGGCGCTCGGCGAACTGGGCCGGCTCGGGGTGGGCGTCAAGGTCATATCCGAGGGCGCCGAGGAGCAGAGCACCGGCGGTCTCGCCACCCTGATCCGGGAGAACCCGAAGCTCCTGTACGCCGACACCGTGCTCGTGTGCGACACGGGCAACTCCGCGGCCGGGCTGCCGACCGCCACCACCGACCTGCGGGGCGTCGTGCACGCCACCGTCACCGTCCGCTCGCTGGCCGGGCCGGTGCACTCGGGGTCGTTCGGCGGCCCCGCCCCCGACCCGCTCAACGCGCTGATCGCGATGCTCGCCACCCTGCACGACGCGGCCGGCAACACGACCGTCGACGGCATCGACAACAGCGGGCGCTGGCAGGGCGCGGAGTACCCGGCCGAGCGCTACCGCCACGACATCGGGGCGCGCGACGGGGTCCGGCTGGTGGGCGACGGCAGCGTGGCCGACATGCTGTGGGCCAGGCCCGCCCTCACCGTCGTCGGCATCGACTGCCCGCCCGTGGTCGGTTCCGCCCCCGCCGTGCTCGGCGAGGTCACCGCCAAGCTCAATCTGCGCATCCCCTACGGAACCGAACCGGACGCCGCCTGGGAGGCGCTGAAGGCGCATCTGGAGCGGGCCGCCCCCTGGCAGGTCGAGGTGGAGACCGTCCGGCTCTCCTCCAGCCGCCCCTTCCGGGCCCGCACCGACGGCCCGGCCTACGCGCTGCTCGCGGAGTCGATGCGGGAGGCGTTCGGACGGGAGCTGACGACGGCGGGGCAGGGCGGCTCGATCCCCACCTGCGACGCGCTGCAGGAGACCTTCCCGGACGCGGAGATCGCGCTGATCGGGGTCGAGGAGCCGCAGTGCCTCATCCACGCGCCCGACGAGAGCGTGGACCCCGGGGAGATCGAACGCATGGCGCTGGCCCTCGCGTTGTTCCTGGAGTCCACGGGAGGGCGGTCGTGACCGGACTGGCGGGACGTCAGGTCACCTTCGGCGAGACGGACATGGCCGATCACCTGGACCGGCTCGGCCGGGCGGCCCCCGATCTGCACGCGTGCGTCGACCCCGTGCGGGCCCGGGCCTGGGCCCGCACGGCCGGGGCCGAGGACTTCAAGGACGACTTCGGCGCGGACGGGGCCGGCGGCCGGGGCTCCTCGTACATCCGCGCGCAGGCCCGCAACCTCACCGCACGCGCGCGGGGCATCCACCATCTGCTCTCCCTGGTGCCGGCCCGGACCGACCGGCGGCCCGCCGTCGTCGTGGACGTGCTCGGCGGAGACGGCCTGGTCCGCAGGGTCGCGGACGCCCGGGGTCTGACCGGCCTGTCCGTGCTGACCTGCGACGCCTCCCCGTACATGGTGCGCGCCGCCTGGGCGGCGGACTGTCCGGCGCTGGTGCAGCGCGCCGACCGGCTGCTCATGCGCGACGGCAGTGTCGACACGGTGCTCGTCGCCTACGGGTCGCACCACATCGCCGCCGAGGACCGGGCCGAACTCGTCCACGAGGCGTACCGGGTGCTGCGGCCCGGCGGGGTCCTGCTGCTGCACGACTTCCTCGTGGGGTCCCCGATGGAGACCTGGTTCCAGGACGTGGTCGACCCGTACTCGCGGACGGGCCACGCCTTCGACCACTTCACCCGGGAGGAGCTGTGGGGCTACCTGACGAAGGCGGGCTTCGAGTCGGGTGAGGTGACCGACATGGCCGACCCGTACGTGGCGACGGCGGCCGCGGCCCGGGAGGCCGAACTGGAACTGGGGCGCTACCTGCTGGACATGTACGGCCTCGCCGCGATCGAGCGGAGGCACGCGGCGGACGCGGCCCGCCACACCGTCGAACTGGCCAGGTCGATCTTCCGCGAGCGGCGCGCCGACGGGTCCGTGGAGACCTTCTCGGCCGCGTACGACCCGTCCGACCGCACCTGGACCTGCACCCTGCCGAGAACGGCCGTCCTCGCGATCGGCCGGAAGTCCCCCTGAGGCGGCCACCCGCACCGGGGCCGGGCCCGGACCGGCACACATCGCCGGTCCGGCCCGGCGCCGGCCGACTCGGCGGCGGGTCGCACAAGGGCGGGCACCCCGCTGCGGTGGCGCGGGCACGGCCGCACGCGCGGCTGGTGCGGGTACGGCGGACGCCCGCGCGGCTGGCGCGGGTCGCCGCCCGGGGGGGCTTGTGCGGGTCGGTGCCCGGAACGGCCACGCCCGGCGCGGTTCGGCGATCGGTGTGCGGCGGGGGCCGGCCAGGGGGCGGGGAGCCTGCCTGGGGCGGGGTGACAGGGCGGCGGGCCCCCCCCCCCCGGGGGGGCGCGGGGGGGGGCGGCGGGGGGCGGGCCCGGCGGGCCCGGGGCCCCCGCGGGGGGGCGGGCGGGGGGCGGGGGCCCGGGGGGGACAGCC
>NZ_JBHTZF010000011.1:333762-376755 GCF_042790435.1 Streptomyces sp. NPDC056738
GGGGCCGCGCCCGGGGGGGGGGGGGGGGCCGGCCGGGGGGGGGGGCCGCCGGCGGGGGGGGGGGCCCGGGGGCGGCCCCCCCCCGGCGGGGGGCCCGCCGCGGTGGTACGGGCAGGGTCGCGGACCGGTCAGCCGGGCTCCCCCGGCTTGGCGTCGGCCAGGCCGGTGAGCGCCTGGTCGAAGACCTCGCGCGCCCGCTGGAGGACCCGCTCGCGCCACCGGGCGTCCTCCACCGGGCAGAAGGCGTCGCGGATCAGCCGCTTGAGGCCGGAGCGGACCGCCTCGGCCGGCGGACGGTTCCGGTGCAGCCAGGCGTCGGCGCACAGCGCCACCAGCACCTCGGGGCCCGGCTGGGTGCCGAACTCCAGGGTGATCGCGGTCAGCAGGCCGCCCGCGCCGAGGCCGTCGGCCACCGCGGTCGCCGTGTTGCCGACGATCGGGGTGGAGGAGGACGTTCCCTCCTCCGAGGCGGTGAGCGCGTCGCCGTACCAGCGGCGGGCACGCTCGTGGGCGTCCGCGTCCCTTCCGCCGCGGAAGATGGGCTCGCCGACGCCCCGCTCGCCGAGCCCGGTGTGCAGGTCGATGTAGGCGACGTGACCGGCGCCGGCGATCCGCTCGGCGACCACCGTCTCGAACACCCGCCGGGACCAGGCCGGTGCGTCTCCGCCGTAGAACAGGCCGTCGGGGTGGCGGTACTGGCCGCGGGTGACGGCCTCCTGGAGGCGCTGCGGGCCGAGCCGGTCGCGGAGCGCGGTGAGCTCCGCGACCAGGTCGCCGGGCACGAACGCGGCGGCCCGAGCCGGCACCAGGGTGCGGTGCACGGCGTCGTAGGCGTCGTTGTGCGGCGGGGCGGCGTGGTCGACGAAGTTCCGGTTGAGGTCGACGTTGTCCTCGTTGACGCGCCGCAGATGGGCGAAGCCGTAGGGGTTGAGGGCATGGACGAGCAGGACGCCGGTGTCGGGCCCCGCGGCGGCCTTGGCGACACCTTCCCGCAGCAGGACGCCGGTCTGGCAGGCCGAGCCGCAGAAGCCCTCGACGCCATGGGTCCCGGAGACCGTGACCAGGAGCTTCGCCGGGTCGGGCGGCCCCATCTGAGCGGTGTCCACGCAGAGTTCGCCGCCGTCGGGCCCGAGGTGCCCCGGCAGGGTGAAGGTCCTCAGCCTCGCGCCAGCCTCCTCGGCGGCGCCCAGGAAGGCCGCGCGGGCCCGGGAGTAGTCGGGAGGAAACATGATCGATGTGTCCGCCATTGCCGCCTCGCGTTCCTGGAGTAGTGGACCGGCCGGCCGTCCTGCGGCCGCGCCCGGGGGACGGGCCGGAACCTCGCCCGGCCCGCCGGCGGGACTCAGCCCCGCCCGGAGGGCAGCGGCACCCCGAGCGCCGTGAGGATCGCGTGCGCCCCCTCCCGGGTGGGCACGTCCAGCAGACACAGCACCCGGTCCCCCGGCCGCGTGTGCTCGGCGAAGTACCGGTTGGCCTCGGGCACATGGCTCAGCGGCCGTTCCCGGTAGAGGTCCAGCGGACGGCCGATGCCGGGGACGACCCCGCGCACCGGGTCGAACGCGGCCCGGGGGGCGAGCGCCGCGGCCACCTCGGCCGCCAGCGCCTCCTGGCTGTCGTCCTTGCCCGCGAGGTCCGGGTACATAGTGATGTCCGGATGGCCGCTGAACGCCGCCATCGCGCAGTGCACCACGGGGTTGTACGTCTTGAGGGCGATCACCTCGGGGAACGGGCGGCCGTCGGCGAGCAGCCGGGCGAAGTGCAGGGCCCAGCTCTCCTTGAAGACGGTGCCGCCCCGGTACGCGTCCCCCACGAACTGGATCATGATGTGGAGGCAGGGCCGCCCGGACGGGATCTCGGCCCAGCGGGAGGTGAGCAGCGAGACGACCCGGTCGCGTGCGCGGTCCACCCCGACGACGACGTACTCGGCGTCGGTCAGCATCTCGCGGCGCAGGGTGAAGAGCTGGCGGGTGTGGAGTCCCGGCATGGCGAGGACCAGACCGTCCACGATCCATTTCTCGGTGCTGCTCGGCAGTTCCCGGCCGGGCGGCAGGGCCAGTACCTCGACCCCGGACCGCCCGCCGGGCCGTGTGCCCCGGTCGTCGTCGGCCACCGTCGCCCCGCTCAGACCTCGGAGGTGGTGGGCAGCGGGATCTGGGCGTCGCTCTTGCCGAGCACGGTGAGCTGGTGCAGTTCCACGAAGTAGAGCTTCCAGAGCCAGTAGACGTTGTGGAGGTGCTCGACGACCTTGCGCTCGTCGTCCTCGGAGTGGATCAGCGTGGACAGCACCCGCCACACGAAGTCGTCGTGGTCGTCGTCGAGGTCGGTGTTGACGTGCGCGCGGGCGCCCTTGACGTTCTCCTCGCCGAGGACGTCGCCCAGGTTGTCCAGCCAGTCGGGCTGGGTGCGCGTGGTGACGTACTCGACGAAGTACACGCTGGTGATCAGCGCCATCGGGCTGTCCTCGAACTCCATGCCGAACTGGAGGTATCCGGTGAGGAGTTTGGTGGAGAGCAGGGGTTCCGTGGAGTAGATCTGGTCCTTGGTGACCCCGACCTTGGCGAGGTCGGCGGCGAACAGCCGGTCGTGCAGCATCTCGTCGTCGGTGTAGTGCGCCCAGGCCTTGGCCTGCACGGGGTCCACCTTGGTGAAGTACTTGATGGCCAGCGCGTCGACGGTCCGCTTGCGGCGCAGGCGCAGGATCGTCTCGATGTTGTGCCGCTTGTAGTAGTCGAGGTTCAGCTCGGAGGCGTCCTTCTGGTGCTGGGCGTAGGGGACGGTCTCGTAGAAGTCCTTGATGAAGGTGTCGAGGACCGCGTCGACCTTCTTGCGCAGTTCGGAGTTGATCGTCATGGCGTGCTTCCCTCCTTGGGGTCAGTGGCAGCCGCAGCCCGCGCTGGAGACGCGCTGCATCCGGCCGCGGCGTACCGCCTTGCGGGCGCCGAGGACGGCGGTGCCGTCCGATGTCAGCAGCGAGCTGCGGGGGCAGAGGAAGGCCAGGGCGAAGCGCGTGGCCGGCGTGATCCCCAGGCCGAGGTTCACGACACCGCCGGTGGCGCCGTACACCTCGTTCGGTCCGCAGTTCGCCGGGATGATCTCCGTGCTGGTGTTGATCCCGAAGCCGAGTTCCCAGATGACGCGGTAGCGCGGATCGTCGGTGAGCAGCTTCTCCAGCTCCACGGCGGCCGATGTCGCCCCCGGGGTCTGCGGGGTGACGCTCTCGATGCTTCCGGCGGCGACGCGCAGCGTCACGGCGTTGGAGACGAGCGGCGCGAGCGCCTCGAACAGCCGCCGCTGGTCGGCGCCGTCGGCCGGGTCCTGGTGGCGGTGGACGATCGGCCAGCCGCGCAGGGTCAGTTCCCCGTGCAGGCCGAGCAGCCGGGCCTCCGGTTCGAAGGTGGTGATCTCGGCGGCGGTGACGCTCAGTTTGCCCGAGGGGAAGATCTGCTGGTCGCCCTCTTCCAGGACGCCGGCCTGCTGGTTCCAGACGCAGTCGCCGGCCGTGTGGTCGAACTCGGCCTCGGTGCCGGAGACGTCGTCGACGATCGTCAGCCGGTCGCTGTCGCCCACCAGGTCGAAGAACTCCTCGGCCACCTGGGCGTGCCGGGCGACGTCGGTGAGGGCGGCGGTGCGCAGGAAGTAGCGGACGTGTTCGTCGGTCAGCGGCGTGGATCCGGCCGGCAGCACGGCCAGTTTGCGGCCGCCCAGCTCCCGCTCGGTCGGCGAGTCGAGGAACCGTCCGGGGCAGACCGCCAGCACGTGCGCGTCCGCGGGGACGCTCCGCTCGATCAGCTCGCCCAGGCGGACGCCGGGCGGAAGGGTCAGCGGGAGCACGCGGGAACATCCGTCGCCGGGACGCAGGGAGACGAGGCCGCCGTGCTGTTCGCTCGTGATCAGACAGAATGTACCGGCCGGCCGGCCGAACTGGTCGAAGTCGCTCGTCGCGATGTCAAGCGGTGGCACGGAGAACTCCCTGGAAGAGAAATACGGGAACCTCACGAGAGGAAAAGGGGAACCCCGCGACGGGGCATGGTCACTGCCCCGCCGCGGGTCGGTACTCAGCCCAGGAGCGTGCCCAGGTAGTTGCGGTTCTTCTGCACCTTGATCTTCTTCATGGGGAGTCACCTCCTGTTGGGTTGAATTTCCTTGCGTTCACCCCGGCCGGGCGGTCGTGACCCGCTATGCGAGGGGCACGACCCTTTCCACGGTGGGGTGGTCCGGGTGGCCGATCACCGCGACGCCGTTACTGGTCAGCACGCGGGTGTCGGGCGAGATGATGTCGAGGTGGTACTGGGTGTACGGGGTGAGTCCGAGGCCGAAGTGCAGGCACCCCTCGGTACCGCCGTACACCTCGTTCATGGCGTGGTTGCCGGGCAGGATGTCGTGCGAGGTGTTGAGCGCGTGGCCGATCTCCCAGACGATCCGGTACCGGGAGTCCACGGCGAACATCTGCTCCAGCATCGCGACGGCCGGCGCCGCTCCCGCGTCCAGTGCCCGAAGGCGGGTGATCCTGCCGTCCTCGACGGTGGCCTTGATCGCGTTGTCGCGCATCGCCCAGAGCTGGGAGTGGACACGGGCCTGGTCGGCGCGCGAGAAGGAGGGGGTGCCGTTGTGCAGGATCGGGTAGCCGCGCAGCGTGATCTCGCCCTCCAGGGGCAGCTTCAGCGCCTCGTCGAACTCCCTGATCTCGACGGGCAGCACGCTGATCTCGCCGGAGGGGACGATCTGCTGGTCGCCCCAGTCCAGCGGTCCCGCCTGCTGGTTCCACACCAGGCCCTCGCGCAGATGGTCGAGGGTGGCGCGGGTGCCGTGCACGGGGTCGACGTACACGAGCTGGTCGGAGTCCTCGGCGAGTTCGAAGAAGGTGTCGCAGAACGCCGCCTGTTCGGCCGCCGAGGTCCGCTCCATCACGCCGAGGAAGTGCCGGATCTCGTCGAGGCCGGTCGGCGTCGAGTTGCACGCCATTCCCATGATCTTCCGCTGGCCCACGAGGTCGGGGTCGGGTGATTCGAAAAACCTGTGGGGCGATACCACGAGTACGTGCGCGGGTTCCGGGATCCGCTTCTCCAGGATTTCCTCGAACCGGTCGCCGGCGTCCAGCGTGATGGTGAGGAATTCCCGGTACGGGGCCGTCTCGACGACTTCGATCCGATCGACCAGCTCGGAATTCGTGATCAGACAGAAGGTGCTTCCGGTGGCTTCACCGAATTGGCTGAAGCGGCCGGGATCAATTGCTATCTGCGCGGACACGATCACTCCCGTCATGACCTTTGCACGTTTTCTCGCCGTGGTCTCCAATGTGACGGTTCGTGGGGTGCGGTGACTATAGGACGATGGTCCCCGCACCGATTCCCGCGACTGGTACTTCCGCCTGTGTCGGCACCTGTCCGCGGTGCTGTATTTTCTACGGCCGCCTTCTCCCTCCCGAGGGGCCGGCCGGCGGCGGGGCGCGGCCCGGAAGCGGGAAGGCGCGTGCGGTCCGGCGGGGGGGCGGTCACACGTGCGAGCGTGGAGACGGCCAAGTGCGGGCACCCCCATGACAGTTGCCCTTTCACGGACCGCCCTGGGCAACGGCGGCCGTTCCCCACGGCCGCCGGGCATCGGTCACCGGGCAGCGCCCCGCGTGCCCCGTCCCCCTCCCCCCACGCACGGAGGCCCCACCCATGCTGCGAGGCATCGACGTCAGCGCCTATCAGCCGTCCGCGTACGGCACCGCCGGTCTCTCCTTCGTCTTCGTCAAGGCGACGGAAGGCCGCTCGTACGTCAACCCGAAACTCACCGCGCAGACGCGGACCGCCCGCGACGCGGACTGCGTCGTGGGCTTCTACCACTTCCTGTGGCCCGGCAACATCACCGCCCAGGCCGCGTACTTCGTGAGCAAGGCCCCCGAGAGGGCGGGCGACCTGCTCGCCGTCGACTGGGAGACGACCGGCGAGGGCACGCACGCCAGCAACGCGGAGAAGGACCGCTTCATCCGCAGGGTGAAGGAACTCCGCCCGGACAACCGCGTGGTGCTCTACACGAACCGGGACTTCTGGCTGAACGTCGACACCACCTCGTACGCCGGTGACGGTCTGTGGATCGCCGACTACGTGACCGCCGGCGAACCCCGCATCCAGGCGAAGTGGCGCTTCCACCAGTACACCTCCGAGCCGGTGGACCGGGACGTCGCGGACTTCGCGAGCAAGGCCGCCCTGCGCGCGTGGGCGGGCGAGGCCTAGCCGCCGGCGGTCCTGCGCCCACCGGGACCGGAGTACGGTTGGCTTACCGAGCGCACCTCGCACGCCGCCATCCGTCGCGGCGTCGCCCTCGGGGAACGGCAAGGCCGGAGCGGTTCGCGTCCGGCAGGAAAAGAGCCGCCCCACATGAGCCTGATGAGTCTCGGAGTAGTCGCCTCGTCCCGCAAGGAGAACGAGTTCCGGCTGCCGCTGCACCCCGGCCATCTCGACCGCATCGCCCCGGACGTACGCGAGAGGATCTTCCTGGAACGGGGCTACGGCCGTCGTTTCGGCGTCGCCGACGACGCGCTGCGGCCCCTCGTGGCTGGGCTGCGCTCCCGCGAGGAACTCGTCGCCGAGTGCGACGTCCTGCTGCTGCCCAAGCCCCTGCACGAGGATCTCGCCGAGCTGCGCGAGGGCCAGGTGCTGTGGGGATGGCCGCACTGCGTGCAGGACGAGCGGACGACCCAGATCGGCATCGACCGGCGGCTGACGCTGATCGCCTGGGAAGCCATGAACCACTGGACCTCCGCGGGCGCCTTCAGCGTGCACGTGTTCCACAAGAACAACGAGCTCGCGGGCTACTGCTCGGTGCTGCACGCCCTGCAGCTCGGCGGGCTGACCGGCAGCTACGGGCGCCGCCTGCGCGCGGCGGTCATCAGTTTCGGCGCCACCGCGCGCGGAGCGGTCACGGGCCTGGGCGCCATGGGGGTCTCCGACGTCACGGTGCTCACCCAGCGCGCCGCCGCGGCCGTGGCCTCACCGATGCCCTCGGTCGTGATGGGCCACTTCGCGGAGGAGCCGGGCGCCCCCGCGCGCCTTCAGGCCGCCACTCCGGCCGGGCCCGTGCCGCTGGCGGAGTACCTGGCCGGGTTCGACATCATCGTCAACTGCGTCCTTCAGGACACCGACGCGCCGCTGATGTTCGTCACCGAGGAGGAACTCGCCCTGTTCCGGCCGGGCACGTTCTTCATCGACGTCGCCTGCGACGAGGGCATGGGCTTCGCATGGGCCCGCCCGACCACCTTCGACGAGCCCATGCCCACCGTCGGGGCGGGCTGCCACTACTACGCGGTGGACCACAGCCCGTCCCATCTGTGGAACTCCGCCACCTGGGAGATCAGCGAGGCGCTCCTCCCCTACCTGCGCAAGGTCATGAGCGGTCCCGCCGCGTGGGACGCCGACGTCACGCTGCGCAAGGCCATCGAGATCCGTGACGGAGTCGTCCGGAACCCGAAGATCCTGTCCTTCCAGCACCGGTCCGCCGACTACCCGCACGCCCCGAGGGTCCCGGCCGGCGTGCTGAGCCAGGCGGTCGGCTGAGCGTGCGGGGCGGGCCGGTGAGGGTGCCGGCGGACCGGTGAGGGTGCGTGGCGGTCCGGGCGCTCAGCCGCGGAAGTCCGGCGAGCGGTCCGGGGAGGCCTCCGTCAGGGCCTTCGCGACCGCGTCGCGGCCTTCACGGAGACCGTAGACGGGGGTGCCGGGCTGCTGGCGCCAGGAGTCCTCGAGCCCGCCCGCGTCGACCGTGTCGAAGCCGATCTCGTCGATGAGGTCGCGTACGCGCCGCTTCGCCGCCTCGTCGTCGCCGGCCACCGGGAGGGCCATGCGGTCGGGGTCGCCGGCCGGGCGGACGCGGTCCAGGATGTCCTGGGCGTAGGTGCCGTTGAAGGCCTTGACGACCGTGTGGCCGATCTGCCGGGCGGTCCAGCCGCTCTCGGTGAGGCCGTCGTCCTCGATCCCCGCGATCCTGCCGTCACGCTGCTGGGGGTAGTAGTTGCCGGTGTCGATGACGGCGACGTCCTCGGCGGCTCCGTCCAGGATGCCGTCGGGCAGGTTCGGCACCGCCTTGAGCGGGATCGTGACGATCACGACGTCGGCGCCCCGTGCCGCCTGTTCGACGGTGACGGGGGTCGCCCCCGTCTCCTCGGCGAGTTCGGCGAGCGTCTGGGGACCACGGGAGTTGGCGACGGAGACGTCGTGCCCGACAGCGGTGAGCCGCCGGGTGAGGTTGCCGCCGATGTTGCCCGCGCCGATGATGCCGATCTTCATGACACGCCTTCCGAAGTAGATGCACATGCATGCTTCTGTCGAAGGGCGTCAACTGCGGTCCGGCGCGGCCTATTCCGCCGACGCGGCAAACGGGCGAAGCGCGGACAAAGAAGGGGGGACCCTCGTCGGGTCCCCCTCTTCCCGGGTCACTTGTTCAGGTGGGTCCAGAACTCGTCGAACGAGAGGACCTTGTCGCCGTTGAGGTCGCGGCTGGCGATGACGGCCTCGGCCACCGACTCGGTGACGTTCCAGTCGCCGCCCTGGGCGAGAGCGGACTTGAACTCGGCCGCGGTGATGAACCCGTCACCGTCCGAATCGATCCGCTCGAACTGCTTGCGTGCTTCCTCGATGTCGGCCACTGTCCGCCCCTTCGTCGTGCATCACTGCATGCGTTACTGCCTGGTGTACGGAGGTCAGATTAACGGTCCGGGTGAGCGCGCAGTGCGGCGAGTACCCAGGCGAACTCCTCGCGGTGCGCCGACAGCGGGTCCAGGCCGCGCATCACGGCGCTCAGCTCCCGGAAACGGGCCATCTCCGTATGGGCCGCGGACTCCATGCGGGCCAGCACCGAAGCCCGGTCCGCGTCGCCGAGCAGGCCGCTCAGCACCGTGTCCGCCTCCGGATCCGCGGGGTCGACGCCCCGCTCCAGCGCCTGGCCCGCGAGGTGCACCAGGCGGCTCATGAACCACAGGGAGGTGCCCGGCGCCACCCCCGGCCCCCGGTCCGCCGCGTTGAACTCGATCATCTCGCGCATCCGGGCGCGGAAGCCGCGGTCCTGGATCAGCTCGGCCAGCTCCACCCAGGCGTCCACCTGCTCGGGTGTCGGGTCGTCCGGCAGCTCACCGGCGTGGAACCGCAGCCGGGTACGGATGTCGGGGTCGGCGGTGTCCAGTCCGCCGAAGGTCTCCTCCATGAAGTCGTCGACGATGCGTCCGCGCTCGGCGGCCGAGAGCCGCGCCAGCTTGTTCATGAGTGTCGTCTCCTGTGCGCTCGAACCACGTCGTGCCACGGTCGACAGCACCGCCCGGGTCACCTTCAGGGAGCGGATCTGCGCGTCCAGCGCGGCCACGTGCGCGGCCGCCACCTCCGCCACCGTCCGCTCGCCGGTCAGGACCGCCCGGACGTCGCCGAGCCCCAGTCCGAGTTCGCGCAGGGTCCGGATCAGCTCCAGACGGGCCACGGAGCCGGCGTCGTACAGCCGGTAGCCGCCCGCCGACCTGGTCACCGGGGGCAGCGCGCCCTCGTCCGACCAGTAGCGGATGGTGCGGACACTCAGGCCGGTGCTCCGGGACAGCTCGCCGATGGTGAGAAGTCCGGTGCCGTCGTCGATCATGTCTGCGAGTCTGGGCCTTCCAGTGGGTGGAGACTCAAGCGGCGGGGGGCGTCAGTCGTGTCCGGAACTCTGCGCGACATTCTGGACCGTGCGGCCCGGGGAGTCCTCCCGCCGCCCGACGGCGCCATCACCGTCGTACGCCAGCACCGCCCCCGTGACGCCGGCGTCCTCGCCTTCACCGCGCACTCCGTCGTCTTCACCGACGAGGACGAGGGCTGGGTGCGCGCCGCGCTGGGGGCGCTGGACTGCGACGCGCTCGCGGCGGCCATGAACCCGCGGTTCCTCGCCGCGCTCATGGAGCGGACGGGGCGGTCGAACGACACCGTCGACCTGCTGTCCGTCGCCGCCCCGCTCCCGGGCCCCGCGGCCCTCGCGCTGACGGAGATCGGCGACCTGGCCCACCCCCGGATCACGAGCTCCCGCGGGCGGCGCGACGAGGTGCGGGCGTGGGCCGCAGACGGCGGGGTCCTGGTCCTCGGACGAGGGGTCGGGGGCCGGCTGGAGGTCGCGGTGGAGGTGGACGAGGGCGTACGGCACCGGGGGCTGGGCCGGGCGCTCGCCTCGGCGGCGCGGCACCTGGCCGGGGAGCCGGTCTGGGCCCAGGTGGCCGCGGGGAACGCCCGCAGTCTGCGGGCGTTCCAGGCGGCGGGCTACCGGCCGGTGGGCGCGGAGGCGCTGCTCCTGCCCCGCTGAGCGGGCGGGGCGCCGGCGTGGATCAGCGGAAGATGCCGGTGTGGCCGAGGGAGTACCGGCCGGGCTGGGGATAGACGGCGAGGCCGTGCGGTCCGCTGCCGACCTTGATGCGGGCGAGCTGTTCACCCGTGCCGGTGTCGATCGCGTACACCTCGGAGTTGTACCGGCCGGAGAGCCACAGGACCTTGCCGTCCGCCGAGACGCCGCCCATGTCGGGGCTGCCGCCGTCGGGCAGGTGCCACTTCTTGGTGAGCCGGTTCTGCGTGAAGTCGAAGATGGAGATGGTGCCTTCGCCGCGGTTGGAGATGTACATCTCCCGCGAGTCCCGGCTGACGTACAGGCCGTGGGCGCCCTTGCCCGTGCGCAGCAGGGTCGGCTCGGTGAACTTGTCGCCGTCGAGGACCCACACGCCGTCGGCCATCATGTCGGCGATGTAGAACCTCTTGCCGTCGGGGGAGATCTTCACGTCCTGCGGCATGGCCCCGTGGAACGGCAGCCTCTGCTGGCCGATGACCTTCATCCGCTCGGTGTCGACCTTCAGGAGCTCACCGCTGAACTCGCAGGACACGATGAAGTAGCGG
Source organism: Streptomyces sp. NPDC056738 (assembly GCF_042790435.1). Taxonomy (NCBI): domain Bacteria; kingdom Bacillati; phylum Actinomycetota; class Actinomycetes; order Kitasatosporales; family Streptomycetaceae; genus Streptomyces; species Streptomyces sp. NPDC056738. The sequence continues at coordinate 344,634 of NZ_JBHTZF010000011.1, forward strand.
CCGTCCGGGGAGAAGTCGGCGTGGTTGACGCCGTAGCAGCTCACCGGCTCGGTCCTGACGGTCTTCATGGTGTGCGCGTCGCGGAAGACCAGCTCGCGGTCGAGGGAGGCCATGACGATCGCGTACTTGCCGTTGGGCGTGAAGTAGAGGTTGTACGGGTCGTGCACGTCGACCGGCTGCCCCGCCTTGCCGGTCTTCGGGTCGATGGGGGTGAGGGTGTTGCCCCGGTCGTTGTTGACCCACAGGGTCTTCAGGTCCCAGGAGGGCACGACGTGCTGGGGCTGGTTGCCGACCGGGATCGTCTCGATGACCTTGTACGTCTTCGGGTCGATGACCGAGACCGTGTTGGAGTTGGTGTTGGGCACGTAGACGCGGGACGGGAAGTCCTTGACCACCGGGGAGAGCCGGCCCGGACGGTCGGCGGCGTAGACGTCCGCCGGGTCCAGCAAGGGGGGCATGCCGGGCAGGCCCTGGACGACCGGCTTCTTCACCGGTGCGGGCCGGACGGCCGCCTTGGTGGTCTCGCGGCCCTGGCCTGCGTGGTCCGGGGAGGAACCGCCGCACCCGGCGAGGAGGGCGAGCGCGGTCAGGGCGGTGCCGGCGATCAGCACGCGGCGCGGGGAGGAGGGTGGTGTCGGCATCAGCTCAGCAGCTCCGTGGTGGTGACCGCGCCGAGGCCGCGGCGGTCGAGTTCGTGCAGAAGGGCGGGGAGGGCGGCGACCGTGCCGGCGTATCCGAAGTGCAGGCTCACGACGGAGCCGGGACGGACCTCGGCCAGGACCTTGCGGGTGACGGCGGCGGCTCCCGGCGAGGTGTAGTCGAGCGAGTCGACGTCGTAGGAGAGCGTGTGCGGGTAGCCCGCGTCGCGGGCGAGGCGTTGGACGAGGGGGGAGGCGCGGGGGCTGCGGGAGGGCCGGAACCAGGTCCCGATCGAACCGGTGAGCCGCTTGAGACGGTCGGCGCAGCCCCGGATCTCCGCGGCCGCCTCCGTCGCCGTCATGGCGTTGATGTCGAGGTGGTTCATCGTGTGGTTGCCGAGGTCGTGGCCGCCGTCGAGGATGCGGCGGGCGAGGTCCGGGTGCTCGTCGAGCCAGGTCCCGACGGCGAGGACGGTGACCCGGGCACCGGCCCTCTCCGCCTCGCCGAGCAGCGACTTCGCGACGGCGGGGTCGCCCTGTCCGTGGAAGGTGAGGGCCACTCGGGAGGGGTGGGTGCGGGGGCCGTGGGTGATCTCGGGGGGCTGGGCGGGATAGCGGCGGGGGGCGGGCGCGGTGGCCCGCCGGGTCGCCGTGGCGGCGGGGGCGCTGGGCGCGGCCGGAGGCGTCGTGGGCTGGTGCGGGTGGGTCGTCCGCGGGGCGGAACAGCCCGCGCTCGCTCCGGCGGCCAGGGTTCCCGCGGTGAGCGCGAGTCCGGTGAGCAGGGCGGCGCGCCGGGGCGTGGCGGGTGCTGCGGGGTCTTCGGCGGGCGTGGTCACCGGACCATTTAAGGGCGATTCGACCGAAAAACCGGCGATTGATCCGACCGGGTGGTGGTGCGGGTCGCTTCACCGCACCCACGTTCGGGCCGGACGGGACCACCCGCCCCCACGAGCGAATCGGGGCCCTCACCGCGAAGCAGGACCCTCACCGGACAAGGGGAACTCACCACCGCGGCAGGACCCGCGTTGCGGAGTGCGGGCCCTCTTTTGGATCAGTGGGTCCGGTCTGCGATAGTCGGCGATGCGACCTCCACCCATTGACCCGGGCCACGGTTGTCGCCGGTGGCGCGGTTCACACCCCAATTCGTTCCGCGACACCCCGCAAGCCCCGGCTGCCACGCGGCCGGGGCTTTCGCGTGCCCGGGCGGAGCGGGTCAGCGCTCGGCGACGCGGATCTCGAACCAGGTGGTCTTGCCGCGGGGCAGCAGGTCGACACCCCAGCGGTCGGAGAGCTTGTCGACGAGGAAGAGGCCCCGGCCGCTCAGGTCCAGTTCCTGGACGGGCATGAGACAGGGAAGGCCGCGGGAGGGGTCACGGACCTCGATACGGATCCAGCCGCGACGGCGGCGCATACGGAGTCCGAAGACGCGGGCGCCGGTGTGCCGCACGGCGTTGCCCACGAGTTCGGAGACGAGTAAGACCGCGTCCTCGGTCATCTTCGGGGACTGGCCCCAGTGCCGCAGGACCACGACCTGGGCGAGCCGCCGCGCGGTGGCCGCGGACTCCGGGCGGGACGGCAGCAGCACCTCCCCCTCGGTGGGATTGCCGAACAACTCCAGTGCCTTGAGCGCCCGTTCGTCCTCGACCGCAGGTGTCCAGCGCGCCGCGGTCGCACTTCCGTGCCGCCGCGGCTGTTCCATACCCTCCAGCCCCGCCATGCCCCCCATCATGGCCGTCCGGCGCCCCCTCCGGGGCCGTTCCGGAGGATTGGGCCCCCCGGAACGGGACATTCCGCACCATCCGATCGGCATATGCCACAGGCAGTTCGGAGGTGCGGACAGCCCGCCCGACCTGCCGGAACGGCCCCGTCGAGGGCAATCGCCACCGCCTCGGGACAAGGAGCGCTTAAGGCTGCCTTAAGCCTGCGATAAAGCGCCCCATCGAGCGACGCCCGTCGGACACCCCGTCAACCGCAGGTGGATCGAAGGGGATCGGAGAGGGCGCGACCGGCCGTGCCGGCCCGGGAGGCGGACACCGTCTCCCGGGCCGGCGCGGCGGACGGATCAGAGGAACTTCGCCTTGCCCGGGCCCTCTTCCACGAAGCTCCGCATGCCGCGCTCACGGTCCTCCGTCGCGAACAGGCCCGCGAACCAGTTCCGCTCGATGGCCAGCCCGGTCTCGATGTCCGTCTCCAGGCCCGCGTCGATGGACTCCTTGGCGGCGCGCAGCGCGATGGCGGGGCCCTGCGCGAGCCTGGCGGCCCAGCCGTGCGCGGCGGTGTACACCTCGTCGGCGGGGACGACCCGGTCGACCAGACCGAGCGCGAGGGCCTCGTCGGCCTTGACCATACGGCCGGTGAAGATGAGGTCCTTGGCCTTGGAGGGGCCGATCAGCCGGGAGAGCCGCTGGGTGCCGCCGGCGCCGGGGATCAGGCCGAGCAGGATCTCGGGCTGGCCCAGCTTGGCGTTGTCCCCGGCGATGCGGTAGTCGGCACACAGGGCCAGTTCGCAGCCGCCGCCGAGCGCGTATCCGGTGACGGCGGCGACGACGGGCTTGGGGATGCGGGCGACGGCGGTGAAGGAGTCCTGCAGGGCCCGGGACCGCACGACCATCGCCGCGTGGTCCATGGCCTGCATCTCCTTGATGTCCGCGCCCGCCGCGAACACCTTCTCCCCGCCGTACAGCACCACGGCGCGGACGTCGGGCCGCCGGGTGGCCTCCTCGGCCAGCTCCTTGAGGCGGTCCTGCGTCGCCACGTCCAGGGCGTTCATGGGAGGGCGGTCCAGGCGGATGGTGCCCACGCCTTCGGCCACTTCGAGATGCACAGTCATGGAAGCAGGTTAGTGGCCGTTAACGGCACCGGGCCGGGTGTGCTGAGTCACAGCACACCCGGCCCGGTGGAGAACGCTCACGCGATCGGGTCGGACGGAGTCACCCGATCCGCTCGGAGGCGGCCGGCCGATCCCCTGCCGGACCGTCACACGGACCGCTCCGGCGCATCACTTGATCCAGTCCGACCAGGGTATGTTCCAGCCGTTGAGACCGTTGGCCGGGTCGACCGTCGGGTCGGTCGAGTTCTTCACGACCACCACGTCACCGACCATCGAGTGGTTGAAGAACCAGGCGGCCGGCACGCCGCTGTCGTAGCCGCCGCGCACGTCCCGCAGGCCGATGCAGCCGTGGCTGGCGTTGTAGTTGCCGAAGGCGCCGCCGCCCCAGTAGTTGCCGTGCACGAAGGTGCCGGAGCTGGTCAGGCGCATGGCGTGCGGGACGTCCTTGATGTCGTACTCGCCGTCGTAGCCGACCGTGTCGCCGTTCATCCGGGTCACGGTGAACTTCTCGCTGATGACCATCTGGCCGTTCCAGGTGGCGTAGCCGGGCTTGCCGGTCGTCACCGGGATGGTCTTGACGACCTTGCCCTCCTGCATGACCTTCATCGTGTGCTTCTTGGCGTCCACGACGGACACCTGGTCGCGGCCGATGGTGAAGGAGACCGTCTTGGCCTGCTTGCCGTAGACGCCCTTGCGGCCCTCGACGCCGTCGAGGTTCAGCTTCACGGTGACCTTGGTGCCGGCCTTCCAGTACTTCTCGGGCCGGAAGTCGAGGCGGTCGTTGCCGAACCAGTGGCCCTGGACGTCGACGGCCGGCTCGGTCGTGATCTTGATGGCCTTCTCGACGTCGTCCGGCTTGGTGATGCCCCGGGTGAAGCGGACCGAGAACGGCATGCCGACGCCGACCTTGGAGCCGTCCTCGGGCGTGAAGTTGCCGGTGAAGGTGTTCTGCGGGCTCAGCGTCGTGAAGGACGAGTCCTCGGCCGCCGTGCGGCCCTCGGAGTCCTTCGCGACCGCGTGCACCTGGTACTTGGTGGACGCCGCGAGGTGTGTGGCGGGCGTCCAGCCGCTGCCGTCGGCCGATATCTCGCCGTCGATCTTCGTGCCGTCGTTGTCCTTGACGGTGACCTCGGTCAGTTTGCCCTTGCTGGCCGAGACCTTGAGGGTGCCGCTGGTGTCGACGTCCTTGGCACCGGCCTTCGGCGCGATCGTGACGACGGCCACCGACTGCTTGCTCTCCGTGCTGGTGACGCCCTTGCCGTCCTTGTCCTTCCCTTCGGACCCCGAGTCCGTTCCCCCGCCCCCGCCGCAGGCCGTGACGGCCAGCAGCGCACCGCCGACGATCACCGCCCACCGCTTGTTGCGGCCGCGTGAGCGTCCACCCGCCGACGCCCCCGATATCGGTCGCACGTTCACAGTCGTTCTCCCCTCGCAAGGCCCTGATCAGGCCCCCACCCCGGCGCGTCCCACGCGATCATTGGCGCATATTAACCTCACGGTTTTGAGCTCCGTGTCAGGTCAATGTCACCGTTCCGTCGCAACTTGGACCGACGACCGCGAAGATGGTTGCACCGGGGAGCGAAGATCAGTCGACCGCGCTGCCGGCCTTCCACGCCTTCCAGCCCATGTTCCAGCCGCCGAGTCCGTTGTCGGGGGCGACCTGCTTGTCCTTGCTGTGCACGACTTCGATGACGTCCCCGACGAGACTGCGGTCGAAGAACCAGCCCGCCGGGGTGTCCGAGCTGCCGCCCTTCACGTCCCGCAGACCGACGCAGCCGTGGCTCACGTTGGTGCGGCCGAAGACGTCCTGCGCCCAGTAGTTGCCGTGCAGGAAGGTCCCGGAGTCGGTCAGGCGCATCGCGTGCGGGACGTCCGGGATGTCGTACTCGCCGCCGAAGCCGACGGTCCGGCTGTTCATCCGGGTCACCTCCAGCATCTCGGTGACGACCATCTTCCCGTTGTACGTCGTCGTCTTCGGCGCTCCGGCCGTGATCGGCACCGTGGCGAGGAGGTTGCCGTCACGGCGCACCTCCATGGTGTGGGCACCGGCGTCGACGAGGGACCGCTGGTCGCGGCCGACGGTGAACGAGAAGGTCCGCGACTGGAGTCCGTACACGCCGGGCGATCCCTCGACGTCGCGCAGCCCGAGCGCCACGGTGACCTTCGTGCCCGGCTTCCAGTAGCGCTCGGGACGGAAGTCGACGCGTCCGCCGCCGAACCAGTGCGCGCGGATCTCGACCGCGGGCCGCGCCTCGACGTGGATCGCGCGCTCGACGGCGGCCCGGTTCTCGATCTCCCGGTTGAACTCCAGGGAGACGATCATCCCGGTGCCCACGACGGAGCGGTCCTCCGGGGTGACGTACCCGATGAACCGCTCGTCGGGCACGGCCGTGGTGAACGTGGTGTGGCGGGCCGAACGGTGCCCGGCGCCGTCCAGGGCCACCGCGTCCACGGTGTACTTGGCGGCGAGGGCGAGTCGGGTGTCGTCCGGTCTCCAGGACAGGCCGTCGTCGCTGATGTGCCCGGGTACGGGTGACTCCCGGGCGTCCTGGGACTTGACGACCTTGACGGACTCCAGGCGTCCGCCGGGCACCCGTACCAGCAGTGCCTCCTGAGGTCGTACGCCCTTCGTGCCGTCGTCGGGCGCCACATGGATGACGTCCTCGGGCGACCGCGGTTTGCCGAACGCCTCCCCGATCCCGTCCGAGATCCCGCCGGAGGTGCAGCCGGAGGCTCCGGCCAGCAGGCCGGCCCAGGTCAGTACGGCGGCCAGCGCGGCCCCTGCGCGCCGCGCGCGCGTCTGTACGTGCTTCACAAGGGACCCAACGACGCCGCCCCTCCGGGGAAACGTGAGTGCGAGCCACGCTCTGGGCAGAACAGTGGGGAGGACGACGCGCCAAGGAGCCGCGGCCGGGACGCCGCGCACCCTTTTCCGTGCCGTTCCACGAGCCGTGGGAGGCTGACCGGTGTCGAGCGCACCCGAGCAGGAGGCGGTCCAGGAGGGACGCGCCGCGGGCGGCGGGCTGCCCGCGCAGACCGTCACGGACCCGGCGGGGCCGGCCCCCGCCGCACCGCCCGCCGCCGTACCGGCGCCCGCGGACCCGGCGGTGGAGCCGGCCGCTCCCGCGCTGAACGGCTCACGGCGCCCGGCGGCGCCTCCCGTCGGTGCCTGGCCGGGTTCCCCGACCCCGCTCGGAGCACGCTTCCGGGTCGGTCCCGACGGCACCACGGGCACCAACTTCGCCCTGTGGGCGGGCGGCGCGGAGGCCGTCGACCTGTGCCTCTTCGACGAACGGGGCGCCGAGACCCGCGTCCCGCTCACCGAGCTCACCCACGAGATCTGGCACGGTTTCGTGCCCGGAGTGCTCCCCGGCCGCCGCTACGGCTTCCGGGTGCACGGCCGCTGGGACCCGTGGACCGGCGCCCGCTGGAACCCGGCGAAACTGCTCCTCGACCCGTACGCCCGCGCCGTGGACGGCGACTTCACCCTGCCGCCGGAGGTGTACGGGCACGTCCGCGACTGGCCGCAGCAGCAGGTCGCCGACACCGTGCGCGACGACCGCGACTCGGCGCCCCTCGTCCCCAAGGGCGTTGTCGTCCAGGACGACGACGACTGGTCGGACGACCACCGCCCCAAGACCCCGTGGGCGGACTCGGTCATCTACGAACTGCACGTGCGCGGATTCACCCGTCTGCACCCCTCGGTCCCCGAGGAACTGCGCGGCACGTACGCCGGACTGGCCCACCCCGCGGCCGTCGAGCACCTGGTGAACCTCGGGGTGACGGCGGTGGAGCTGCTGCCGGTGCACCAGTTCGCGCACGAGGACCATCTGCTGCGCCGGGGCCTGAAGAACTACTGGGGCTACAACTCGATCGGCTACTTCGCCCCGCACGCCGCCTACGCCGCCTCCGGCACGAGGGGCCAGCAGGTCGGCGAGTTCAAACGGATGGTGCGCGCGCTGCACGCGGCGGGGATCGAGGTCATCCTCGACGTCGTCTACAACCACACCGCCGAGGCGGGCGAGCTCGGCCCGATGCTGTCGCTGCGCGGCATCGACAACCGCGGGTACTACCGGCTCCAGTCGGACGCCCGCCGCTACGCCGACTACACGGGCTGCGGCAACACCCTGCACGTCGTGCAGCCGCAGGTGCTGCGGCTGATCACGGACTCGCTGCGGTACTGGGTCACCGAGATGGGCGTCGACGGGTTCCGCTTCGACCTGGCGGCGGCCCTGGCCCGGTCCATGCACGACGTCGACATGCTCTCGCCGTTCCTCGCCGTCATCGCCCAGGATCCGGTGCTGCGCCGGGTCAAACTGATCGCCGAACCGTGGGACGTGGGCTCCGGCGGCTACCAGGTCGGCGCCTTCCCGCCCCTGTGGACGGAGTGGAACGACCGCTACCGCAACGCCGTACGGGACTTCTGGCGCGGGGCGCTGCCCGACGTACGGGATCTGGGCTACCGCCTGTCGGGGTCGAGCGACCTGTACGCCTGGGGCGGCCGGCGCCCGTACGCCTCCGTCAACTTCGTCACCGCGCACGACGGTTTCACCCTGCGCGACCTCGTGTCGTACGAGCGCAAGCACAACGAGGCGAACGGCGAGGGCAACCGGGACGGCACGGACGACAACCGGGCCTGGAACGGCGGCACGGAGGGCGAGAGCGAGGACGAGGGCCTGCGGGCGCTGCGGCGGCGCCAGTTGAGGAACCTGCTGACGACGCTGCTGCTGTCGACGGGGGTGCCGATGCTCGTCGCCGGGGACGAGTTCGGGCGCACGCAGCGGGGCAACAACAACGCCTACTGCCAGGACAACGAGATCAGCTGGGTCGACTGGTCGCAGCTCGACGACCCGCACTGGCGGGCCCTGTTCGAGCTGACGTCCCGTCTGATCGCGCTGCGGCACGCGCATCCCGTGCTGCGCCGCCGGGCCTTCTTCTCCGGGCGCGCCCACTCGGCCGACGGACTGCGGGACCTGGCCTGGTTCACCGCGCGGGGCACCGAGATGACGGAACGGGACTGGTACGCGCCGGCCGCCACCCTCGGCATGTATCTGTCCGGCCGGGACATCCCCGGACGGGACGCGCGGGGCGCCCCGGTCGTCGACGACAGCTTCCTCGCCGTGCTGCACGCCGGGGACCGGCCGGCCTCCTTCGAGCTGCCGGGGACGCCCTGGGCCACCGCGTACGAGGTGGTCGTGGACACCTCGCGCGAGGACCAGGCCGCGGCGCCCGCGCTCACCCACCGGGCGGGCACGGCGATCACGGTGCCGGCGCGGTCCGTGCTGCTGCTCAGGGTCCGCTGAGGGCGCGGTCCCACGGCGGCACGCCCTGCCGGCTGACCGGGGCGCGGCCCGGTCAGCCGAGGATGCCCCGCTCGTACGCCGTCGCCACCGCGGCCGCGCGGTCCTTCGCGCCCAGCTTGGCGTACACGTGCGTGAGATGGGTCTTCACGGTCGCCTCGCTGATGAACAGTTCGCGGGCGATCTCGCGATTCGAGGTGCCCTTGGCCACCAGGGCCAGCACCTCGCGTTCGCGGGCCGAGAGGGTCTCGGCGGAGGCGGGCGCCCGCACGGCCGAGACCAGGCGGGAGGCGACGGCCGGGGACAGCACCGTACGGCCCTGCGCCGCGGCCCGCACGGCCGTGAACAGGTCGTCGCGGGGCGCGTCCTTGAGCAGATAGCCGGTGGCACCCGCCTCGATCGCCGGCAGGGTGTCGGAGTCGGTGTCGTAGGTGGTCAGGACGAGGACGCGGGCCCGGGAGCGGCGCCGGGTCAGCTCGGCGATGGCGTCCACTCCCCCGCCGCCCGGCATCCGCAGGTCCATCAGGATCACGTCCGGGTCCAGGACGGCGGCCCGTTCGACCGCCTCGGCCCCGTCGGCCGCGTCGCCGAGGACGGTGAAGCCGGGGGCGGACTCGAACATGCCGCGCAGGCCGTCCCGTACGACGGGATGGTCGTCGACGATCAGCAGCGAGATGCGGGTGTCATCGGTCATGGCGTACCAACGGTACGCGAGCGGACAGCGCGGTGCCGTGGCCCGGTTCGGACTCCACGGCGAGGTGGCCCGCGATGCGTTCGGCGCGGGCGCGCATGCCGTCGAGGCCGAATCCGCCGGCGCCCGTGCGGGCGGGGACGGCAATCGGGTCGAAGCCGCGGCCGTCGTCGCGCACGTCGAGGGTGACCTCGTCGCCCATGAAGCTCAGCGTCACTCCGACCCGGCCGGCCGCCGCGTGGCGCCCGGCGTTGGAGAGGGCTTCCTGGGCGATGCGCAGCAGGGTGGCCGCGACCTCGTCGTGGAGCTGCTCGCTGGTTCCGGTGACGGTGAACTCGGCGCGTATTCCGGTGCGTTCCGCCCATTCGGCGACCGTCTTCTTCAGCGCCTCGGGCAGCCCGTCGTCCGCCAGCGCCACGGGGGCCAGGTTGTGCACGGAGCGGCGGGCCTCGCCGAGACTGTGGCGGGCGAGCGCCGAGGCCCGTTCGAGGTGGACGCGGGCGGCGGCCGGACCGGCCGCGTTCGCGGCGACCTGGAGCTGGGCGATGATCCCGGTCAGGCCCTGGGCGATGGTGTCGTGGATCTCGGCGGCCAGCCGTCGGCGTTCCTCGGCGATCCCGGCCTCCCGCGCCTGGACGAGGAGTTGGGCGTGCAGGGCGACGTTCTCGTCGAGGGCCTGCTGAAGCGCCGCGTTGGTGCGTTCGAGCTCCGCGATGGTCCCGGCCCGTTCGCGGGAGCGCCGTTCCTCCTGCTCGGTGAGGTGGGCCACGATCGTCTGGAGACCGGAGTTGGCGGCCAGGAGCGCCCCGAACGCGGCCCACTGGGCCGCGCCCCTCGGCGGCAGCCCGCCGCACTGCGCCCCCGCCACGGTGATCGCGGCGGCGAACAGCCCGAGCCTGCGCCACATGCCCGGGATCAGCTCGTCGGCGTCCATGTATCCGGCGGAGGCGTAGAACGCGAAGAACCCGCTGCTCAGGGTGAGTGTGAAGGCGATGGCCCAGCGCAGTACGTAGTACGCCGTCCCGGCCGGGGAGGGAATCCTGCCGCGGGCGGGGCGGCGTGAGCGGGTGCCGTGCCACCAGAGCTGGAGCGCGATCGCGGCGGCGACCAGGCCGGCGTCCGTCTGCCACTCGGCCCGGCCTTCCACCTGGCCGGTGGCGACCAGCGCGAGGACGACGCTGATGCCGAGCAGACCGTACGGCCCCCAGGTGTGCAGTTGCTCCAGACGTCGCTCGATCCGCCCGTCCCCCGCGTCCATGCCCCCAGTCTGCATCGGCCCGCTCCGGGCGGTGCCTACTCCCACCGGAACCAGCGGGAGGCACCCGCGGTGAGCAGCGCGGTCCAGGCCACCAGCACCCCCAGGTGCGTCCAGCCCGGCCAGTTCCCCGCCGCCGCCCGGTTCAGGGCCTGCGCGGCGGCGCCGAACGGCGTGCAACCGACGATCCGGGCGAGGGTGTCCGGCATGGACTGCACCGGCAGCCACACGCCCGCGCAGAACATGGCCGGGAAGAACACGGCCGATCCGATCGCGCCCGCGATCTTCGTCGTCCGGGACAGCGCGGAGACCACCGCGCCCAGGGCGAGCGCGGCCAGGACCGCCAGGAGCAGGGCGAGGAGATAGCCGTACGGCTGCCGGGGAAGCCGCACGGCGAACGCGAGCCGGCCCACGACGAGGGCGCACAGGGCGGAGAGCAGGGCCGCCGAACCGTAGACCAGCATCTGCGCGGACAGCAGCGCGGACGGCCGGACCGGCGTCGTGGACATCCGGCGCAGGATGCCTTGTTCGCGGTAGCCGGTGAGGTTCTGCGGCATCGACTGCAGACCACCGACGATCATGCCGAGGAGCACGGCGACCGGGACGTAGACGTCGATCGTGCGCAGGCCGCCCAGTTCGGGCCGGTGGTGCCGGAGCGCCGGGATCGACCCCAGGATCACGAGCAGCAGGGTGGGGAAGATCAGGATCCAGAAGAGGGCGCCCGGTTCACGGCGGAAGAGCCGCAACTCGGCGCGCAGCACGGCGGTGTTCACGCGGTGACCTCCGTCAGGTCCAGGAAGGCGTCGTCCAGGGTGGCGTCGGTGACGCGGAGCTGGTGGGCGGTGACGCGGTGCCGGGCGAGCAGGGTGATGACCGCGTTCACGGTCTCGTCGGTGCCGGACAGCGTGACGCGGCCGTCCTTGGTCGCCACGGAGGCGAGCGCCGGGAGCGCCTGGACGTCACGGTCGTCCAGCGGCGCGGACGGGGTGAAGCTGATGACGGTGGAACCGGCGGAGCGGCGGACGAGACCGGCCGGGGTGTCGAGGGCGGCCAGGCGCCCCTTGTCGATGACCGCGATCCGGTCGCACAGCCGCTGCGCCTCCTCCATGAAGTGCGTGACCAGCAGGACGGTGACGCCCCGGTCGCGGACGTCCTCGATGAGTTCCCAGGTGTCGCGGCGCGCCCGCGGGTCGAGCCCGGTGGTCAGCTCGTCGAGCACCACCACACGCGGGTCGCCGATGAGCGCAAGCGCGATGAACAGGCGCTGCTTCTGGCCGCCGGAGAGCTTGCCGAAGCCGGTGCCGAGCCGGCCGGTCAGCCCCAGGCGCTCGGCCAGCGGGCGCCAGTCGGCGGGCTTCGGGTAGAACGCGGAGTACAGCTCGAGCGCCTCGCGGACGGTCAGTTTCGGCTGGAGTCCGCTCTCCTGGAGTTGCACGCCGAGGACACGGCTGGTGGCCTCGTGGTCCGTGAAGGGGTCGAGGCCGGCGACCCGGACGCGGCCCGCGTCGGGGACCCGCAGTCCCTCGACGCATTCGACGGTGGTGGTCTTGCCGGCGCCGTTCGGGCCGAGGATCCCGAAGATCTCGCCCTCCTCGACGCGGAAGGAGACGTCGTCGACGACGCTCCGGCCGTCGTAGGACTTGCGCAGTCCGCTCACTTCGATGACTGACATGCCCCGAGCGTCGCAGCGGGGGCCCCGCCGTCGCATCGGCCGTCGCGCTCGGACCGGCATCGTCCGATCGGTTGACGGAGCGGTACGACGTGCCTCGGGGGCGGCGTCGCGACGCCCCCTGGGGATCAGCGCCGCGACGCTCCTCGAAGGCCCCGGGGTTCAGCGCCGTACCGCTCCTCGAAGGCCCCGGGGACGACCGGTCGCGGAGCGCCCCGGACGGTCCGGACGTGCCGAAAACTCGGTGGGCACTGTCAGTGGTGAAACGTAGGCTCGCTCATGATGACCTCCTCCGACGCCGCCGCCCACGGCCACCCCGACCGTTCGACCGTACGCAGCCTCTTGCGCCTGTGGCCCTACGTCCGCCCGGTGCGGGCGAGATGGTTCGCCGCGGCGTTCGTCGCCGTCGTCGCCTCCTGTCTCTCGCTCGTGTTCCCGCTGATCCTGAAGTGGATGGTGGACGGTCCCGTCACGGGGCACGATCCGGCGGGCGTCTGGCTCGGGGCGCTGTATCTGCTGTTGCTCGGCATCGCCGAGGCCGGTCTGTTCGGGCTGCGCCGCTGGCTGGTGGCCCGCCCGCTGGCCGGGGTCGAGGCCGGGATGCGGGCCGATCTGTACCGTCATCTCCAGCGCCTGCCGGTCGCCTTCCACGACCGCTGGGCGTCCGGCCAGCTCCTGTCCCGGGCGACCACCGATCTGATGCTGGTCCGCATGTTCCTGGCGTTCCCGCTGACCTTCCTGCTGGTCAACGGCGTGACGATCCTCGCGGGCATCAGCATCATGCTGGCCCAGCAGTGGACCCTCGGGCTGGTCCTCCTCGCCCCCGCCGTCCCCGTCATGATCGTCTGCTGGTTCTTCGAGCGGCGTTACGCCGAGGTGGCGCGGCGGGCCCAGGACCAGGTCGGCGATCTGACGACGGTGGTCGAGGAGAGTGTGCTCGGCATCCGGATCATCAAGGGGTTCGGCCGCCATCGCAGCCAGGCGCGGGCGTTTCGCGAGCTGTCCCGGACGCTGCGCGGCACGGAACTGGTCAAGGCCCGGCTGCTCGCCTCCATCTGGGGCGTCATCGTCACCCTGCCCGAGTTCGCGATCGGCGCGGCCCTCGTCCTCGGCACGGTGCAGGTCGCCGACGGCCGTCTGTCCGCCGGCACGCTGGTGGCGTTCCTGTCGACGGCGCTCGCGCTGCGCTGGCCCGTCGACTCGATCGGCTTCCTCCTCGCGATGAGCCAGGAGGCCGCGACGGCCACCGAGCGGTACTTCGAGGTCATGCGGGCGACACCGGAGTCGGACGGCACCGCGGCCGCGGTCGCCCCCGCGGCCCCGCCCGCGACCGGCACAAGCACCGGCACCGGCACCGGCACCGGCACCAGCACCAGCACCAGCACCAGCACCGACAGCGACAGCGACAGCGACAGCGACAACGACAGCGACAGCGGACTGCGTTTCCACGGTGTCGAGTTCCGCTACCCCGACGCCCCCGCGGACACGCCCCCGGTGCTCGCCCGCATCGACCTGCACGTCCGCTCCGGCGAGAGCATGGCCCTCGTCGGCGCCACCGGCAGCGGAAAGACCACCCTCACCGCCCTCGTGCCCCGCCTGCACGAGGTGACGTCCGGCCGGATCACCCTGGACGGCCGGGACATCACGCGGATGCCCCGCGAGGAGCTGCGCGAACTCGTGGCCGTCGCCTTCGAGGAACCCACCCTGTTCTCGGCCACCGTCGGCGAGAACGTCCTGATGGGCGCCCCCGAGAGTGCCGGCCGCGAGGAGCTGGACCGCGCTCTCGCGGTCGCCCAGGCCGACTTCGCGCACACGCTGCCCCAGGGCACGGCGACCCAGGTCGGCGAACAGGGCCTCAGCCTGTCCGGCGGGCAGCGGCAGCGGCTCGCGCTGGCCCGCGCGGTGGTCGGCCGCCCGCGCTTCCTGGTGCTCGACGACCCGCTGTCGGCGCTCGACGTGCACACCGAGGCGGCGGTCGAGGCCGCCCTGCGCCGGGTGCTGGCCGAGACGACCGCCCTGATCGTGGCGCACCGCCCCTCCACGGTCCTGCTGGCCGACCGGGTGGCCCTGATCTCCGACGGCCGCATCACGGCGGTCGGCACCCACCACGAACTGCTGCGCACCCATGCCGAATACGCCCACCTGATGTCGGGGACAGAGGAGGACGGCCGATGACGGCGGCGCCCACGACCACCGCACCGGACAAGGAACCGAAGACCGACGCGCCCTCGGGGCCCGAGCCGCACCAGGACCCCTTCGACCACGACACCCTGCCCGCTCCCCCGGGCGCGACCGCGACCCTGCTGCGCTCGCTGCTCGCCCCACTGCGGGCCCGGGTGGCCCTGACCACCGTTCTGCTGCTGCTCCAGCAGGCGGCCGTGCAGGCGGGCCCGCTGCTCGTCGCGTACGCCATCGACCGCGCCGTACCGGCGTTCCGGCAGGACGACCACGGGCCGCTGATCGCGGTCGGCGCCGCCTACCTGCTGTGCTCGGCGGCCTCCGGCGGGCTCCAGTACGCCTTCATCATCGCCTCGGCCCGGGTCAACCAGGACGTGCTGCTCGACCTGCGCGGCCGGATCTTCCGGCACGCCCAGGCGCTCAGCGTCGACTTCCACGAGCGCTACACCTCGGGCCGGCTGATCTCCCGCTCCACGACGGACGTCGAGTCGCTGCGCGAACTGCTCAGCGAGGGGCTCCAGGAGCTCGTCACCGTCATCCTGTCCTTCGTCTACATCTCGGCGATGCTGCTCTGGCTCGACCTCGGTCTGGGCGCGGTCGCGGTGGCCTCCTTCGTGCCGCTCTACCTGCTCATCCGCCGCTACCAGCGCCGCGCGGGACAGATCTTCGCCGTCCGTTCGACGACGATCGCCGCGGTGATCGTGAAGTTCGCGGAGACGATGAACGGCATCCGGCCGGTGCGCGCGTTCCGCCGGGAGGCCGCCAACGAGGCCGAGTTCAAGGTCCTCAACCGACGCCACGAGCGGACGAACGGCGACGCGCTGCTGGAGATGGCCCGCTATGTCGTCGGCTCCCGCCTGGTCGCCAACACGGCCGTCGCGGGCATCGTGCTGTGGGGCGCCTACCGGGTGGCCTCGGACTCCCTCGCGCTCGGTGTGCTCGCCGCCGCGGTCCTCTATCTGCGCCGGCTCTACGACCCCATCGACCGGCTCGGCATGTTCCTGAACTCCTACCAGTCCGCCGCGGCCTCGCTGGAGAAGATCGCCGGTCTGCTGGCCCAGACACCGTCCGTGCCGGAGCCGTCCGTGCCCCGGCAGCTTCCGGCCCTCGCGTCCGAACACCCCGGCCGCGAGGTCGTGTTCGACGAGGTCCGCTTCGCGTACCGCACCGGCGGCGATGTCCTGCCCTCCTTCTCGCTCACCCTGCCCGCCGGACAGACGGTGGCCGTGGTCGGCTCGACCGGCGCCGGCAAGTCGACGCTGGCCAAGCTGCTGGCCCGGTTCTACGACCCCTCCGACGGCCGGGTCCTGCTCGACGGCGTCGATCTGCGCGAGCTCGCGGTGCCCGAACTGCGGCGCGGCGTCGTGATGGTGACCCAGGAGGCGTTCCTGTTCTCGGGCACGGTCGCCGAGAACATCGCGATCGGCCGCCCCGAGGCGTCGCGCGAGGAGATCGAGCGGGCGGCCAAGGCGATCGGCGCGCACGACTTCATCAGCGCGCTGCCCGACGGCTACGACACGGACGTGCGCAAGCGCGGCGGCCGGATCTCCGCCGGCCAGCGCCAACTCGTCGCCTTCGCCCGGGCACTGCTCGCCGACCCGGCGGTCCTGATCCTCGACGAGGCGACCAGCTCGCTGGACATCCCGGGCGAACGGGCGGTGCAGCGCGCCATGTCGACGGTCCTGCGGGGCCGTACGGCGGTGGTCATCGCGCACCGGCTGTCGACGGTGGCGATCGCCGACCGGGTCCTGGTGATGGAACACGGCCGGATCGTCGAGGACGGGCCGCCCGCCGAACTGATCGCGGGCACGGGCCGTTTCGCGGACCTGCACAAGGCCTGGCGGGACAGTCTCGTCTAGTGGACGGGCGTGCCCACGGGCCGGTCACGCCGCGGGCGGCGGCCGGAGAGGGAGCGGAAGAGGGCTGATGATCGACACGTACGGGGATCCGGGGACACCGGACCGCCGGGGCGGCTGGCGGTTCCTGTGGTGGCTGGTCACCCGGCAGGCGCACCGCTCGGTCACCGGCGCGGTGGTGTCCACCGTGTGGATGGGGCTCACGGCACTGACGCCGTATCTCCTGTCCCGGGCCATCGACGACGGGCTGGAGCCGGGGGACGGGGCCGCGCTGGCGGGCTGGACGGCCGCCGTGCTCGGCACCGGGGCGTTCAACGCCGGTCTGGGTGTCGTGCGGCACCGCACGATGACCAGGGTCCGGATGGACGCCAACTTCCGTACGGTCAAGCTCGTGGTCGAGCACGCGGCCCGGCTCGGCGCCGCGCTCTCGCGGCAGACCGGCACGGGGGAGATCGTCACGGTCGGTGTCCGCGACGTGAACACGATCAGCAACTCGCTGACGGTCGTCGGGCCCGGTCTGGCCGCGGTCGTCACCTACGGCGTGGTGGCCGCGCTGCTGCTGCCGGTCTCGGTGCAGCTCTCCGCGGTGATCCTGCTCGGGGTGCCGCTGACGGCCGGGCTCGTCGGGCCGCTGACGGTCCGCCTCCAGGGAGCCGAGACGGGCTACCGCGAACGGCAGTCCGTCCTGACCGCGCGCGTCGGCGACCTCGCCGGCGGTCTGCGCGTCCTGAACGGGCTCGGCGGCAAGGGGCTGTTCGCGGACGCGTTCCGCCGCGACTCGCGGAAGCTGCGCGAACAGGGCTACCGGGTCGGCGCGGTGACGAGCTGGATCCAGGCCCTGGGCGTGGGCATGCCGACCGTCCTGCTGGCCGCGGTGACCTGGCTCGCGGCCCGGCTGGCGGCCCAGGGCGACATCACCATCGGCCAGTTGGTGTCCGTGTACGGCTATGTCGCGGTCCTCGTCCTGCCGGTGTACTTCTTCATCGAGTGCGGCTACGAACTCTCCCGGGCCGTGGTCGCCGCCCGGCGCGTCGTACGGTTCCTCTCCCTGGAGCCCGTCGCCACTCCCCCGGACGCGCTCGACGCCCCGGGATCCCCGGCGGTGCTGCACGATCCGGAGTCCGGGGTCCGGGTGGTCCCGGGAAGGCTGACCGTGCTGGCCGGGGCCCGCCCCGAACAGTCCGCCGCCGTGGTCGACCGCCTCGGCCGCTACGCCGCCTCGGACGTGACCTGGGGCGGTGTACGGCTCGACGCGGTCGCCCTGCCCCAGGTGCGCGAACGGATCCTGGTCGCCGACAACGAGGCCGATCTGTTCGCCGGCACGCTGCGCGAGACCGTCGGGGCACGCCGGGAGCCCGACGACGGGACCATCGGCCGGGCCGTGCGCGCGGCCGCCGCCGACGACATCGTCCTCGGGCTGCCGGACGGCCTCGACGCGGCCCTCGACGCACAGGGCCGCAACCTGTCCGGCGGCCAGCGGCAGCGGGTCCGGCTCGTGCGCGCGCTCCTCGCCGATCCCGAGGTGCTGCTCGCCGTCGAACCGACCTCGGCGCTCGACGCCCACACCGAGGCGACGGTCGCGGCCCGGCTGCGCGCCGCCCGCACGGACCGTACGACCGTCGTGACGAGCACGTCGCCGCTCGTCCTGGACCACGCGGACACCGTCTGCTTCCTCGTCGACGGCAAGGCCGCGGCCACCGGCAGCCACCGCGAACTCCTGCGGACGGAACCGGGATACCGGTCGCTGGTCTCCCGCGACGGGGAGCCCGAGGAGGACGCGGAGCCGGGGGACGCCGGGGACGCGGGCCCGGTGGGGGGCGTGGACGAGGAGGTGGCGCTGTGACGGGCCGGCTGCCGGTGGCGGGACGCGCCGAGGTGCGGCGGGCGGCGCTGCGGCTCATCCGCGCGGACGGGCGGGTGTTCGCCGCCGTGCTCGGCCTCAACGCGCTGGCCGCCGGAGCCGGTCTGGTCGGCCCCTGGCTGCTCGGGCGGATGATCGACGACGTGCGCGACGGCGCCGGAGTCGAGGCGGTGGACGGGCCGGCGCTCGTCATCCTGCTGGCCGCGCTGGTCCAGCTCCTGCTGTCGCGCTGGGCCGCGTACGTGGGCTACCGCTTCGGCGAGCGGACGCTCGCGCGGGTGCGCGAGGAGTTCGTGGAGCGGACCCTGACGCTGCCCGCGTCGGTCGTGGAACGGGCGGGCACCGGTGATCTGACGGCACGCGCCACCGCCGACGTCACCGAGGTGGGCACCACCCTGCGCGACACGGGGCCCCAGCTCCTGATCTCCGGCGCGCAGGCGCTGTTCGTCCTCGTCGCCGTCTTCGTCATCGACCCGCTGCTCGGCCTGTGCGGGGTGCTGGGACTGACCGGGATCGGCTTCGCGCTGCGCTGGTATCTGCGCCGGGCGCGCACCGCCTATCTCGCCCAGGGCGCCGCCGGTTCGGAGGTCGCCGAGATCCTCGCGGCCACCGCGTCGGGCGCCCGCACGGTGGAGGCGTTCGGGCTGGGCGAGCGCCGGACCCGGGCGAGCCGGGACGCGCTGGAGGTGTCCCGGGTGACGCGGATGCGGACCCTGTTCCTGCGCAGCGTGTTCTTCCCGGCCGTGGAGACCTCGTACGTCGTGCCGGTCGTGGCGGTCCTCCTGGTGGGCGGCTCGCTGCACGCCCGGGGCACGCTGAGTCTCGGCACGGTGGTCGCCGCGACGCTGTATCTGCACCGGCTCGCCGAACCGCTCGACCAGATCCTGAGCCAGGTCGAGCAACTGCAGAGCAGCGGCGCCTCGTTCGCCCGTGTGGAGGGTCTGGCGGGCGCGCCGCGCGCCGTCCCGGCCGGCTCACCCGTGCCGGCGGACGACCGGATCGACGTCACGGGCGTGCGCTACGCGTACGAGCGGGGCGGCGAGGTGCTGCGCGGGGTCGATCTGACGGTGCGGCCCGGGGAACGGCTGGCGGTCGTGGGCCCCTCCGGGGCGGGGAAGACCACGCTGAGCAGACTGCTCGCGGGGGTCGACGCCCCGGGCAGCGGGTCGGTGACGGTCGGAGGGGTGCCGGTCGTCGACCTCGACCCGGAGCAGCTCCGCCGGCACGTCGTGCTCGTCACCCAGGAGCACCACGTGTTCCTCGGCACGCTCCGCGACAACCTGCTCATCGCCGAACCGGACGCCGACGACGCCGCGTTGTGGGCCGCCCTCGCGGCGGTCGGCGCGAAGGACTGGGCCGGGGACCTCCCGGACGGGCTGGACACCGAGCTGGGGGCCCAGGCCCTGCACGTCGACGGCTCCCGTGCCCAGCAGCTCGCGCTGGCCCGGGTGGTGCTCGCCGACCCGCACACGCTGATCCTCGACGAGGCCACGGCGCTCCTGGACCCGACGACCGCCCGGCACACGGAGCGGGCGCTGGCCACCGTGCTGGAGGGGCGGACCGTCATCGCGATCGCCCACCGGCTGCACACCGCCCACGACGCGGACCGGGTGGCGGTGATGGAGGACGGCCGGCTGTCCGAACTGGGCACGCACGACGAACTGGTGGCGGCCGGGGGGCCGTACGCGGCGCTGTGGCACTCGTGGCACGGGGACCGGGACCCCTCCGCCGGCTGAACCGCGTCGGCGGAGGCGGCCGGCTCACGGCGCCGGCTACGCGGGAGGGCTTTCCGGGGGCTCCTCGCCGGGCGTCCCGGCCGTCCCGCGGAGCAGTTCGGCGAGGGCCGCTTCCAGGTCGTCGTCGGCCTGGCGTTGCAGGGCCTCGGGGTCCGGGGGCGGGGCGGCGGGCTCTCCGGGGGCGGGGGCCGCGGCGGGCGGGGGCCCGCCGAGAAGCCGGTCGTGGATCCACCGGCAGGCCTCGTCCTCATCGGTGAACCGCTCGAAGACCTGGCGGGCCCCCCGCTCGTGGACACCCACGGTCCAGTCGCCCTCGTGGCCGTCGAGGAAGTAGCGGTCGGCGGCGAGGTGCCGGCCCGGGCAGTCCACGATCTCGTAGGACGTGGCGGGGATCCGGGCCGCTTCGAGGGCCCGGCACAGCGCGAACCGGTCCATGTGATCGGCCTTCCGCCGGGGCGGAGCCGGCCCGGTCGTCGCCGGGTCCGGCTTCCGCGCGCGGTCGTGCGCCTCCGTGGGAGGGCGCGTGGTCAGCCGTTGGTGCGTACCAGCGTGCCGTTGCTCACGAGATCCGCCACCGTCGTGCGGGGGATGTCGGGGCAGAACCGGCTCGACGTCACGTACTGGGTGCCGAGGCCGGGCTGCTCGAAGCCGGGGGCGGTCCTGCCCGCGCAGACCGTGACGTCCTTGGCCAGCTTGTAGGAGTGGTAGTTGTACGGGTAGCGCGGGTCGGAGGTGTTGAGGCTCGACGGCGGGATGACACGCTTGCCGTACTTGGTGCCCTTCGGGGCCAGGAAGCGGCCCGCCTCGCTGCCGAAGCGGTCGAGCCGCAGGCCGGCGTGGAGGACGAGCGGGGCGGCGACCACCGTTCCGTTGCGGTGGGTGAAGCCGTCGTCCGGCGGGTAACGCCAGTCGCCCTGGCCCGAGTCGGCGGTGGGGTCCCACCACTTGTCGAGGAACTGCACGGCGGTGAGACCGCCGAGGCGGTCGTAGCGCTGGAGGATGTTCCCCAGGATGCCCCTGGTCGGCAGCCACCGGGGACCGAGGCGCCAGTCACCGCAGAAGTAGAGGCGGCGCAGCCTCGGCGGGATGGGGTCGGGCACGAGCCCCCGGCACACGCGCGAGGGGTCGGACGCGTTCGGCTGGTCCGCCGGTTTCACGTGCCCGGGGGCCGGCTTGGGCTCCGGGGTGGCGGACAGGGTGGGGACGGTGCCGGCCGTGCGGCTGTCGCCGGGGTGGCCGGACGCCGCGGCCGGGACGGAGGAGCCGAGCATCAGGGAGCCGGCCAGGCCTCCCAGCGCCGCAAGGCTCGCACACCAATGTGACCTTCTCACCAAACCTCCTGCGGGTATGCCTGTCCGGATCGCACCGCCTCGCCCGGTCGGGGACGCCGGGTACGGACCGGAATGCCGTTGATCACTCAAACCGCAGGGGCCGGGACCGGGCGGGCGGACGTGCCGGAAGGCCCCCGAAAGGGTCGGGGCTTCATTCCGTTGCTGACGGCGGGCCGGTCATCTGGCGGTACGCGCGGCCGGCCGGGGCCCCGCGCCGGGGCGCCCCGAAGGCCGGCCGCAGGTTGGCCGGAGGGTTTGGCCGAAACACCGTCACCCCGCACGCCGGGGCGAACATCCGAAGGCCAGTCCGTATATCGAACATGACTAACCGGACAACGGACCGTTTCCGGCCATTTTTGTGACGCGGTCCTGACAGAAAGGGTTATCTCCTGCCACTCTTCCCTCGGCCACTTCACAGCCACCTCACAGCAACGTCGGCTGTGACGGGCCGAACGACCCCATGCACCTGGTTCCGCGTACGCCCAGTTCTGCCCGGACGGTTTCGTCGATCGTCCGGTCTCCCCTGGCCGCGCGATCCGCGGCCATGCAGAAGGAGTCAGTGTTGAGCAGCAGTTCTCCCCACAGACGCACCTCCCACATCACCAAGCGCCGCGTCACCGGTGTCGCCCTCGTCGGCGTCACCGCCCTGCTGGCCGCGGCCGTCCAGTCGGGCGCCGCGAGCGCCGCCCCCGAACAGGCCCCCCGTGCGGGCCGGGTCAACCCGGGCGCCGTCGCCATGAAGCTCAGCGCCTCCCAGCGCGCCGAGCTGATACGCGACGCCGACGCGGCCAAGGCCACCACCGCCCGGGACCTGGGTCTCGGCGCCGGCGAGAGCCTCGTCGCCCGTGACGTCATGAAGGACGCGGACGGCACCGTCCACACCCGCTACGAGCGGACGTACGAAGGACTGCCGGTCCTCGGCGGCGACCTGGTCGTCGACACCTCCAAGTCGGGGCGGACCGGGCACGTCTACAAGGCGACGAAGGCGTCCCTGAAGGTCGCCGACCTCAAGCCCTCGATCGCCGCGGGCACGGCGGAGAAGCAGGCGCTGGCCGCCGCCAGGGCCGCCGGCTCGAAGAGCACCGCCGCCGACCGGGCTCCCCGCAAGGTGATCTGGGCCGCGAGCGGCAAGCCGACCCTCGCCTACGAGACCGTCGTCGGCGGCCTCCAGGACGACGGCACCCCCAACGAGCTGCACGTCATCACCGACGCGGCCACCGGCAAGAAGCTCTACGAGTACCAGGGCATCGAGACCGGCATCGGCAACACCCAGTACAGCGGCCAGGTGACCCTGACGACGACGCAGTCGGGCTCCAACTACACGCTGACCGACGGCGCGCGCGGCGGCCACAAGACGTACAACCTGAACCACGGCTCGTCGGGCACCGGCACGCTGTTCTCGCAGACGAACGACACCTGGGGCAACGGCACCACGTCGAACGCCGCCACGGCCGGCGCGGACGCCCACTACGGCGCCGCGGAGACCTGGGACTTCTACAAGAACACCTTCGGCCGCAGCGGCATCAAGAACAACGGCGTCGGGGCGTACTCGCGCGTCCACTACGGCAACGCGTACGTCAACGCGTTCTGGGACGACGGCTGCTTCTGCATGACCTACGGCGACGGGTCCGGGAACGCCGACCCGCTGACCGCGCTCGACGTGGCCGGCCACGAGATGAGCCACGGCGTCACCTCCAACACCGCGGGCCTCAACTACTCGGGCGAGTCCGGCGGTCTGAACGAGGCGACCTCCGACATCTTCGGCACCGGCGTGGAGTTCTACGCCAACAACTCGACCGACGTGGGCGACTACCTCATCGGCGAGAAGATCGACATCAACGGCGACGGCACCCCGCTGCGCTACATGGACAAGCCGAGCAAGGACGGCGCCTCCAAGGACTCCTGGTACTCCGGAGTCGGCAACGTCGACGTGCACTACTCGTCGGGTGTCGCCAACCACTTCTTCTACCTGCTGAGCGAGGGCAGCGGCGCCAAGGTCATCAACGGCGTCAGCTACAACTCGCCCACCTCCGACGGGCTTCCGGTCACCGGCATCGGCCGCGACAAGGCGCTCCAGATCTGGTACCGCGCGCTCACCACCAAGTTCACCTCGACCACCAACTACGCGTCGGCCCGTACCGGCACGCTGGCGGCGGCGGGCGAGCTGTACGGCACCACGAGCGCCGAGTACACGGCGGTGCAGAACGCCTGGGCCGCCGTGAACGTCGGTTCGCGGCCGGGCGGTGGCGGCGGTGGCGGCACGTCGTTCGAGAACACGGCCGACGTATCGATTCCGGACAACGGCGCCGCGGTCACGTCGTCGATCACGGTCAGCGGCCGTACCGGCAACGCCCCGTCGAACCTCGCGGTGGCGGTCGACATCGTGCACACCTGGCGCGGTGACCTTCAGATCGATCTGGTCGCCCCCGACGGCTCGACCTACCGCCTGAAGAGCACCAGCTCGTCCGACTCGGCGGACAACGTGAACGCGACCTACACGGTCAACGCGTCCTCCGAAGTCGCCAACGGCACCTGGAAACTGAAGGTCCAGGACAAGGCGGCCCAGGACACCGGTTACATCAACAGCTGGAAGCTCACCTTCCCGTAGGCCGCGCCGGAAGTCCGCGCGCGAGCGGTGCGCCAGGGCGCCGCCCCGGAGGTTCGACTCCCCGGGGCGGCGCCCTCCTTTTGCCGGAAAGGGAGTTTGCGCCGACCCGCCCTTGGCGCGGGCCGGATCGCGCTCCGGTGACCCAACTGTTCACCTGGTCGACGATTTTCGGCCAAGGTCTTTATGGGCTCCTGACATGTACGCGGCTGGGATGGCACGCTTCACCCGCACGGCTCACCTGCACCGCAACTTCCCAACCGTCCATCCGGCCCCCACGCCGTTCGGACGTCCCCACAAGAAGGAGCTTGCGTGACCCCCCTCTACGCGCGTCACAAGCGCACCACTCTGGCCATCGCCACCGCTGTCGCCGCCGGAGCCCTGCTCACCACCGGTCTGACCACCGGAGCTTCCGCCCAGACCGAGGCCTCCCCCGCCGGCCGGGTCACCCCCCTCGCCGCGGCCCCGGTCCAGCTCTCCGCCTCCGCCCGCACCGCGCTCATCCAGAAGGCCGACGCCGCCAAGACGGAGACGGCTCAGCGCATAGGCCTCGGTGCCAAGGAGAAGCTCGTCGTCAGAGACGTCGTCAAGGATGCCGACGGCACGGTCCACACCCGCTACGAGCGCACGTACAACGGACTTCCGGTCCTCGGCGGCGACCTCGTCGTGCACGAGAAGGCCGGCAAGACCGAGGGCGTGACCCGTGCGACCAAGACGGCCATCAAGGTCGCCTCGCTCAAGCCGCTGGTCACCACCGCCAAGGCCGAGAAGCAGGCGCTGACCGCCGCCAAGGACGCCGGCTCGGCCAAGACCGCCGCCGACCAGGCTCCCCGCAAGGTGATCTGGGCCGCGAGCGGCAAGCCGACCCTCGCCTACGAGACCGTCGTCGGCGGCCTCCAGGACGACGGCACCCCCAACGAGCTGCACGTCATCACCGACGCGGCCACCGGCAAGAAGCTCTACGAGTACCAGGGCATCGAGACCGGAACCGGCAAGACGCTCTACTCGGGCACGGTCACGCTCAACACCACCCTGTCGGGCTCGACGTACAGCCTGACCGACGGCACCCGCGGCAGCCACAAGACGTACAACAAGTCGCACACCACGTCGTCGTCGGCGGGCACGCTGTTCACCGACGCGGACGACGTCTGGGGCACCGGCGCGGCCTCCAGCTCCACCACCGACCAGACCGCGGCCGCCGACGCCGCCTACGGCGCGCAGGTGACCTGGGACTTCTACAAGAACACCTTCGGCCGCAGCGGCATCAAGAACAACGGCGTCGGGGCGTACTCGCGCGTCCACTACGGCAACGCGTACGTCAACGCGTTCTGGGACGACAGCTGCTTCTGCATGACCTACGGCGACGGCTCGGGCAACACGCACCCGCTGACCTCGCTCGACGTCGCGGGCCACGAGATGAGCCACGGCGTCACCGCCAACACCGCCGGCCTCAACTACTCGGGCGAGTCCGGCGGCCTGAACGAGGCCACCTCGGACATCTTCGGCACCGGTGTCGAGTTCTACGCGGCGAACTCCTCCGACGTGGGCGACTACCTCATCGGCGAGAAGATCAACATCAACGGCGACGGCACCCCGCTGCGCTACATGGACAAGCCGAGCAAGGACGGCGGCTCCGCGGACTACTGGTCCTCCACCGTCGGCAACAAGGACGTGCACTACTCGTCCGGCGTCGCGAACCACTTCTTCTACCTCCTCTCGGAGGGCAGCGGTTCGAAGACGATCAACGGTGTCAGCTACAACTCCCCGACCTACAGCGGCTCGACGGTCACCGGCATCGGCCGGGCCAAGGCCCTGCAGATCTGGTACAAGGCGCTGACGACCTACATGACCTCGTCGACGAACTACAAGGGCGCCCGTACGGCCACCCTGTCGGCGGCGTCCGCGCTGTACGGCTCCAGCAGCACCGAGTACGCGACGGTGGCGGCGGCCTGGACCGCGGTCAACGTCAGCTAGTGCGAACGTAATCGAACCGAGGCGGCACCCGGCACGGAATCGTGCCGGGTGCCGCCTTACGCTTGCCCCCATGCCCTACACGTACGAGGACGTGGGCGCGACCCGCGAGGACCGCTGCCCCCCGGGCTTCCACCGACTGCACGTCCGCTCCCGCATCGGCGAGGGCGAAGCCGTCTTCCGGCGCGCGTCCGAAGCCCTGATGACCTGGGAGATGCACCGGGCCATGGGGATCCGCATGGTCTCCGAGGCCGGCAAGGCGGCGCCGGGGGTCGACGTCACGGTCGGCATCGGCCTGATCAAGGCCCCCTGCCGCATAGTCTGGACCGCCGAGGAGTACCGGCGCACCGCCTGGGCCTACGGGACCCTTTCCGGTCATCCCGAGTGCGGCGAGGAGGCCTTCGTCGTCTCGCGCACCGGCGACGGCACCGTCTGGCTCACGATCACGGCCTTCAGCCGCGCGGCCAAGTGGTACGCCCGCGCGGGCGGCGCCGTCACCCGCGGTCTGCAGCACGCCTACGCCCAGCGCTGCGGCAAGGTGATGCGGCGGCTGTGCGCGGGGCTCGACTCCTGAGACGGCAGACCGGCGCGACCCGGGCGAGCCGTGGTGCACGGCTCGCCCCGATCACGCCGGTCGCGCGGGCTGCGCCTCAGCGCATCAGCAGACCCGCGCCCTCTCCCGTCTCCTCCGAGGGCACCGCCACCAGACCCAGTTCCGCGCCGGAGGCCAGCAGGCGGTGCGACGGCAGGATCCGGACCGTGTAGCCGAAGGAGCCCGTGCGGTCGAGGGACAACGGGCCCTCGTACGCCCAACGGCCTTCCAGGTCCGGGCCGTTGGTCGGCTTCAGCGGGACACAGACCGCGTCCGCGATGCGGTCGTCCCCGTCGACCCGGCCCGCCACCGCCTGCACCTCCACGTCGTCGGGGACGAGGTCGCCCAGGCCGACGCGGACGCGCAGCGACAGCGTGGTGCCCAGTTCGGCGGTCGTGGTGGCCGAGGACGCCTCGACGTGATCGACCGTGACCTGCGGCCAGGCGGCCCGGACCCGTGACTTCCAGGCGGCCAGTTCACGGGCCGTCCCGGCGGTGAGGGAACGGTGGGCCTGGGCCGCCGGGGCGTACAGGCGCTCCACGTACTCGCGCACCATCCGGCCGGCCAGGACCTTCGGCCCGAGGTGGGTCAGCGTCCGGCGGACCATCTCGATCCACCGGTCGGGCAGTCCCTCCTGGCCGCGCTCGTAGAAGCGGGGGGCCACCCGCTGCTCCAGCAGGTCGTACAGGGCCGCGGCCTCCAGCTCGTCCCGGCGGTCGTCGTCGGTCGCGGTGCCGTCCGCGGTCGGGATCGCCCAGCCGAAGTCCGGCTGGAACCATTCGTCCCACCAGCCGTCCAGGACGGAGAGGTTGAGACAGCCGTTGAGCGCGGCCTTCATCCCGCTCGTGCCGCACGCCTCCAGCGGACGCAGCGGGTTGTTGAGCCAGATGTCGCAGCCCGGGTAGAGCTTCTGCGCCATGGCCATGCCGTAGTCGGGCAGGAAGACGATCCGGTGGCGCACCCGCGGGTCGTCCGCGAACCGGACCAGTTCCTGGATCAGCCGCTTGCCGCCGTCGTCCGCGGGGTGCGCCTTGCCCGCGACGACGATCTGGACCGGCCGCTCGGAGTGCAGCATCAGGTCCATGAGCCGGTCGCGGTCGCGCAGCATGAGCGTCAGACGTTTGTACGAGGGGACGCGGCGGGCGAAGCCGATGGTGAGGACGTCGGGGTCGAGGACGCCGTCGATCCAGCCGAGTTCGGCCGTGCCGGCGCCGCGCTGGCGCCAGGAGGCCCGCAGCCGGTCCCGTACCTCCATGACCAGTTGTTCCCGCAGCACCCTGCGCAGGTCCCAGATCTCCTGGTCGGCGATCTCGGCCACCGCGTCCCAGCGGTCGGAGCCGCCGACGGTCAGCGCGTCCTCGGTGCGCTGCGCGCCGACCTGCCGGGCGCCGAGGCGGAAGACCTCGGGGGCCACCCAGGTCGGTGCGTGGACGCCGTTGGTGACCGAGGTGATCGGCACCTCGTCGGGGTCGAAGCCCGGCCAGAGCCCGGAGAACATCTCCCGGCTGACCTGGCCGTGCAGCAGGGAGACGCCGTTCGCCCGCTGGCCGAGCCGCAGGCCCATCACGGCCATGTTGAAGAGGTTCGGCTCGCCTCCGGGATAGGTCTCCATGCCGAGGGCGAGGACGCGCTCCACGTCGATGCGCGGGAGTTCGGCGTCGGCGCCGAAGTGGCGGGCGACCACCTCCCGGTCGAAGCGGTCGATGCCGGCGGGCACCGGCGTGTGGGTGGTGAAGACCGTGCCGGCCCTGACCGCCTCCAGCGCGGAGTCGAAGTCCAGTCCCTTGTCTCCGAGTTCGGCGATCCGCTCCAGGCCGAGGAACCCCGCGTGCCCCTCGTTGGTGTGGAACACCTCGGGCTGCGGGTGCCCGGTCAGGCGGCAGTACGTCCTGACCGCCCGCACCCCTCCTATGCCGAGGAGCATCTCCTGGAGCAGCCGGTGCTCGCTGCCGCCGCCGTAGAGCCGGTCGGTGACCCCGCGTTCGCCGACGCCGTTCTCCTCGACGTCGGAGTCGAGCATCAGCAGCGGGACGCGGCCGACCTGGGCCAGCCAGATCCGGGCGCGCAGCGCGCGGCCGCCGGGCAGCGCGAGGGACACCTGGGCGGGGGTGCCGTCGTCCTCGCTCAGCGGCACCACGGGCAGTTCGTTGGGGTCGAGGACCGGATAGTGCTCCTGCTGCCAGCCCTCGCGGGACAGGGACTGGCGGAAGTAGCCGTGCCGGTAGAGCAGGCCGACGCCGATCAGCGGGACACCGAGGTCGCTGGCCGCCTTGAGGTGGTCGCCCGCGAGGATGCCGAGGCCCCCCGAGTACTGCGGCAGGGCGGCCGTGATGCCGAACTCGGGCGAGAAGTAGGCGATGGCGGCGGGCAGGTCGGAGGTCTGTGTCTGGTACCAGCGGTCGCCGCCCATGTACTCGCGCAGGTCGTCGCGGACCTCGGCCAGACGGCGCAGGAAGCGGCTGTCCTCGGTGAGTTCCGCGAGCCGCCCGGCGGGCACGCTGCCGAGCAGGCGCACGGGGTCGTCGCCGCACGCGGCCCAGCGCTCGGGGTCGACGGACCGGAAGAGGTCGCGGGTCTCTGCGTGCCAGGACCAGCGGAGGTTGCGGGCCAGGTCACTGAGCGGGTGAAGGGCTTCGGGGAGCACGGGTCGGACGGTGAATCTGCGGATCGCCTTCACGAATTCCACCTTCACGGAGGACGTACGCGGCTGAGGGACGCACGGCGTTGTGCGCCCTTCGTCACCCACGACGTTAGCGGCGAGGGTGCCTTCGCGACACGGCGCATCGCGGCACGGCCCCCGATCGGAGCCGACCGTGTGACATCGGCGTGAAATCGACGCAACCTTCGCGGACGGCTCAGGGAGGGCATGGCCGATTCCACCCGCATAGGCGGTCTTGTGATGCTTCGCACCGCACGAGAGGCTCACTGGGTGGCGTACGGCCGGACCCCGTCCCAGCGGCCGGACCGGCCTCGGTACGTCGCGTCGAGGAGGGGAACTCAGGTCATGGCACGGACGAGGAAGTGGCGTCTGCGCTGGGCGGCGGGGCTCACGGCGGTCGCGACGGCCGCGGTGCTTTCGGCCAACGCCCCGCCCGCGCGGGCGGCCCGGGCGGGACGGATGTCCGGCGCGGGGGAGCCGGGCTCCGTCAGCGGCAGCTACATCGTGACACTCAAGGGCGGTACGCGGGCTCCGTCGTCGGCCGGCGTGAGCGTCGCCGAACGGTACGGAGCGAGAATCAGCCACACCTACGGCACGGCTCTCAACGGCTTCTCCGTGCGGGCCGACGCGAGACAGGCCGGGCGGCTCGCCGCGGACCCCCGTGTGGCCTCCGTCGTCCAGGACACCCGGGTGACGTTCGAGGGGGTGAGAGATCCGGGTGTCACGGTCGGCCGGGCCCTGGCCGACCGCGTGGCCGCCGGCTCGGTGCCGGCCGGCCGCGCGAGCGCCGACCGGGTCCAGAGCGACCCGCCGTCGTGGGGGCTGGACCGGATCGACCAGAGGGGCCGGGCGCTCGACCGGCGGTACACGGCACCCGGCTCGGCCGGCTCGGGGGTGACCGTCTACGTCATCGACACCGGTGTCCGTGTCACCCACCGGGACTTCGGCGGCCGGGCGAGCTACGGCTGGGACTTCGTCGACGGCGACGGGACGGCCCAGGACGGCAACGGCCACGGCACCCACGTCGCGGGGACGGTCGCCGGGGCCGGGTACGGCGTGGCGAAGAAGGCCAGGATCGTGGCCGTCCGCGTCCTCGACGACAGGGGCGCCGGCTCCACCGCCCAGGTCATCGCCGGCATCGACTGGGTCACCCGGCACGCGAGGAAGCCGGCCGTGGCCAACCTCAGTCTGGGCGGACCCGCCAACGCCCAGCTCGACGCGGCCGTCCGCAACTCCATCGCCTCCGGCGTGACCTACACGGTCGCGGCGGGCAACTCCGGGCTGCCGGCCTCGCTCTGTTCCCCCGCCCGGGTCGCGGAGGCGCTCACGGTCGGCGCGACGGACCGGACCGACGCGCGGGCGCGCTTCTCGAACTCCGGGCCCTCGCTGGACCTCTTCGCGCCGGGGGTGGACATCACGTCGACTTCGTACACCGGAGACAGGGCGAAAGCCACCTACTCCGGAACGTCGATGGCGAGCCCGCACGCCGCCGGCGCGGCCGCGCTGTATCTGGCGGACCATCCACGGGCCGCACCCGCGCAGGTGGCGAAGGCGCTGGTGAGACGGGCGGTCCCGGGAAAGGTGTCGGGTGCGGGCACGGGTTCGCCGGACAGGCTCCTGCACATCGGCTGACCCTGGGGTGACGCCGGCACGACCAGGGTGATTCGGCCACACCGCACCGGCCTCGCCTGCCCGGGACGAGGCCGGTCTTGTGTGTAGACATACGCGTGAGTAGTTAACAAAGTGCCGGAATGCCCACCCGCATAGGGTGGGAAGGCTCCTCCGGTACGCCCGCAGGCCCCACCTCCCCACACGCCATCCGCCCACCCACGTTGACGCGGACAGGAGCGGTCATGCCCGCCACGCACCACACGTCGCCACCCCCGACGACCACCCCCGAGACCCCCCGGACACGCGCGGCCGAATCCGGGTCCCGTACACCCGCTTCGTCCGCCGCACCCGGGAAACCGTCGGCCGCGGCCGGCACCGACCCCGGCACCTCCGCCGCCGGCACCCCCGCCACCACGCCGGAGACGCCGTCCGCGGACGCGCCGGCTCCGGCGACGTCCGAGCGCAAGGCCACCACGGCGCGCTCCAAGGCGGCCAAGTCCGCTCCCAAGACGGCCAAGTCCTCCGCCCCGAAGACGGCCAAGGCGGCCAAGACCGCCAAGACGGCCGCTCCCAAGGCGGGGAAGAGCGCTCCGAAGGGGGCGAAGGCCGCTCCCGAAACGGCCCGGGCCGCCGTCCCCGCCACCCGCGCCCCCGACGCGCCCCTCACCGCCGTCACTCCGGCGACGGCCGTCGGGCGGATCCCCGTCCTCGACGTCCGCCCGGTCGTCCAGCACGGACGCCGTCCCGCCAAGGCGGTGGTGGGCGAGGAGTTCGAGGTGTCGGCCACGGTCTTCCGCGAGGGCCATGACGCCGTCGCCGCGAACGTCGTCCTGCGCGACCCGGACGGCCGCCCCGGCCCGTGGACACCGATGCGCGAGCTGGCCCCCGGCACGGACCGCTGGGGGGCGAGGGTGAGTGCCGGCACGGAGGGCCGCTGGACGTACACGGTGGAGGCGTGGGGAGACCCGGTCACGACCTGGCGGCATCACGCGGGCATCAAGATCCCGGCCGGTCTCGACACCGAGCTGGTGCTGGAGGAGGGCGCCCTGCTGTACGAGCGGGCGGTGGCCGGCCTGCCGAAGGGGACCCGGGGCAAGAGGAGCAGGGACACGCTCCTCGGAGCCGTGGACGCGCTGCGCGACACCGGCCGCCCGGTGGCCTCCCGTCTCGCCGCCGCGCTGACCCCGCAGGTGGACGCCGTCCTCGCGGAGCACCCGCTGCGCGAGCTGGTGACCTCGTCCGAGCCGTTGCCGTTGCTGGTGGAGCGGGAGCGGGCGCTCTACGGGGCGTGGTACGAGTTCTTCCCGCGTTCGGAGGGCGGTCGGGTCGACGCGCCGGT